>MEGD01000003.1:0-198626 GCA_001725355.1 Novosphingobium sp. SCN 66-18
CTGGCGCACCGGAACGCCGGTCAGCGTCGCCGCGTGCTCGTTGCCGCCGATGGCGAAGACCAGCCGGAACACCACCTGCCGCGAAGGATCGAGATGGTTGGCATCCGCGTTCGAGGCGTCGATGCGGCAGACATAGGTCACCCCCGACGGCACACACCCCGCGTTCGGTGCCGCCTGGAGCGAGAGGCCGCCGTTGGCCGCGACCGGGTTCACCGTCACGGACTGGAGCGTGGTCGTCAGCCCGGCCGGCGGCGAGGGAATGTCGGTCACGATCACGTTGGTGGCGCGTGAAGGGCCATAGTTGGAAACGCGGATGTCGTAGTTCAGCGTCTCGTCGAACCGCACCGGATCGTCGTTCACCGGATCGCTTTCGGTCTTGGTCACGGCCAGATCGAACGCCGGGCCGTTTACGGTGTGGTTCAGCGTGAAGGCGTTGTTGCCGGCGTTGGGATCGCTGCCGCCGTTGGCGTCGAGCGTCGATGTCGTTACGGTAGCCTTGTTCGCCTGGGTAATCGGCAGCGTGGCCACCGTTTCGGAACCGAACGGATACTTCGGCAGCACATCGATGCTGATCTGCCGCACTTCGGTCCGCGCCAACTGGCCCATCGCGCAGGTCACCGTGCCGGTGGAAGGCACGACCGAGCAGCTCGCGCCCGGCTTGGTCGTGGTCGGCGTGCCAGTGATCTGGAATCGCGCCGGATCGATCACGTCGACCACCTGCACGTTGTCCGCCGGGTTGGCGCCATCGTTGCGCACGCTGATGATGTAGGTGGCAGGCACGCCCACGCGCACCGGATCGGGCGTCACCGACTTGGAATTGACCGTCATGTCGGCCAGGGCGCCGACGCTGAAGTTCGCGGAATCGCTGTTGTTGCCGTTGTTGGTCTCGGTCGTATCGGGCGAGAACACCGAGGCGAAGTTGGTGTAGGAGCCGCTTTCGAACGGCCGGTCCACGCGGATCACCAGCGTTTCGGTAGCGCCCGCCGCCAGGTTGGACAGCGACCAGCTGACCAGCCCGTTCCACGGGTTGTAGCTCATGCTGCCCGAACTGATGCTGTTCTGGCTGACGGCGGTGACGTAACTGCCGCTGGTGATGAAGTCGGGGATGGCGTCGGTCACGTAAACCGTGCGCGCCAGGTCGCCACCGGCGGCGTTCGATACGCGCAGGCGGATGTAATAGCTGTTGTCGGTGTTCGCGACCGCCAGGTTATGCGTCCATCCGCCGCTGGGCGACAGGCTCATGTCCTTGGCGATGGAGATGTCCGCTGCCTTGGTGGTGGAGCGCACGCCGGCCGATCGGCAATCGTTGCCGGTGGGGCTGGAGGGCGAGGACGGCGTGTGGCCCGAGCCGGCGGTGCGGTCGGTGCAGGCGGTGTTGACCACGTCGGTATCGACGCCCGATCCCGCTTTCGTCACGAGCGACAGGTACAGCAGATCGCCGACCTGGAGCGTGCCCGAATCCGTCGTCTGGCAAGTGACCACCGCGCCCGAGACCGAACAGGACCAGTTGCCCGAAACGCTGACGTAGGTTTCATCGGCGCTCAGCGTATCGATCACACGGATCGGCGTGGACGGAGTCCAGCTAGCGACCGACGGCCCCAGGTTGCGCACCACGATGGTGCTGGTGATGTCCGCGCCCGGGGCGACCGGGCTGGGGCTTTTGGACTTGGAATAGAGTTCGAGATCCGCGTTTGGCAGCACCACTTGAAACGGCGCGGACGCATCGTTGTTGCTCGTATCCGGATCGGTGAATCCGGTGGGCGGAGTGACGTGCGCGGTATTGGTGAGGACTCCCGCCGTCGCCGATGCGCCGGTTACCGGAATGACGAAATCCACCTGCCCCGTGGCCGCGATCGACGCTGCCGTGCAGGTCACCGTCTGCCCCGATCGCACGCAGCCGGACGGCAACGTGCCGATCGCCAGCGAGCCGTCGAGGGTGTCGGCGATCTTCGTTCCCGCCGGGGCCGTCTGCGGGCCGGTGTTGCGGATCGAGAGCACGATGCTGCCGCCCTGCCCCACGGTGATCGTGGAGGTCATCGACTTGATCGCCTGGAGGTCCGCGCCCGCCTCGACATTGGTCACGACGGTGTTGGAAATGTTGTTGCCCGTCGCCGGATCGAGCACCTGCGGATCGGTGATGCTGACCGCCGCGATGTTGCTGATCGTGCCGGCGGTGTTCTTGGTGATCTTGCCGCTGATCGTGATGACCGGGAAGCTGCCGCCGACCGCGGGCGCGCTGCCGCTGTAGTCGCAGGTCAGCGTCGTGCCGGAAAGGTTGCAGGTCCATCCCGAACCCGCGGCGGACTGGAACTGGAAATCGCTCGCGGCGGGAAGGTTATCGACCACCCGGATCGCCGAGGTCGTGTTCGGACCGTTGTTGGTGGCGGTCAGGGTATAGTGCAGGGTGTCGCCCGCCGGCACGCTGGAGGCCGAACCGGCCTTCACCAGCGCGATGTCCGCACCGGCCCGCACCGTGGGGGTGATCGTCAGGCTGTCGTTGCCCGCATTGGAATCGGTGTTGCCAGCCGCCGTGATCGTCGCGGTCGAACTGCTGGCCCCCGGCGTCTGCGCGGTCGCGGTGAAGCTGAAGGTCCGGGCGTTGGCCACGCCGCCACCGGGCAGGGTCGCCAGCGTGCAGGTCAGCGTCTGGCTGCCCGGCGCGCCGGACAGCGTGCAATACGACGGGATGCTGCCCGGCGTTCCGCTAACGGCGAAGCGCCCCGGCACGCCGATCGTGACCACCGCGTTGCTCACCGCGGAAACGCTGTTGTTCGCGACGGTGACTGTAAAAGTCGCCTGCGCGCTCGCACCTATTGGATCGGGATCGGCCGAATACTGCGATATCTGCAAGTCCGCGGCGTAAGCCATCCCGCCAAGCAGGAAGACATACAGCCCGACAATTATGCGTACAACCGCGATTGATCTTATATATTTCATGACATCCCGACCCTTCACCGCACAATTTATTCCGCGGCAGACAGGTATCGGGTAAGTAAATAATGGTTAATTCGCGGTAATTATTGACCTGATTGTAAAATAAATTAAATATCCACTTTAAGTCGGATATTTTTTACGCGCAGATCAGATTCCAGAAAACAAACGAAAAATCCCGAAACATAAATATAGTCCGTTCCGGACACTGGAAAACCTCTTCCACGAGCATCAGCCTGTCCGGACCGCGAGACCAGACGGTAACGCAGCCGCAGGGGCAGCAGGATCAGATGCGTTCGGCTTGCGCCACCGCGTCGCTGGCGCGCAGGGCGCTGATGATGCGCGTCAGGTGCGCCAGATCGCGCACTTCCAGGTCCACCTCGTAGGTGTGGAACGGGTTTTCGCGCTGGGTCATTTCCAGATTGACCACGTTGGCGTGGTTCTTGGCGAAGATTCCCGCCATTTCCGCGAGCGTGCCCGGGCGATTGTAAAGTTCGGCGCGCAGGCGGCCGATCGCGCCATCGGTCCGCGCGTCCCACGAAAGGTCGATCCAGTCGGCATCGATCCCGTTGGCAAGGTTGAGGCAGTCGATCGCATGGACCTCCACGCCCTTGCCCGGCCGCCGCAGCCCGACGATGCGGTCGCCTGGCACCGGATGGCAGCATGCGGCAAGCTGGAACGCCATGCCCGGCGTCAGCCCGCGCACCGCGATCGCACGCTTCTGCTTGGGCCAGTGATCGGGATCGGGCAGGTTCGCCGCGCTGCCCGGCATCAAGGCCTCCATCACCTGCCGGTCATCGACCTTGGCCGATCCGACGGCGAACATCAGGTCTTCCTCGCCCGCCATCTTCAGCCGCTTGATCGCATCGGCCAGCGCCTTCTTGCCCACGGTGCCGGGCAGGCGCTCGACGATCTCCTCATAGAGCTTGCGCCCGATGGCGGCGACTTCGGCGCGTTCCTTCTGGCGCACGAAGCGGCGGATGGAGGCCCGCGCCTTGCCCGTGACGGCGAAGGCCAGCCACGAAAGCTGCGGCTCCGAGGTACGGCTCTTGATGATCTCCACCACGTCGCCGTTGTTCAGCGGCGTGCGCAGCGGCACGTGCCGCCCGTTGATCTTCGCGCCCACCGCCTGCGCGCCCAGATTGGTGTGAACGGCAAAGGCGAAGTCGATCGGCGTCGCGCCCTTGGGCAGCTGGAACAGCGCCCCCTTGGGCGTGAAAGCGAAGATGCGATCCTGATAGATCGCCATCTTGGTGTTTTCGAGCAGTTCGTCGGGATCGTTGCTGGCTTCGAGGATTTCCAGCAGATCGCGCAGCCAGCCCACCTGCCCGTCGGGCGTAACCCCGCCCTGCTTGTAGGACCAGTGCGCGGCGAGGCCGAACTCGTTGGTCTCGTGCATCGCGCGTGTCTTGATCTGCACTTCCACGCGCATGGCGTTGTTGTAGATCAGCGAGGTGTGCAGGCTCTTGTAGCCGTTCATCTTCGGCGTGGAGATGTAGTCCTTGAACCGGCCAGGGATCATCTGCCAGGTGCGGTGCAGGATGCCCAGCGCCTTGTAGCAATCGTCCTCGTCCTCGGTCAGCACGCGGAAGGCCATGATGTCGGTGATCTGCTCGAAGCTGACATGGCGCTCGGCCATCTTCTTCCAGATCGAATAGGGGTGCTTCTCGCGGCCTGAGACTTCCACCCTCAGGCCCGCTTCGGCCAGCGCCTGCTTGATCTCCAGCGCGATCGCCCCGACCTGCCCGTTCTCCTCGCTGCGGATCGCGGCCAGACGCCCGCTGATCGTGGCGTAGGCTTCGGGTTCAAGCTGCTCGAAGGCCAGCAGCTGCATCTCGCGCATGTATTCGTACATGCCCACGCGCTCGGCGAGCGGGGCATAGATATCCATCGTCTCGCGCGCGATGCGGCGGCGCTTCTCCTCGCTCTTGATGAAGTGGAGCGTGCGCATGTTGTGGAGGCGATCGGCCAGCTTGACGAGCAGGACGCGCAAGTCCTCGCTCATCGCCAGCAGGAACTTGCGCAGGTTCTCGGCGGCGCGCTCGTTGTCGCTCATCGTCTCGATTTTCGAGAGCTTGGTCACGCCATCGACCAGCCGCGCCACATCGGCGCCGAACAGCCGCTCGATCTCGTCGACCGTCGCCAGCGTATCCTCCACCGTATCGTGGAGCAGCGCCGTCACCACCGTCGCCTGATCGAGCTTCAGCTCGGTCATCAGGCCGGCGACTTCCACCGGGTGCGAGAAATAGGGATCGCCCGAAGCGCGCTTCTGGGTGCCGTGCTTCTGCACGGTATAGACATAGGCGCGGTTGAGGATCGCCTCATCCGCGTCCGGATCATAGGCCAAGACCCGTTCGACAAGTTCGTACTGACGTAGCATGTGATTCCTAGATGGGCGGAACCATGCGGTCAGAGCAAGGGGGAAAGGTCGCGGAAATGCGGATCAGTGTAATCGCTTAGGCACGCAGCAGCGCTGCATGGGGCGCCACGTCCCCCGGCAGCACGTCGGCAAGGCGCGGATCGGGGAAGACTTCCACCGCCCGCGCATAGGGCACGAACCCTTGCGAGACGTAGAACGGCAACGCCTGCGGGCCATCGAGCGTGCAGGTATGTACCCACACCCGCCCCACACCCTCACGCCAGGCCATCTGCAAGGCCTTGCGCATCAGCCACTTGCCCAGCCCCTTCCCCGTCGCTCCGGGGATCAGGCCAAAGAACGCTATCTCGCATTCGCCGGGCACGCGGAAATCCAGTTCCAGCATCCCCACTTCCACGCGGGCACGGTCGATCACCGCGAAGACATGCACCTCCGGATCGTGGATGATGGCAGCCAGTTCGCCATCGTCCTTCACCAGCCGCGACCACCACAGCCACGGCGCGCCGACGCGGCGGTAGAGCATCCGGTATTTCTCGATCGCCGGCGCGTCCCAGCGGACAAGCTGCACCGGCAGGTCACCTTCGGGCACCAGCCGCCGCAACGCGGCGGGCTTCTCGCGCATTTCCAGCGCCGTCACCACACAGGCGAGATCGCCGGGGCGAACGGCATGATAGCCGGAAGCGAGCGGTTCGGGGTGATCGTATTCCAACCGGTCAGTTCCACACCACTTCGGGCGGCAGGCTCATCAGAATCGCATCGATGTTCCCGCCGGTCTTCAGGCCGAACAGCGTGCCCCGGTCATAGACCAGGTTGAACTCGGCGTAGCGGCCCCGCCATTCGAGCTGGCGCTGCTTCTCCTCGGGCGTGAAACCCATGCCCATGCGCCGGCGCACAAGCCGGGGGAAGACGTCGAGGAATGCCTCGCCCACATCGCGCGTGAAGGCGAAGTTCGCGGCGAAACCATCGCGGTCCGCGCATTCGAGGTGGTCGTAGAAAATTCCGCCCACGCCCCGGTGCACCTTGCGGTGGGGAATATAGAAATAGTCGTCCGCCCATTTCTTGAAGCGCGGATAGTATTCCCCGTCATGCGCGTCGCACGCCGCCTTGAACGCGGCGTGAAATTCGGCGGTGTCCTCGTCATAGGGAAGCGGCGGATTGAGATCGCCGCCGCCACCGAACCACGCCTTGCTGGTGGTGAGGAAACGCGTGTTCATGTGAACGGCCGGGACGTGCGGATTGGCCATATGCGCGACAAGGCTGATGCCGGTAGCGGTGAACACCGGGTTCTCCGGGTCCGCACCGTTGATCGACCTGGCAAATTCCGGGCTGAACGCACCACCCACGGTCGAGACGTTGACGCCGACCTTCTCGAACACCGTGCCCTTCATCAGGCCCTGCACGCCCCCTCCGGGGTTCTCCACGCCCTCCGCCTCGCGCTGCCAAGGCGTGTAGACGAAAGCCGCATCGCTGCCGGCCTCGCGCTCGATCGCCTCGAACGCCGCGCAGATACGGTCGCGCAGCGATTCGAACCAGTGGCGGGCTTGGGCGGTCTGTTCGGTCCAGTCGGTCATGCCGGGCGCTTGCCAAATCACGCCCCCTGCGGCAAGGGAAACCCATGGTTCCCTTTTCGTTCGCTCATCGCGAATTTCGGCTCGGCACGCGGATCGGCGATGGCCGCGCGCTGTACTGGCCGGACGAACAGGCCCTGCTCGTCGCGGACCTGCATCTCGAAAAGGCCAGTTTCTACGCCCGCTTCGGGCAGATGCTGCCGCCCTATGACAGCCGGGAGACGCTGGAGCGCATCGCGGGCGCCATTCGGGAAACCGGCGCGCGGCGCGTGTTCTGCCTGGGCGACAGTTTCCATGACCGCTTCGGCGCGGAAAGGTTGGAACCCCACGCCGCCGGAATGCTGGCGGCGCTGACGCGCGCCACCGACTGGGTGTGGATCACCGGCAACCATGACGAGGATGTGGCCGATCATCCCGGCGGCACGCGGGTCGAGGAACTCGCCGTCAGCGGCATCGTGCTGCGGCACGAGGCGAAGGCGGGGGAAGTCGCCCCCGAACTGTCCGGCCATTTCCACCCCAAGCTGCGCCTCGCGGTCCGTGGCCGCAACATCTCGCGCCCGTGCCTGGTGGTCGGCAAAGACGGCAGCAGCGGGCGCGGCGGCCGCATGATTTTGCCCGCGATCGGCGCGCTGACCGGCGGCATGGATGCGAACGATCCCGCGATCCTTTCCGCCATGCAACCCGCCACCGAGATCGAAGCGCTCGTGCCAGCGGCGGATCGGCTGGCGCGCTTCCCGCTCTGGCGCCAGTAATGGGTCCTGACCCTAGAGGGACGCCGTGACCGGGCCAGGTCCGCGCTGGCGACATTGGCTGGCGCGCTTCGGCTGGGCCGAGGCGTGCGGCTTTGCCGGTAGCTACGCCGGCTTCTTCGGGCTCTCCGCCGTCGGAGCCGGACCGGAACTCGCGGCGTTCGGTGCGGCGCTGGGCGAAAATGCCGGTTACTACGGCACCATCTTTCTGCGCGACTGGCGCGCCCTGCCAGGCGGTGAGCGCCGGCTGCGCCCCGTGCTGCTCGCCATGCTCCACGATTTCGGCATAGCCGAAGCGCTCGATACGCTGGTCGTTCGCCCGGGCATCACGTTGTCCACCGTTTCCTTGCTCGGGGAAGCAATGGGAGTCGGCGCCGGCAAGATCGCGGCCGATGTCGTATTCTACGCGCTGGCGCTGGTGTTCTACGAGCGCCGGCGCGCCCGCGAGTGCCGCCGCTGACGGCTCCAATCCGCCTCCCCACCCTTGAATCGTGTCCTGAAAACCCCACATTCGGCGCTTGGCCCTTTATCTGCGACCGCAATGTGATATGAGCGCGCCAAAATCACCTTTCGAGCAACTGCAGGAGAACGCACTATAGCTCCCCCACCCCGGCGCATGATGGCGCCCCCCGTCAAGAGCGGGCCGCGCTACAACCAGCTCATCAACGTGCCCAAGGTGCGCGTGATCGATGAGAATGGTGAAAATCTCGGCGTCATGTACACGCGCGAGGCGATCGAACAGGCAGCCGAAGTCGGACTGGACCTGGTCGAGGTTTCGCCCAACGCCGATCCGCCGGTCTGCAAGTTTCTCGATGTCGGCAAGTTCCGCTACGAGGCCCAGAAGAAGGCCAATCTCGCCCGCAAGACCCAGAAGACGCAGGAGATCAAGGAGATCAAGATGCGTCCGAACATCGATGATCACGACTATGACGTGAAGATGCGCAACGTGCAGCGCTTCATCGAGGAGGGGGACAAGGTGAAGGTTACGCTCCGCTTCCGCGGGCGCGAGCTCTCGCACCAGCAACTCGGCATGAATCTGCTGCGCCGCGTGCAGGACGACGTGGCGGAAATCGCCAAGATCGAAGCCTTCCCCCGCATGGAAGGCCGCCAGATGCTGATGGTGCTGGCGCCGAAATAAACGCCGTTCCATCGCTGGACCAGAAAAACGGGGCGCGCACCGCCCCGTTTTTTGTGCGCGCCATCGTCCGCGCCATGCGCCCAGACTTCGATGGCGGCACTTTCCCCCTTCACGGCACGGTCTTTTTAGAGTTACAACCCGTGCAACGGCCTCCGCGTTGAATCGGAGCCGCCCTTTGTTCAGGCGCCGCGATAAATGCGCGGATGTGTGAGGGCCGGCACAGCGATTCGGGAAGAATGAGGCGACATCAAGGTCGCACCGTCATTCGTTACCCAGAGTCGGAGATACGCCGTGCGCAGCTTTTTCAGGACTGTTGGAGCCAGGGGGCTGGCGGCTGGTGCCGCTTGTGCCGCTCTGTCGGGACTTCTGCTCCTTCCCGCCGATGTGGCCGAAAGCGCCGATCACCTCGATCCGCCCACCCGCACCGACGCCGGGTTCGATACCACGCCGGATATTCCAGCCGATATCGCCGACGTCTTCGCGTGGCATTCCAACGGCACGACCAAGATCGCGATGACCTTCGCCGGTCCCGTCGCCACCACCGCGCCGACCTATTACGACCGCGACGTTCTCTACAAGATCAATGTCTCGACACAGGCGCCGGGCACCTCGCCGGAATTCGTGATCAAGTTCCGCTTCGGCAAGGGACAGGGGCCAAACGACTGGGGCGTCCGCATTGAAGGCCTGCCCGGCGTGACCGGCACGCTGGAAGGGCCGGTGGAAACGACGCTTACCGCCAACGGCGTCAAGGCGCGTGTCGGCCTGTATGACGAGCCGTTCTTCTTCGATCTGATCGGCTTCCGCGAAACACGCTCGTTCGGCACCATCCGCATCCGCAACGATCGCAATTTCTTCGATGGCCAGAACGATACCGCACTGGTCCTCGAAATTCCGGATACTAACCTGGGCACGATCGGCAGCAATCTGGACGTCTGGGGTCAGACGCTTCGCTTCGGGGGGAATCTGTGATGCGAGCGCCTTCGTTTTCCCTGCGCCGCGCCGCGATGATCTTTGCGACGCCGCTGGCGCTCACCGCGCTGCTGGCCGCCTGTGGCGACAGTGGTTCGGGCAGCCAGGTGGTCGTTCCGGCCCCGCTGCCGAGCGGAACGGGCACCGCCACGCCCACACCCACGCCCACGGCTGTGTCTTACAATGTCGA
Organism: Novosphingobium sp. SCN 66-18; assembly: GCA_001725355.1. Taxonomy (GTDB): domain Bacteria; phylum Pseudomonadota; class Alphaproteobacteria; order Sphingomonadales; family Sphingomonadaceae; genus Novosphingobium. The sequence goes on from MEGD01000003.1 coordinate 9,923, forward strand.
TAACTGCTTCACGCAGACCGTACAGGGACAGACCGGCGTGACGGCAACGCTGCAATCGCAGATCATCCCGGACACGCTGAAGCTGGACATCACGCGCTCGACCCGCTTCCCCAACGGCCGGCACCCTGCCGATCCGGTGGTCGACATCCTGCTGGCGGAACTGTTCCTCGACATGACCGTCACCGGACAGGGGCCAAATACGTTTGCCAACATTCCGCTTAATCCGCCGACCAACGACAAGCCGTTCAGCCTCACCTTCCCGTTCCTGGCTACCCCCAACGGTTCGCCGGCTGTGGCGAGCGGCACGGGATCGGGCTTCAACTTCCGCACGGACGCGGATTCGGCCTATGTCAGCGTCGATCGCATGGGCAACCCGGCGATCGCCACCGCGCTGGTCGGCTCCTCGACCAAGAACAGCTACAACGACGCCACGCCGGCGGACGATGCCACCAACAACAAGTACCTCGCCGAATACAAGAACGAGTTGCACAAGTTCTTCGATCTGATCGGCGACGATCTCACCAATCTGGGCCTGAAGATCTGCGCCCGCACATCGTGACGGCACGCGGGTCGCGGGAATACCGGACATGAACACCGCTAAGGCAGGCCAGCGCAACACCTTGCGCTGGCCCTGGCTGCTCCTTGCCGCCGTGATCATCGTGCTTGCGACCAGTTATGGCTGGCAACGCTGGAGCCACCGACACGGCCCGCCCGATCCCGCGCCGGGCGAGGTCACGCCGTGGTTCGGCCCCCGCAACCAGCAGGAAGCCGTGAACGCCGCCACGGTGCAGATCGACGGGGGGCGCGAGCGCGAAAAGAGCGGCAAGGCCGACTGGCTCCACATGGAAATCCTGGGCGATGCCCTGGTCGGCCGATACCGCCTGACCGGCAGCTACGCCGATCTGGCCGAAGCGGACAAGGTGCTGGACCGGGCGATCGCCATGGCCGAGTTTCCCGCCGGCCCCAGCCTGTCGCGCGCCGCGCTGTCGGTCACGCTGCACCGGCTGGACGATGCCACAAAGGCACTCGCCCGGTTCGACGCGCAGAAGGCCAGCCCTCACAGCGAGGAAGCCTCCAGCGCGCTGGCCTTGCGCGGGGACATCGCGATGCAGCGTGGCGACTATGCCAACGCGCGCGAGGACTATGCCAAGGCGGAAGCCGCCGCGAACAACGCTGGCCTGGCGCTGAGGCAATCGATGCTTTCGCTGCGCACGGGCGATCCAGAACTTGCCCGTCGGCGCGTCAACGCCGTGCTGCGCGGCAAGCGGCTGACACGCCTCGCCAAGGCGCAGGCCGCCATCCAGCGCGCGACCGTGGCCTATGCCATAGGAGACTGGACCACCGCCGGCCGCTGGGCGCGCTTTGCCGACAGCTTCTTTCCCGGCAACTGGCTGAACGAGGCCTTCGTCGCGCAACAGGCGGCGGTCGAAGGCCGGCCGGACGAAGCGGCGCGACGCTATGCCGATATCGCCAACCGCACCAACGCGCCCGAAGTGATGGACGCGCTCGCCCATCTCCTGCGCCTTCAGGGCAAGGGGCAGGAAAGCCGGGCCTGGGCGGACCGTGCCGGCGCGATCTGGGCCGAACGGCTGCAGGCCCTGCCCGAGGCTGCCGCCGCCCACGTGGTCGAGCACGAACTCGCCGTCGGCGATCCGCGCCGCGCGCTGATCCTTGCCCGGCAGGACGCCACGCGCCGTCCGCACGGCGCCACGCTGGCCCTGCTTGCCCGCGCGCAACTGCTCACCGGCGATCCGGCGGGTGCGCTCGCCACCATCGAGCGCGCCGAAAAGGGCGGCTGGCGCTCCGCCCTGCTGCGGATGCAGAAAGCCGAGGCGCTCGATGCGCTGGGCCGGGGCGATGACGCGGAGGATGCGCGCAAGGCCGCCTTGAAGATCAATCCCAAAGCCGTTGATCCCGCCGCGCGGTTCGTCTGGTTCGGGCATGACTGAACGCGGGCTGCCGGCGCGATTCATCGCCGCGCTGGCCATCCTGTTGCTTCTGCTCGCCCTGCCCGCGCCGGCCGCGGCGCATCTCACACCCAATTCGGAAATCCGCCTCGATCTCGCCCCCGGCGCGATCGTGGCCGATATCGTCGTGCCGCAAAGCGAGTTCGGCTATGCCACCGGCCTTGCCACCGACAACCGGCCTGCAAGCCTTGCCGCCGCGCGCGCCTATCTGCTGGGCCACTTCGCGGTGGTCGCGCCGGACGGGCGGAACTGGCGCGTCGAAATCGACCGGATCGCGTTCGAGACGATCATCGGCCCGCCCGACCTCCATGTCGCGGCCACGCTGTTGCCCCCGCCCGGCGCCAGCGACCGCAGTTTCCGCTTCGACTGGCGCGTCATCACGCGGGAGGTCCCAACCCACTTCGCGCTGCTGGTGATCGGCGGAGACCTGGCCGGCGGCACGCGGGGCGAGCGCGAACTCGTCGGCGCGCTTACCACAGCGCGGCCGGTTCTCGCGGTCGATCGCGGTCATGCCGGCATGACCGGCCTGTTCGCCAACAGCTTCCGCCTGGGCGCGCGACATATCGCCGAAGGCTATGACCACCTGATGTTCCTGCTGGCCCTGCTGCTGCCCGCGCCGCTGCTGGCCTCTCGCGGCCGCTGGTCCGCCTTGCGCGAACCGCGCGCCACCTTCCGCCATCTCGCGATGATCGTTACCGCGTTCACCGTGGGGCACAGCCTGACGCTGATCGCCGCCGCGCTGTTCGGCGCCCACCTGCCGGCCGCCCCCGTTGAGGCTGGCATCGCGCTGTCCGTGCTGATCTCGGCGATCCACGCGGCGCGGCCGCTGTTTCCTGGGCGCGAGCCGCTGGTGGCGCTCGGCTTCGGGCTCGTCCACGGCCTCGCCTTCGCGACGCTGATCGCCAACTTCGGACTGGGTGCGGCAACCCGCGTCACCGCGATTCTCGGCTTCAACCTGGGGATCGAGGCGGTGCAGCTTCTCGTCGTGCTGGGCGCTCTGCCCGCGCTGCTGGCACTGGCGCGCTGGCGCCATGGCGCTCCCGTCCGCACCGCATTGGCCACCGTGATCGGCCTGGCCGCCACGATCTGGCTGGTGGAGCGCGTCGCCGGCCTTGTCATCCCCGCCGCCGCGGTGTTCGAAACCGCGATCCCGTGGAGCTTCGCGCTGATCCTGCTGCTTTCCGCGCTGGTGCTGCTGCGCACTGTTCTTCCCAGCACCCGAGGCGCCTGACGTTCCCGTTTCGCACCCGCAACACTGGACAAGCCCTCGCCCCCACGCCAAGGTCCGTTCCGGGGATCGGGAAGCACCAATGGACGCAAACGGCCACGGCTCTGCCTTGTCGCAGGGCGCCAACACTGTGCTCGGCTCGCCGTTGCGCCTGCTGACGGGCACGCTGCTGTTCGTGGCCACCGTGTTCTGCATTTCCACCATGGGCTACGTGCGGGCCGGCTGGCCGCTCGGCGATGCCGCCTACATGGTGCTGCTTACCATCTTCTCGGTCGGGTACGGCGAAGTCCGCCCGATCGACACCACGTTCCTGCGGATCTGGACCACCTTGACGATCGTGCTGGGCTGCACCAGCATGATCGTGCTGACCGGCGCGCTTGTGCAGGTCTTCACGCTGTTCCAGTTCCGCCGCCTGCTGGGGCTGGACCGCATGCAAACCGAAATCGAAAAGCTCGAAGATCACGTCGTCATCTGCGGCTATGGCCGGATCGGCGTGCAACTCGCCATGGCGCTGGCCGAAGCGCGGCATCCGTTCGTCATCATCGAACGCAGCCCCACGAAGTGCGAGGAGGCGCGCGCGCACGGCCACCTGAGCCTGGTCGGCGAAGCCACGCACGAGGATACGCTGCGCCAGGCCGGCATCGCCAAGGCGCGCGTGCTTGCCTCGGTCCTGCCGGACGATGCCGCCAACGTGTTCATCACGCTGTCCGCGCGCAACCTCAACGCCGGGATCGAGATCATCGCGCGCGGCGAAGCGCCCAGCACCGAAAGTAAGCTGTTCCACGCCGGGGCGGACAAGGTCGTCCTGCCCACCCACATCGGAGCGGAGCGCATCACAGAGCTGATCCTCTATCCCGCCACCGGCAAGGCCGTGGGCAGCGATGGCGCGGTTTCCGACATGAAGCGCGGCCTCCACGATCTCGGCCTCGAGCTGGAAGTGGTGACCGCGATCAAGCACGGCGCGCTGACCGGGCTCAACGTGCGCGATGCCGAGCGGCAGGGCAACGGCGCGTTCTTCATTGTCCAGATCGACCGCGCGAACGGCCAGTCGATCGCCCATCCCGGCGACGAGGTGCGGATCGAGCCGGGCGATTCCGTGATGCTGGTGGTACGCGGCAGCCGCCTTTCGGCCGGCGCGATCTTTTCCGCCCCCGCGCGCCCGGTGCGCCACGGCCGCTCGTTTATCACGCCAGGGCGCTGAGCCTCAGGATCACACTTCCCGCGCCGGCATCCGGTTCCATGCATCCAGCGCGGCGATCTTGTAGGCTTCGGCCAGCGTCGGATAGTTGAACGTGTTCTCGATGAAATAGTCGAGCGTGCCTTTCAGGTTCAGCACCGCCTGCCCGATGTGGATCAGCTCGGTCGCGCCCTCCCCGCAGATGTGCACGCCCAGCAGGCGGCGCGTCTTGAGCGAGAACAGCATCTTCATCATGCCGGAATTCAGCCCCATGATGTGCCCGCGCGAGGTTTCGCGGAATCGCGCGATCCCCACTTCATAGCTGATGCCGCGCGCCCGCACTTCCTGCTCGTTCATCCCCACCGTCGAAATCTCGGGCACGGCATAGATGCCATAGGGGAAGTATTGCGGCGCGGGCGGAAGCGGCAGGCCGAAGGCGTGGCACGCCGCGATGCGCCCCTGCTCCATCGAGGTGGAGGCAAGGCTGGGAAAGCCGATCACGTCGCCCGCCGCGTAGATGTGCGGCACTTCGGTCTGAAAGGTCTTGGGATCGACGGTGATGCGGCCCCGGTGGTCCACCGACAGCCCGCACTTGTCGAGATCGAGCGGGGCGGTCGCGCCGGTGCGGCCGGCGGCATAGAGCAGCATCTCGGTGCGAACGGTGCGCCCGTCGGCCAACGTGGTCGTCACCCAGCCATCCGCGCCCTTTTCGATCGAGCGAACTTCCGCGCCGGTGCGGATCACCATGCCCCGGTCGCGCAATTCGTGCGTGAACGTGTCGATGATCTCGCGGTCGATGAAGTCCAGGAACGTATCGCGCGGCTCGATCAGCGTAACCGGCACGTCCATCGCGCTGAAGATCGTGGCGTATTCGATGCCGATCACGCCCGCGCCGATCACCGTCAGGCTGCGCGGCACGCTTGGAGCTTCGACGATCGCGTCGCTATCGACCACATGGTCGCCATCGAACGGCACGCTGTCGGGCCGGTACGGGATCGTGCCGACGGTAATCAGGATGCGCTCGCCCCGGACTGCCAGATCGCTGCCGTCGGCGCGGCGCACCGCCACCTCGTTCGGGCCGGTGAAGCGCGCCATGCCGTTGACGGTGCGGATTTTGTTGCGATGGAACTGGTGCTCCAGCACGTTGATCTCGTGCTCCAGCGTCTTCATCAGGCGGACGCCGAGGTCATCCCCGCCGATCTCCTGCTTCACGCGGTAGGAATGACCGTAGAACCCGCGTTCCCGCCAGCCCGAGAGGTTGAGCGCGGTTTCGCGCAACGTCTTCGACGGGATCGTGCCGGTGTGGACCGATACGCCGCCCACGCGCCGCCGCCCTTCCACCACCAGCACCGATTTGCCGAGCTTGGCCGCCTGCACCGCGGCGCGGCGCCCCGCCGGGCCGCTGCCGATAACGATGAGTTCGTATTCCTCCATGGTTCCCCCCAAGGCACACGCCACCGCGCGCGCAGCGCCGCGGCTTCTCCCGCCTCGCCAGGAACCGTCTCCCCCAACCGCGCCGGCCGCCCCCTTTGCGCCCGGTCACGGTTTCAAATCTTGCCCGGCGGAACCGTTCTGGCAATCCCGGAACATAGCCTGCTCCGGCAAAGATTGCGTGAACGGCCGCCCCCGCGCCTATCCGTGCGCGCCGAAGTAGTTGGCGATGGCCACGGCGATGCGGATGTTGAGCGCGTGGGCGTGTTCGATCGGATCGATGAAACGCGCGCGGATCACGCCGTAGTCCTCGCCCCGGTGATCCGGATAATCGGTCGGCTCGTCCACCGCGAAGTCGGCTATGCCCGGCTCGATCACCGGATAGGCCCGGCGCATCTGCGCCAGCGCGTCGTCCACCCGCAGCGACAGCACCATTTCCAGCACGTCCTCGCGGCTGACGTCGTTGGCGCGTGCGAACGGCGGAACCTGCACCGCGCGCAGGAACATGTGCATCAACAGGGCCAACCGGATCGCCTGGAGCAACCCGATCTCGCGCCGTTGCGCATCGGTGCCCGGGTCGCGCGCCTCGGCCTGCCCCGGCACCATCGCCAGCATCCGGTGCAGCTTCATCCAGTCCACCCGCAGGCGCGAGGTCAGGCGGCGGAACACCCCGGCGCGATCGTCCTTGGTCAGATGTTCGGCCAGCGCCATGCACGCACTTTCCAGCGCGTTCTCGGTGCCGCGATAGGGGCGGCTGGCCCAATAGGCGGAATTGAACAATTCGCCATGCGCCGCCACCGTCTTGATGCTGGCAAGGCCATTGGCCGCGCGCAGCAAGCGCACCAGTTGCCGCCCGCGTTCCGACCGGCCGAGCAGTTCGGCGATCGATTCCGCCTCGTCCCCGGCGGCCGTGCCAGCGCCCGCCACCACGTTCACCGGATAGCCGATCTGCTGAAGGATGGCGTTGTGCGGGATCGCGCGGATCTGCCGCAAGTTCATCGAACGATCAGCGCCAATGTCCGACTGCCGGCGCGAAACACGGCTGCCGGTAGCCTTCAGCATCCCCAGCCCGAACGCGGTGACGGCGCGGGCATAAGTCGCGGACTTCAGGTGATCGCGCTGCACCCGCCGGATCGAACGGTAGAAATCGAGGCTGAGGTCGGTCCGGTCATAGAACGGGTCCTTCTCGCCGTCGGTTGCCAGCGACGCTTCCGCTTCGGCGATCCGCGTGAGCGTGGCGAGCGCGAGTTCGTCGTTGCGGAAGAACAGGTATCCGTCGCCGCCCTGGAAGCTCGCTTCGGGTTCGATCGCGATGCCCGCGCGCGCAAACCGCCCGCGCGCCCAGCGGCTCAGCGGCCACGTCAGGCGATCGGCAAAACCCGAAGGGTGCGCACCGCGGCCCATCGATTCCCCGTGCGTGTCGAAGATCAGCGCGGCAACGTCGGTCAACCCGTTGTTGCGCATGGCATCGGCCAGCCGGCCCTGCAACCGCTCGATCGCCAGCGCCGCAGGCACTTGCCCGATGAAGCGCCCGGCATCCGAAAAGCCGGTCTGCACCGAAACCCGCCCGCGCACGCGGGCATAGGCGCGATAGGATTCCTCGGCCAGCAGCGCTTCCAGGAAGCGCCCGCCATGTTCCAGCGCGCTCTCGGTCTCGAACAGCGGCGAAACGTCGACCTTGTCGTCGATCCCGAACAGCTTCGCGAAATAGAGCGCGGCCAGCACCGTCTGCGGCTGTTCGCATTCGGCGATCAGCATCCGGATCGGCGCGTCGGCATCTATATGGTGCAGGATCTTCGCCATCACCAGGAACTGGCGCATCGCGGTGGACGTCTCGATCGCCAGCGCCGCGAAATTGACGCGCAGCGGCGTCGCCTCCGCCAGCAGTTCGCGCAGGCGCGAGATCGCGCCCTTGCTCGAAAGGTCGAGCGTGCCGTCCGGATCGATCCGCCGCCGCAGGGCATTGTGCAGTTGCGACGAGTTCACGCGAAAGTGAATCCAGCCCATGCCCAGGCCATCCGCACGCATCGCGCCCGCCAGCGTTGCCAGCGCGATCGCGGCGTCGCCTTCGGCCTCCTTCGCCTCGTCCTCAAGCTGTGCGATGATCGGCGCCAGCGACAGCAGCTTGGCGGGATCGTCCGCCGTCATCCGGTTGGCCACTGCGGCCAGCGCATCGGGCTCGGTCAACGGCGCGGAAAACAGCTCCGCCATCTGCGACGCATGGGCCTGCGCGGCGTCGAGCGTTTCCACCAGCGGATGGTCTGCGTCGATCGAGCGCAGCCCGGCGGCGTAGCTGGCCAGCCGCCGCGCCTTTTCGCGCAGGCGGAACGCGATGGAGGTGGTCCAGCCGATGTCGGTGCGGCCGTCCATGTCATAGCCGACCCAGGTCGCGAAGCGGAACGGCAGCGGCCGGAAATCGAGCCAGCGGCCCGGCCAGCGCTGCCGCGCGTGGGACAGCAGCACCGCGTTGATGCGGTCGCGCGCGGCGGCGGCTCGTTCGATCGCGTTGCAGACTTCGACGTGCTCGAATTCGAGCGTGATCTTCTCGGCCGCCGCCGGCAGCGCGCAGACCGTCGCGGCTTCGGGATCGTCGGCAATGGCGGCGGTGGCCACCGCGTCCGACTGCGCGGCGCTGAGCAGGAACGTGGGATGCGCGGTGAACACCGCGTGGAGCAGCGGCTTTTCCCAACGCGCGCGAAAGGCGCTGAAGCCGTCTTCCTCGTTCAGCAGCCGGCCGATCGCAGCGAGGTTTTCGGTCGTGTCGGTCGGCGCAACCAGCCGCCGCAGGCGCGCGGCCCGGCTTTGCAGTGCGGCGCATTCCAGTTCGGCGACCAGCCCCTCGATGTCGGACAGGTTGAGCGCGCCGCCTTCGAGCTGGCGGGAAAGATCGTGGCTGAGCTGGAACACCGGATTGAACAGCGGCGTTTCGGCCGTCCGTTCATGCAATTGCTGGAGCCTGGTCCTCAACTCGCCGACTGTCTTCATGCGCTTGCCCCCCTTGGAACGTCGCTTAACCGCCAAGTGCGAATGCCTCCCGCGCGGCGGCTTCTATGGCCGCCTCGTCAGGAACACCCTTGTTCACGACCCAGCTCCCGCCCACGCACAGCACCGGATCGAACGCCAGCCATTCGCCCGCCGAAGCCGCGCTGATCCCGCCCGTCGGGCAGAAGCGGCACTGGTGGAACGGCGCCGCCAGCGCCTTCAGCGCCGGCAATCCGCCGGAGGTAGAGGCCGGGAAGAACTTGAAGTGCGTCAGGCCCAAATCCAGCCCGCGCATGATGTCGCCCGCGCTGGCGATGCCCGGCAGGAAAGGAATGCCCGAGGCCACCGCCGCGCTGCCCAACCGGTCAGTCAGACCGGGGGAGACGATGAACTCCGCCCCCGTATCGACCGCGGCCTTGAGATCGTCGGGGTTGGTCACGGTGCCCGCGCCCACGATCGCGCCTTCGATCGCCTTCATCGCGGTCAGCGCTTCCAGCGCGGCCGGGGTCCGCAGCGTCACTTCCAGCACGCGCAGGCCGCCGGCAACCAGCGCCCGCGCCACCGGCAGGGCATGGGCCACGTCGTCGATCACCAGCACCGGAATGACCGGAGCGGTCCGCATGATGGTTTCAATCGGCTTCATGGCGTCCTTCCTCTCGCTTTCCGGGAAGCGTGGCTTAACGCGACTCGCCTGGATTGTGCACCTGCTAACGGCTCCGCGCATAGCTATTCTTTGATGCGCCCCGGAAATACCGTTCCAATTCGGCAGAAGCGTGCAAACGCGAACAACGCCGGATGCGCGCGGATCGCTCTTGGTAGCGTAGTTAACCCCTATGACATCGCTATCATTCGAGCAGATATACCATATGCTCCTAAAGCCCGTGGAATCCAGCCTTTTCCGCCTTGTGGAGACGCGTCGTTAACCGTGACCCGCTAGGAGGTCGGGAACCGGAAGGGAGCAGAATGAACGGGGCGGTCGCCTTACTGATTGTCAACGCGGCAGTCGCCGGACTGTTCGGGCTGAGCTACACCGCTTTGGCCGTGGCCAACCGGTCGCAGCGCTCGGTGGCCGGTTTCGGCTTCTCCTATCTCGTCGGCATGCTCACGCCGCTCGCCGAAATCGCGATCCGTTACAGCAGCATCACAACCCCGTTCATGATCATCAGCTATGGCGCGTTCCTGGTCGCGTTCCTGGCCTCTTCAGCGGCGCTTTCGCTTTTCAACCGGCAGCGCCCGCACTGGCGGATGATCGGCTTGCTGTTCGCTTTCGCCATCATTATGCGCGCCGCGATCTGGGGCGGTCCACGCAACAACCTGGTCTACGAACTGTGTTATCAGGCCCCCCACGCCGCCGCCATCGCGCTGTGCGCGTGGACGGCCTGGAGCATCGCGCGCGGGCGCGTGCTGCATCGCACGCTGGCGGTGCTGTTCGGGCTGATCACGCTGCACTTCCTGACCAAGCCGTTCCTTGCATCGATGCTCGGCTCCGGCCGGAACGCGCGCGACTATACCGACAGTTCCTATGCCGTCGTTTCGCAGGCCGGGTCCGGGATCCTGCTGATCGCCACCGGCCTCGTCATCATGCTGATCGTGATCCAGTCCATCGTGCAGGAATCCCTGGCGGACTCCGAAACCGATCCGCTTTCGGACCTGCTCAACCGGCGCGGCCTCGACCGCCGCTGCCAGCGCGAGTTCTTCGAAGGCGGCGCCGTCGTGGTGCTGGACCTCGATCATTTCAAGGCGATCAACGACACCCACGGCCACGATGTGGGCGACGATGTGATCGTCGCCTTCGCCGACATCATGCGCCGCGCGGCGCCACGGGGCGCGCTGCTGGCCCGGACCGGGGGCGAGGAATTCGTGGTCATGCTGCCAACGGCCTCGATCGAGGACGTCGGCGAACTGGCCGAGAGGATCAGGCAAGCCGCCGCAGCCGAATCCGGCGAGGCCCGCCCGGCGTTCACCGTCAGCGGCGGCGCCACCTGCGCGCTGCCGGGCGAAACGTTCGCCGACGTGATGCGCCGCGCCGATCACGCCTGCTATGAAGCGAAGCGCATGGGCCGCAATTGTGTCGTGGCCCTGCCGCCCGGCAACGACGCCAGGCCCATCCCGCTTTCAATCAACCTTGCAGCGGGCGGGGAACCGGCCATCACCACGCTGTTTGACCATCTGCCGCCCGCGCCACGCAAACGGGCTACACCGCCGAGCTGAACTGATGCGGGCCAGCGCGGTAGGCGTCGAACACCGCCGCGATGGACCGGGCATAGGGTTCGCACCCGCGCTCCAGCCGGATGTGCCCGTCCGCGATGGTCACAAGCCCCCGTTCGACAAAGGGTTGCAACCGCGCTTGCGCCTCGTCCATCAGGTCCGGCGGCACCAACGCTTCGTTATGGCAGAGCAGGCCGGTGATGATGCCCCCGCGCCGCCGATCCTCCGCGGTGCGCTCAACCCCGCGCCGGCCGGACAGATGCCCATCGTGCACCAGCGTGCGATAGGCGCCGGCGTTCTTTTCGTTCTGCACGAACAGGTCGGGGAACTCGCTGATCGAAGAAGCCCCCAGCCCGAGCAGCACCGGCGCGGAATCGTCGGTAAATCCCTGGAAATTGCGCTGCAACGCACCGGTCCGCGCAGCCCGCGCCAGATCATCGCCCGGCAACGCGAAGTGATCGAAACCCACGGCCTGGTACCCGGCATCGACAAGTTGGCGATACCCTTCCGCCGCCATGCGGAAGCGATCCACCTGCCCCGGCAGCCGGCTGGCATCGATGCGCTGCTGGCGCGGGATCATGTGCGGCACGTGGGCGTAGCCGAACAGCGCCACCCGGTCCGCGCCCATCGCGATCGTCTCGTCCAGCGTCTGCGCGAGCACCGCGTCATCCTGGAATGGCAACCCGTACATCAGGTCGAAATTGATCGAATTCACGCCCGCCCGGCGCAACCCTTCCACCGCGCGCTCGATGGAATCCTTCGGCTGCACGCGTCCGATCGCCGATTGCACGCGCGCGTCCAGCGTCTGCACGCCAAGGCTGGCCTTGATCACGCCAATGCCCCGGATCGCCATCAGCCATGGCGAAGACAGGCTGCGCGGGTCGAGTTCGATCGACAGCACTGGCCGGTCCATCCGGAAGTTTACCGTCAGCGTATCGACCAGCCGCACGAAATCGGTCGGCTGGATCGCGTTGGGGCTGCCCCCTCCGAACGCGATCCGCGAGATCCGCACCGAAGGATCGAGTTCGGAAGCGAGCAACTCGATCTCGTGATGCAGCGCCTCGAGGTAATGCGTCAGACGTTGCGTGCGATTGGCAGCACCGGTGTTGCATCCGCAGTACCAACAGATTTCCCGGCAATAGGGGATGTGGATATAGAGCGAGACCGTGCCGCGCACCGCCCCGATTGCGGCGCGCTGGCGCGCCTCGAAATCCTCGTCCACGAACTCGGCCGCCGTCGGATAACTGGTGTATCGCGGGACCGGCCGGGCCAGCAGTTCGGGGTAATAGGTCCAGTCCGCGAAAACGCTGGTTCGCTCAGCGTGTTCAACCAACATCGTCGTCTTCCTGATCGGATTCGCCATCATGGCCACAACAGCTATCGCCACCGCCGCGCTTGCGCATTGAGATATGGCAAACTTTGCAGCAGCCTCCACTCGTGCCATCGTCCCGGCGCGGCACGCGGATCGGCCTGGCCCCGCCGGCTTCGCCGCAGAACGGCACCATCATGTACGATGGACCGCCACCGGTGCCCGCCGAAAGCGGCGCGGAAAGCTGGATCAGCGCCAGCATGGCCAGCGAAAGGGAGGCGCGGTGCATGTCAGCCTTCCTCGTTCTCGTCGATCAGGATGCGCGCGGCCGCGCCATCCAGGTCGTTGAACTGCCCTTTGCGCAGCGCCCAGAAGAACGCCGCCAGGCCAAACAGCCCCATGCCCAGCGCAATCGGGAGAAGAAAAGCGATGCTCGTCATCGGGCCGCTCCCGCCAGTCGGAGCGAATTGCCCACGACGATCAGCGAACTGGTCGACATCGCCACCGCCGCGATCAGCGGCGTCACCACGCCCGCCATCGCCAGCGGCACCGCCAGCACGTTGTAGCCGATAGCCAGCACAAAGTTCTGCCGCACCACCCGCATCGTCGCCCGCGCGGCGCGGACGGCGCGCGGCAGGGCGAGCAGCGAATCCCCGGTGAACACCAGGTCCGCCGCCTGCCGGCCGACGTCGCTGGCGCTGCCCGGCGCGATCGAGGCATTGGCGGCGGCCAGCGCCGGCCCGTCGTTGAGCCCGTCACCCACCATCAGCACATTGCGCCCCGCCTCCTGCAGCCGCGCGATGGCGTCCTTCTTGTCGGACGGCGACGCCGCCGCCTGCGCGGTCAGCCCGGTCGCCCGCGCCACCGCGGCCACCGCCGGCAGCGAATCGCCCGACAGGATCGAGGCCTCCACATGCAGCGAAGCCAGCCCCAGCAACGCGGCTTCGGCGTCCGGGCGCAGCCGGTCGGCGAAGGGGATCACGCGGATCACGCCGCTGCCCAGCGTCAGCGCGGTGGCCATGCCCTGCGCCACCTGCGGCCGGCCAAGCGTGACCCGCGTACCGTTCCACAGGCCGGTCACGCCGCGCCCCGGTTCCTCGCGCACATCGTCCAGCTCCGCCGCCCGCACGCCGCGCGCCGAAAGGGCCTGCACCAGCCCCAGCGACAGTGGGTGGCGGCTGTGGCTGGCCAGCGCCAGCGCCACTTCCGCCTCGGCGACGGAAAGCGCGCCCAGCGCCGCCTCGTCGGGCACCGGGCGGCCCAGCGTCAGCGTCCCCGTCTTGTCGAGCAACGCACGGTCCACCGCCGCCAGACGCTCCAGCGCGGAGCCGTCCTTGACCAAAATGCCGCGCTTCATCAGCGCGCCAGCCGCCACCACCTGCGCCACCGGCACGGCCAGGCCCAGCGCGCAGGGGCACGTGATGATCAGCACCGCGATGGCGATCACCAGCGACTTGTAAAGCCCTGCCCCGGCGATCATCCATCCCGCGAACGTCAGCGCCGCCAGCGTGTGCACCGCCGGCGCATAGAGCCGTGAGGCGCGGTCCGCGATCCGCACGTAGCTGGAGCGCGATTGCCCCGCCGCTTCCATCAGCCGCGCGATTTCGGCCAGCGCGGTATCCTGCCCCACCGCGGAAACGCGCACGTCCACCGGCGCATCGACATTGAGCGTGCCGGCATGGACGGCCGTTCCCGGCCCGGCCGCCACCGGCTCGCTTTCACCGGTCAGCAGCGACTGGTCGAACCGGCTCTCGCCGCGCAGCACCTCGCCATCCGCCGCCAGCCGCTCGCCCGAGGCCACGCGCATGAGCATCCCCGGCAGCAGCGCGCCGGCCTCGACCCAGCGCGTCGCGCCATCGGCCTCGATCACCATCGCGCCCGTAGCCGCCTGCCGCAGCAGCGCATCGACGCCGGCGCGCGCGCGATCGCGCATCATCGCGTCCAGCACACGCCCCGCCAGCAGGAACAACAGCAGCATCAGCGTGCCGTCGAACCAGGCTTCCTGCCCGTGGGTGACGGTCTCATAGAGCGAAAGCCCCGTCGCCAGCGTCACGCCGATCGAGATCGGCACGTCCATGTTGGTCCGGCCGCGCTTCAGCGCGCCGAAGGCGGAGGAAAAGAACGGCCGCCCGGCAAAGACGATCGCGGGCACGCCGATCGCCGCCGAAAGCCAGTGGAACAGGTCCCGCGTCGTGCCGTCGGCCCCCGACCAGACGCTGACCGACAGCAGCATCACGTTCATGCAGGCGAAGGCGGCTACGGCCAGCGGCGCTAGCAGGGGCTTGACCGCCGAGGGCGCCTCGCGCTCCGCCGCGCGCGGCTGCGCATCGAAACCCGCCATGGCCAGCGCGGCGACAAGATCCGGCGCTTCCACGCCCACGCGGTGCGACACATCCACGCTGCGCGCGGTCAGGTTGGCACGTGCCGCGACGACCCCATCCACCGCACCAAAGGCCCGTTCGACCTTGCCCATGCAGCCGGCGCAATGCATCCCCGGAACGGACAGTACGGTGTGCAGCAGATCGTCCGCCGTTGCATCGCGGTGGGCCAGATCGGCTCCGGCCGGCCCCGCGGGGGCGTTCACTGGACTTCCCCGACCGTGCGCCATTCGTGGCCTTCCGCCGTCACCGCCAGCCGCAGCCGCCAGCGCCCCGGTTCCAGCGCGGCGGCATACGTGCCAGGCGCGCTCTCACGGAAAGCCAGTTCGGTTTCGGGGCGGCGGCCCAGCGGATGCTCCGCCGTGGCCATCACTTTCGCGCCCGCCAGCGGCTTGCCCGCGCTGTCGCGCAGTTCGGCGACCACGCGGCCGTCCGCCGTGCGCGAAAGCACCGCCTTCCAGCCCAGCGCCCCTTCGACGCGGGCTTCGTCCAGCCAGCGGTTGAAGTGCTGGCTGGCCACGTAGGAGTTTTCGACGACCACGCCGCCGAACGTCGATACCGCAAAACGCGCCATCAACACGTTGACGGCGATCACGACGCCGAAGAACGCGATCATGATCATCGCCATGTGGCGCCCGGTGAACGGGCGCGGCGCAGGCTGGCTGTTACGGCTATGCTGGGTCACTGGCCGTTTCCTTCCGCTGTGGTGAATGTCGTGGCGGCGCGGTCCTGCCCGCCCTCGGTATCGGTTGCCTTCACGGTAAAGGCGAAGTCCGCCGGCCTCGCCGCCGCGCGGGGCTGCACGGCATAGACGCGCAGGCGCCGCGTCGTGTCCGCCGGCACGTCCAGCGCGAGCGACCGCTTCGCCTCGTCCGCTTCCATCTCGTCCGTGAAGATCGCCCCCCCCGGCAAGCCGTCGAGCGCGAGTACCATCTTGCGCGGGCGGTCTTCCATGTTGCGCAGCTTGACGGTGAAGCCGTTGCGCACCGAACCGTCGCTCAGCATGACGAATTCGGGATTGCGATCCTTCGCCACCGAAACGTCGAGCCGGCTGCGCTGGCCCAGCATGAACAGCATGGCCACGCCGATCGCGGCCCACACCGCGAAATAGACCAGCGTGCGGGGACGGAAGATCGTCTTCAGGATCGGCGTGGGCTTCTCACCCTTCTCCTCATGCTCGGCGTCTTCCAGCGTGCAGTAGTCGATCAGCCCGCGCGGGCGGCCGACCTTGCTCATCGCCTGATCGCAGGCATCGATGCACAGCGCGCAGGTGATGCAGCCGATCTGCGGCCCTTCGCGGATGTCGATGCCCGTGGGGCACACCGCCACGCATTGCAGGCAATCGATGCAGTCGCCCAGCGGCACCGGGCTTTTCGCCGCCGCCTTGACCGATCCGCGCGGTTCGCCGCGCCAATGCTTGTAGGTGACGGTCAGCGACTTTTCATCGAGCATCGCCGTCTGGATGCGCGGCCAGGGGCACATGTAGACGCAGACCTGCTCGCGCATGAAGCCGCCCAGCCAGAAGGTCGTGAACGTCAGCACGCCCGTGGTGGCATAGGCGACCGGCGCGGCGGTGCCGGTCCAGAATTCGCGCTGCAGCGTGGGCGCATCGGCGAAATAGAAGATCCAGGCGCCGCCGGTCAGGAACGCGATGGTCAGATAGACGCCCCACTTGAACACCCGCCGGGCGATCTTGGAGGCGGTCCACGGTGCGTTCTGCAAACGGATCTGCGCGTTGCGGTCGCCATCGATGAAGCGGTCGACATGCTGGAACAGATCGGTCCACACTGTCTGCGGGCAGGCATAGCCGCACCACGCGCGGCCGACCGCGCTGGTGACGAGGAACAGGCCGATCCCCGCCATGATCAGCAATCCGGCGACGAAGTAGAACTCGTGGGGCCAGATTTCGATCTGGAACATGTAGAAACGGCGGTGCGCAAGATCCACCAGCACGGCCTGATCGGGTGCGTAGGGGCCACGGTTCCAGCGGATCCATGGCGTGCCCCAGTACACCGCGAGGCAGAACGCCATCACCGCCCACTTGAAGCGGCGGAACGGTCCGTCGGTCTTCCTGGGGAAGACCGACTTGCGCTTGGCATAAAGACCGAGGTCGTTGGAATGATCGGCGCCGAGGGTGGGATCTTGCGCGTTCATGGCCGTTACTTTGCTTGAGGAGCTGTCGCGGCGGCAGGTGCCGCGACAGCTTGGGGTGCCGGTGCCGGCGCGGCTTCACCGCCGCCCAGCGAGTGGACGTAAGCCGCCAGCATCTTGACGGTGACCGGGTCCAGACGCGCGCCCCACGCGGGCATCACGCCATAGCGGGCGTTGGTCACGGTCTCGGTCAGCGTGGCGCGATCGCCGCCATAGAGCCAGATCGCGTCGCTCAGCTTCGGCGCGCCGACCATGCGGTTGCCCTCGCCATTCGCGCCGTGGCAGACCACGCAGTTCTCGGCGAAGATCTTCGCGCCGCGCTGTGCCGAAGCGCTCGGCTTTTCCTGCCCGCTGATGACGCGGACATGGCTGACCACATCCTGCACCTGCGCCGCCGTCAGGATGCCGTCGCGCCCGAAGGCCGGCATCTGGCTCATGCGGGTGGCATCGTCGCCGGGCTGGCGCACGCCGTGCTCCAGCGTCTGGTGGATGGTGGCGATATCGCCGCCCCACAGCCAGTCGTCGTCGTTGAGGTTCGGGTAGCCCTTGGCCCCCGCCGCGCCGGCGCCGTGGCACTGCACGCAGTTCACCTTGAACGCGGCGCGGCCGCCCTCAATCGCCGCGCGCAGCAACTTGGGATCGGCCCCGAGCTGCTCCACGGGCGTTGCCGCGATCGCGGCCCGAAGACCCGCCCGGCTGGCGTCAGCGGCCTTCATCTCGGTCGCCAGCGCGCCCCGGCTGGTCCAGCCGAAGGTCCCCGCCGTGGCCGACTTCACCATCGGGATCGCGGGATAGACCACGCAATAACCGATCGCGAAGACGATGCAGGCGTAGAACGTCCACAGCCACCAGCGCGGCAGCGGGTTGTTCAGTTCCTCGATGCCGTCCCACTCGTGGCCGACGGTTTCGACGCCCGTGGCGTCGTCGATGCGCTTATTGGCCATCGTTTTCATCCTTGAAGATCGAGGTGGCCGCTTCGTCGCTGAGCTGGCGCGCGCCTGGCCGCAGGAACGGCCACAGACACAGCACCAGGAACACGAAGGTCATCACCAGAAGCCCCCAGCTATCGGCCAGGTGCCGAAGCAGGTCGTAGGTGGAGTGCGCGCTCATCGGCCCTTCTCCTTGGCGAGCTGTTCCTGCGCCGCCGGGGCGTTGACATCGACCAGCGTGCCCAGAACCTGGAGATACGCGACCAGCGCATCCATTTCGGTCAGGCGCTTGGGATCGCCGTCGAAGTCACGCACTTGCGCCTTGGGGTAACGCTTCTTGAAGTCGGCCACGTCGGCCTGCGGATCGGCCTGCGCTTTCAGGTCGTCGTTGGCCTTGGCGATGTCGTCCTTGGTGTAGGGGACGCCGACCTGGTACAGTGTCTGCAGCGATGCCGTCATGTCGCCCGCGTCGAGATCGTGCTCGGCGAGGTGCGCGTAAGTCGGCATGATCGATTCCGGCACGACCGCGCGCGGGTCCTTCAGGTGCTGGACGTGCCATTCGTCGGAATAGCGGCCGCCCACGCGGGCAAGGTCCGGTCCGGTGCGCTTCGAGCCCCACTGGAACGGATGGTCGTACATCGATTCCGCGGCCAGGCTGTAGTGGCCATAGCGTTCGACCTCGTCGCGGAACGGACGGATCATCTGGCTGTGGCAAACGTAGCAGCCTTCGCGGACGTAGATGTCGCGCCCGGCCTGTTCCAGCGGGGTGTAGGGCCGCATGCCCTCCACCTTCTCGATCGTGTTGTCGATCCAGAACAGCGGCGCGATTTCCACGATGCCGCCCACCGTCACCGCCGCGAAGGCACAGATGCCCAGCAGGGTGATGTTGCGTTCCAGCTTCTTGTGACGCTCCATGATGGAGAGTGCCATTGTCTTTTCTCCTTCTCCGGGCGTGTCAGGCGTGCGCCGGGGCGCCGGCGAGCGGCACGTCCCTGGCGGCGTCGTAGGGCGTCTCGGTCATCGGCTTCTCGTCGCGCAGCGCGTGGCCAAGGATCGTGCGGGTGATGTTCACCGCCATGATCGTCGCGCCGCTGAGGTAGAGCAGCCCACCGAAGGCGCGCAGCGCGTACATCGGGTGCAACGCGGCAACGGTTTCGGCGAAGGAGTTCACCAGATAGCCGTCCGGCCCGTATTCGCGCCACATCAGGCCCTGGGTGATACCGGCCACCCACATCGAGGCGGCGTAGAACACGATACCCGTGGTCGCGAGCCAGAAGTGCCAGTTGACCATGCGCAGGCTGTAGAGCCGCTCACGGTTCCACAGGCGCGGCGTGAGGTAATAGAGCGTGCCGAAAGTGACCATGCCGTTCCAGCCCAGCGCGCCGGAGTGGACGTGGCCGATGGTCCAGTCTGTGTAGTGCGACAGGCTGTTGACCGCCTTGACGCTCATCATCGGGCCTTCGAACGTGCTCATGCCGTAGAAGGCCAGGCTCATCACGAACATGCGGATGATCGGATCGGTGCGGATCTTGTCCCAGGCGCCGTTCAGCGTCATCAGGCCGTTGATCATGCCGCCCCAGCTCGGCATCCACAGCATGACCGAGAAGACCATGCCCAGCGTCTGCGCCCAATCGGGCAGCGCGGTGTAGTGCAGATGGTGCGGACCCGCCCAGATATAGAGGAAGATCAGCGCCCAGAAGTGGATGATCGACAGGCGATAGCTGTAGATCGGGCGTTCGGCCTGCTTGGGCACGAAGTAGTACATCATCGCCAGGAAGCCGGCGGTCAGGAAGAAGCCCACCGCGTTATGGCCGTACCACCACTGCACCAGCGCGCCCTGCACGCCCGCGAACACCGGATAGCTCTTCGACCCGAAGATCGAGACCGGCAGGTTCAGGTTGTTGACGATGTGCAGCATCGCCACGGTCAGGATGAACGAGAGGTAGAACCAGTTGGCCACGTAGATGTGCGGCTCGGTCCGCTTGACGATCGTGCCGACGAAGACCGCGAGGTAAGCCACCCACACGATCGTCAGCCACAGATCGACGTACCATTCCGGCTCGGCGTATTCCTTCCCCTGGGTGATGCCAAGCAGATAGCCGGTGGCGGCCAGCACGATGAACAGCTGGTAGCCCCAGAAGACGAAACGGGCGAGGCCGGGGAAGGCCAGCCTCGCCCGGCAAGTGCGCTGGACCACGTAGTATGACGTGGCGATCAGCGCATTGCCTCCGAAAGCGAAGATGACCGCGGAAGTGTGCAGCGGGCGCAGGCGACCGAAGTTGATCCATTCCAGGCCGAGGTTGAGCTGCGGCCAGGTCAGTTCGAGCGCGATGTAAAGCCCGGCGAGGAACCCCGCCATGCCCCAGAACACCGTCGCGATCACGCCCCAGCGGATGGGGTCGTCATCGTACCGGCCCTGATCGGGCATCTTGAGGATGCCGCGCGCGATCGAATCCACGTCGGCCTGACGCAGCGTGACGATCATGCCGATCAGCGCGGCAAGCGCACAGATTGCCATGTGAATGGCGAAGCCGCCGTCCTTGGCGAGCGCGCTCGCCACGACAGCAAGGAGAAGCACAGCGAACC
The DNA here is from genome assembly GCA_001725355.1 of Novosphingobium sp. SCN 66-18. Classification (GTDB taxonomy): domain Bacteria; phylum Pseudomonadota; class Alphaproteobacteria; order Sphingomonadales; family Sphingomonadaceae; genus Novosphingobium. The sequence goes on from MEGD01000003.1 coordinate 30,269, forward strand.
ATATGCCGCTGCGCGTTACTAGCGAAACCATGGAGCCTTCCCTTCCATGCAAGATGTGAGAAGGCGCGTGCAACGTATGGCGCGCTACAACATTGATGCAGGACAAATTGCCCGGATTTGAGCATCATACCTTGGTCTTGCGCGGTTCCTGCCGATTTTTGCGCTCCGTCAATGTCGCTGATTCGCAACCGGTGCATCAGGCTCCCACGCCACGGTTCGGATTTCGGCCTGCGAGGGGCAGGCAACCGCGGCACAGGACTGCAAGGTATGAAGAAGGTACTCGCGGCCGCGCTGTGCGCCGCCATGCTCACCCCGCTGGCCGCCACCCCCGCCATGGCCGGCTCGCCGGACGGCAAGCTTCAGGTCAAGCTGCTTGGCACGGGCGTGCTGCCCGACGGCAAGATCACCAAGGTCGAGCTGGACCCGCTCGGTCTTACCAACGGCGCCAACACCAAGGCCAACGACAACGTCGTGCCGACGCTCGCGGTCGAGTATTTCTTCTCGCCCAACGTCTCGGTCGAAACGATCTGCTGCTTCACCCAGCACCACGTCAGCGGCACCGGCACGCTTGCCGCCGCGACCGATATCGTCGGCCATGTGCTGATCCTGCCGGCCACGCTCACGGCGAAGTATCACCTGCCGCTGCCCGGCGGCATCAAGCCCTATGTCGGCGTCGGCCCGTCGGTGTTCTTCTACATCGACGAAAAGCCGGGCGCGAGCATCGTGCCCCTGGGCGTTACCAAGGTGAACATGTCGAACAAGCTGGGCGTCGCGCTCCAGGCCGGCGTGGACATCCCGGTCAACAAGAACGGGCTCGGCGTCAGCCTCGATGCCAAGAAGTACTTCATGGACACCACCGCGCATTTCTATGCCGGGTCCACCGAAGTGTTGCGGACCAAGCACTCGCTTGATCCGTGGGTGATCAGCGCGGGGCTGAGCTACCGCTTCTGACCAAGGACTTCCCGTCCGGCCGCTGCCCCGCAACCCACGCGCGGGGCAGACCGGAAGGGCGGCGGGCGGGTCGAATAGGGGTTCTGGGATCGCCTCGGTTCGGCCCGCTCGTCACTTCCGAAATACGCCGCTGGGCAGCGCGAGCCGTGCGGCGAACCGATTATCCCGCGAGCGCGAGCAATGCTCCGCGATTGACGATCTCCACTTCGCGCCGCGATGGCAGTTCGATCACGCCATCGTTCTTGAGCTTGGTGAACTGACGGCTCACCGTCTCGATCGTCAGCCCCAGCACATCGGCCACCTGCTGGCGCGAAAACGGCAGGCTGAAACGCCTGGCCGGGCCGAAGCTCGGCTGGCAGCCCGTTTCGGCGAGCCGCTCCGACATTTCCAGCAGGAACGTCGCGATCTTTTCGGGTGCGGTCTTGCGCCCCAGGAGCATCATCCAGGACCGCGTGCGGTCCAGTTCGGACAGCGTGCGCTCCAGCAGCTTGTGCTCCAGTTCGGGATGCTCGCGCGCGAAACGGTCGAAATCGTTGCGTGCGAACACGCAGACGCGCGCGTCCGTCAGCGCGACGACGCTGGCCCGGCTGGTCTGGCCGAACGGGCGGCCGATGAAATCGGACGGATAGGCCACGCCCACGATCTGCTCACGCCCGTCCTCTGTACTGGTGACGAGCTTGAGGACGCCATCGATGACGTTGGCGACAAGAAGGGAATCGTCATCTTCCCAGATCAGCGGTTCCCCCGCCGACACGGAACGCCGCCGCCCCATCGAATTAAGAGCGGTGATTTCCTTATTGTCCAGCCCCGAGCAGATGGCCCGGTTGCGGACGACGCAGGTTTCACACGAAGACATGACGGTTCGCCTATCATCTTCCCCCAACCACGACAATCACACTTGCGTCGTATTTGACGATCGCGCAACCCCCTGATTGCTAAGGGAGACCGCGCCTGGGCGAATACCCGTCGTTCTGTTTTCGGATATGCGAAACGGGTTAGTGCCGGACCACAAAAAAGAAGGGCGGCCTCACGACCGCCCGAGTTGGGGAGAAATCACGGAAGGAAACCCCAACGGGTGGCGTTGACGTTTCCTTTCGACGCCCAAGGAATGCCCCGGGTCGGTCCTCCCCACCTTGACGCAAGTCAAAAACGGGCGCGCATCTGCAAAAAATATCCGGCGCAGGGAGTTTTCCGGCCGGCCCGCTCCCTTCGCGCGCCGATCAGCTGTCCTGAAGGCAGACGAGGTCGTGGTACTGGCCACGGAAGAACAGCAGCGGCGTGCCCTGTTCGCGGCGCTCCATCGCCTCCACCGCGCCAACCACCAGCCAGTGATCGCCGATATCCTCGACTCGCTCCACCGCACAGTCGATCCACGCGATCGCATCGTCCAGCAGCGGCTGGCCCGACGGCGTGTGGCCGTGCGCGAGTTCGGCGAACTTGTCGTCCGCCTTTGAAGCGAAGCGGCGACAGAGGTCGAGTTGGTCGGCGCCCAGCACGTTCACGCAAAAGCGACCGATAGCCGCAATCTTCGGCCAGGTTCCCGATCGCTTGTCGGGGAAGAAACCCACCAGTGGCGGATCGAGCGAGATCGACGTGAACGAGCCGACCACCAGCCCGCTGCGATGACCGTCCGCGTCAACGGCGGTAATCACGCAGACACCGGTAGGATAGGTGCCCAGAACGTCGCGAAAATGGCGGGGATCGATCATTGGCCCTCGTTGTCCGCAATGGCGCGCAAGGTCAAGTCAGGTCGCGTCGGCACCGCTGACAATACCGGCCAGAACATCGCCTTCCTCCGTCTCCGGTTCGCGCTTGGCACCCCAGTTGACCGAAGCCCACGCGCGTTCGTGGAAATAGTAGAGGAGGATCTTGGTGATGATCTCGGTGCTGGCGATGGCGCCAGCGGCCTTGGCGTTGCTGGTGAAGAACCAGCTCAGCAGGAAGGTATCGATGCTGCCGAGCGCGCGCCAGCTGATGCCCTTGATGAGTGAGCGCGAGTGTGTCTCGTGGCCCCTGAACAGTATCATGCCATCTCCCGGGTGGCGGGTGTGTGCGACACCGGCCCCTAGCCGCGCCGCCGCCCGGGTGATAGCGCGAAATCGTTCGCTACGGGATAGCCGGGCTTTAGGGTCTCTGGCCCTAAGGTGAGAATCCTAGGGCGCGTGGACAAATCGAATGACAGATTGCGCCCAGAACCCGTCGCCCGAAATCCCGTCATCCCGGCGAAGGCCGGGATCTCATGCCGGATTGCCGGAGGCCAGAGATGCCAGCCTACGCTGGCATGACGAGGGAGGAGGGAGAGGCTTGAAGGGTCTCGCCCACTTGCAGATACTCGACTTTACACGCTACGAGCCGGCTGCTCCGTGTCGAGCGCTTGGGCGCAGGAAGTGTATGATCGGCAACGTGCTGTCTCTGCTGGTGATGTGGGCTGTTTCAGCCTTCCTCGCGAACAGGCTTTACGTCATCGTTAGATACCGAGCGATAAATATCAAAGGGATTACCTACTCAAAGGCCGAGACTCCGATCATGTATTGGATAGAGATGGTACTTCTCGTGTTCGGGCTGGCGATGATCGGAAGCATCGCTGTTGGCATGACGCTCTATTACTCGGGCGTGCTGGCGTAAGTCCTAGCCCTTGATCGCGGTCTGCCAACTGACGAACCGCAGCTAACCAACCCTTCTCGGTCGCTCCAATTGCTCCTGAATTTAACCACGCCGCCTAGGTCGGGTCAAAATAGGCCACGCAGCGCACTTCGATGCTGGAGCGGGTCTTCGCATCGGGCAGGCTGGTATCGTGGAAGGCGGTGTGCGGGCAGCGCCAGGTCACGGAATGGTCGCTGTCCTGGAACTTGAACAGCAGCACGTCATCAGCCGCCATGTTGGAGAAATACCACCAGCGATGGCGCGGCCGGTAGCGGAAGATCGTGGCGGCGATCATGTCTTCCTCGCCCTCCACCGGCGCGGTCAGCGCATCGCCGATCGGGAATTCATCCACCACGAACAGCGTGTTGGAGGCGGTTTCCTCGTCGCGCACCGTGCGCCCGTCGCATACCGCCAGCGGCCAGTCCTGCGGCCCCGGCGAAAACGTGCGCCACAGCGAGAAGCAGATGTAGCGGGCATAAGGCGGCGCATCGGGAAAGGCCTGCGCATGAATCCGCGCCGCCGCGCGGCGACCGGTGATCTCGTTGTAATCGACGTGCGCCTCACCCGCCGGGGGCTGGATGCCGCCGGCGTGCCGGTAGTTCTCCACCTTCTCTTTCGCCCGCGCGCTGAGATCGGCCGAGGTGCGGATCATCCATCCTTGCGCCGCCACGCGATCCGCCCCGCACATTCGCGCGACCAGTTGTTCCACTTCGCGCAGATAGCCCGCGTCCACCGCCTCCCTGTCGTGGAAATCGGCAATGGCGGAGCGATGCCGGCCGATCATGAAGCCGTGACGGTCCAGCGTGAAGTGATCGCGGATCGGCATCCCGTCACGCACCACCGTCGCGTGATCCACATAATCGCCGGTATTGATCTCCGCGCCCCGGCTCACGTAGCGGCGCGTTACATAGTCGCCCTCGGCCAGATAGCGGATCAGCGCCGGCGCCGCGCGCACGCTGTCCTCGATCGCATCGCCTTCGATCGGCTCCACCACGCCACCCATCGTCGGGCCTTTCCTTTCCCCAATATTGTTAGTCGACCGAATTACACATATGTGTAATTTCTGTCCAGGGATTTACGCGCGCCCGTCCTTGTTCTCGCCCTTGCGCCGGGCCACCAGCGCCGCAAACTCCCGCTCCAGGGCATCCGTGCTGCGGTGAAGATCGTGTTTCGCCGCGGCCAGCCGGCGCACACGGCTTGAAAAATGGCCGTAGAAGCCGGGATCGTCGAAAAACGCGACGATCTTCTCGATGATCTGTTCCAGAAACCTGTCGCTGGGAAGCTCCGTGAAAGGCGGCTGGTAACAGGCCTGCGGGAACTCGATGCGCAAGCCGCCCTCGCCCAGCATTTCCGGCGGCCCGCCCCGGTTGCTGACGATCGCCGGAATGCCGTTGAGCATGGCCTCCACGATCACCCGGCCCGCGCTTTCCCACCACAGCGTCGGCATCAGCAGGCAGCGCGCGCGGCCATAGACGGGCCGCATGTCCGCCGTGTTCGGGGTGACCACCACGTTCGACAGGCTGTCGCGCGGCTCGCCGAACGCGGTTGTCACCATCTGGACGATATCGACCCATTTGCCGCGCGCCTCAACCACCTCGAAGACGATGTCCGGTCGGCGGCGTTCCAGCAGCATGGCCATGCGGCAGACAACCGCGGCCCCTTTCTCCAGGGTGGGATTGACGAACAGAACCCGATCCGGCCGGGTCGCCAGCGCGACGACGGCGGCCGGATCGATGAACACGCCCACGGAGCGCGCCTCATAGCCTTCGCGCTCGCGGTAGAGCGCGGCGTTTGCCTCGCTGACGGTCAGCAGCAGGTCGACATCCCGGCACCAGCGCGCACCATGGTACTGCGCATTGCCGAGATAGGCGACCACGCCCGCGCCGGCACGTTGCGCGTCGATCGCGGTCAGCATTTCCAGCGTCTGGCCGCCATAGAAGAACACGATATCCGGCCCGAACGCTTCCAGCCTGCCCAGCAGCGCCTCGTGCCAGTCTCCTTCCTCGCGCGATGTCATCAGGGGGCGCGCGGTCTCTCGGGTCACGTAGAGCCGATGCCGGAGCGGGCCATCGTCCACGTTCACCCACTGGCCCGCCCGTGCGCGCACCTCGTCCCAGGAATCGGCGATGCGCGAGACGCCCGCCGGATGATCGAAGATCGTCGCCCCGAGAATATCGATGTCATGCCCCCGGCGGGCGAGCTGCATCAGCATTTCGCGGACCGCGATCGAGGCACCACTCGACGTATCGAGCAGGCTGAACACGCTGGCCCAGAGGATCTTCATCTTCGGCACCGGCATTTCCGACAAAGGCCCACTCCCCCGTGGCCGCCCCGTGGTTGCGGTGCGGCATCACGGCCGGGTATAGCGGGCAACAAGCCGCGCGTCAGTGCCGCAAGCGCCGCGCTTCAGACGAGAAAGCGATCGAGCCTTTTGCGGACGATGTCTTCGGCATCGTCGATGATGCGCGCGATCAGTTCCTGGCAGGTCGGCACATCGTGGATCAGGCCCTGGACCATGCCGGCCCAGAACACGCCCTTGGTCAGGTCTCCGGTCTGAAGCAGTTCCTTGCCCGCCACGCCCGAAACCAGTTCGCGCACGTCCTCGAACACCGCATCGGGCTGCGACAGGCGCCGCACTACCTCTTCCGATACGGCACTGCGCCCCACGCGCGCAGTGTTCTTGAAGTTGCGGAAGATCAGGAAGCTGCCGCGCTCGTCGTTGTCGACGTAGGCCTGCTTCACGTTGTCGTGGATGGGCGCTTCCTTCGTCGCGCAGAACCGCGTGCCCATGTTGATCCCTTCCGCACCCAGGCTCAGCGCCGCGACCAGCCCGCGCCCGTCACCGAACCCGCCAGAGGCCAGCAGCGGGATCTTCACCTTGTCCGCCGCAGCCGGGATCAAGATCAGGCCGGGAATGTCGTCCTCGCCGGGGTGCCCCGCGCACTCGAAGCCGTCGATCGAGATGATGTCGCACCCCGCCTTCTCCGCTGAAAGCGCGTGGCGCACCGCCGTGCACTTGTGCAGGATGGTCACGCCATGCGGCTTGAGCATCTCCCAGATCTCGCGCACCGCCTGCGTGCCCGCGGTTTCCACGATCTTGACGCCGCCATCGATGATCGCCTGCGCATAAGCCTTGTAATCGGGCGAATTGACCGTCGGGAAGATCGTCATGTTCACGCCGAACGGCTTGTCGGTCATCGCCCGGGTCCGCTCGATCTCCTCGCGCAGCTTGTCCGGCGTCGGCTGGGTCAGCGCGGTGATGATGCCAAGCCCGCCCGCGTTCGAGACCGCGCTCGCCAGTTCGGCATAGCCCACGTTCATCATCCCGCCCTGCACGATCGGATGCTCGATCCCCAGCATCTCGGTAATGCGCGTCTTGAAAGCCATGGTCGTTCCTCTTTCGGTGTTCGTCAGTAGCTGCGCGGCAGCCCCAGCACATGCTCGGCAAGGTAGCTGAGGATCAGGTTGGTGCTGATCGGCGCGACGGTATAAAGCCGCGCCTCGCGGAACTTGCGCTCCACATCGTATTCCTCGGCAAAACCGAAGCCGCCGAAGGTCTGCACGCACATGTCCGCCGCCGCCCAGCTGGCCTCGCTCGCCAGCAGCTTGGCCATGTTCGCCTCCGCGCCCGGATTGCCGCCGCTGTCATAGACCTGCGCCGCATGGTGGACCATCAGTTCGGCCGCCCGCATCTGCGCATAGGCCCGCGCGATCGGGAACTGGATGCCCTGGTTCTGCCCGATCGCCCGGCCGAAAACCTTGCGCTCCCGGGCGTAGTCGCTTGCCCGCGCGATGAACCACTTGGCATCGCCCACGCATTCCGAGGCGATGAGAATGCGTTCGGCGTTCATCCCCGAAAGGATGTAGCGGAAGCCCTGCCCCTCCTCGCCGATCAGCGCCGAGGCCGGGACGCGCATGTCGTCGAAGAACACCTCGGTCGTCGAATGGTTCATCATCGTGCGGATCGGCTTGATCGTCATGCCCTTGCCGACCGCCTCGCGCATGTCGACAAGGAAGATCGAAAGCCCTTCGGTCCGCTTGGCCACCGCATCGCGCGGCGTGGTCCGCGCCAGCAGCAGCATGAGATCGGAATATTCGGCGCGGCTGGTCCAGATCTTCTGGCCGTTGACCACATAGTGATCGCCGTCCCGCACCGCCACCGTGCGCAGCGAAAGCGTGTCCGTGCCGCTGGTCGGTTCCGAGACGCCGAACGCCTGCAGCCGCAGTTCCCCGCTGGCGATGCCGGGCAGGTAACGCTGCTTCTGCTCCGCGCTGCCATAGCGCAGCAGCGTGTTCATGATGTACATCTGCGCGTGCGCCGAAGCCCCGTTGCAGCCCGATGCCTGGATTTCCTCCATGATCACCGCCGCCGCATCGAGCTTCAGGCCCGAGCCGCCGTATTCCGGCGGGATAAGCGCGGCCAGGAACCCCGACCGCGTCAGCGCGTCCACGAACTCCGCCGGATAGGCCCGGTCGCGGTCCTTGTCCCGCCAGTATTCCCCCGGAAAATCCGCGCACAATGCCTGCACCGCGCGGCGGATTTCCGCCATGTCCTCGCTCTCGGTCATGCCTGCGGTATCGTCCTTATGCGGGTATCTGGTTGAACGGCACGCCCTTGTCCGGGCGGTGGTCCTGCGGCAGGCCCAAGATGCGTTCGGCGATGGTGTTGAGCAGCATTTCGTCCGCGCCGCCGGCGATCCGCCCGGTGGGGGCGTTGAGCCAGCTCGCGGTCCAGTTCTCCTTCTGCGAGGCATGCGGGTCGAACGCGAGGCCGGCATTGCCCTGCAGGTCGATCGCCAGTTCCGACAGCTTCTGCCGGCTGCGCACCGCCACCAGCTTGTTCAGCGAGCCTTCCGGCCCCGGCTCCATCCCCGCCTGCATCATCAGCATCGCGCGGGTGGTGATCGATTCCAGCCCCGCGCGCATCGCGTGGTTGCGCGCGATCTGCGAACGGATGCGGCCGTCCTCGATCGCCGGGCGGCCGTTGACTTCCACATCGCGCGCCAGGTCCACGAACAGGTCGAGATGCGGGCCGAAGCCGCCGCTGTCGGTCGCCACGTAGCGCTCGATCATCAGCGTCGCCATCGCCACCGCGAAGCCGCCGCCCACCGGGCTCATCCGCTGGCTGTCCTCCAGCCGCACGTCGTCGAAGAACACCTCGTTGACGTGGCTGTCCCCGCCCGCGAGCTTGATCGGACGGACCTCGACGCCGGGCGCCTTCATGTCCACCCAGTAGTAGGTCAGCCCCTTGTGCTTGGGCACCGTGGGATCGGTCCGCGCCACGATCACGCCATAGTCGCAATACTGCGCCCAGCTCGTCCACACCTTCTGCCCGTTGAGCTTCCAGCCGTTGCCGTCCACTTCGGCACGGGTGCGCAGGCCAGCGAGGTCCGATCCGCCCGCCGGCTCGGAGAACAGCTGGCACCAGATTTCCTCGCCGCGCAGCGCCTTGAGCACCCGTTCCCTGACGAAGGCCTTGTCCTCGCAGAAGCGCATCAGGATCGGCACCGGCATCCCCAGCGAGATGCCGAAATAGGCCGTGGGCATACCGAAGCCCATCTCCTCGGTATCGAAGATCACCTTCTCGATGTGGGTCAGGCCCTGCCCGCCCATCTCCGTGGGCCAGTTGATCCCGGCAAAACCCGCATCGAACCGCGCGGCCAGATAGCGCCGGCCCAGCGCCAGATCCTGCTCCACGCCCAGCCCGCGCCGGGCTTCGCGCCCGAACTCGCCCGCCACCGATTGCAGCCACGCGCGGGCACGGGCGCGGAAAGCCTCGTAATCGCTCATGCAGCCTCTCCCGTCAGTTGATCGACCAGCAGGTCTTCCCAGAACAGCAGGTTGCCCTGCTCGATCGCCAGGCTGCGCGCGCGGCGCATGTGCAGATGCAGCCCCTGTTCCCACGTCACGCCGATCCCGCCATGGATCTGCACGCAATCGCGCGCGGCGGCGTCGTAGGCCTCGGTCGCGGAAATCCGCGCATCGGCCGCCGCGATGAGGAAGTCGGCCGCCCCCTGCGAAGCGTCGGCCAGCGCCGCCGCGTGGATGCAGTTGGCCCGCGCAATCTCGACCAGCCCGTACAGTTCGGCGATGCGGTGCTTGACCGACTGGAATGCACCGATCGGCTGGCCGAAGGCCTTGCGCGTCACGGCATAGTCGCGCGCGATCGTCAGCAGCGCCTCGGCCCCGCCGGTCTGCTCGTGCGCCGTCACCACCGCCATCCGGGCCAGCACGTCCAGCGCCAGCGCGCGCGCCGCATCGCCCTGCGCCAGCAGCATGGCCGGCACGTCGGCGAAGGCCAGGTCGGCATAGAGGCGGCTGTTGTCGAAGCCGTCCACCGGGTTGCGCATCGCCGCTGAAAGTTCGACGAGTACCAGCGCCGGCTCACCCTCGTTCATCGCCCAGACCACCGCGATGTCCGCGGCAAGCCCGGCCACCACGCCTTCCTTGACGCCGGTCAGCCGGCCGCCCGCGAAGGTCGTGGTCGGCCGCGGCGGCAGCGGCGCATTGCCCTCCGCGAAGGCCACGGTCGCCGTCGCCGCGCCGCTCGCCAGCCGGGGAAGCCATGCCGCCTGCACCTCGGCCGCTCCAGCCTCGGCCAGCGCCCGCGCCGCGCCATAGCCCACCGTAAGGAACGGCGCGCCGGCGATTACCCCGCCTGCCGCCTGCGCCACCAGCCCCAGCTCGATCAGGCCCAGACCAAGCCCGCCATGCTCCTCCGCGATCGCCAGCGCCGTCCAACCCTGCTCCACCGCCGTATCCCGGAACACCGCGTCGCAAGCGCCCACCTGCTCCAGCAGGCCCAGCAACCGCCCCTTGTCCGACCGCGCCTCCAGCACCCGCCGGCACTCCGTCGCAATCGCCTGCTGTCCCTCGTCAAGAAGGATCGACATTTCACGCACCCCTTTCCCCGCAGCATTCGGCCAATATCCAGCGCGCGACGCCACCCTCTTTTAATCGATCAGTTAAACTACACAGGAACGGGCATCAGGCAAGGGCAAAGGTAACCTCACCGCGTGGCCAGCACGCTCCGGACGCATTCGAGGAAATGGTGCGAAACGGTCGAAAGCGGGCGATCTTCCAGATGCGCGGCAATCACATCGAAGCGCATCGTTTCGTTGAGCGGGCGGTAGTCCATTGCTTCGCTGGCACAGGCCCGGGCGGTAAATTCGTCCATGATCGCCACGCCCAGCCCGCGTTCGACCAGCGCCGCCGCCACGAAATAGGTCTTGGTCTGGATAACCGGGGCGCCATCGTCGACGGCGGGCTGCCGGCGGCCGAGCAGCGTGCCGATCGTGCCGTCGTTGAGCAGCTCGATCACGCGCAGGTCGCGCACCTGGTCCAGCGCGATCCGTTCCGGCGGATCGGGAATATCCTGCCGGCGGAACAGCAGCACGATCTGGCCGGTCCCGAGCATGACTGGCGCCAGCCGGGGGTGGCGCGGTGCGTCGTAGCCGATCACGATATCGCTGGTACGCGCCTGCAACGCCTCGACCAGCTCCTCGCTGTGCAGCGTCCGCAGATCGATCGACACGCCGGGATGCCGCGCCACGAACGCGGCCACGGCATCGGGAACGACCTCCAGCCCCAGCGAATGGATCATCGCCACGCGCAGGCGGCCTTGCTCGATCCGGCGCAGGTTACGCGCGGATTCGCGCAGCATGTCCACGCTGTGCCGCACCGCGCTGGCATCCGCGAACAGTTCGTGCGCCTCGTCGGTCGGCACCAGCCGCCCCTTGACCACGCGGAACAGCGCGAAGCCCAGCCGCGTTTCGGCGTGGCGCAGGACCTTGCCCACCGATGGCTGCGACACGCCCAGCAATCGCGCCGCGCCGCTGAGCGACCCGGTCTGATAGACGGCGTGGAACACCTCGATATGGCGCAGGCTGATCATGCGGCGACCTTATGGGCACGTCCGCGCGTGGCAAGCCGGATCGTCAAATCCAGATCCTCAGGCAATACCGCCCCAGAAGCCCGGCTGCGGCGGTGCGACAACGCCATCGTCCAGCACGCGCAATCCACCCGACCGGTCCTCGAGCAGCCACCACGGGCCATCGACATCGACGAAATCGGCGCGTGCGGCGATCCGCAGCGCCGGCGCGATGCCAAGCGACGTCGCCAACATGCAGCCGACCATCACGCCCAAGCCTGCGGCCCGCGCCGCGTCATACAGCGCCAGCGCCTCGGTCAGTCCGCCGGTCTTGTCGAGCTTGATGTTCACGAACTGGTAAAGCCCGCGCAACCGCGCGATGTCGGACGCGACATGGCAGGATTCGTCGGCGCAGATCGGCACCTGCGCCGTGAAGCCGGCCAACGCGCCATCCTGCCCGGCCGGCAACGGCTGTTCCAGCAACGCGATGCCCAGTTCCGCCAGCACCGGCTGCATCGCCACCAGCAGCGGCATCGTCCAGGCTTCGTTGGCATCGACGATCAGCGTCGTGTCCGGCAGGCTGCACCGCACCGCGCGCAGGCAGGTTTCCGGATCGGCGGCATCGACCTTGACCTTGACCAGCCGCGCCCGCGCCAGCTTGCGCGCGGCTTGCGCCATTGCAGCGGGCCGATTGATCGACACGGTCTGCGCGCTGACCAGAGGTGGAAGCACGGGCGCGATGCATGCGGCATGGCGTGCCTCCAGATCCCACAACGCGGCATCGATCGCATTGCGCGCGCTGCCGGGCGGCATCAGCGTGCGCAGCGCCGCGCGGTCGCAACCGGCCTGCAGCGCCGGTATCGCGGCTTCGATCTGCATACGCACGGATTCCGGCGTCTCGCCATAACGGGCGGACGGCGTGCCCTCGCCCCGCCCGGCCACGCCCCCTTCGCCGATCGTAACGACCACCACCGCGATGTCCGTGCGCGTGCCCCGGGCGATCCGGAACGGTGCGCGCAAGGGCCAGCATTCGACGCGAATATCTACGCTGCGCAACATGCCAGCAGCCGATCCACGATCCGATCCACACCCATTGCCACCGGGTCCTGGCAGGGAAGGCCCAGTTCGTCCTCCACGCGCCGGCAGTATGCCTGCGCCTCCTGCGCTGGCAGCGCCGACGTGTTGACCGCAACGCCCACCGCGATCACGTCAGGGCTGGTCAGCCGCGCGGCTTCCAGATTGCGCGCCAGGCATTCGGCCAGCGCCGGCACCGGATAGTCCCCGGCGTGGCGGATCGTCTCGCGCCCCGCCTCGTGGCACAGCACCAGCGCCCTCGCCTGCGCGCCGTGCAGCAGGCCCAACGAAACGCCGGCATAGGAGGGGTGGAACAGCGACCCTTGCCCCTCGATCAGGTCCCAGCCGCCATCGTGGCGTTCGGGCGAAAGCCATTCGGCGGCCCCGGCAATGAAATCGGCGATCACCGCATCGATCGGCACGCCCGAGCCGGCGATCAGGATGCCGGTCTGCCCCGTGGCGCGGAAATCGGCCGCAACGCCCCGGCGGCGCAGTTCGCGCTCGATCGCCAGCGTGGAATACATCTTGCCGACTGCGCAATCCGTGCCCACCGTCAACAAGCGGTTCCCCGCGCGCCTGCGCCCGGTGCCGAGCGGGAGCGAAGCGGGCGGTTCGCGCACATCAAACAGCGAAAGCCCGGCGGTTTCGGCCGCGGCCCGTATCGCGGGATTGCCGGCAAGCCGGGCGTGCAGGCCCGAGGCGACATGCAGCCCGGCGCGCAGGGCTTCCAGGCAGAAGGCCACCGTTCCCGCGTCCATCACCCCGCCCGCATTGGCATAACCCAGCACCGACGTCCGCGCGCCGGCTGCCACGGCTTCGGCAAGGCTCATCCGGGGCAACCCGACCGTGACCGGACACCCCGGCTCGGCCACTTCGGCAATCGCCAGGCCCGGACGCCAGAACGCGATGCCACGCGCCGTCTTGGCGGCCAGCGGATCGGTAACCGCGCCAAGATAGACCAGATAGGGACCGGGAATCATGCTGTTTCCTCGTTCGGTTCGCGATCGGTTTCGCCGGTTGTGGCGCTATCGCCAAGCCCAAAGAGGGACGCCCTCTATAACCTGGGGTTATAAGACATATGCAGCGTGGCACGCCCTTCCATGGCGGTGTAAGACCGTCGAAACCGAAGGAAAGGAACCGCCTTGCGCCGTCCCCTGATGCCACATCATCGCGAAAGCCATCTCGTCGCCCGGATCGGCTGGCTGCGCGCGGCCGTGCTGGGCGCCAACGACGGCATCGTCTCCACCGCCAGCCTGATCATCGGCGTGGCGGCATCCGGCGCCTCACGCTCCTCGCTGCTGGTCTCGGGAATCGCCGGGCTGGTCGCCGGGGCGATGTCGATGGCCGCTGGCGAATATGTCTCTGTCAGCTCCCAGTCCGACACCGAACGCGCCGACCTGGATCGCGAACGGCAGGAACTGGCGACCCAGCCCGAAGCCGAACTCGATGAGCTGGCCGGCTTCTATGTCGAACGCGGGGTGGAACCCGATCTGGCGCGCAGCGTCGCCACGCAGATGATGGCGCGCGATGCCCTGGGCGCCCATGCCCGCGACGAACTGCACATCACCGAACTGACGACCGCGCGCCCGGTCACGGCCGCCTTCACCTCTGCGGCGACCTTCACCGCCGGAGCGCTGCTGCCGGTTGTCCTTGCCGCCGTTCTGCCCACAGGCGTGACCGTGGCGGGTGAAGCGGTGGGGTCGATCCTGTTCCTCGCCCTGCTCGGCTGGATCGGTGCGCGGGCGGGCGGGGCCAGCCCGGCGCGGCCGGTATTGCGCGTGGTGTTCTGGGGGGCGCTGGCCATGGCCATTACCGCCGGGATCGGCCGACTGGTGGGCGCGAGCGTCTGACCCGTTGATGGCGGCGCCGTCTTCCCTCATCGGCCTGCTTGCCGCGGTTGCCGCCGGGCTGCTGGTGGGGGTCGAACGCGGCTTCAGCCAGCGCGGAGAAGGCGAAGGCACCCGGGTCGCGGGGTTCCGCACGTTCGGGCTTATCGGTCTGCTGGGCGGCATCGCGGGATTGCTGGGCGATGGCGTGGCTGCGGTCATCGGCCTCGGCACGCTGACGATCCTCGTCGTCGGCTATGTCCGCACCGTGCGCGAAAACCGGCTGTCCGCCACGACGACGATCGCGGCGATGCTGACGTTCGGCGTCGGGCTGGTCGCGGTGCGTATTTCGCCGACCGTGGCGCTCGGCGCGGCGGCGGCGATGTTCGCGATCCTCAGCGGGCGGCAATCGATGCATGCGCTGCTCAGGGGCCTGAACGCCGAGGAGGTGGAGGCGGCCGCCCGCTTCGTGCTGATCGCACTGGTCGTGCTGCCCTTGCTTCCGGATGCCGCCTATGGCCCCTACGAGGCGTGGAACCCGCGCCGTATCTGGCTGGTCGTGGTCTTCGTGACCGGCCTGTCGTTCGCGGGTTATGTGGTGACGCGGCGCTACGGGACCAATCGCGGCATCCTGTTCGTCGCGCTGACCGGGGCCATCGTCTCGTCGACGGCGGTGACGGCGGAATATGCGCGCCGTTTGCGTTCCGAACCCGAAGCGCGCGGGGCGCTGACCGCCGGGATCGCGCTGGCTTCCATCGTCATGTTCGTGCGCGTGCAACTGCTGGTGCTGGCACTCGTGCCGCGTGCCCTGCCCTCGCTTGCGGTAGCCATGGCGCCTGCCACGCTCGTTGCCGGGCTGCTGGCGCTGATCGCCTGGCGCGGGCAGGAAACGCGCACCGGGGAAGTGGCGCTGGGCAATCCGCTCAGCTTTACCCCCGCCCTGCTGCTGGCGGGGCTGGTCGCCGTGCTGTCGCTGGCGGCGCGCTGGGCGCTGTCCCGCTTCGGCAGCAGCGGCATCGCGGTGGTGCTGGGACTGATCGGCGTGTCCGACGTGGACGCGGCCGTACTGACGCTCGCCAACCTTCCCGCCGACGCGCTGGACGGACGCACCGCCGGTCTTGTCCTTTCCGCCCCGATCCTGGCCAATACCGCGGTCAAGGCCGGCATGACCGCGGTAATCGGCTGGAGCGCCGGCGGCGTGCGCGCCGCCTTGCCGCTTGCCGCTTCGCTGGTGGCATCGGGTGCGGCGCTGGCCGGCTGGGCGCTGCTTTAGACGTTCGTCCCCACTTCATCATCGGCGATGGACAAACCACCCTCAAATTTGGAACATAAGGAGAACAATTATGTGATTCGGAGTATGACTGGCAACGTCTTTCCACTCGGCCGGCCCCTGCGGCCCGAGGCAAGGGAACGGGTTCCCGCACGGATTCCCCCGCTCGATGCGGGCGGGCTGCATGAAATCCACGCCGCGCCGGAAGACTGGGCGGCGGCCATGGCCTTTGCCCTGTTTTCCACGATCCGCCGGGACAGCGAACAAGGCAGGCATGGGCAGGCGATTTTCCTGATCGGCGGCCCCGGCCCCGCGACCTTTCCCGTCCTGCCTTGCGCGGAAGGGCTGGCGGCGCTGGGCCTTGTGCCAGAGCAGTTGGTAATCGTGCAGACGGCCAGCGAACTGGACCTGCTGCGCGCCGGGCTGGAAGCGGCCCGCTGCTCCGGCGTCGGCACGGTCCTGCTGCAAACGCAGGGCCGGCTGGCGCGCTACGACCTCACCACCAGCCGGCGTCTGGCGCTGGCGGCGGAGCACACTGCCGCAGGAGAGGCCGGGACAGGACAAAAGGCCGGCAAGGCGGTGATCGTGCTGCGCGGCGATGCCCCGCCCCGCCCCAGCGCGGCGCGCACCCGCTGGGCCATCACCAGCGCGCCTTCCACGGCGCTGGAAGCGAACGCGCCGGGCTGGCCGGCCATCGAAGCGGAACTGTTGCGCCAGCGCGGTGGCATGGGCGGCCTGCGCTGGCGGCTTGAATGGAATGCAGAACATGGAACCTTCCGGGAAGCGGACCACGCCCTCCATCACGGACCGGCGCTGTCTGGCGCTGTGGTTCCCGTACCTGGCGTGCGAGCGGGCGCGGGAAGCGGCGGGTTCGTCCCTCCCCGCGCCGCCTGAGCCGTTCGCGCTGGTCATGCGCACGGGCAACGCCCTGCGCCTGGCGCAAGTGGACAGCCATGCCCGCGCGGCCGGTCTTTCCGCCGGCATGACGCTGGCGGACGCGCGGGCGCGCTGCCCCGCTCTGGCCACGCTGCCGTGCGATCCCGCCGCCGAACGGCAGGCGCTGGAGCTGCTGGCCCGTGCCATGCTGCGCTTCACCCCGGTCGTCACGCCCGATCCGCCCGACGGGCTGATCCTCGACGTGACCGGCTGCGCGCACCTGTTCGGCGGAGAGGAAGCGCTGGCGCGCCGCGTCCTCGCCGCCACGCGGGCCACCACCCGCCACGCTTTCGCCGGCAACGCCATGGCCGCGCGCGCGCTGGCCCGGCATGGCGCGGATGGAGGCCGGGGCGATATCCACGCCCTGCCCGTCATCGCGCTCGACCTGCCCGATGATGCCCTGACCGCGCTGCGCCGCGCGGGGCTGCGCACAATCGGCGATCTCGCCCGCCGGCCGCAGGCCGCGCTGGCGGCCCGCTTCGGCGAAAGCGCGGTCATGCGCCTGCGGCAGGTGCTGGGCGAAACGGCCAGCCCCGTCGCCCCGCGTCTGCCCCCCGTCCCGGTCCGCGCCGAGGCCCGCTTCGCCGAGCCGCTGATCCGCACCGACGATGCGCTGGAGGTGATCGAGGACCTGCTGCGGCAGACCGCGCGCCAGATGGAACAGCGGCACGCGGGCGGGCGCCGGTTCACGGTCACGCTGGAGCGCAGCGACAGCGCGCGGCGGCACCTCGCGATCGACACCGGCAACCCGGTGCGCGATCCCGCCATCGTGCTGCGCCTGATGCGCGAACGCATCGATACGCTGGCCGATCCGCTCGACCCCGGTTTCGGCTTCGACGCGATCCTGCTCGATGTCCCCCGCGTGGAACCGCTTGCCCCCCGGCAGGATGCGCTGGAAGGCGGGCGCGCAGTGGCCGACGATACGCTCGATGCCCTGATCGACCGGCTCAGCGTGCGGCTCGGCGCGGACCGGGTCACGCGCCTGCACCCAGCCGACACGCATATCCCCGAAGCCGCGCAACGCCTGCGCCCCGCCATCGAGAGCACGGCATCGGCCCCGGTTCCGACATGGCCCTCCGCTTCGGGGATCGACGTCGCGCTCCGCCCCCTCACCCTGTTCGATCCGCCCCAGCCGGTCGCCGTGATCGCCGGCGTGCCGGACGGACCGCCGCAGCGCTTCCGTTGGCGGCGCAAAGTCCACGAGGTGCGGCTGGCGGAAGGCCCGGAGCGGATCGCGCCGGAATGGTGGCGGCGGCAGGACGGACACCTCGGGCGGCTGGGTGGCCTCACCCGCGATTATTACCGGATCGAGGATAGCGAAGGCCGCCGCTACTGGATGTTCCGCCACGGGCTGTTCGACGAAAAGGGCGATCCGCGCTGGTTCCTCCACGGGCTGTTCGCATGACCGCGCCGCCCTTTTTCGCCGAACCGGTCGCGGCCAGCAATTTCAGCTTCCTGCGCGGCGCCTCGTCGGCCGAAGCCATGGTGGGGCAGGCGCACGCGCTCGGCATGGCCGGCATCGGCATCGCCGACCGCAATACCGTAGCCGGCGTGGTCCGCGCCCATCGCGCGTGGAAGCAGGTTGGCGGGCCGGGCGGCGGCTTCCGCCTGATCGTGGGCGCGCGGCTGGTCTTTGCCGATGGCACGCCCGATGTGGTCGCCTATCCCACGACACGGCACGGCTGGGGCCGGCTGACCCGCCTGCTGACGGTCGGCAACCGCCGCGCCGAAAAGGGATCGTGCCACCTGACCCTGGCCGATCTTCTGGACCATTGCGAGGATATGGCGCTGATCGCGATGGACGGCGATGCCGCGCTGCTGCGCACGCTGCGCCAGGCGACGCCGCATCTGTGGCTGGCCGTCACCATGCCCCGCGCCGGGCGCGACGCGCGGCTGCTGGCGCGGCGCATGGCGCTGGCCGCGGAAACCGGCGTTCCGCCAATCGCCAGCAACGATGCGCTTTACACCACGCCAGACACGCGGCCGCTGCACGACGTGCTGACCTGCATCCGCGAAGGGCGGACTTTGCAGACCGCCGGGCGCCTGCTGGCGGCCAATGGCGAACGGCATCTGAAGCCGCCGACGGAAATGGCGCGCCTGTTCCGGGCCTGTCCGCACGCGCTGGCGGCGACGCGCGACCTGTTCGCTTGCATCGCCTTCACGCTGAACGACTTGCGCTACGAATATCCGCACGAGCCCGTTCCCGCAGGCTGGGAGCCGCAGGCCTGGCTGGAACATCTGGTCCATGAAGCGGCCATGCGGAAATTCCCCGATGGCCTGCCCGATGCCTACCGCCGCACGCTGGACGAGGAATTCCGCCTGATCCGCGAGCGGGCCTACGCCTATTACTTCCTGACAGTACACGACGTAGTGCGCCATGCCCGCAGCCTCGATCCGCCGATCCTGTGCCAGGGGCGCGGCAGCGCGGCCAATTCGCTGGTCTGCTACCTGCTGGGCGTGACGCCGATCGATCCGGTGCGGGAGAAGCTGCTGTTCTCGCGCTTCCTGTCCGAAAACCGCAACGAGCCGCCCGATATAGACGTCGATTTCGAACACGAGCGGCGCGAGGAAGTGATCCAGTACATCTACAAACGCTACGGCCGTGACCGCGCCGGCATCGCCGCCACGGTGATCCACTATCGCCAGCGCAGCGCGATCCGCGAGGTCGGCAAGGCGCTGGGGCTGACCGAGGACGTTACCGCGCGGCTATCGGGCACGATCTGGGGCAGCTGGGGCGGCGAGGAACTGCCCGAGGCCCGGCTGGGCGAAGCCGGCTTCGATGCTGCCAATCCCGAACTCGCCCGCCTGCGCGACCTGGTCGGTCAGATCCTCCAGTTCCCGCGCCACCTGTCGCAGCACGTCGGCGGCTTCGTGCTGACCGAGGGCCGGCTCGACGAACTGGTGCCGATCCACAACGCGGCGATGCCCGACCGCACGTTCATCGAATGGGACAAGGACGACATCGACGAACTGCAGATCATGAAGGTCGATGTCCTCGCGCTCGGCATGCTCACCTGCATCCGCAAGAGCTTCGACCTGATGCGCCAGTGGCAGCTGGGCGATCACCGGCTGGATACCGTGCCGCAGGACGACCGGGAGACCTATGCCATGCTTCAGAAGGGAGACAGCATCGGCACGTTCCAGGTCGAAAGCCGCGCGCAGATCGCCATGCTGCCCCGGATGAGGCCGGCCACCCTCTATGACCTTGTCATCCAGGTCGCCATCGTGCGGCCGGGGCCGATCCAGGGCGGCATGGTCCATCCCTATCTGCGGCGGCGCAACGGCGAGGAGGCGGTCGCCTTCCCCGGCCCGCCGGGCGAGTTGCGCGAAGTGCTGGGCAAGACGCTGGGCGTGCCGCTATTCCAGGAACAGGCGATGAAGCTCGCTATCGTCGCCGCCGGGTTCTCGCCGGCCGAAGCCGACGGTCTGCGCCGCGCCATGGCCACGTTCCGCCGCAACGGCACGATCCACAACTACGAGGAAAAGCTGGTCGAAGGCATGGTGAGGCGCGGCTACGAACGCGATTTCGCCGAACGCTGCTTCGAACAGATCAAGGGCTTCGGCGATTACGGCTTTCCCGAAAGCCACGCGCAGGCCTTCGCCTCGCTCGCCTATGTCTCCGCCTGGCTGAAATGCCACTATCCGGCGGTCTTCGCCTGCGCGCTGCTCAACAGCCAGCCGATGGGCTTCTATGCCCCCGCGCAGATCGTGCGCGATGCGCGGGAGCACGGCGTTACCGTCCACCCGATCGACGTGGGCGCAAGCGCGTGGGACAATACGCTGGAAGGCGCGCGCGCGCTGCGGCTGGGCCTGCGCCAGATCGACGGCTTCCGGCAGGACTGGGCCGAGGCCATCGCCCGCGTGCGCGGCCACGCGCCGTTCGTTTCGATCGAGACGCTGGCCCACCGTGCCGATCTGCCGCCCCGCGCGCTGCATCTGCTGGCCGATGCCGACGCGCTCGGTTCGCTGGGCCATGGCCGGCGCGAGGCGGGATGGGAAGTGCGCCGGATGCCGCCGGTGCAATTGCCGCTGTTCGCCGCGATGGACGCGCCCGAACTGGGCCGCGAAAGCGATCCTGCCCTGCCCGCGCTGCCGCTTTCGGAAGAAGTGGCGGCCGATTACCAGACGCACCGCCTTTCGCTGAAAGGCCACCCCATGCAGTTCCTGCGCGCGCGCTTCGCCCGGCGGGGCGTGCTCTCCTGCGCCGAGGCCAACGCCGCGAAGGACGGCGCGCGCGTGCGCTGCGCCGGCGCAGTGCTGGTCCGCCAGCGGCCCGGCAAGGGCAACGCGGTGTTCATCACGCTTGAGGACGAGACGGGAATCGTCAACGCGCTGCTGTGGGCGCGCGATTTCGAGAAGCAGCGCCGCGCCGTCATGGCTGCACGGCTGATGGTGATCGCAGGCGAAATTCAGCGCAGCAAGGAAGGCGTCGTGCATCTGATGGCCAGCCGGGTAACCGACGTGACCGCCATGCTCGCCCACCTGTCCGAAACGCAGACCGCGCTTGGCCCGCCTTCCCGCGCCGACGAGGCTGTCCGGCCCGCGATGCCCCATCCCCCCGGTTCCTCGCGGCAGCACCCGCGCGATGTCCGCATCCTGCCGCGTTCGCGTGATTTTCATTGAAAGGGCGCTTTTCTTCCGCCGCGCCTGCAAGCTAGACGGACGGTAGATGACCACGCCCGCGCAACGCCTCAGCCCCGTCTATACCGGGATGCCCGTCACCATCTTCGAACATATGTCCGGCCTTGCCCGCGAACGGGGCGCGATCAACCTGGGCCAGGGCTTTCCGGACGATGCGCCGCCACCCGAACTGATCGAGGCCGTCGTCCGCGCCACGCGCGAACGTTCGCACCAGTATCCGCCGATGGCCGGCCTTGCCGAACTGCGCGATGCCGTCACCGGCTTCTATACCCGCGCGCAGGGGCTGTCGCTTGTCCGCGACGATGTGATCGTCACGTCCGGCGCCACCGAAGCCGTCGCCGCCGCGATCTTGACCGTGGTCAGCCCGGGTGACGAGGTGATCCTGTTCGCCCCGGCCTACGATGCCTATGCGCCGCTGGTGCGCCGCGCCGGCGGAACACCGGTGTTCGTGCCGCTGCGCCCGCCGCACTGGCACTATCCGCGCGACGCCATCGCCGCCGCGATCACGCCCCGCACCCGCGCGCTCATTCTCAACGATCCGCTCAACCCCACCGGCACGGTCGCGTCCGACGCGGAGCTCGCCATGCTGGCGGAGCTGTGCGTGGCGCACGATCTGATCGCGATCTGCGACGAGGTCTGGGAGAACGTGCGGTTCGACGGAAAGCCGCACCGTTCACTGCTGGCCCTGCCCGGCATGGCCGAGCGCACGATCAAGATCGGATCGGCCGGCAAGATCTTCGGCGCCACCGGCTGGAAAGTCGGCTGGATGGTCGCCGCGCCCGCCATGGCCGCCGTGCTGGGCCGCGCGCACCAGTTCCTGACCTTCACCACGCCGCCGATGCTCCAGTGGGCGCTGGCCGAAGCACTCGCCGATCCTGCCATCGCCGGCGGCCGTCAGGCAAGCTGGGGCGGCTCGCGCGCCGTGCTGATCGATGGCCTGCGCCGCGAAGGCTTCGTGGTGCTTGACAACGCGGCGACCTGGTTCGCCTGCATCGACCTTGCCGCCTCGGGCATCGCGCTCGACGATCGCACGTTCAGCGAGCGCGCGGTGCGTGAGGCGGGCGTTGCCTCGATCCCGCTCTCCGCGCTGTGGGAAGGAGCCGGTGGCCCCACCTCGATCCTGCGCCTGTGCCACTGCAAGCCGGCGGCGACGCTGGACGACGCCGTCGCCCGTCTCGCCCGCTGGCGCGAGAGCCTCTAAACCGCGATCTTTCGCATGGCGCATTGCGCCGCTGGACGACATGGGCCGCCAGCGCCTATCTCCCGGCCATGGCCGAACCTATTGTTTTCAACCGCCGCCGCCTGCTCTTGGGACAGGGAGCGCTGGCGCTTTCCGCCACGCTGGCCCCGCTGTTCCCCGCCTGGGCGCGTGGCGCGCACGGCGGCCATCACGGCATGGCGACCGGCCCCGACGCGATGGCCGGCATCGGCGATGCGCTCAGCGGCGAGCGGATCGCGCTGACCATCGGGGAAAGCCGGTTCGCGGTGGGGAAGCGCTCGGCCGCCGCCGTCAGCATCAACGGCTCCATTCCCGGCCCGCTGATCCGCCTGCGCGAAGGCCAGCCCGTTCGGATCGACGTGACCAACCGGCTGCGCGAGTCATCCTCGATCCACTGGCACGGGCTGCTCGTGCCGTTCCAGATGGACGGCGTGCCCGGCCTCAGCTTCCCCGGCATCGATCCGGGCGAGACATTCACCTATGAATTCCCGGTCCGGCAGGCCGGCACCTACTGGTATCACAGCCACTCGGGGATGCAGGAGGCCGTCGGGCTCTACGGCCCGATCGTGATCGACCCCGCCACGCCTTCCAGCGCCTCATACGACCGCGAATACGTGCTGATGCTGGCCGACTGGAGCCCGCTCCACCCGCACGAGATCATGCGCCAGTTGAAGGCGATGAGCGGCACGTTCAACATGCGCAAGCAGACGCTGTCCGGCCTCCTCGCCGGGCGCGACCAGAGCGCGAAGGAGCGCTTCGCCTGGGCGGGAATGCGCATGGACCCGACCGACATTTCCGACGTGACCGGCTCCACCTACAGCTACCTCGTCAACGGGCACGACAGCGCGGCGAACTGGACCGCGCTCTATGCGCCCGGCGAACGGGTGCGGCTGCGCGTGATCAATGCATCGGCCATGACCAACTTCAACCTGCGCATCCCCGGCCTGGCAATGACGGTGATTGCCGCCGACGGGCAGGATGTGCAGCCAGTGGAAACCGATGAAATCCAGATCGCTATCGCCGAAACCTACGACGTGATCGTCACACCGGCAGGCGCCGGCCCGCACGCGATCGTGGCCGAGGCGATCGACCGCAGCGGGCAGGTCCGCGCCACGCTGGCCACGCAGCCGGGGATGGTCGCTCCGATCCCGCCGATCCGATCCCGCCCGGTCCTCACCATGCGCGATATGGGCATGGACATGGGGGGCATGAAGGGCATGGGCGAAATGCACCATTCGATGGCCATGCGCGATGGCGCCAACGCGCCGTCGGTGAAGATGGGGCCGGGCGTCGCCATGATCGCGCCGATGCCGGTGGATCGGCTGGCCGACCGCCCCACCGGCCTGGAGGACGTGGACCACCGCGTCCTCACTTATGCCGATTTGCGCGCGCGGGACGCCAATCCGGATCACCGCACGCCCACGCGAGAGATCGACGTCCACCTGACCGCCAACATGGAGCGCTACATGTGGTCGATCGACGGCCAGACGATCTCCGGCGGCGCGAAGCCGATCCCCTTCCGGCTGGGCGAGCGGGTGCGCGTGACCCTGATCAACGACACGATGATGCCGCACCCGATCCACCTGCACGGCCATTTCTTCGAACTCGTCACCGGCGATCCGGGGCATCGCCCGCGCAAGCATACGGTCAACGTCCTGCCGGGCGGCAAGGTCGCGTTCGATCTCACCGCCGATGCCGAAGGCGACTGGGCGTTTCATTGCCACATGCTGCTGCACATGCACGCGGGGATGATGCGCGTCGTCACCGTCCGCCGCGAAGGGGAGGCATGATCGTGCGCGCCCTACCCCTCCCGCTCGCCGCCGCCGTCGCTGCTTTTGCGCTGGCCGCGCCGGTTCACGCACAGGATGCCCACGCCGGGCACGACATGGGCGCGATGGACCATGCTGGGCACCAGATGCAGGACATGGACCAGAGCGATCCGCACGCCAGGCACGCCATACCCGCCCCCGCTTCGGATGGCGAGGATGCCGACACGCCCGGCGACGCGCCGCCTCCCCCCGTCCCCACCGACCATCCGGCCGACCGCTTCTTCGATCCCGCGCGCATGACCGCCGCGCGCGCCGATCTGGCGAGCGAAGGCCGCTTCTTCGGCAACGCGCTGATCGTCGACCGGCTGGAATACCGCGCCGTCCGGGGGCGTGACGGCTATGGCTGGCAAGGCGAGGCGTGGATCGGCGCCGATCTCGACAAGCTGGTCATCGCCAGCGAAGGCGAAGGCGCGTTCGGGGAAGCGGCCGAGCGGATCGAACTGCGTGCCCTGTGGCGCCATGCCATCGCGCCCTATTTCAACGTGGAAGCCGGCGTCCGGCACGATTTCCAGCCGGGACCGCAGCGCACCTACGCCACGTTCGGGATAGACGGCCTGGCCCCCTACTGGTTCGATGTGGAAGCGCAGGTGCTGGTCTCGGAAAAGGGCGATGTCCACGCCCGCGTCGAAGGCAGCTACGACCTGCGGCTGACCAACCGCCTCATCCTCCAGCCCGCCGTGGAACTCGACGCCGCGTTCCAGGACGTGCCCGAACTGCGCACCGGCGCGGGCTTCGACCGGCTCGAAGCCGGCGCGCGGCTGCGCTACCAGATCACCCGCCAGCTTGCGCCCTACATCGGCGTCCACTGGGAACGCCGGCTCGGCGAAACCGCCCGCCTTGGCACATTGGCGGGGGAAAGGGCCTCAACGGTCAGCCTGGCGATCGGCGTCAGAAGCTGGTTCTAGGCGGCGGAGCGCAACAGTGCGGACCCATCTTGATGGACCGGGGATTAGCGGCATGGGAATTGGGCATAAGCAACCCCGTTCGTCCTGAGCCTGTCGAAGGACGCGCGACAAGGTTGGATCTTGAGACATTTTGCAGCGCGAGGGCAGCACCGCGCGCGTCCTTCGACAGGCTCAGGACGAACGGACATGGGGATTTGAAGCAGCCTGTCCCGCTGGCAGCCCTGCACCCCGCTCAAAACGGCAGTTCCGCCTGTTGCCGGCCCGCCTCCCCGGACGGCACCTGGTCATCATCATCGTCGTGATCGCCTTCCAGCGCGGAGAGCGTGAGGCCCATCAGCCGGATCGGTTGCGGCAGCGGCAGCACGGCTTCCAGCAGGTCGCGCGCCATGGAGGCGAACACGGTCTTGTCCGCCACCGGGCGCGGGGACGATTTCGCCCGCGTCATATTGGTGAAATCGATGGACTTCATCTTGAGCGTGACTGTTCGGCCCTGCGC
Source organism: Novosphingobium sp. SCN 66-18 (assembly GCA_001725355.1). GTDB lineage: Bacteria > Pseudomonadota > Alphaproteobacteria > Sphingomonadales > Sphingomonadaceae > Novosphingobium. The sequence goes on from MEGD01000003.1 coordinate 55,929, forward strand.
GCCCGCCCGTTCGATACGGTCCCACACGATGTCGATGATCCGCTCCAGCGCATCCCGCAAGGCAGGGCCGGAAGACAGGTCACGATCGAACGTCCGCTCGCCGCCCACCGATTTGCGCGGCCTGTCGGCGCGCACCCGGCGCAGGTCTATCCCGCGCGCGGCGCGATAGAGGTAATCCGCCAGGCTGCCGAAATGGCTTCGCAGGAACGCCAGGTCCTTCGCCAGCAGGTCCGCGCCCGTTTCGATCCCCAGCCCCGCCATCTTTTCCGCGCCGCGCGGGCCGATGCCGTGGAAGCGGCGCACCGGTAGCCCGGCGACGAAGGCCGCGCCCTCGCCCGGCCGGATCACACACAGGCCGTCGGGCTTGTTCTGGTCGCTCGCCAGCTTGGCCAGGAACTTGTTGTACGATACGCCCGCGCTCGCGGTCAGCCCGGTTTCCGCGCGGATGCGCTGGCGGATCAGTTCGGCGATGCGCGTGGCGGAACCGATCCCGCGAATGTCGTCGGTCACGTCGAGATAGGCCTCGTCCAGCGCCAGCGGTTCGACGTGCGGCGTGTAGTCCTGGAAGATCGCGCGGATCTGCTGCGACACGCCGCGATAGACATCGAAGCGGGGCTTGCGGAAGATCAGGCCCGGGCACAGCCGCGCCGCACGCACCGACGGCATGGCGGAGCGCACGCCGAATACCCGCGCCTCGTAGCTTGCGGCGGCCACCACGCCGCGCTCCGAAGAACCGCCGACCGCCACCGGCTTGCCCTTCAGGGCAGGATCATCGCGCTGTTCGACGCTGGCATAGAAGGCATCCATGTCGACATGGATGATCTTGCGCAGCCCGTCTCCGGACTCTTCCTCGCCGGGATCGTTTCGCGCCGGTTCCATGATTTGCAGGCTAGCCTATTTCGCCCCAGGGCATAAAGGGCTGGGGTGAATCCCCCGAACGGACTACCCCGATTTCAATGACTAGCGAGAACCACCACCAGCCAGAGGAAACGCCGGGAACGCCAAGGGGACGCGAATTCGTGGCGATGATGGCCATGCTGATGGCCCTGCAGGCGCTGGCGATCGACGGCATGCTGCCGGCGCTGGGCCAGATCGCGCACGACCTGAACGTGACCGACCCCAACCGGCGGCAACTGGTGGTGGGCGTGTTCCTGCTCTCCGCCGGCGTGGGCGCGCTGCTGCCCGGCACGCTGGCGGACCGCTTCGGCCGGCGCCCCGTGGTGCTGACCAGCCTGGGCTTGTATATCGCATTCTCGCTGGCCTGCGCGATGGCCCGCGATTTCGATACACTGCTGGTGCTGCGCGCGCTGCAGGCGGTCGGCAGCGCGGGCGTTACGGTTCTGCCCGGCGCGATCATCCGTGATCGCCACAGCGGCGATCGCATGGCGCGGATGCTGTCGACGATCTCCGTGGTGTTCATGGTCGTGCCGATGCTGGCGCCCAGCGTCGGGCAGTTCGTGCTGCTGTTCGCCGGCTGGCGCTGGATTTTCATCATGCTGGCGGTGATGGCCGCGCTGGTCGGGCTGTGGGTCGCCCTCCGGCTCGACGAGACGCTGCGGCCGGAATTCCGGCAGCCGATCAATCCGGCGGCGATCGTGGTGAACATGATCGCGGCCGCCTCGAACCGGGCGTCGATCGGCTATGTCCTTGGCGGATCGCTGATGTTCGGCGCGCTGCTGGGCTACATCAATTCCTCGCAGCAGCTGGTCGCGGAGCACTTCGGCGCGGGCAGCGCCTTCCCCCTGCTGTTCGGCGCGACGGCGGTGACGATGGCCTGCGCCAGTTTCTCCAACTCGCGCATCGTCGAACGCTTCGGCGCACGGCGCGTGTCGCACACCGCGCTGTTCGTCTATATCGGGGTGAGCTGCCTGCAGGTGTTCTTCGCCACGCGCCCGCACCAGACGCTGTGGCAGTTCATGCCGCTGATCGCCATGAACATGTGCCTGATGGGCTTCGTCGGGGCCAATTTCAACTCGATCGCGCTCCAGCCCTTCGCCAAGATCGCCGGCGCGGCGAGTTCGGTCCAGGCATTCATGCGCATGGCGCTCGGCTCGTTCATCGGCATGATGATCGGGCAGGCGTTCGACGGCACCGCGCGCCCGCTCGCGGTTTCCTTCCTGACCGCCGGAATCCTGGCCCTGATGCTGGTGCTGTTCAGCGAGAAGGGACGCCTGTTCCGCCGCCTGCACCCGCCCGGAACGCCGCGCATCATCGTCGACCACTGAAACCAGGGTCGGCGCGGATCAGTCCGTCAGCGCGGCGATCAGCGCCTTGACCTTTTTCTGCCGCCATTGCGGCAGCGGCGCAACCAGCCAATAGCCGCGCCGGCTTGGCTCGGCTTCGCCCACGGTGGCAACGCGCCCTTCTGCCAGCGCGGTCTGCGCCAGCAGCACCGGCACGCGCGCCTTGCCCAGCCCGGCGGCGGCGGCGCTGATCGCGGTGCCGGCATCACCGACCGAAAACGCCACCTCCCCGCCTTCACCGCCCGGCGCGGGATCGCCCGGCCAGCCGATCCACGGCGCGTCGCTGCCGTCGCTGCCGACGGCCGTTACGACGATCACCGCTGGTTCGCCCAGCGCGATGCCTTCCAGATCGCCCGGTCCCTCGGCCCAGCGCACGGCCAGATCGAGATTGGCTTCGGTGAAATCGATGTCCACATCGCCCCCCACCAGCGCGAAGCGCAACTGGTCGTTGCTTGCGCGGAAGCTGGCAAGGCGCGGAGAAAGCCAGGCGGCGAACACGTCGCGCGGGCAGGCGATGGTATAGACATGGCTCGATTGCCCGGCCTGCATCGCCTGCACGCCTTCCTCGAACCGCAGGAAGCCTTCGCGGATCGCGTCCAGCCCGGCCAGTGCCTCGTCGGTGAGTTCCAGACCCTTGGACGTGCGACGGAACAGGACCACGCCCAGCAGGTCTTCCAGCGCGCGGATCTGCTGCCCCACGGCCGCCGGCGTCACCGCCAGCTCATCGGCCGCGCGGGTGAACGAAAGGTGCCGCGCGGCTGCATCGAGCACGCGCAGGCCATTGAGCGGCAGGTGCGTCCGCTTCATCCTCGTTTCCTTCCCTGCGTCAGTTCGCGGTGGCCGGAGCGGCCAGCGGGAAGAACGGGATCGAGACTTCGAACAGCGATCCGTCCGGGCGCTGCATGGTGTAGTGCCCTTCCATGCTGCCCTGCGGCGTTCCGAGCGGGCAGCCGGAAACGTAATCGTGCGTCTGCCCCGGTTCGAGCAGGGGCTGTTCGCCCACCACGCCTTCGCCATCGACGAAATTCACGTTGCCGCGCCCGTCGGTGATCCGCCAGTGGCGCGACAGAAGCTGGAACCGCTGCGCCGAGTCGTTCTCGATGCGGATGTGATAGACCCAGAACCATTTGCCCGCATCGACGCGGGATTGTTCGGGCAGGAAATTGACCGCGACCCGGACGGTCACGCCCTCCGTCACTGCGGCATGCTGGAAGAGCTGCTTCATACCTTGGGAGCCTATCGCACATCGGCTCCGGTTCCAATCAAGGAATTGTCGCGCTTGCCGGAATGCGATTTGGCCCCCACAGGAAAACGCGATGCACATTCGAGCGCCCGCCATCCTCTGCGCCGTCCGCGCCCACGGCGAACACGGGGCCGTGGTGCGCCTGCTGACCGCCGATCACGGGCTTGTCGCCGCCTATGTCGCGGGTGCGCGCGGACGGGAAATGCGGCCCTTGCTGATCCCGGGTAACGTGCTGGACACCGATCTGCGCGCACGCAACGACAGCCAGCTTCCCTCTGCGCGGATCGAACTCGTCACCAGCCGGGGCCCGTGGCTGACCGAGCCCCTGCCAAGCGCGGCGATCGGCTGGGCCTGCGCACTGACCGCCGCGACCTTGCCCGAAGGCTATCCCTATCCCGCGCTTCACGGCGCGCTGGAGGCGACTCTCGACGCGATATGCCATGCTCCTTCCGCGCGCGGCTGGGCGCGGGCGCTGGCGGGGTATGAAGCGCTGCTGCTGCGGGAAGTGGGCTATGGAGCGGCCCCCGCCCCGCCGGCGGACGAGGACTGGCCGGCGCTCCTGAACCGTCTGGACCGGCATGGCACGGCCATCGGGAACCGCCTGCTTGCCGATCGCCACCGCGATGTTATGGCGGCCCGCGCGATTCTGCTGGACCGGCTGAAACGCATGGACGCTTGATTGAGGGATGCACATGAAGATCGCAGTTCTGCCGGGCGACGGCATCGGCCCCGAAGTGACGCACGAAGCGGTACGGGTGATCGAAGCGCTTGGCCTGGGCGATATCGCCATGGAGCAGGCCCCGGTCGGCGGTGCGGCCTACAAGGCCCATGGCCATCCCCTGCCCCCCGAAACGCTGGAAATCGCGCGCCAGTCCGATGCGATCCTGTTCGGCGCGGTGGGCGATCCCGATTGCGACGCGCTGGACCGGCACCTGCGCCCCGAACAGGCGATCCTGGGGCTGCGCAAGGAGCTGACACTGTTTGCCAACCTGCGCCCGGCCAAGGTGTTCAAGGGCCTTGAGGACCATTCCGCGCTGCGCCCCGAAGTCGCTTCCGCCATCGATCTGCTGATCGTGCGCGAACTCAATGGCGACGTCTATTTCGGCGAAAAAGGCTTCCGCACCACCGCCAGCGGCGAACGCGAAGGCTATGACGTGATGTCCTATGCGGAAAGCGAGGTGCGCCGCATCGCCCACGTCGCCTTCCGCGCCGCCCGCACCCGCGCGCACCGCGTCTGTTCGGTGGACAAGGCCAACGTCCTCGAAACCTCGCAGCTGTGGCGCGACGTGATCGTTGAAGTCGCGAAGGAATATCCCGACGTCACGCTCGATCACATGTACGTGGACAATGCGGCGATGCAGCTGGTGCGCAACCCCGGCCAGTTCGACGTGATGGTCACCGGCAACCTGTTCGGCGATATCCTGTCCGATCAGGCCAGCATGTGCGTCGGCTCGATCGGGATGCTCGCCTCGGCCTCGCTGGGCGAGCGCCAGACCGAATACGGCACGTTCGGACTTTACGAGCCGATCCACGGCTCCGCACCCGACATCGCCGGCAAGGGCCTGGCCAACCCGATGGCAACGATCCTGTCCGCCGCGATGCTGCTGCGCCACTCGCTTGGCCTGGCCGAGCAGGCCGACCGCATCGAGCGCGCCGTGGCGCGCGCGCTGGAAGATGGCGTGTTCGGCCGCGATCTTGGCGGGACCGCCGGCACGACGGAAATTGGTGACGCCGTGCTGGCAAGGCTGTAAAGGCCCGCCCCCATGATCGAACTCGCTGTCATCCTGCCCACGTTCAAGGAACGCAAGAACCTTGCCCCCATGGTCGCCAGGCTCGACGCCGCGCTGGCCGGCATCGCGTGGGAAGCCATCTTCGTCGACGACAACAGCCCGGACGGCACCTCGGACGAAGCCCGCGCCATCTCGCAGCAGGATGCGCGCATCCGCGTGATCGAACGCTTCGGGCGGCGCGGCCTTGCCTCCGCCGCGATCGAGGGCATGTGCGCCACCGCCGCGCCGATCGTCGCGGTGATGGACGCCGATGGCCAGCACGATCCCGCCCTGCTTCCTGAAATGCTCGCGGCGGTGAAAAGCGGGGAATACGACCTCGCCTACGCCTCGCGCTTCGCCGAAGGCGCCAGCGTCGATGCCTGGGGCCGGCCCGACCGCGTCAAGGCATCGGGCCTCGCCAACCGGATCGCCCGCAAAGTGACCGGCGTGCAACTGTCCGACCCGATGAGCGGCTTCTTCATGCTGCGCGCCGAAACGCTGCGCGCCGATGCGCACCGCCTTTCCGGCGTGGGCTTCAAGATCCTGCTCGACATTCTCGCCACAGTCGATGCGCCGCTGCGCGTCAAGGAACTGCCGCTGCATTTCGCGGCCAGGCTGGACGGCGAATCCAAGCTCGACCAGACGGTCGTGTTCGAGTTCCTCGTCGGCCTTTACGACAAGTGGCTGGGCCGCTTCATCCCCACCCGCTTCGCCCTGTTCGGCACCGTGGGCGCGCTGGGCGTGGGCGTGCAGATGAGCGCGCTGTGGCTGGTGCTGCGCCTGCTGCTGGGCGAACGCTTCGTCTATGGCCACTGGTCCAGCAACGTGACCTTCAATGTGGCCAACACGATCGCGGCGGTGATCGCGATGACCTTCAACTTCGTGCTGAACAACGAGCTGACCTATTCCGACAAGCGGCTGCGCGGCTTCGTTCCGCTGATGCGCGGCTGGGCCAAGTTCGCCATGACCTGTTCGCTGGGCCTGCTCACCAACGTCGGTTCGGCGGCGGCGCTGAAGGCCATGGGTTTCCACGATTTCGTCGCCGTGATCGTGGGCATCGTGCTGGGTTCGGTGTGGAACTTTGCGCTCTCGTCCAAGTTCGTCTGGGGCAAGTACTGATCCGGTGAACGGCGCGCGCCTGCCCCGGCCGCAGGCCGCGCTGCTGCTGCTGACCGCCGCGGGTGCGCTTTTCAGCCTGATCGACACGCCCTTCCCGCACCTTGCGCCGCTGCAGAACCTGCCGACGCTGGTGATTGCCGGCGGCCTGGCGCTGGCGCTGCGCCGCTGGCCGATACCGACGGGCGCCGTGGCCTGCATCTGCCTGTTCCTCGCGCTGCACACGCTGGGCGGGCGCTACATCTATTCCAACGTGCCATACGACGCCTGGGCGCGCGCGCTGGGCCTGCCCGCACCGGGCGACCTGCTCGGGCTGCGCCGCAACAGCTATGACCGGCTGGTCCATTTCAGCTTCGGACTGCTGATGGTACCGCCGGTATCGGCATGGCTCGCGCGCCACGGCGGCGTGCGACGCGGCCTGTCGGTTTATCTCGCCGTCGAATTCGTGCTGGGCGCCAGCGCCTTTTACGAAATCTTCGAATGGCTGCTGACCGTCGTCATGGCCGGCGCGGACGCGGATGCCTACAACGGCCAGCAGGGCGACATGTGGGACGCGCAGAAGGACATGGCCTGCGCCGCCGTCGGCGCGGTCTGCACCGCGCTCTGGCTCACCCTGCGCCGCAAGTAGCGCTGCCTTACAGCTTGCCGAACTTCGCCTCGTAGCCGGCGGTATCGCCACTGGCGAGGAACTTGCACTGCTCCACCCAGTTGTCGCGCGTGGCGCGGCCGGCGAAGGTGCCCAGGCGCGCGTCGATCGCCTTGATGTCCTCGTCGGTCCAGGCAGCGATCTGGGCATAGCGGGTCACGCCCAGTTCGGTCAGGGCGGCGCGCAGCTTGGGGCCGACGCCCTTGATCTTCGAAAGGTCGTCCGCGTCGCTCTCGGCCGATGCAGCAACTTGCGTCAGTTCGCTGGTCGCGGCGGCGGCCACCACTTCGCCCAGGCCCGCCATCAGTTCCACGCCCGGCGGCGGCGTGATCGCGGGAATGGCGGCGGCGGGCGGCGCATCGATCAGCGCGGTGTTGCGCTGCGCGGGCGCCGCGCCTTCGGACAGCACATCATCGAACTCGCGCCGGGTCGGAGCCGGCTTCGCGCGCCCGAACAGCCACCAGATGACCAGCAGCGCCAGCACTACGGCCGCGCCCGCCACAATCCAGTTCGCCTCGATCCATTCGACCATGAAACGCTCCCCAACCCGGCGCGCCGCGTCCATTCCGGCCACGCCTTTCACCCCGCGCCTTTCCCACGACGCGGGCGTGTTGCCAAGTCAGATCAACGGAGGAGCGGCGCTAGTCCTTCTGCAGCGATCCGGCGACCGAGACCAGCTTGCCGAACTCCTGCCGCCAGTAATCGCGCTGCGGCCCGGCCAGCCGGACGATATCGGGCCACGACCAGGTGCCCAGCAGGGTATCGCCGCGCAGCTTCTGGCCGAACGCGGCCACCGCCACGGCAAAGGCCATATCGCCCGCGGGGGCGGCGGCGCCCGCCAGCAGCCACGTCGGCACCGGCCGCTCGATCAGGCGCGAGGCGGTCTCGCGCGGCAGCTTGTAGCGCAGCTTGACCGTGGCCATTTCGCCCGCCTTCGTGGTGGCGGCCACCGCCGGCGCATCCTCGTATTTGCGCGGCGCGATCCAGCCCTTGCCGCCGGCCGGCACCACCTCGTAGATCGCGGTGACCTGATGGCTCGCACCGATCTCTCCCGCGTCAACCTTGTCGTTGTCGAAATCCTCCTCGCGCAGCGCGCGGTTCTCGTAGCCGATCAGGCGGTATTGCGAGACCACGGCAGGATTGAACTCGACCTGGATCTTCACGTCGCTGGCGATCGTGAACAGCGTGGACGCCATCTGCTCGGCCAGCACCTTGCGGGCCTCCAGCGCGCTGTCGATGTAGGCGTAGTTGCCGTTCCCGTGATCGGCGACCTGCTCCATCATCGCCTCGTTGTAGTTGCCCTGCCCGAAGCCCAGGGTGGTCAGCGTGATGCCGCTGTCTCGCTCGCGCTCGACCATCTGCAGCAGCGCCTTGGTGTCGGACACGCCCACGTTGAAATCGCCGTCGGTGGCCAGCAGGATGCGGTTCACGCCGCCATCGATGAACGATCCGCGCGCCACCTGATAGGCGAGCTGAAGCCCCGCGCCGCCCGCCGTCGAACCGCCCGCGTTCAGCCGGTCGAGCGCGGCCCGGATCTTCGCCTTGTCGTTGGTCGGCTCCAGCACCATGCCCGCCGCGCCGGCATAGACCACGATCGAGACGCGGTCCTTCTCGCCCAGTTCGTCGGCCAGCCCGGCCAGCGCGCTCTTGACCAGCGGCAGCTTGTCCGGATCGCTCATCGAGCCCGAAACGTCGACCAGGAACACCAGGTTCGCCGGCGGACGGCTTGCACGGGGCAGGTCATAGCCGCGCAGGCCCACGCGCAGCAGGCGCGTATCCGGGTTCCATGGGGTGACTGCCAGGTCGGTGGTCACGCTGAACGGCGCCTCGCGCTTTTCGGGCAGCGGATAATCGTAGCGGAAATAGTTGATCAGTTCCTCGGTCCGCACCGCGTCCTTCGGCGGCATCTGGCCTTGCGACAGGAAGCGGCGGACATTGGCGTAGGCCCCCGTGTCGACATCGATCGAGAACGTTGAGACCGGCTCGGCCCGCGTCATGTGGACCGGGCTAACGTCCTTCCCGTCGTAGCGCTCGTTGCCGGGATCGGATGGCACCACGACCGGCGGGACGAACGCCTTGCCGCGCACCGCTTCGGCGCGGGCGATCGCCGGCGCCGGCGCGTACATCGACGGCGGAGGTGGCGGCGGCGGTGGTGCGGGCGGTGACGGGAGGTTGCCTACGGGACCAGCGCGCTGCGCGGTTACCACGACGTCGTTCACCGTCTCGTCCACACCCTGCGCGGCGCCCACGGCCTTCTCCGGTGCCACTTGCTTCGCGGCGCACCCGGCCAGCAGGGCCATGGCGGTCGAAAGCGCCACGGCGGCCTTGAATCCTCTCATGCTACGGTCCCCTTCTCCATCCGATCCTCGGAGGGAAGAACACCGCCCGCGCCGTGAATGGCGACTGAACGTTGCGGGAGGTTTCCGGGCTGTTACCGGCCGCTTCAGGCCGCCTGCTTGCGAAACAGCACGCGGTCTTCCGGCCCGAAACCGCGCTTCCAGATGACGAAGCAATAGACACCAAGGATTGCCGGAATGCCGAAGGTGAGTTCCGCCCATTCCGGCAGCATCTTGACGAACCAGCCGACCAGCACCGCCGGCACCGCCGCCCACACCAGCGCCCAGCGCCAGTTGTTGATGCTCTCGCCCAGAATGCGCGAAAGCAGCCGCGCCTTGAGCAGGGAGGACAGCGCGAGCGACAGGGCGAGCGCGGCGGCCGCGGCCGCGGCCTGCACCAGCGTGTTGAAGCCCATGTTCCTGGCCAGCAGGATCAGTCCCACGGTCAGCGCGGCCTGGAGAGCGATCGTGCCCAGGCTGATCCACAGGTTGCGCACCCGCGCGACGTAGATCAGCGCGGCCTCGCTCACTACCGCCGTCGCCGCGACGACCTCGGCGGTCAGCAGCAGCGCCAGCGCGCCGGTGCCGGCCACGAAGTGCGGCCCGACCAGCCCCATCACGCCGGTCCCCGGAATGCCCAGCGCCAGCGCGATGCCGGCCTGCGCGGCGGTGATCCAGAAGCCGGCCTGGCACACCTGCCGGGCGATCGCGGCATAATTGCCTTCACGCAGGTTGCGGGTGATGACCGGGCCGAGGATCGGCTCGAAGCTGGTCTTGAGCTTCTGTGGCAGCGAGGCGACCTGTTGCGCCACATAGTACACGCCCACCGCCGCTGGCGGCGCGAACGTGCCCAGGATGAAGATGTCGAGCTTGCGGGTGCCCCATTCCACCGCGTCCGCACCGGCCAGCGGGAGATTGCGCCCCGCCAGCCGCAGGAGATCGCCGGGGCGTGGCGACCACACGCGCGGCAGGCCATAGCTGCGCAGCAACGGCACGAAGGCCGTCAGCGTCGCCCCGAAGATCGAGGCGACATAGGACAGGATCAGCCCACTCTCGCGCAGCGGGAAGTAATAGGTGCCCGCCAGCCACAGTCCTCCGGCAGCGATCGACAGCGTCCACGGCTCCACCACCGCCCGTGCGCGGACCGTGGTGCCAACGTCGAAGCGATAGGCCAGCGCCGCCAGCGCGATATCGCCCAGCGCCAGCGGCAGGATTGTCAACGGCAGCAGCCGTTGCAGCGGCGTGTATTCGCCGCTGGGGAACATCGGCGCGGGGAACAGGTAAAGCAGCACGGCCAGCACGGCGGAGACCAGGCCGGAAAGCAGCAGGGCGTCGGCCACCACCGCCGCGGCCGGCCGGTCGTCCTTGGCCAGTTGCTGCGCCAGCCCGCGCTTCTGACCCAGCGTGGCCAGTTGCGCGGCCAGTTCCACCGCGATCGTGGCCGAGGCGAAGCGCCCCAGCTCGTCCGCGCCATAGAGGCGTCCGGCGATGAACAGGAACGGGATGCGCGCGGCCAGGCGCAGCAGGAAGCCGAAGAAATTCGTCCTCCCGCCCTTGGCCAGCGCGGCAATATCGTTCTGTTCGCTGTCGTCAGCCAAGCGGGTTTTCCGCGCGCAGGGGGCGAGACAGCAGGTGTGCGACCACCTCGCGCGCCGGCATCCCGCCGTCGAGCAGCGCCACCACGGCTTCCACGATCGGCATCGAAATACCCTTGCTCCGGGCAAGATCCGCCAGCACCGGCGCGGTAAACGCGCCTTCCGCCACCGTCGTCCGGTCCGCCAGCGCCGCCGCCGCGGTCGTGCCTTCGCCCAGCGCCTTGCCCAGCGAGAAGTTGCGGCTGGAGGTGGACGAACAGGTCAGTACCAGATCGCCAAGGCCGGAAAGGCCCGACAGCGTCTCCGCCTGTGCGCCCATCGCCATGCCGAAGCGCTGCATTTCGGCAAAGCCCCTGCTGATCAGCGCGGCGCGGGCGTTCTGGCCCAGTTGCAGCCCGTCGACCACGCCGCAGGCTATGGCCAGCACGTTCTTCACCGCGCCACCGATCTCGGCGCCGGTCACGTCGTCCGAATAATAGGGGCGGAAGGTCGGCCGCGCGATGGCCGGGGACAGTCGCTGCCACTGCGCCTCGCCGCCCGAACAGGCCAGCGTGATCGCGGTGGGCCAGCCGGCGGCCACCTCGTGCGCAAAGGTCGGCCCGGACAGCACGGCGATCTCGGCATCGGGCGCCACGTCGCGCGCCACGTCGGCCATCAGCCGTCCGCTGCCCGCCTCGATCCCCTTGGCGCAGAGCACCAGATCGCCGCCCTTGCGCGCCATCGCGCCCAGCACCGACGCCAGATGCTGCGCCGGCGTAACCACCAGCAGAATGGGAAGCCCCGCCAGTTCCGCCAGATCGCCGGTGGCGCGGATGGTGGGATGCAGCGTCGCCGAAGGCAGGAACAGCGCATTGCGCCGTTCCGCGTTGATCTGGCCGACCAGTTCGGCCTCGCGCGCCCAGAGCAGCACCTCGCGCCCATCGCTTGCCAGCGTCTGCGCCAGCGCGGTGCCCCATGCACCCGCGCCGACGACGCCGATCGCGGCGTTGTCCCCGGCCCCCACTCCCTGGCTCATGCCTTCCCCCCCGCGCCGCGCACCGGCGCGGCATTGGCATCGAGCGGCCAGCGCGGGCGCGCCGGCAGATCGAGCGGATCCGTATATCCCAGAGCGAAGCGCTCCGCGCCAGCCCAGCCGATCATCGCCGCATTATCTGTGCACAGCCGGCCCGGCGGCGCCACCAGCCGTAGCCCGAATCCGGCCGCCAGCGACTCCAGCGCGCCACGCAAAGCCGCATTGGCGGCCACGCCGCCCGCCACCACCAGCGCGGTCACACTCTCCGCTTGGACCTCGCCCACCGACTCCAGCGCCAGCCGGGTCCGGTCGATCACGCAATCGATGGCGGCCTGCTGGAACGAGGCGGCGATATCGGCATCGGCATGGAGGCCCGAATCCTTTGCGCGCATCACCGCGCTCTTCAAGCCGGCGAACGAGAAATGCGGCTCCCCGCTGCCCACCAGCGGGCGCGGCAGCGGCACCGCGCGCGGATCGCCCTCGCGCGCCAGGAGCTCCACCGCCGGCCCGCCCGGATAGCCGAGGCCCAGGATCTTGGCGGTCTTGTCGAAGGCTTCGCCCAGCGCGTCGTCTATCGTCGTGGCCAGCCGGCGATAATCGCCCAGTCCGCGCACTTCCAGGATCTGGCAATGCCCGCCCGAAACCAGCAACAGCAAATAGGGATAGGCCAGATCGGGATCGGCCAGGCGCGGCGACAGCGCGTGCCCTTCCAGATGATTCACCCCGATCAGCGGCTTGTCCGCCGCCATGGCCAGCGCCTTGCCGGTGACCAGCCCCACCATCACGCCGCCGATCAGGCCCGGTCCGGCGGTCGCGGCAATGGCGTCCATGTCCTCCAGCGTCAGGCCCGCGTCGGCCAGCACCGCGCCCACCATCGGCGCGATCACTTCGGCGTGTGCGCGCGCGGCGATTTCGGGCACCACGCCGCCATAGGGCGCGTGTTCGGCGTCCTGCGAGGCAATGCGTTGCGCGACGATGCGCGCCTCCAGCGAACCGGCGCTGCCATCGATGATGGCGACGGCGGTTTCATCGCAGGAAGATTCGATACCGAGGATCAGGGCCATGGGGAGCTTTCCCTTAGAGATAAACGCAGGTACGGCAAGCGGCGCATGACCCATACCTTCCTCCATGACGGCCCCGCACCGGCTCCGCAAACCCCGCTGCGGCTCGGCACGCGCCAGTCCCCGCTCGCGATGGCGCAGGCGCATGAGGCGCGCGACCGGCTGTGCGCGGCGCACGGCTGGCCCGCCGAAGCGGTGGAAATCGTGCCCGTCATCGCCAGCGGGGATCGCATCCAGGACCGCCCGCTCGCCGAGATCGGCGGCAAGGCGCTGTGGACCAAGGAACTCGATGGCTGGCTCGCTTCGGGCGAGATCGATTTCGCGGTCCATTCGATGAAGGACGTGGAAACGATCCGGCCGGAGGAACTGACGATCGCCGCCGTGCTGCCCCGCGCGGACGTGCGCGACGTGCTGGTGGGCGCGGAAAGCGTCGCGGCGATCCCTCCCGGCGCGCGGGTGGGCACCAGCGCGCCGCGCCGGGCGGCGCAGATGCTCCACGCGCGGCCCGACCTTTTGATCGTGCCGTTCCGCGGCAACGTCGCCACCCGGCTCGCCAAGCTGCAGGCCGGCGAAGCCGACGTCACGCTGCTGGCCGCCGCCGGCCTCGTCCGGCTGAACCAAGCCGGCGTGGGCCATCCGCTGCCGACCGATCGCTGGTTGCCCGCCCCGGCGCAAGGCGCGATCGGCATCGAATGCCTGACCGCGCGGCACGACGTGCGCGGCTGGCTGGCCGCGATCGATCACGCGCCGACCCACGCCGCCGTCCGCGCCGAACGCGCGCTGCTGCTGGCGCTGGGCGGCAACTGCCACAGCCCGATCGCGCTCCATACCCAGACCGATGGCGATGAGCTGACACTGCACGCGGCGCTGTTCAGCCCCGATGGCGCGCTGCGCGTGGAAGCCACGGAACGCTTTTCCGCCGGCGACGAAACCGCCCCCGCTCGCCTTGCCGACCGCCTGCTGGCGCAAGCGCCCGACGGCATCCGCGTCCACTTCCACGGCACGGCGCTGCACTGAACGGGGCGAACAAGGCATGGCCAGCCTGCCTCTCGTCGTGATCCGCCCCGAACCGGGCAACCGCGAAACGGTCGACCGCGCGCGCGCCATGGGCATCGATGCGCACGGCTATCCCCTGTTCGAGGTCGTGCCGCTGCCATGGGATGCCCCATCGCCCGATGGTTTCACGGGATTGCTCGCCGGGAGCGCCAACGTCTTCCGGCACGGTGGCGCGATGCTGGAGCGGCTGCGCGCCCTGCCCGTCCATGCCGTGGGCGCCGCCACGGCGGACGCGGCGCGCGCCGCCGGCTTCGAAGTCGCCCAAACCGGCTCCGGGGGGCTGCAACCCGTGGTGGAGCGCCTTGCCGCGGGCCGGTATCTGCGCCTTGCCGGAGAGGAGCGCGTGCCGCTGCTGCCGCCGGCCGGAGTCTTGCTGGAAACGCGGGTGGTCTATGCCGTCCGCGCGCTCTGCTTGCCCCCCGCCTTGCAGGCGATCCTGCGGGAAGGCGCGATCGTTGCGCTGCATTCCGGCGAAGCGGCGGGTCATTTCGCGAAAGAAACAACCGAATCGAATTTAAACCGTCGCGCCATCGCGATTGCCTGCCTTGCACCGCGAATCGGCGAAATGGCGGGGAAAGGTTGGCTCAAGACCGGAATAGCGCCGGAAAGAACCGATCACGCGCTGCTGGCGCTGGCCTTGCAAATGTGCCAGACCGTGTGACATCGGGGCAACGGACAAACGAAAAAGTAAAATGCAGGATACGACAACCATGCAATCGGGCATGCAGCCGGGAAGCATTCCGCGCCGCGGACGGCGTGGCTGGACAACCGTTCTGGTCGGGCTGCTGTTACTCGTCGCTGTTTCCGCGGCCGGCGGCTGGCTGGCATGGAAAAACGGGCTGCTGACGCTCAACGCCAACGGCGTGAACTTCGGCCGCGATCCTGCAACGCCGGCAACGCCCGCCACCCAGCTGCCGCTTGTCAGCGCCAGCGAAAAAGCCGCGAACGATGCCGCCGTGGCCGGGGCAACCGCCAAGCTCGCCGCGCTTGAACAGCGGCTTGCCGAACTCAACCAGCAAGCCTCGGCCGCATCGGGGCAGGCGACGCACGCGGAAGCGCTGCTGGCTGCCTTCGCCGCGCGCCGCGCCATCGAACGCGGCCAGCAACTGGGCTATCTGGAAACACAGTTGCGCATCCGCTTTGGCGATAGCCAGCCCAATGCGGTGGACCGTGTGATCTCGGCGGCGGGCAAGCCCGTGACGCTGGGGTCGCTGTCCGAAGACTTCGAACGCCTGCGCCCCCAACTGACCGGCGGTTCGCCCGACGAAGGCGGCTGGCAGTGGTTCAAGCGCGAGATGGGCAACCTGTTCGTGATCCGGCATGACGACATGCCCTCGCCGTCTCCCGAACGACGTGTGGACCGCGTGCGCAGCTTCCTCGCCGGCAACCGGGTGGACATGGCGATCATCGAAGTGGAGCGGATGCCGGGCCACGATGCGGCAACCGAATGGCTGGCGCACGCGCGCGACTATGTGATGACCCAGCACGCGCTCGATCAGCTGGAAACCGCCGCGCTGGTGACTCCCACTCCGCCACCGCCCGCCACGATCGTTCCGTCACGGCCCATCATGCCGCCGTCCGCGCCGCAACCGGCCGCGACAGCCTCTTCCGGAACCGCCGGCTAGACCTCAGCCGCGCAGCAGCGCCGGCAAGGCCCCGCTCATCCCGCGCGCCTCGTCCATGAACCAGCGCTTGAGCGGCGCGGCGCGCTGCACGCCCGCCATGCCAAAGCGGCGGATCGCGCTGGGGATGCGCCCCGGAATGCCGAACAGGCGGGTCAGCACATCGGTCGCCGCCGCCACCATGAAGGTATCCGCCGCGCGCCAGCGTTCGTAGCGCGCCAGAAGCTGCGCATCGCCCGCGTCCAGCCCCAGCCGCATACCATCGGCCAGCACCTCGACCAGCGCCGCCACGTCGCGCAGGCCGACGTTGAGCCCCTGCCCCGCGATCGGATGCATCCCGTGCGCCGCATCGCCCACCAGCGCCAGCCGCGTGTCCACGATCCGCGCGGTGTGGTGGAAGTTCAGCGGATACGACGAGCGCGGCGAAGCCAGGCGGATCTTGCCGAAAATGCCGTGCATCCGCTTTTCGACCTCGGACAGGAACGCGCTTTCGGGCAGTGCCAGCACGCCCGCTGCGTCCTTTTCCGCCACGGTCCAGACCAGCGCGGAGCGGTGCGTGCCATCCGCTTCGTCCAGCAGCGGCAGCAGTGCGAACGGCCCCGCCGGATAGAACACTTCCCAGGCGACGTTCTCGTGCGGCTTTTCGTGATAGAGCCCGGTGATGATCGCGCGGTGGCCGTAGTCCCAGCGTGCGGGCGTGAACCCCGCCTCGTCGCGCGTGGGGGAACGGCGGCCTTCGGCGGCGACCAGCAATTGCCCCTTCAGCACGCGCCCGTCGGTCAGCGTCACCGCCACGCCATGTTCGCCGCGTTCGCGCGTGGCGACATGAGCGTTGGGCAGGAACGTGATCGCCTTCTCGCGCGCGGCGGCGGCGTACATCGCGATGCGCAGATCGCGGTTGGCATACATCCGGCCCAGCGAGCCATCGGAGGCGCCGGGGCGGAAATCGATCCGGCCCGGCTTCATCCCGTCAGTCACCGCAATGGCGTCGATCGGGCAACCCTTGGCCGCGAGTTCCTCGCCCATGCCAAGGTTGGTGTAGAGGTTCCAGCTCGCCGTGGAAATGGCGGAGGCGCGGCCGTCGAACCCGTCGGCGGTCTGCGCCGCCGGGTCGGAGCTGTCCACCACCACGCTGGCGATGCCGGCCTGCGCCAGCCCGATCGCCAGCGTCATGCCGACCAGGCCGCCGCCCAGGATCACGACGTCGGCCGTCACTTCAGCCGCCACTGGGGCCTTCGCCACCGTCGTCTCAGATTCGCTTGCGTTCAACGATTCGCTCCGCATGTGTCACCCGGTCCAGCATCGAGATCGAGGCACCTTCCGTCAAATGCCCCCTCGGGCGCCTTGAGCGCGATCAAACCGGCGAGAGTCGGTGCGATATCGACCGTCTCTACCGGCCCCGGCTGCTCGAACGGCGTCATGCCCTTGCGCCAGAACAGGATCGGCACGCGCCGGTCATAGTCCCACGGCGATCCGTGCGTCGCCACGTATCCCGGCCCCGGCTTGGCGATCGGCACCACGCCACGCTTGAGCAGGACCAGCAAATCACCCGAGCGCGGCGCGTAGTACGAGGCGCGGGCACGCTGGATCAGCGTCCAGGTCTCGGGCGAGCCGGACGGCATCGGCGTCGCCGCGATTTCGGCAGCGGTGAACACGGCGGCCACCTGCGGATGCGCGGCGAACAGCGCCCTGGCTTCCTCGGTGACGCGGGCCTTCTGCTCCGCCGTCAGATCCCGGCGCAACCAGATGTCGCCCGCCGGCCCATCCGAACGAATCAAGCCCTTGGGATCGAGCCCGAGCTTTTCCGCCACGGCCTTGCCGATGGCATCGGGCTGGAGCGCGGCATCGACACGCGTAACCTGTGGCATGGCCTGTTCGTCCTGCCGCTCGGGCAGGTCGAAACCGCCGTGATCCGCCGTCAGCACCACGGCATAGTCGATCCCGCGCTTGTCCAGCCCGGCGAAGAAATCGCCCAGCGCCAGATCGAGCTGGTGGACCTGGATGCACATTTCCGCGCCCTGCGTACCGGTGCCGTGGCCCACGTAGTCGGTCGCGGAAAGACTCACCGCCAGCATGTCGGGCGCGCTGCCCTGCCCCAGCTTCTGTTCGTCCACCAGCTTCGTCGCCAGATCAAGCGTCGCGCGGTCCAGCCGGGGCGAGGCGCGAAAGCCGTTGGCATCGTCCTTCGCCAGCGGGAACCTGCCCGTGCCGACCGTGGCCGTGCCCGCCGTGATCGCGCGATCCTTCGCCACGCACCACGCCGGCAGATCGAACGCCGGCGCGCCGGCCGCCAGCACCTTGGCCACGGCTGCGTTCTCGGCCACCGCCGTCAGGCCAAGCTGGCGCCCTTCCAGGGTGGTGAAGGCATTGCCCTTCCACCAATAGACCTGATCGATCACATGGCCGCCCATCATCAGCGCGGCGCGGTCCTTGCCCGAAACCGCGATGTTGCGGCTGGCGGGGTTGGCCTGCTTCATCCGTTCGCCCAGCGTCGGCACCATCAGGTGCCCCACCGAGGCGACATAGTCCTTGGGATTCGCGGCCGTCTTCGTCTCGTCCTCGGCGCAATAGACAATCTTGTTCTCGCGCGCGGCGGACAGGTCGATCCAGTTGTTGGCGATGATCCCGGTATGCGCCGGACGGTTGCCGGTCAGGATCGTCGAATGGCCGGGGCAAGTCTCGGTGGCCGCGTGCGACTGGTAACCGGCGGGAAACACCATGCCGCGTTCCAGCCGCGCCAGCCCGCCGGTGAAGGTCTGCCGGTTCTGCGCGAACAGGTCGGCCGAAAACTGGTCCACCGAAATCGCGACCAGCAGGCGCGGCGGGCCTTTCGGCGCGGGCGCCGGCGCTTCGGCCGGTGCCGGCGAGGGCTTCGGCGCCTTGGCCGGGCGCGCCATCGCGGCGGAAGAGAGTGGCAGGACGGCGGCGGCCAGCAGCAGGGCGATCTTGTTGCAGCGGATCATGGGCACTCACGAACTCCTGAAGGGCGCACACTGGACTTGGACAGGCACTGACCCTAGACCCCCGTCTAGGCTCCACGCCGGCTGCGGCGCAAGGGGGCTGAGACATGCTCGTTCCCTCTTGTCCGGTCGGTCCATGCGTCCCGTGGCTTCGTTGCTAACCCTGCGTACCATAACCGCTTTTGTGACGGCGGTATGTCTCGCCCTGCTGGGCGCGCCGTCGGCGGCGCTGGCCAACCACATCCAGGCTTCGCTGTTGGCCGAAAAGCCCGCCGCTCCGGGGGAGACGGTCACGCTCGCGCTGCTGATGCAGCCGGAAAAAGGCTGGCACGGATATTGGTCCAATCCGGGCGACGCCGGCTTCGGCCTCTCGCTCGACTGGACGCTGCCCGCCGGCGCGAAGACCGATGCTCCCGAATTCCCCGTACCGCAGACGCTGCTGCTCTCGGGCCTGATGAACCACGTTTACGAGCATGACTATGCCGTGCTCGTGCCGTTGACGCTGCCCAGGGACGCGAAGCCCGGCACCACGCTGCCCATCGCCGCCAAGGCCCGCTGGCTGGCCTGCACCGACCAGATCTGCGTGCCCGAAGAGGCCGACCTGCAAGGCACGGTGACCGTGGGGAGCGCAGGCGCGGCCGATTCCCGCTTCGCCGCCTGGCGCGCCGCGCTGCCCGCCCCGCTCGACCGCGCCGGCACCTTTGCCTTCACCGGCAAGGCGCTGCGCATCGCCATCCCGTTCCCGGCCAGCGCGCGGATCGGTCAGCCGCATTTCTTCGTCGCCTCCGAAGGACTGGCCGATTACGCCGCGCCGCAGAAATTCTACCGGCATGGCGATACGCTGATCGCCGAACTCGGCCGCGCCAAGGGGCCGTCGGCCGAACAGCCGACCACGCTTTCGGGCGTGCTGGCGCTGGGCGGGGATGCCGGCGGCATCGCGCTGGTCGCGCGCGCGGGGCCGGTGCCCGAAGGCGGCACGCCGATCAGCGGAGCAACCGCCGCCGGCTTCTCGCTGGCGACACTGCTCACCGCGATTCTCGGCGCGCTGGCCGGCGGCCTCGTGCTCAACGTGATGCCCTGCGTCTTCCCGATCCTCAGCCTCAAGGCGCTGACCCTGGCGCGCGGCAACAGCCACCAGGCCCACGTCGAAGGCATGGCCTATACCGCCGGCGTAGTGCTGGCCTGCATCCTGCTGGGCGGCGTGATGCTCGGCCTGCGCGCGGCGGGCGAGGAAGTGGGCTGGGCGTTCCAGTTGCAGGAGCCGTGGGTCGTCGCGCTGCTGGTCCTGCTCGCCACCGCGATCACCGCCAACTTCGCCGGGCTGTACGAGCTGCCCGGCCTCTCGCTCGAAAGTGCGCCCGCTTCCGGTTCCTCCGGCGCAAAGGGCGCGTTCGGCACCGGTCTGCTTGCCGCGTTCGTCGCCACGCCCTGCACCGGCCCGTTCATGGCCGCGGCGTTCGGCGCGGCCTTGGTTATGCCGTGGTGGGCCGCGCTTGCGATCTTCGCCGCGCTGGGTCTCGGCCTTGGCCTGCCGTTTATCGCCATCGGCTTCATCCCCGCGCTGCGCCGCCTGCTGCCGAAGCCCGGCGCGTGGATGGAAACCTTCCGCCACGCCATGGCAGTGCCGATGGGCCTTACCCTGCTATGGCTGTTCTGGCTGGCGCGACAACTGGGCGGCGGCACCTTCGGCCTGCTCACCGTCGTTCTCGCCGTGGCGCTGGTCGGCGCGCTCTCCGTCGTGCGGCGCGACCAGCGCGGCGGACGCCGCCCGCTTGCCGGCACGCTGGCCGCGATCGCGCTGACCGCGGCGGCGGTGGTCCTGTTGCCCCGCACCGTCAGCGCCACGGGCCACAACGCGGAAGCCGGCCTGCTCGACGCCCGCCCCTTCAGCGAAACCGCGCTGGCGCAGACGCGCAAGACGGGCAAGCCCGTGTTCGCCTATTTCACCGCCGACTGGTGCCTTTCCTGCAAGGTCAACGAAAACGTGGCCATCGAACGCGACACCACGCGCGACGCCTTCCGCAAGGCTGGCGTGGTGGTGCTGGTGGGCGACTGGACCCGCCGCGATCCCGCCATCACCCGCTTCCTCACCGCGCAGGGCGCGGCCGGCGTGCCGCTCTACCTGTGGTATCCGGCGGGCGGAGGAGAACCCCGGCAATTGCCGCAAGTGCTGACGCCCGATTTGCTCGCTGGGCTGCCGGCGGGGAAGTAGCGCCGGATCGGCGCTTACCGCCACGGCGGGATTGCGGACGGCCATACCCGGTGGCAAGTTGACAGCATGATGGCGTTCCGCACTCTCCTGCTGGGCCTCTGGGTTGTCCTCGCGGGCTACACGGCATTCGTGATTTCGCGCTACGGCATGGGCTTGTTGCCCATTTTTTTCGGCGACATCGCAACGGTTTCCTGGCCGGGCCAGTTCAACCTGGATTTCCTGTGCTTTCTCGTTCTCTCCGCTCTCTGGACCGCTTGGCGAAACGGATTTTCGGCAGGGGGCCTGATTCTTGCGCTCGTGGCCTTCTTTGGCGGGGCAGGCTTTCTGTTGCCCTACCTCCTGTTTCTAACCTTTCGCGAAAACGGCGATCCGGTTCGCGTTCTCGCAGGAGCCAGGCTTCGCTAAAGCGGAAGAGGCCGCCGTTCGCTCCCGCTGCACGCCCTGTCCCGAAGCCGCCTTATAGCGACTGACCGTCATCCAGCGAGATATGCGCGCCCGTCACCTGACGGGAAGCGTCGGAGGCGAAGAACAGCGCCATGTCGTCCAGCACCGTGGCATCGGCCAGCCGGCGGCGGGGCCAGCTGGCGATCTGCGCCTTGCCGCCTTCGCTGTCGAACCAGTCGCCGTCGATCTCGGTGCGGATATAACCCGGCTGGATCACGTTGACGTTGATGCCCAGCCGCGCCCATTCGCGCGCCAACTGGCGGCCGAGATGGGCGACCGCCGCCTTGGTCGCGGCATAGGCGGAATCGCCCTGCCCCGTCATGTCCGCGGTGATCGATCCGGTCAGGATGATCCGCCCGCGCTCGCTTTGCTTCGATCCCGCCGCGATCATGCGCCGGGCGCCTTCGCGCGCGGTCAGGTAGACTCCGGTGAAATTCGTTTCGATAACGCGGTTTACGCGATCAAGTTCAAGATCGACCGCACGTCCCGCTTCGGCAAGGCCCGCGTTCGCCAGCACCACGTCGGGCGCGCCGAAGGCGGCCTCGGCCGCATCGAACGCGGCCACGATGGAGCCTTCGTCGGTCACATCCATCGCCACCGACAACGCGCGGCCGCCCGCCTTTTTGATGTCATCGGCCAGCGCCTGCGTGCGATCCACTCTCCGCGCGCCCAGCACCACCGCCGCGCCGGCGGCGGCATAGAGCCGCGCCAGGTGCGCGCCCAGCCCCGACGACGCACCGGTGACCAGCGCGATACGGCCTTCGAGCGAATAGCGGGGCTTGTCCAACGTCCTCTCCTTCCGATCTGTCATCCGGCCGATGATTTAACCGGCCGGCTAACACATCGACGGAGCCGCCGCGAATCCGAAATGCGCTGCGAGAGCTTCCGGCTTTAGAACTTGTTGTCGCGCGGGAAGCCCGTCGGCGGCATCCGGCCCGCCGCGCCGCGCGCCACCTTCCACAGCATCAGGTCGCGCTCGGTTCGCGTCCGCCCGCTGTCGCCACCCATGGACCACGACAGGCCGTCCTCCAGCCGCAGCGTGATCGCATCGGAGAGACCGCCATCGCGATAGCGCTGGAGCGCCACGCCCTGCCCCTTGGCCAGGATCGGCACTTCACTGAGCGCGAAGACCACCAGCTTGCGGTTGTCGCCCACCACCGCGACGTGATCGTGCTCGGGCGCGATCTCGCGCACCACGGTCAGCTTCACGCCGGGCTTGGTGGTGACCACGCCACGCCCCTTGCGCGTTTCGGCCAGCAGTTCGTCCATTTCCGCCGCAAAGCCGCGCCCGCTGTTCGCCGCCAGCAGAAGCTGCCCCTTGGCACGATAGGGCAGCACGGCGACGATGTGCGCGTCGGGATCGATATCGACCATCGTGCGGATCGGCTCGCCAAAGCCGCGCGCGCCGGGCAGCTTGTCCGCGCCCAGCGTGTAGAACCGGCCATTGTCCACCGCGAACAGCAGCTTGTCGGTGGTCTGCGCATGGAGCGCGAAGGCGGGGCCATCGCCTTCCTTGAACTTGAAATCGCCATCGAGCGGGAGATGCCCCTTCGCCGCCCGGATCCAGCCGCGCTGCGAAAGGATCACCGTCACCGGCTCTTTCTCGATCATCGCGTCCATGCTGAATTCGCGCGTCGGCGCGGCTTCGGCGATGGTGGTGCGGCGGCGGCCGAGCGGGGTATCCTCGCCGTATTCCTTGCGCAGCGCGGCGAGATCGCGCTTCAGCCGCGTGCGCTGGCGCGCCGGGCTGTCGAGCAGCTTCTGGAGGTCGTCCTGCTCGGCCAGCAGTTCGTCGCGCTCCTTGCGCAGTTCCATTTCCTCCAGCTTGCGCAAGCTGCGCAGCCGCATGTTGAGGATCGCTTCGGCCTGCCGGTCGGTCAGGCCGAATTCCGCCATCATCACCGGCTTGGGCTCGTCCTCGGTCCGGATGATCTCGATGATCCGATCGAGGTTGAGATAGGCGATGATATAGCCTTCGAGCAGCTCCAGCCGCGCCGCGATCTTTTCCAGCCGGTGCGTGGTGCGGCGCAGCAGGATGTCGATCTGGCTGATGACCCATTCCTGCAGGATCAGCTTCAGCCCCAGCACACCCGGAGTTCGCCGCGAATCCAGCACGTTGAGGTTCAAACCGAACCTGGTTTCGAGGTCCGTCAGCCGGTAGAGCGATTCCTTGAGCAGTTCCGGATCGACGTTGCGGCTCTTGGGCACGAGAACGAGGCGGATCTGCTCGTCGCTCTCGTCGCGCACGTCTTCCAGGATCGGCAGCTTCTTGTCGGCGATCAGCTGGGCGATCTGTTCGATCAGCTTGCCCTTCTGCACCATATAGGGAATTTCGCTGACCACGAGCTGCCATTGCCCGCTGCCCAGCTTCTCGACGCCGGTTTCCTCCCACGCGCCGTCCTCCCCGCGTCCGGTGGAAAAGCGCCCGCGCACACGGATCGGCCCGCGACCGGTTTCATAGGCGGTGGAGATCGCCGCCGCGCTGTCCACCACCACGCCGCCAGTGGGGAAGTCCGGCCCGTGGAACACCTCCATAAGCTGCGCGTGTTCGACATGCGGGTTGTCGATCAGCAGCAGCGTGGCATCCACGATCTCGGCCACGTTGTGGCTGGGGATATTGGTCGCCATGCCCACGGCGATGCCGCTGGCTCCGTTGGCAAGCAGGTTGGGGAACAGGCCGGGGAAGATTTCCGGCTCTTCCTCCTCACCGTTGTAGGTCGGCACGAAATCGACGGTGCCTTCGTCCAGCCCCGCCATCAGGCGGATCGCCGTGCGCGTCAGCCGCGCTTCGGTGTAGCGGTAGGCGGCGGCGTTATCGCCGTCGATATTGCCGAAATTGCCTTGCCCCTCGACCAGCGGATAGCGCAGCGCGAAATCCTGCGCGAGGCGGACCATGGCGTCATAGACCGAGGCATCGCCGTGCGGGTGATATTTGCCGATCACATCGCCCACCACGCGCGCCGATTTCTTGAACGCGCCGGTGGGATCGAGCTTCAACTGCCGCATCGCCCACAGCAGGCGGCGGTGGACCGGCTTCAGCCCGTCGCGCAGATCCGGCAGCGACCGTGCGGTGATCGTCGAGAGCGCATAGACGAGATAGCGTTCGGAAAGGGCGGAATCGAAAGGCGCATCGACGATCGCGTCAAACGGATCGGGCTCGCCAGTATCGGTGGTATCGGTCGCCATGTGAACGTCCTAGCAACGCGAAACGGCCAGGGGAACTCCGTGGATGCCGAAATCCCCCGCTTTCCGGGCGATTTCAGACGCGCTGCATGTCCCGCGCCTCGGCCGGGATGCGCACTTCCAGCCCGTCGAGATCGGCGGTCAGCACGATCTGGCAGGAAAGCCGGCTGGTGCGGCTGACGCCGGCGGCCAGATCGAGCATGTCTTCCTCGTCGTCCACGGCGGCGGGCAACCGGTCGAACCATTCCGACGCGACGATAACGTGGCAGGTGGAGCAGGCCATCTGCCCCTCGCAGGTGCCTTCCAGCGGCATCCCCGCGTTCTGGCCCAGTTCCAGCAGGCGCTGGCCTTCCGCGCCGTCGGCCACGACGCGCTCGTTTTCGGGCGTTACGAAGGTGACTCGGACCATGGCAATGCAACTCCCTGCGACCTTGCCGCGGCAATGATCGCCGCGACGCCCTCATCCAGATCCTCTTCCCTCGTATAGCGTCCGAAACCTAACCGGATCGCGGTTTTGGTATCCCTGTCCGAAAGTCCGATCGCGCGCAAGACGTGGCTTGGCCTGCCCGAACCGCTGGCGCAGGCCGAACCGGCCGAAAAGGCGACATTCCGGCATTCCGACAGCAACCGAGCCACGTCCAGCCCGGCCAGCCGCAGGTTCAGGTTGCCGTGCCAGCGCGCGGTGTCGCTGCCGTTCAGCGTCCAGCCGGCGAGCGCCGCGCGCGCCCTTGTCCACAGCCTGTCCACATGGGCCGCATCGCTTTCCCCCAGCCTTGCGCACAACGCCGCCGCCGCGCCAAAGCCGGCGCACAGCGCGGGCGAAAGCGTGCCGGATCGCAACCCGCCCTCCTGCCCGCCGCCATGGATCAGCGACTTCAGCTCGATCCCGTCGCGCACCCACAGCGCGCCGATGCCCTTGGGGCCGTAAAGCTTGTGCGCCGAGATGGCGATCAGGTCCGCGTCCTGCGGCGGCGCGATCTTGCCCGCGCCCTGCACCGCGTCGCACAGGAACAGCGCGCCCTGCGCCCGGGCGCGCCGCGCCAGATCGGCCACCGGCTGGATCGTGCCGATCTCGTTGTTGACCTGCATCACCGCGACGAGGTCCGCCCCGGCGGGCAACGGCGCCTGGGCATCGACCAGTCCTTGCGGATCGACCGGCAGCAGCGCCACGCCGGGATCGGCGGCGCGCGCCGTATCCAGCACCGCCGCATGCTCGATCGCAGAAACCGCCAGCCGCCGCGCGCCGCTGCCGAAGATGGCGAGGTTCAGCGCTTCGGTCGCGCCCGAGGTGAAGATCACGCGCCCGCCCGCCGGCAGCAGCGCCGCCACCTGTTGACGCGCCACTTCCACCACCGCCGCCGCCGCGCGCCCGGCGCGGTGCGGGCTGTGCGGATTGGCGAAGCCCGGCGCATCGGGTCCGGCCAGCCAGGGCATCATCGCCTCGCGCGCCTCGGGCGCGAGCGGGGTGGTCGCCTGATAGTCGAGATAGATCACGCCCGCGCGCTCCCGGCGATGTCGCGCCATGCCGCGATGAAGCGCGCGATCGCGGCTTCATCGGTCTCGCACCCGATGCTTACGCGCAGGACTTCGCCGGCCGCTTTCGCATCGAGGCCCATCGCAGACAGGACGTGGCTGGGTCGCAAGCTGCCCGAGGAACAAGCGCTGCCGGCGGACACCGCGATCCCGGCGCTGTCGAAGCGGATCAGTTGCGCGGCCGATGAAACGCCCGGCATCCGGTACCCGCCGATCGTGGGGCAGCGCGGCGCGGCGGACGCGATGATCTCTGCACCCGCTGCCTGCAACTGCCCGTCCAGCAGATCGCGCAATCGGCGCGCTTCGACCATCCAGCCGGCCCCGGCCTCCAGCGCCGCCGCCATGGCCAGCGCGGCCGGCATGTTCTCCGTCCCGCCGCGATAGCCCCGCTCCTGCCCGCCCGGCGCTTCCAGCAGCGCGAAATCGCGGATCAGCAGCGCGCCGATGCCGATCGGCCCGCCGAACTTGTGCGCCGACAGCGCGATCAGATCGGCATCCGGCAAGGCGATCTTGCCGGCACCCTGCGCGGCGTCCGCCAGCAGGATGCCGCCGGCAGCGCGCACCAGCGCGGCGATGTCCGCAAGCGGCTGGATCACGCCGGTCTCGCTGTTGACCTGTTGCACGCAGACCAGCGTGCGCGGCCCGCCAGCCAGCACCGCTGCCAACGCGGCAAGGTCCACCAGCCCGTGGGCATCGACCGGCAGGCGGGCCGCATCGGCCCCTGCGGGACGCAGCACCGCCTCGTGCTCCACCGCCGAAACGAGAACCCGCTCCACTTTGGCCCGCTCCACTTGGGCACGGCCGATCGCCAGGGCCAGCGCCTCGCTCGCCCCGCTGGTGAACACCGCTTCGTATTCCCATGCCAGCGCGGCTTTCACGCGCGCCCGCGCGCCTTCCAGCAAGGCGCGCGCGGCGCGGCCGGGCTTGTGAGGGCTGGACGGGTTGGCCCAGGCATCGAAGCCTTGTGCCAGTGCGGCGCGGGCCTGCGGCAGCAGCGGCGTGGTGGCGGCATGGTCCAGATAGAGCGGTTCGGCAGGCAAGGAATCAGGTGTCCCGTTATGATCGCGCCGGAAACATTGCTTTCGGGGGCTGCGTTTCTATATAGCGCTTCGTTCCAATTCCCAGCCCCGGCATTTCCAGCCGGCGCGGCTTTGCAAGCAGGATAACCAGGTCACACGATGCCCGCAGTCATCTTCCCCGGTCCCGAAGGCCGCCTTGAAGGCCGCTTCCAGCCCGCCACCCGTTCGCGCGCGCCGGTGGCCATGATCCTGCATCCGCACCCGCAGGCGGGCGGAACGATGAACGATCGCATCACGCAAGCCTTGTACAAGACCTTCGTGGCGCGCGGTTTCGCTACGCTGCGCTTCAATTTCCGCGGCGTCGGGCGCAGCCAGGGCAGCTTCGACAACGGCATCGGCGAACTGTCGGACGCGGCCGCCGCGCTCGACTGGGTGCAGTCGATCCACCCCGAAGCCTCGACCACGTGGATCGCCGGCTACAGCTTCGGCGCGCTGATCGGCATGCAGTTGCTGATGCGCCGCCCGGAAATCCGGGGCTTCATCTCGGTCGCGCCGCCGGCCAACATGTATGACTTCAGCTTCCTTGCCCCCTGCCCCGCTTCGGGCATCATCGTGCAGGGCAACGCCGATACGGTGGTAACGCCCAACGCGGTGCAGAAGCTGGTCGACAAGCTGCGCACGCAGAAGCACATCACGATTCACCATGACGAGATTCCGCGCGCCAACCACTTCTTCGAGAACGAGCTCGACGATCTGATGAAGTCGGTCGACAATTATCTGGACATGCGGCTTTCGCCGGACTGCCCGATCAAGTGACCGGAACCGGTGGGCGTGCTTAGGCACGGCCCGCCGCTCCGCTGGGCAAAGCCCTATTGCGGCTGCGTATTCTGCGCCAGCGTATTGCCCCCGGCATCGGGCAGCGTCCAGATACCGAGGTTCACCAGCATCACCACCGCCAACACCAGCATCAGCACGGGGCGCTTGCGCTCCCCGCGCCGGAACAGGAAGAATGCGCCGCCCGCCAACGCGATGGCGGCGAGCATGAGCAGGGACAGGACAGCGTCGAGCATCGATAGGCGTTAGCTCTTCAGGAAGCCCTGCGCCATACCCGCGATATCATCGATCACGCTGCCATCCTGATCCTTGTCGAGAAAGCCGGCAACCTTGCCCAGTGCTTCCGGATGGCTGCCGATCATCGAGGCGAACTGGCCTAGCGAACCTTCGCCACCGATATGCCCTACGATCTGCTGAAGCACGCCGGCATCGACGCCCGAATTGGCGGCGGCGGTCTCGATCGTGTCCCCCTTGGCCTGGTGGCCGGCGGCCAATGCGGCGATGGCGGTTTCGGCCGTCGCGGGATCGATGCCAACCTTGGCGGCAAGGTTCTTCACATCAACGTTGCTGCTGATCTGGCCGAGAATCGAATCGAAAATGCTCATGAGGAAGACTCCTGCGATTGGGCTCCGCATGACAGCCTAGCGGGACCGCGCGACAGTTCCAGTGCAACATTCGCCAGCGCAGCGTAAGTTGTACTGGACAAAGCCAAAAAGCCGGAGCCGGCAAGCCCTGTTTGACTTCCCCTCTCCGCGCGGACAGGGTTGCGGCATGGTTACGCACGAAACGAACGGAATCACCCGCCGCGCCGCCCTGGGCGGCCTAGGCGCCACCGCCGCCGCCTTCACGATCCCAGCCCGCGCAGCCCCCGCCTCGGCGGCGGACGCCAATGCCCTGCTTGATGGCATCGCGTGGCGACTGCTGGATTTCTTCCCTGAAACCGCCACAAGCCTTGGCATCGACACGGGCGCGCATGCCGCGCTGCGCGCGAAGCTGGGGGACAAGTCGGCCGCCGCGCAGCGCGCCATCGCCGCCCTGCTGCGTGCCGATCTGGCCCGGATCGCCGCCACCGACGCCTCCGGCCTCGACCATTCCACGCGCACCAGCCTGGCCGTGGTCAAGAGCGCTTACCGGACCGCGCTCGATGGGTTCGCGCTGCCCTATGGCGACATCACCGTCGGCAACTATCGCAACACGCCCTATGTCGTGATCCAGAACGTCGGCGCTTATCTCGACGTGCCGAAGTTCCTCGATTCAGATCATCCCGTCGCCGATACGGCCGATGCCGAAGCCTATCTCGCGCGCCTCGCCGCCTATCCCGGAACGCTCGACGCCGAAACGGAGCGCCTGCGCGATACGGCGGCGCAGCGGGTGATCGCGCCCGATTTCCTGCTCGACAAGGCGCTGGCGCAGCTCGAAGCCTCGCTGGCCGACGCGCGCCAGGGTGGCGGGCTGGTCGATTCGATCGACCGGCGCACGAAGGCCAAGGGCATCGCGGGCGACTGGGCCGGGCGCGCGCGCTCCATCGCCACGGGCCAAGTCGTCCCCGCGCTCGAACGCCAGATCGCCGAACTGCGGCGCCAGCGCGTCAGCGCGACCTCCGACGCGGGCATGAGCACCCGCCCCGACGGCGAAGCCTGGTACGCCTGGGCGCTGCGCGCCAGCACCACCACGCGCATGACGCCGGACGAGATCCACCAGCTCGGGCAGGAGGAACTGAAGGCGCTGCAGGCGCGGATGGACCCGATCCTGCGCGGGCTCGGTTACACCAAGGGCACGGTTGGCGAACGCATGACCGCGCTGGGCAAGGACCCGCGCTTCCAGTTCCCCGACAACGACGAAGGACGCGCCCAGATTGTCGCGTTCATCCAGAAGCGGCTGGACTTCATCCGCGGGAAGCTGCCGCTGGCCTTCCGCAAGCTGGCGCGCGGCAATGTCGAAGTCCGCCGCCTGCCACTGGCCGAGGAACCGGGCGCGCCAGGCGCCTATGGCGGTCCCGGCTCGATCGACGGCTCGGTGCCTGGACGCATGTGGATCAATCTTCACACCACGCGCCTGCACAGCAAGTACAGCCTGCCCACGCTGGTCCATCACGAAGCCCTGCCCGGCCACGTCTGGCAGGGCGAATACGCGCAGCAACTGCCCGTGATCCGCGCGATCCTGGCGTTCAACGCCTACACCGAAGGCTGGGCGCTCTATGCCGAAACGCTGGGCGACGAGTTGGGCGCCTACGATGGCGATCCGGTCGGTCAGCTCGGCTATCTCCAGTCGATCGCCTTCCGCGCCTGCCGCCTGGTGGTCGATACCGGGCTGCATTCCCGCCGCTGGTCGCGTGAACAGGCGATCCGCTGGTTCGCCGAGACCAACGGATCCGGGATCGACGAGGTGACGAGCGAGGTGGATCGCTATTGCAGCTGGCCGGGGCAAGCCTGCGGCTACAAGATCGGCCATAGCGAGATCCTGCGCCAGCGCGCCCGCGCGAAGGCCGCGCTGGGCGCACGCTTCGACCTGCGCGATTTCGACGATGCGGTGGTCGGCGGCGGCAACGTTCCGCTCGACGTGCTGGGGCTCAACATCGACGAATATATCCGCACGGCCGGAAAATAGCGCCGCCACACTCGAACGCGGACGATCCGCCTTTGCCTTATCGTCCGCGCAACGCGCCCCAGCGGGCCGCGCCATCTTCGCCATAGAGGCGCGGCACGTCTGGCCCGCGATAAAACTGCGCGAACACTTCCGCGTCGTCAGGCAACAGCACCCACGGCTGCTTGCTTTCGGTGAAGATGTGCACGTCCGGCGGGCACAGGTCGGGATTGTCCAGCGTTCCGACGCGCACGAAGGCGGCCTTGTCGCCCGCTCCGCCATAGTGGCTCCACAGCGCCACCTTGCACGCGGGGCACCGCACGATTTCCTGCCCGTGCCCGCTCTGCGATGGCGTCATGACGTGTTCGGGCGCGCCCTGCGCCACTTCCACGCGATCGGTCTCGATCACCGTGTTCAGCGCGAAGGCGCTGCCCGTCTCGCGCTGGCACCAGCGGCAATGGCAGCAATGCGTGACGATCGGTGCATCGAGCAGCCGATAGCGGACATCACCGCACGCGCAGCGGCCTTCGGCAAACACGGTCATGATCCTCTCCCTTCCGGGGCAGGATGCGCAGCCTGCGCGCCGCCGTCAACGCTTCACGCGCTTTCGCACAGTGCCTGCAACTGATCGGTGCAGGCGTTCCAGCCCGCCTCGAAGCCCATCTCGGCGTGCTGGCGCATCGCTTCCTCGGTCCAGTGCCGCGCCGAAGCGGTATAGCGCGTGCCCTCGCCCTCGGGCGCCACTTCCCAGATGCCGATCATGAACGGACCGGCCGGCTGGAAATCCGCCGTCACCGCATCGGTGGAAACGAAGCGCCGCCCCTCGTCCCAGGCCAGGAACACGCCTTCCTGCGGCATTTCCTCGCCATCGGGGCCGTACATCACCATCGCGCAACGCCCGCCCGGCCGGCGATCCTGTTCCACGATCTTGGCGTACCACGGCTTCGGACACCACCATTCCTCCTGGCGGTTGGCCAGCACATCCCACACCCGCTCCACCGGCGCGGCGATATGGCGGGTAATCGACAGTTCGTGCATCCTCTCTCTCCTCAATCGCGATCCGGCGCGCCCAGCGGGAAATAGGCGCGAAAGGGCCGCGCATCCTCCACGCAGCGCGCCACCGCCGGCAGCGCCAGCAGGTGCGCGCGCCAGGCCCTCAGGCGCGGGCAGGCATCCGGAATCGGATAGACCCAGTCGGCATAGAACAGCGAAGGCGCGGCCGCGCATTCGATCAGCGAGACCGCATCGCTGGCCGGGTCACTGGCCGCGTAGGTCGCCAGCCAGCCATCGATCCAGCGATAGCTGCGGTCCAGTTGCGCCTCCACCCGCCCACGGGTCGCGGGCGAGAGGGCACCGTCGCGCAACACTTCCGCCACGCTCTCCTGCATCACGTTCATCACGTAGTTGTCGAACACGCGGTCGAGCATCCGCGTTCGCACCGCTTCCGCCGGATCGGCCGGCAGCAGCGGCGCGGCGCCGGGATGGCGCAGCGCCAGCCATTCGATGATCGCCGTGGATTCGAAGATTTCCACCCCGTCATCGACCAGCAGCGGAAACTTGCCCGCCGGGCTGGCCGCCTGCACGCGCGCGGCGTTTTCGGGATGCTCCCCGTCAATGCCCCGGAAGGTGAACGGCGTGCCGTTGGCGTAAAGCGCGATCAGCGCCTTCCAGGTGTAGGAAGAGAACAGGTGCCCGTAGAGTTCCAGCGCCATGTTACCCTCTCACCGCCGCTTCGATCGCCGCGATGTCGATCTTGCCCATGGTCATCATCGCCTGGAACGCGCGCTCGCGCACGCCCGCATCGGGATTGGCCAGCGCCTCCGTCAACTGGCGCGGCGTGATCTGCCACGACAGGCCCCAGCGGTCGCTGCACCAGCCGCACGCGCTTTCCGCCCCGCCGTTGCCGACGATGGCGTTCCAGTAGCGGTCGGTCTCTTCCTGCGTCTCGGTCGCCACCTGGAACGAGAACGCCCAGCTGTGCGTCACGTTCGGCCCGCCGTTCAGGCCCATGCAGGGAATGCCCAGCACCGTGAACTCCACGGTCAGCACATCGCCCGCCTTGCCCGCCGGATAGTCCGTCGGCGCGCGGTGAACGGCGGTCACGCGGCTGTCGGGAAAGGTTTCGGCATAGAACCGCGCAGCGGCTTCCGCGTCCCTGTCATACCACAGGCAGATCGTTGCTCCGGTCATGGTCAGCCTCCCAGCGCGCCGACGATGCCGAATTCCGCCCCTTGCGGGTCCGTGGCGATCACGATCCAGTCGTCGCCCGGGACCTGATGCGGGCCGTGCATCACGGTGCCGCCGGCGTTCTCGATCGCGGCCTTGGCGGCCGTGACGGAGGGGACCCGGAAATAGAGCCGCCACAGCGCGGCGCGCCCCGGCTCGAACAGCGGCAGCATCGCGCCCACGCGCTGGCCGTCGTGATCGATGAAGCAGTAATCGCCCATCTCGCCCATCGGCATCTTCTCGTTGAACTGGAAGCCGAAGTGGCGGGCATAGAACGCCTTGGACGCTTCCAGATCGGGGCTGGCCAGCTCGTTCCAGCCCACGCGCTGTTCCGCCGTCGGCGAGAACACATCGCTCTTCGCGTTTTCCTGGCCCGGCGGGGGCACGGGCGTCATCAGGTAAATCGGAACGCCCTGCGGGTCCGCGACCATCGCGATACGGCCGACCGGCAGCTCCGAGACCGGCATCAGCACCTTGCCGCCTGCGGCCGTCACCGCCGCCAGCGCGGCATCGAGATCGGTGACATGGAGATAGGGCACCCAGGCCGGCTTCGCGCCTTGCGCCACCGCATCGGCGGACAGCGCCAGCATCCCGCCGGCACTGCCGCCATCAGCCCGGAGAATGTGGCGGTAATCGACCGGCCCGGCCGCCTCTCCGCCGCCTTCCACCGTCCAGCCGATCACCGCGCGGTAGAACGCGCTGGCCGCATCGGCATCGGGGGTCATCAGTTCGTACCAGATAAATCCGCCTGCCATCGTCATTCTCCCATCCGCACCACCGGCGTGAAGCCGCCGTAAATCATCCGCTTGCCATCGAAGGGCACCGGGTTGAGTTCGGGGTTCCAGGCATCGTCGCGCATCAGGTCTTCCATCCGCGCGAACACGCTGTCGCGTGTTTCCTTGTCAGGCCATTCGATCCAGCTGAAGACGACGGTTTCGTCTTCCTTGGCCTCAACCGCGCGGCGGAAATCCGTGAGCTTGCCGACGGGAACATCGTCCCCCCAGCATTCCCAGATGCGCGTCGCACCCTGTTCGATGAACAGCGCATCGGCCTTGCGGGCATGTTCGATAAAGCGTTCGCGATTGGCCGTTGGCACCGCGATCACGAAACCATCGATATAGGCCATGTTTCTCTCCCGTTTCGGCCCGCCTGGAGGCCCTGTTTGGTGCCTGGTTTCAGACTGGCGGCGATTCTCCGCTGGCGATCATCGGGTCCATCCAGAACGGGCCCCAGACATGCCCGTCCGGATCTGCCACGTCGCGGCCGTACATGAAGCCGTGGTCCTGCACGGGATTGACGTCGACAAGACCGCCGTTCGCGCCAGCCTGCTCGACAAAGGCATCCACCGCATCGCGTCCTTCGAGCGCGAGCGCGAGCGCCACCTCGCTCGATCCCGCGGCGGGAATCGGACGATCGGTGAACGAGGCCCACTTCGGATGCGTCAGCAACATCACATAGATCGCCTCGCTCCACACCATCGCGGCGGCGCTCTCGTCGGTGAAGCGGGGTTCGTTGGTGAAACCCACCGCCTCGTAAAAACGGCGCGCGCGGCCAAGATCGGCAACGGGCAGGTTAACGAATATCATGCGTGTCACTGGTCTGCGCTCCTCTCTTGCGGGACCCGGAACAGAAACTCGAAATAGCGCCGCAGGTGCCGCAGCGCATCGCGCGCCATGTCCGGAGCAGCGCTTTCCTCCTGAGTCTTGGCCAGGATGAACGCGCCCTGGATCACCACCTGCACATGGCGGGACAGGCTTTCGGCGGTCGTTCCCGTCACGCCGCGCTGGATCATGGCTTCGGCGATGTCCGCCTCCAGCGCCCTGGCGTTGTCCATGATGCTGGCCTCACAGGCGATGCGGATCGCCGCGCTGGAACGGAAGGCTTCCTGCACCATCGTTCCCGCCACGCAACTGAACGATTCCGCCGGCCCGCCAATCAGCGCCAGCCTCAGGTCGATATAGCCCAGCACCCGGTCCACTGGATCGGCATGATGGTGGAACGGCGCTTCGGCGAAGAAAGCGGCGGTGCACTGGCTCCAGTAATCCGCCGCCGCCACGCCCAGCGCCTCTTTCGAGGCGAAGTGATGGAAGAACGCGCCCTTGGTCACCCCTGCGTGCGCGCAAAGCTGGTCCACCGACGTCGCCGCGAAGCCGTTGCCGCGCACCAGCTGCACCGCCGCTTCCAGCAGCTTCTCCTTCGCGTTGGTGGGCGTCGGTCGGAAGGGACGATTCGGAACCATGGCGCGACCATACCGACCAGTTGGTATGGCGCAAACGAATATCCGTCCTCTCCGGACAAAAAGCGCATTCTCTCCAGAGGCTTCCGGTCTGGGCGGCCGTCATTGCAGGCCGCCGCCCCAGTTCCTCCCTATCCGAGCGTCGCCACCGCTGCCGCCTCGCGCTCCGCCACGGCGCGCCAGCACGGCTGTTCGCCGACGCGCGCGAACCATGCCGCCGTTGCCGGATGCCTGTCCGGATCGGGCGATAGCATGGCATATGCCATCGTGCGCAGGACGCTCGCCACCGCGATATCGCCGATGCTGAACGTATCGCCCGTCAGCCAGCCTTCCGCCGGAACCACGCCTTCCAGATAGTCGAGCATGGGCGCGATCTCGGCCATGCCCTGCTCGGCCGCCGCCTCATCGCCCGGCCGACCCAGCACGCGCGGCGCCACGAAGCGGTTGAACACGATCTTGGCGCCGGCCGGCACGATGATCGTATCGGCGAATTCCTCGAACCAGATCGCCCTGCCGCGTGCCCGCGCCTCCGCCGGAAAGATCGCCGGTTCGGGATGCAGGGCGTCCATGTAGGTGGCGATGGCGGTCGAATCGGCCAGGGTGAAATCGCCATCGCGCAGCGCCGGGATCTTCCGGAACGGACTCGCCTCCAGGAATTCGGGCGATGGCGCTCCCGGACGGCTGATCACCGATTCCACGGCGATCCCCTTGTAAGCAGCTACCAGAAGCACCTTGCGCACGAACGGCGACAGCGGAAAACCATAGACCTGCATTCGACCTCTCCCTGAATCGTTGCCCGATGATGCCGCAATCGCGCCAAGTGGCAAACCTAGTTGCAGCCGCGCGCGCGGGCGTATAGGCGATGACGCGATGACCGATATTCCGAACATCCAGCCCGACAGCCGAGCCACCACCGTGCTTCCCGCGCCGGACACGACGATCGACGCGCGCGAAGTCTTTGGCATCGATATCGACATGAAGGTGCCCGCCTTCTCCGAAGCGGACGAACGCGTGCCCGATCTGGACGAAGGCTACGTCTTCGATCCGGACACCACGCTGGCGATCCTGGCGGGCTTTGCCTACAACCGCCGCGTGATGGTCCAGGGCTATCACGGCACCGGCAAATCGACGCATATCGAACAGGTTGCGGCGCGGCTGAAGTGGCCGTGCATCCGCATCAACCTGGACGCGCATATAAGCCGCATCGACCTGATCGGGCGCGACGCGATCGTGCTGCGCGACGGCCTCCAGGTCACCGAATTCCGCGAAGGCCTTCTGCCCTGGGCGCTGCAGACGCCGACCGCGCTGGTGTTCGACGAATACGACGCGGGCCGCCCGGACGTGATGTTCGTGATCCAGCGCGTGCTGGAGACCGAAGGCAAGCTCACGCTGCTCGACCAGAACCGGGTGATTCGCCCGAACCCGTGGTTCCGCCTGTTCGCCACCGCCAACACCGTGGGCCTGGGCGATACCAGCGGCCTCTATCACGGCACGCAGGCGATCAACCAGGGCCAGATGGACCGCTGGAGCCTTGTCGTCGCGCTCAACTACCTGCCGGCCGAAACCGAGATCGCGGTCGTCGCCAACAAGGTGGAAGGGCTGGACAAGCAGACCATCGCCGACATGGTCCGCGTCGCCGACCTGACGCGCAAGGGCTTCGTCAACGGCGACATTTCCACGGTGATGAGCCCGCGCACGGTCATCGCCTGGGCGCACAACAGCCAGATCTTCCGCGACGTGGGCTTCGCCTTCCGCCTCTCGTTCCTCAACAAGTGCGACGAAGCGGAGCGCGTGCTGGTGGCCGAATACTACCAGCGCGTGTTCGGCAAGGACCTGCCCGAAAGCGTCGCGCACAAGGCGTAAGACGGGCGGGGGGCCTCTGGTCCACGCCTCACCATGCTTTCCCCCACCTCGTCACCCCGGCGAAAGCCGGGGTCTCAGGCGGTTGCGGGAAAGCCCCGGCACGGTCCAGCCAAGCCTCACGAGACCCCGGCTTTCGCCGGGGTGACGTTTTTCTATGGGGCTTTCGCGGGGGTGACGCTTCTATAGAGAAAGTCGCCTCAGCCATTAGGCAGGATCAGGTACTTCTCGCCCGTGCGCCGCGCGTTGTATTCCAGCACCGCCTCGCGGGTGAGGATGTCCTTCAGCGGCACCCGCGCCTTGTAGTGGCTGGCGAAGGTGGTGGTGATGTTGTCCATCACCCGCGCGCGCATCCGCCCCACGATCTCCGGCCCGGCCTTGGCCATGAACGGTGTCAGCAGCCAGCCGGCAAGATCCCAGGTCAGCCCGAACGCGCGGTTCAGCACCGTCGGCCCCAGATCGAGCGCGCCGTAGATATAAACCTTCTTCGGCGTGGACGAACCATAGCGGCTGTAGGCCGCCCCCCGGCTCGCCGCCGCTTCCATCGCGGTCAGGATTTGCCCCGCCAGCGTGCCGCCGCCGATCGCGTCGAAGCCCAGCATAGCCTTGGTTTCGGCAATGGCGTCGATCAGCTTCGGCATGAAATCCGGCGCGGTGGAATCGAGCACGTACTGCGCCCCCAGATCGCGCAGGATCTTCTCCTGCGCCGCGCTGCGCACGATGTTCACCAGCGGAATGCCATCTTCCTGACAGATCTTCACCAGCATCTGCCCCAGGTTCGAAGCGGCGGCCGTGTGGACCAGCCCGGTGAAGCCCTCCAGCTTCATCGTCTCGGTAAAGCCCAGGGAGGTCAGCGGGTTCACGAAGGCCGAGGCGCCTTGCTCGGCGGAAACGTGATCGGGCAGCGCGACGCACGCGCCCGCATCGACCAGGCGATACTGGGCATAAGCGCCGCCCGGCAGGCAGGTCACGCGCCGGTTCAGCAGCGCCTGTGCCTCGGGCGCGTCGCCGGCGGCGATCACCGTGCCCGCGCCTTCGTTGCCCACCGGCATCGCCTCGCCGATCCGCGCCTTCATCGCGCGCACCGCGCCTTCGGGCATCCGCGCGACCAGCCGGCCTTCGGAATATTCCGCGTTCTCGACGTCGGCCGGGCCGAACAGCAGCCCCAGGTCCGACGGATTGATCGGCGCCGCTTCCATGCGAATCAGCACTTCGCGGCCCTTGGGAGCGGGCACGGTCTGTTCGACCAGTTCCACCGTCAGCAAGCCGTCTTCGCCCAGCGTGGACAGCAGTTGCAGGCCTTTGACATCGGACATCTTCATTCTCCCGGATAGGTTGCCTTCACGAAGTAGAGCCCTTCCGGGGGCGCGTTAAGTCCTAATTTGCAACGGTCTTTCGCGGCGAGCGCGGCGGCGAGGTCGGCGCGCGTCCACATCCCCTGCCCCACCAGCGCCAGGCATCCCACCATCGAGCGCACCTGATGATGCAGGAAACTGCGCGCGGCCGCCTCGACGATCACGTGATCGCCCTCGCGCCGCACGTCCAGCCGATCGAGCGTCTTGAGCGGACTCGCCGCCTGGCAATGGACCGACCGGAACGTGGTGAAATCGTGGTGCCCGACCAGTTCCTGCGCCGCCGCGTGCATCGCCCCCGCATCCAGCGACCGCGCGATGCGCCAGGCCAGCCCCGCCTCCAGCGTCAGCGGCGCGCGGCGGTTGGCGATGCGGTATTCATAGGCCCGCCCCAGGCACGAAAAGCGCGCGTGCCAGTCCGCATCGACCACCCGCGCCTCCAGCACCGCCACCGCGTGGCCGGCCAGCCGCAGCCGCGCGTTGAGCGCCTCGGACAGGCGAAACGGATCGAAATCGCGCGCCAGATCGAAATGCGCGCGCATGGCCAGCGCGTGGACGCCGGTATCGGTCCGCCCGGCGGCATGGAGCGTCACCGCCTGCCCGGTGACCGCGAACGCCGCCTCCTCCACCGCCTGCTGCACCGATGGGCCGTGCGCCTGCCTCTGGAAGCCCATGTAGGGCTGGCCGTTCCATTCGAGCGTGAGCGCGAAACGGGTCATGCGGGATGGCTCCCGGACCGGCAGCGGTACGCCACCATCATTCCAGCACCGTTCCGGCCGGCACTACCCGCCCGCGCAGCAACGCCGCCGTATCCATTGCCGGCCGCCCCGCCCGCTGGACCGTCCGCGGGCGCAACGCACCGACGCCGCACGCGATCGTCAGCCTGTCGTCCAGCACGCTGCCCGGCGCTCCCTCTCCCGCGACGACCTCCGCCGCCAGCACGCGATAGCGCTCCCCCTCCAGCTCGAAGAACGCGCCGGGCGCCGGCGCGAAAGCGCGCACCTGCCGCTCCACGTCCAGCGCCGCCCGCGTGAAATCGAGCCGGCTTTCCGCCTTGTCGATCTTGTGGGCATAGGTCACGCCGTCCTCCGGCTGGATCGCCGGCGGATGCCCCGGCAGGTCCGCCAGCACCTCTACCATCAGCGCCGCGCCGCGTTCGGCCAGTTCGGCCGTCAGCGCGCCCGCCGTCTTCCCGTCCACCGGCGTCGTCACTTTCGCCAGCATCGGCCCGGTATCCAGCCCGCGCTCCATCTGCATGATGGTCACGCCCGTCGTTTCATCCCCCGCCAGGATCGCGCGCTGCACCGGCGCGGCACCGCGCCAGCGCGGCAGGATCGAGCCATGGACGTTGAGGCAGCCCAGGCGGGGCGCATCGAGCACCGCCTGCGGCAGGATCAGGCCATAGGCGGCCACCACCGCGACATCGGCGTCCAGCGCGGCCAGCGCCGCCTGTTCCTCCGCGCCTTTCAGGCTGGCCGGCGTGCGCACCGCAATGCCCAGTGCCTCGGCCGCGAGATGCACCGGCGATGGCTGGAGCTTCTTGCCGCGCCCGGCGGGCCGGGGTGGCTGGCTGTACGCCGCGAGCACCGTGTGCCCCGCCGCCACCAGCGCACGCAGCGTCGGCACCGCGAAATCGGGCGTGCCCATGAAGATGATGCGCATGGTGTGCGAAAAGCCTTCCGTTTGCCTGCGGCGGCCCTATCTGTGCAGCCATGGCATCGCAAGAGATCGAGGCGCTGGCCGGCGCGCTCGCCCGCCTTCCCGGACTTGGCCCGCGCTCCGCGCGCCGCGCCGTGCTGTGGCTGATCAAGCGCCGCGAAACCGCGCTGACGCAGTTGGTCGAGGCACTGGCCACGGTGCGCGACCGGCTGGTGGAATGCGACACCTGCGGCAATGTCGACACCAGCAACCCCTGCGGCATCTGCGCCGATCCCCGCCGCGATTCGCGCGCGATCTGCGTGGTGGAGGAAGTGGCGGACCTGTGGGCGCTCGATCGCGCGCACCTGTTCACCGGCCGCTACCATGTCCTTGGCGGCCGCCTTTCGGCGCTGGACGGCGTGCGCCCCGAAGACCTTGCCATCGCCAGCCTGCTCGATCGCGTGGCGGCCGGTGGCATCGACGAAGTGGTGCTGGCGATGAACGCCACGCTCGAAGGCCAGACCACCGCGCACTACATCGCCGAACGGCTGGAAGCCTTCCCCGTCCGCGTCACCCAGCTCGCGCACGGCCTGCCCGTCGGTGGCGAGCTCGATTATCTCGACGAAGGCACGCTCGCCCAGGCCCTGCGCGCCCGGCGGCCGGTGGGATGACGGAGAATCGCAACGTCCGGGCAGCCGGACGAAGCCGCGTCGTCCCGAGCCCCACCCCCTAACCGCAGCGTCCCTTGCGACTCCGCCGCAACGCGCTTATCTGCGCTTCATGGCTATCCGCGAAATCATCGAAGTCCCCGATCCGCGCCTCAAGCAGGTGTCCGTACCCGTCACGACGTTCGACGACGAGTTGAAGACGCTCGTCGCCGATATGTTCGAGACGATGTACGATGCGCCCGGCATCGGCCTTGCCGCGATCCAGGTCGGCGTACCGCTGCGCGTGCTGGTGATCGATCTCCAGCCCGATGACGAGGACGCGGAACCGGAAGTGTGCACCGCGCACGGCGGCCACCACCACACGCACCAGCCGACCAAGCGGGAACCGCGGGTCTTCATCAATCCCGAGATCCTCGATCCTTCGGAAGAGCACACCATCTACAACGAAGGCTGTCTCTCGGTGCCGGATATCTACGCCGAAGTCGAACGCCCCGCGCGCATCCGCGCCCGCTGGCAGGACGTGGACGGCACGGTGCACGAAGAGGACATGGAAGGCCTGCTCGCCACGTGCCTCCAGCACGAGATGGACCACCTCGAAGGTATCCTGTTCATCGACCACCTCTCCCGCCTCAAGCGGCAGATGGCGCTCAAGAAGCTGGAAAAGCTGCGCAAGGCGGCGTGACGGCGGAGAACTGGCCCGGCCCGGTTGTCATAGCGCCGGCCATGCTTTAGGTTCACGCTTCGTTCTTTTACGGAGCTGTCGTGGACTCGCCCTTTCTCCTGCTCGTTTTCCTGATCGTCGCCCTCGTTTTGGGTCTTGCGATCGGCTGGTTTCTGGGCGGGCGGCCCGTGGCGGACTGGCAGCAGCGCCATGCCGAGCGGGACAGTGCGGCCAAGGCGCACGAGGCCACGGTCAAGGCGATGACGGTCGATCTCGCGGCGATGAGCGAGCGGGTGAAGCTGCTCGATCAGGTCGCCGGCGAACTCGCCGCCATCCGCCAGGAACGCAATACGCTCGCCTCGCAACTGGCCTCGGCCACGGAACGCGCGCGCCATGCCGATGCGCTCGCCGCCGATCTCGCCACCGCGCGGGAGGAGCGCGAGGCGCTGCGCGCCGAAGTGGCGCGGATGAAGGCCAACGCCACCAACTTCGCCGAGCGCGAGCGCCTGCTGGTCGAGGCGCGCGAGGCGCTGCGCAAGGAATTCGAGGCCGCTGGCGCCAAGGTGCTGGAAGGCGCGCAGGAGGCGTTCCTGCGCCGCGCCGCCGATCGCTTCGAGCAGAGCGAGAAGACCAGTGCCGAACGCCTGCGCACGCTGCTCGCCCCGGTGGGCGAACGGCTCCAGAAATACGAGCAGCAGGTGCAGGAACTCGAAGCCAAACGCGTCGATTCCTTCGGCCAGCTTTCGGGCCTGATCCAGTCGATGCGCGATGGGCAGGAGGCCGTGCGCGCCGAAGCCGCGCGGCTGGGCAATTCGCTGCGCAACGCGCCCAAGGCGCGCGGGCGCTGGGGCGAACAGCAGTTGCGCAACCTGCTCGAACAGTGCGGGCTTGCCGAACACACCGATTTCGTCACCGAACATTCGATCGACACCGAGGACGGCCGCCTCCGCCCGGACGCCATCGTGCGCATTCCCGGCCAGAAAAGCCTGATCGTCGATGCCAAGGTTTCGCTCAACGCCTATCAGGATGCGTTCGCGGCCGACACGGAAGAGGCCAGGGAGAATTTCCTCACCCTGCACGCGACCTCGATGCGCAACCACATCCAGCAACTCGGCGCGAAATCCTACCAGAGCCAGTTCGACGATGCGCCCGATTACGTGGTGATGTTCGTGCCGGGCGAACACTTCGTCGCCGCCGCGCTCGAACACGATCCGGGGCTGTGGGACTTCGCCTTCGAACGCAAGGTCCTGCTCGCCACGCCGACCAATCTCGTCGCCATCGCGCGCACCGTGGCGATGGTCTGGCGGCAGGACACGATCGCGCGCGAAGCGGTGGAGATCGGCAAGGCCGGGACCGAGCTTTACGATCGCCTCGCGGTCGCCGCCGAGCATCTCAAGCGCGTGGGCGGAGGGCTGAACAGCGCGGTCGAAAACTACAACAAGTTCGTCGGCAGCTTCGAGCGCAACGTGCTCTCGGCCGGCCGCCGCCTGCGCGACAAGGGCGTCTCGATCGGCAAGCGCGAGATCGAGGAAGTCTCGCTCGTCGAATCCGCGCCGCGTTACGCCGAAAGCACGGCCGTGGAGCCTTCGGAACTTCCCGCGCCCCAACCGGTTGATACAGAGGATGACATCGCAGCGACGGCGGGGTGAAATGAAAGTACGGGGGCGATGGCTGGCATTTGCGGCGCTGAGCGTGCTGGCCGGCTGCGACCGCGCCGCGCCCGAGCAGCAGGCTCCTGTCGCCACGACTCCCGCCGAAGCCGCATCGACCCCGGCCGAAGCCAGCACCACGCCCGAACCCGAACCGACGCCCGAGCCTTCACCGTCCCCCACGCCCAGCCCGACGCCGACCGAGGCGCGCTATGCCCCGCGCGAGGATTGCGACAAAGCCGCCGGCTGGAAAGCGTTTCGCGGCCGGCTGGCAACCGCGGTCACCGCGCGGGACGCTGGCGCACTGGCCGCGCTGGCCGATCCCAACATCCGGCTCGACTACGGCGGCGGCAGCGGCGCCGACGAATTGAAGAAGCGGCTGGCCGATCCCAAGGCCGGGCTGTGGCAGGAACTGGACCGCATCCTGCCGCTCGGCTGTTCGATCGAAGGCGGGCTGGCGGCGATGCCCTGGTACTTCTGGAACGTGCCCGACGACGGCGATCCCTATACCACGATGCTGGCAACCGGCCCGGACGTGCCGCTTCGCGCCACGCCTTCGGCCACCGGGGAAACCCGCGCCACGCTCGACTGGGCCATGGTGTCGATCGCGTCCGAGAGCTTCGATCCCAAGGCGCGCTTCACCCGCGTCAAGCTGATGGCCTCCGGGCAGAAAGGCTATGTCGAAACAGCGAAGCTGCGCAGCGTGATTTCCTATCGCCTGATCGCGGAGCCACACGATGGCGGCTGGAAAATCACCGCGCTTATTTCGGGCGATTAGCCTTTGGATTTGGCCGCGGGCGCGCCGTGCAGTTCCAGCGTGTGCCCGCCGGATTCGATCCACAGGCGATCGCCGTTGCGCCGGAAGCGCGGGGCGCCGGAAAGCAATGCGTTGACCGCTTCCTCCTGCTGTCCCACCAGCCCTTCGCAGAACATCCGCGTCGAAATCAGCGGCCCGGCGATCAGTCGATCGCCCTCGACCCGGTATTCGCCACCGATGCCATTGCAGCCGACGCTGGCCGAAAGGCGCGTTTCCGCAAAGCCCATCCGCGCGCGGTCGGGCGCGGCGGGGGCTTTTCCGTCGATGCTGGCGATAGTCCATTGCGTGCCGACAAGGCCGGCCGTGCCACCGGCCGCCGGCGTCGTGCAGCCTCCGGCCAGCAGGCTGGCCGAAAGCGCGAAGGCGGCAAGGATCGGAACGCTGCGCATGATACCGCCTTATAGAACGGCGCGATGATCACACGATTAACGCCGATGGCGCCATTTCAGCCCTCGAGCGAGGCCAGCACTTCGTAGGCCAGCACCGCGCCGGCCACCGCCGCGTTCAGGCTGTC
This sequence comes from Novosphingobium sp. SCN 66-18, assembly GCA_001725355.1. Taxonomy (GTDB): domain Bacteria; phylum Pseudomonadota; class Alphaproteobacteria; order Sphingomonadales; family Sphingomonadaceae; genus Novosphingobium. Next base: position 100,017 of record MEGD01000003.1, read on the forward strand.
GGCCCGCCCCTTCATCGGCATGGTCACGCGCAGGTCGCAGGCCATTTCGTAGTCCTCGGGCAGCCCGCGCGATTCGTTGCCGACCATCACGAAGCAAGGGGCCGCATAAGGCGCGCCGCGATAGGGCACCGCCTCGCGCAGCGACGCGGCCACGAGTTGACCCTCACCCGCGCGCAGCCAGCCGATGAAATCGTCCCAGCGTGCCTGGGCAAGCTGCTGGGTGAAGATCGCCCCCATGCTGGCGCGCACCGCTTCGACCGAGAAGGGGTCGGCGCAATCGTCGAGCAGGATCAAGCCGCCCGCGCCCACCGCGTCGGCCGTGCGCAGTATGGTGCCAAGATTGCCCGGATCGCGCATGGCCTGCGCCACCAGCCAGATCGGCGCGGCGTGGCGGTCGATCGTGGCAAGCCCCGTATCCCATTCGGCGAAGACGCCGGCCACGGCCTGCGGATTGTCCTTGCCCGTCACCTTGGCGAGCAGATCTTCGGGCAGTTCGAGAACATCGCCCCCGGCTGCGATGACGGTCTGTTCCAGCACATCGAGCAAGGGGTGCGGCTCCCGCCCCTGCGCCATCAGCAGGATTTCCGGCACGCGGCCACCCTCGCGCGCGTCGGTCAGCAGGCGCAACCCTTCGGCCAGAAAGCGCTGCTCGCGCTTGCGGTGCTTCTTGTCGCGCAAGGAGCGGACGAACTTGACGGTCGGGTTGGAGAACCCGGTGATAACCTTGCGCACCGGCTGGTCAGTCCTCGCCGAAGCCGTCCTTGATCAGGCCGGACAGCTTCATCAGCACGTTGTCCGCCTCACCTTCCGGACCGGAGACGATCACGTCGACCGTGTCGCCCTTGGCCGCGCCCAGCATCATCAGGCCAAGGATCGAGCCACCTGCCGCCTCGGTGCCGTCCTTCGCCACCTTCACGTCCAGCCCGGCGGGCAGCTTGGCCACCGCGTTCACGAACTTGGCGCTGGCGCGGGCATGAAGGCCGCGCTGGTTGACGATGGTGACGGTTTCTCGGGCGACGTAGCTCGATTCAGCCATGCTTCACGCGTCCTGTCCCAGAAATTCGGATGCGATCGTTATGTAGTTGCGGCCCGCTTCCCGCGCGGCCACCGTCGCTTCCCGAAGCCCCATGCACACCCGCGCCTTGGCAAGGCGGATCAGCATGGGAAGGTTGATGCCGGCAATCACTTCCACCTTGCCCGCCTGCATCAGCGAGATGGCCAGGTTGGACGGCGTGCCGCCGAACAGATCGGTGAGGATGATCACGCCATCCCCGCTGTCCACGCGCCGAATCGCATCGGCGATTTCCCTGCGGCGTTTTTCCATGTCGTCATTGGGGCCGATGCATACACCGATGACATCGGATTGCCTGCCGACCACATGCTCCATGGCATGGATGAATTCCTCGGCAAGAGCGCCGTGCGTTACGAGAATCAGACCAATCATGAAACAGGATGGCTCCGAAAGACGGCCGAGCATCTTATCCTGCCCATGCTTAACGCAGGCTTTGCAGGATCACGCGATACGCGAAACCGTGGGCAATTCCATTGCACGTCTTCCAGAGCGACCTCACCCAGTCTCTCGCCGGTCGTCTTCGAGCAGGTCAGCCGCCCGTGACGCCAGATTTCTGTGCTGCAATGTGGGAGAAAATCCGGCGTCGCGCAAGGCGGAAGCGATCTGTTCGGCCATGAACACCGAACGATGGCGCCCGCCGGTGCAGCCGAAAGCAATGTTAACGTAGGCTTTTCCGTGCTCCTCGAAGCGCGGAAGCAGCAACAGCAGCAGGTCGCGAATCCGGGCAAACGCCTCGTCGAACGCCGGGTCCTGGCGGATATAGTCGCCCACCGGCGCGTCCTGCCCCGTCATCGGACGCAGATCGTCGATCCAGTGGGGATTGGCCAGGAAGCGCATGTCGAAGATCAGGTCGGCCAGCGGGGGCATCCCGCGCGAAAAGCCGAAGCTGGTGATAGTCACCGTGGTCCGCGCCGGCCCCTGATCGCCGAACCGTTCGCGGATCGTGCGTTGCAGGTCGTTGGTGGTGAAGCTGGTGGTGGAAATGACCACGTCCGCCCAGCGCCGCAGCGGCTCCAGCAACTCGCGCTCGGCCGCGATGCCGGTCGCGGCCGGCTTGCCCTCGCTCATCGGATGGCGGCGGCGCGTCTCGTTGTAGCGGCGCTCCAGTTCGGTGCCGGCGCAATCGAGGAACAGCGTCGTGATCGACAGGCCGGGCCGTTCGGACAGACCCTTGACCAGTTCGATGGTCTTGGCGGGGTCGAACCCGCGCGTGCGGGTATCGAAACCGATCGCCAGCGGCGTGCCGGAATCGAGCGCCGCCGAACCGCGTTCGGTTTCCAGCAGCCGGTCGAGCAGGCGGATGGGGAAATTGTCCACCGCTTCCCAGCCCATGTCCTCCAGCGTGCGCAGCGCCGTGGTCTTGCCCGCGCCAAGAACGCCGGTCACCAGCAGAATGCGTTGGGGTTGATCCTCGGATTCGCGCGCCATGCCAGCCTTCTGCGCTTTCCCGGGCACTAAGGAAAGAACTCTCGAAAATCGGTTGTTTCAGAAATCGGGAAGGCCGAATTGCCGCAGCGCCACTTCGGCACGCAGCGCCAGCACCGGTGTATCGGGATAGAGCCGGATCATCGGCAGCGCGCACCCCGCCAGCACCGCGCTGTCGGCCGCCGCGACGAACCGTGGCGAGGAGGCATCCAGCCGCACCACCAGCGCCAGGGGCACGCCTCCCACCGCCGGCATCTCCACGAGGCCGAGGTTGCGGATTTCGAGCTTGCCCGCGATCCGGGGATGCGGGCTGGCGATGACACGCCCGTTCCGCGCCTCGATCAGCACGCCGTCATCGCCCACCAGCGTCGCGCCGCGATCGATCAGCGCCAGCGCGAGGCTGGATTTGCCTGCCCCCGGCGGCCCTTCGATCAACAGCCCCTGTGTTCCGATCATCACGCATGTGCCCTGATGTGTGATGGGCTGTGCCTCGCTCATGCCGTTTCCTCCCGGTCGAGCGGCATTTCCAGCAGCAGACAGGCCCCGGCCGCTCCGTCAGGCCTGTCGGTGATCGTCAGGGCGCCATCGTGCGCTTCCGCGATCGTGCGGGCAATGGCCAAACCCAGCCCGCTGTGCGAACCGAATGCCTCGTCGGCCGGGCGCACCGAATGGAACCGCTCGAACACTTTTTCCCGTTCGCTTTCCGGAATGCCCGGCCCTTGATCGGATACGGAAAGCCAGACGTTCGCACCTTCCCCCCCGACCGCGACATCGACCACGCCTTCGGGCGGCGAGAACGACACCGCGTTGTCCAGCAGGTTTTCCAGCACGCGTTCCAGCCGCACGGCATCGCCCCGCACCAGGGTTCCGCCCTCTCCGCGCGCAAAGCGGATGCGCACCGCCGCCCGATCCGGTCTGGCGTCGCGCGCCCCCACCACCTGCGCCGCCAGATCGGCCAGGTCGAGCTGCGTGAAGGTCGCGCGGCTCAGTTCCGCGTCGATCCGGCTCGCATCGGCGATTTCCGTGATAAGGCGATCGATACGCTGGACATCATGCGCGGCGATCGCGGCCAGCTGGCGGCGCAAAGCCGGGTCTTCGATCCTTTCCATCGCCTCGATCGCGCTGCCCAGCGACGCCAGCGGATTCTTCAATTCGTGCGCCACGTCGGCGGCGAAGCTTTCCACCGCGTCAATCTTCTGCCGCAAGGCGGCGGTCATGTCGGACACGGCGCGCGCCAGCAGCCCGATCTCGTCGCCCCGATCGGGCAGGCGCGGCACCACCACCTCGCGCTCCCGCCCCAGCCGCACGCGCACCGCCGCGCGGACCAGCGCGCGCAACGGCTGCACGATCGTTCGCGCCAGAAACAGCGACAACTGGATCGACAGAAGCAACGCCAGGCCGATGATGATGACCAGCGTCTGTCGCGCGTCGCGCACCGCCTGCGTAATATCCAGCGCGTTGCGCGTGGTCAGCAGCATGTCCCCGTCCGATCCCACGGGCGTTGCCGCGCTGATCACCGGCGTCCGGTCGGGCGCGTAGCGGAGATAAACGGCTGTCGCCCGATGATCGCGGGCGGCCGTGATTTCGGGCCAGTTTCCGGCACTGGGGCTGGCGGGTTCGCGATAGCTGTCCACCTTGGGCGCGCCCACCACCAGGTCCACGCCCCGGTCGAGCAGGCGGGCGGCCTTCTGGTACCACGGCTCGGTTTCCGGATCGATCAGCGCGAACGACGGCCCCGCCAGGGCAAAGCTGTCGGCCACCAGCGCATTGTCCGCGCCATAGAGCCGCAATCGCAGCCGCTGCTCCGAACCGATTCGCGCGATCAGCATCCGGCGGTCGGGCAGCGCAACCGGTTCCACAGCGTCGGCGACAATTTCCGCTTCCGCCCGCGCCAGCTTGAAACGTTCCTTGAGAAGCTGCGTGCGATAGCTGTCCAGGTAGAAGAAACTGCCCGCCAGCAGCGCCAGCGCGATCACGTTGACAGCCAGGATGCGCACCGTCAGCGACGGGCCGCGCGTGCGCGTGAGGCCGATGCGCGTCAGACCAAGGCGCCCGGCGCGCTGGGGCGCCGGTTCGGCAAGGCCGTCATTCATCGGCAAAACTGTATCCCGCGCCATAAAGCGTCTCGATCGCGGCGAAGGCGGGATCGGCGGCGCGGAACTTGCGGCGCAGGCGCTTGATGTGGCTGTCGATCGTGCGATCGTCCACGAACACGTCATCGTGATAGGCCGCGTCCATCAACTGGTTGCGCGTCTTCACCACGCCCGGCCGCATGGCCAGCGCCTCCAGGATCAGGAACTCGGTAACCGTGAGCGAAACCGGCGCGCCGTTCCATTCCACCAGATGCCGGGCGGGATCCATCACCAGCCTTCCGCGCCGGATCGGATCGGGAAGCGGCTCGGCCGGAGCCATCTCGGTTGCATCGCGGCGGACGATTTCGCTGCGCCGCAAGATGGCCCGGATGCGCGCGATCAGCAGCCGCTGGCTGAAAGGTTTGGCGATATAATCGTCCGCGCCCATGGCGAGGCCCAGCGCCTCGTCCGCCTCGTCGATCTTGCTGGTGAGGAAGATGACCGGCAGATCGCTTTTCTCGCGCAGCCGCCGCAGCAGCTCCAGACCGTCCATGCGCGGCATCTTGATGTCGAACACCGCAAGGTCCGGGGGGTTGTCGAGCAGGGCCTTGAGCGCCGCCGCCCCGTCCGAATAGAGCCGCGTCACGAAGCCCTCGGCCTGCAGCCCGATGGAGACCGTCGTCAGGATATTGCGGTCGTCATCGACCAGGGCCACGGTCGCAGCCCGATGCGGGATCGCGGTTTCGTTGCCGGACATCGCCTTCGCATAATCGCCCATCGAAGTTCCGGCAAGGCGGCGCCTGTCGATAGCCGCATCACAGGGTCGTTACAGACGCAACCTGCCCGCCGGGCAAATTGTGCATCGCAGCACTATTTGTTGCAAAAAACGCAACTACCGCGCAAAAAACTGCACATTTCGCGGGATTTGACGCGATGCCGACCACGCACTATGCGCAATCGGGAATCAACGCATTCGTATTCGCAAAGCGCCGCCCGCGCAGTCCGGAAACGACCCCGGTCCCGCAGGCAGCGCAGCATGGGAGACCCAATGTGTCCGATAGCCGCCTGAACGTGCCCCTTTCGCAGCAGGGCTTCCCCGAACCGGCCGAACTCTTCGCCAACCTGGGCACGGCTCCGCTGGTCGAGCACGCCGTTCGCAATGGCGAGGGCCTGCTCGCCGCCGAAGGCCCGTTCGTGGTCGCCACCGGCAAGCACACCGGGCGTTCGGCCAAGGACAAGTTCATCGTCAAGGATGCCGAAACCGAGAACACGGTGTGGTGGGGCAAGACCAACGTTGCCATGACGCCGGAACACTTTGCCGCGCTGAAGGCCGACTTCCTGAAGGCGCTGGCCGAAAAGGACCGTCTCTACGTGGCCGACCTGTTCGGCGGTTCGCAGCCGGAACACCGCGTCAACGTGCGCGTCATCAACGAACTGGCCTGGCATAACCTGTTCATCCGCACGCTGCTGGTCCGCCCGAGCGAAAGCGAACTCGCCACGTTCGCGCCCGAATACACGATCATCGACCTGCCGAGCTTCCGTGCCGACCCCGAGCGCCACGGCAGCCGCAGCGAAACCGTGATCGCGGTCAACTTCACCGAAAAACTGATCCTGATCGGCGGCACGGCCTATGCCGGCGAAATGAAGAAGTCGGTGTTCGGCATCCTCAACTACCTGCTGCCCGTGAAGGGCGTCATGCCGATGCACTGCTCGGCCAACATCGGCCAGGACGGCAAGACCGCCGTGTTCTTCGGTCTTTCCGGCACCGGCAAGACCACGCTTTCGGCCGATGCCAGCCGCACCCTGATCGGCGATGACGAACATGGCTGGTCCGATACCGCCGTGTTCAACTTCGAAGGCGGCTGCTATGCCAAGATGATCCGCCTTTCGGCCGAGGCCGAACCGGAAATCTTCGCCACCACCAAGCGCTTCGGCACGGTGCTGGAAAACGTGGTGATCGATCCGGACACCCGGTTGCTCGATCTCGACGACAATTCGCTCGCGGAAAACAGCCGCGGTTCCTATCCCATCGATTTCATTCCGAACGCTTCGGAGGAAAACCTGGGGCCGGTTCCGGCGAACCTGATCTTCCTGACGGCGGACGCCTATGGCGTGCTCCCGCCGATCGCGCGCCTCACGCCGGATCAGGCGATGTACCACTTCCTGTCGGGCTACACCGCGCGCGTGGCGGGCACCGAAATCGGCGTGACCGAACCGGAAGCGACCTTCTCCACCTGCTTCGGCGCACCGTTCATGCCGCGCCATCCCTCGGTCTATGGCAACCTGCTGAAGGAACGCATCGCCAAGGGCGGCGTGAAGTGCTGGCTGGTCAACACCGGCTGGTCGGGCGGCAAGGCGACGATGGAAGGCATCAAGCGCATGCCGATCAAGGCGACGCGCGCGCTGCTCAACGCCGCGCTCGACGGCAGCCTGAACGACGCCCAGTTCAGCAAGGATCCGAACTTCGGCTTCGAAGTGCCGGTTGCGGTGCCGGGCGTGGACAGCAAGCTGCTCGATCCGCGCGCAAGCTGGGCCGATGCGGAAGAATACGATCGCACGGCGCAGACGCTGGTCCGCCAGTTCATCGACAACTTCGCGCAGTTCGCCGATCATGTCGATGAAAGCGTTCGTCAGGCGGCCCCGGTCTCCGCGACCGAAGCGGCCTGATATCTGCCGGGAATCCTGATGCCCTGACCCACGGGCCGGAACCATCAGGGTTCCGGCTCTCGAGCCACCAGAGTTTCCCGGACCATGACGACCGACGCGCCCACCCCGTTCCGCACCGACGCATCCGTCCGCCGCGTCGGCCAAGGTTTGCTGGACCATTCGCTTGCCAAGGCGGAATGGACGCACGAGGCACATCTCGCGGCCTGCCTGTGGCTGTTGCGCGAACGCGCTGATATCGTTCCCGAACGCGATCTTCCCGCGATCATCAGCAGCTACAACGTCGCGGTCGGCGGCGAGAATACGGACAGCGCCGGCTATCACGAGACGCTGACCCAGCTTTACGTTACCGCCATCCGCCAGTTCGCGGCTGCCCTGCCGCCGGAGACGCCGCTGGCCGAAGCCGTTCACCGCTTGCTGGCAAGCAAGATCGCCGAACGCGACTGGCCGCTGCGGTTCTACTCGCGCGACCGCCTGTTTTCCGTCGAGGCGCGCCGCCGTTTTGTGGAGCCTGATCTCCAACACTTCGGCTAAGTCAGCACAAGTTCGGTCGAATTTGCAGCGCAGGTTCGTTGCGCTGGCATGAAACTGGTGTCAGAATGGCGCCTTGCAGGTCGATCATCGGGACGGGGGCAGCCGTTGATGATACTTGCGCCTACCAACGCTCGACAGGACTGCATTTTGATCGTTCCCGTTTCCGCTACCGTGCTCCTGCTGGCCAACGCCTCGTTCGCATCTGAAACCCCGAACCCGTCGGTCGAGGCTGCCCCAGGAGACGATGCCACCGCGCCTGTCGTCGTATCGACAACGGCGCAGGGGGCGCCCGCGCAAGCATCCGCCGCCCCGCCCCCCAAGGCCGATCCGAACGCCATCACCGTGGAGGCAAAGCGCCGCCCCTCGCCCACCGATCCGTTCGAGAATATCAACGAGAAGTCGTACGAAGTGGTCCAGGGCGTCGACAAGGCTTTCGTCGCGCCCGTCGCCAGCGTCTATCGCGACGGCCTGCCAGGCCCGCTCCGCGACGGCCTGCACAACGTGCTCTACAACCTCGACGAGCCGGTGGCGTTCGTGAACTTCGTGCTCCAGTTGAAGCCGCACAGCGCGCTCAAGACGCTGGGCCGTTTCATGATCAACTCCACGCTCGGCATCGGCGGCCTGTTCGATGTCGCGAAACGCAAGCCGTTCCACCTTCCCTATCGCCACAACGGCTTCGCCAACACGATGGGCTATTACGGCATCGGCCCCGGCCCTTATGCGTTCCTGCCGATCGTGGGGCCAACCACGCTGCGCGACGGCATCGGCCTGTTCCTGGACCGCGCGTTCGTGCCCACGCTGGTGCGCGGGCCGTTCAAGCATCCCGCCTATTCGATCGGCGCCAGCGTGGTGCGCTCGCTCGACTACCGCGTGGAATTTGACGACACGCTGCGCAAGCTGAACATCGAAGCCAAAGACCCCTACGCCGCGACGCGGACGTATTATCTCGCGATGCGGCAGGCGGAGATCGACGCGCTGCACGGCAAGATCACGCCGGTTCCCGATCCGTCCTCGTTCGCACCCAAGACCCCGGCAGTGCCCGCCCCGGCGCCTGCGCCAGCACCGGAAGCCAGCGCGCCGGCCGCCCCTGCCGCGACAGTGCCAGTGCCAGTGCCAGCGCCGGCGGAGGCTCCCCCCGCCCCGCCAGCCGCGCCCACGCAGCCGTAAGGCGGTTCAGGCGAAGGCCCGCGTGGCCTTGAGCCGGTTGTAGGCTTCCACCACCTGCTGCAGCCGTCCTTCATGGCTGCGATCGCCGCCGTTGCGATCAGGGTGATAGCGCCGGACCAGTTCCGAATAGCGCGATCGCAACGCCCGGCGATCGGCATCGAAAGCCAGCCCCAGCACCTCGTAAGCCGCGCGTTCTTCGGGGCCGATCCCGCGCTGCGCGGCTTCCTGCGCATTGCGATGATCCTGACGGCGCGCCTTCGTCCGCGCCGCGATTGCCTCCAGCGGATCGGCGAAGTCCGCCCAGCGCGGAGCGGCATCGATGCCCGCATCGGGCCGGAACGCGCGGGAATGTGTGTCCCACCCGGCCAGCGGCGATTGCGCGGCCAGAATCTCGTCGGGCGTCATGCCGGCGAAGAAATCATAGCCGGCGTTGAACGCGCGGACGTGATCGAGGCAGAACCAGCGGTAATCGCCGGGGCCGTCGAAGCCCGAAGCGCGCACGCCGGGCGCGCGGAATTCTCCCGGCTGGTCGCAGCCGGGAGCATTGCAAAGGCGCCCTGCATTGTGGACGCGGCCGTGAAACTTGTCTTGCCTCATTGGGCTTTCACATGGTGCCTGACGCGCTAAAACGGAAGACATGACAGGACCGATCGCACAGGAAATCGAACAGAGGCTGAAAGAAGCCTTCCTTCCGCTACGGCTTGCGGTGATCAACGACAGCGCCAGCCACCATGGCCATGCCGGCCATGACGGATCAGGCGAATCGCACTTCACCGTGGAGATCGAGAGCGCGGCCTTCGCCGGCGTTTCCCGGCTGGAGCGGCAGCGCATGGTCAACCGCGCGCTGGGCGACCTGCCGGGGCAACGCGTCCACGCGCTGGCCATCAAGGCGCGAGCGCCCGGCGAATGACGGCAAGCGCCACGGCGCGGCGCATCCGCAGGGCGGCGCGCATCCTGCTGTTCGATACCGATGACCGGCTGCTGCTGTTCCGCTTCACGCCCGAAGGCCGCAGCCCGTTCTGGGCCACGCCGGGCGGCGAATGCGATCCCGGCGAGGACTGGGCCGATGCGGCCCGGCGCGAACTGCTGGAGGAAACCGGCATCATCGCCGATCCCGGCCCGATCATCGCTGCACGCGGCAATGATTTCGTGACGTTCGACGGCGAATCCGTCACGGCGGACGAGCGCTATTTCCGTATCCGGGTTTCCGCCGCAGCGATCGATACCAGCGGCCACACCGAACTGGAACGCCGGCTGATGTGCGAACACCGCTGGTTCGACAGGACCGAACTGGCCGCGTGGCACGAACGGATATTCCCGCCCGAGCTGCTCGATCTGCTTGACCGCGACGGCGCCAGCGGGGAACCATCGGCCTGACAAGGCCGCGCCATGCAGAATCGCGGATCTGGATAACGAGAGGAAGCGGAGAGGATGACGTTCAACGGACAAACCGTGTGGATCACCGGCGCATCCTCCGGCATCGGCGCCGCGATGGCGCGGGCGCTGGCGAAGGACGGCGCGCATCTGGTCCTGTCCGGCCGCAACGCCGCCGCGCTGGAAGAAGTGGCGACCGATTGCGGGAATGCGCTGGTGCTGCCCTTCGATGTCGGCGATGCGGAAGCGCGCGATGCGGCCGTGACCGCCGCGTGGGAATGGGCCCAGGCGCGCAGCGGCGGCGTGGACATGCTGGTCAACAATGCCGGGCTCAGCCAGCGTTCGCTCGCCGTCGACACGGCCTTTTCGGTCTATGATCATATCGTGGGCATCGACCTGCTGGCCCCGATCGCGCTGACGCAAGCCCTGCTGCCGCGCATGGTGGAGCGGGGCGAAGGTCGGTTCGTCATGATGTCGAGCGTCGCCGGCAAGGTCGGCGTGCCGATGCGGACGGCCTACTGCGCCGCCAAGTTCGGCCTGATCGGCTATGCCGACGCCTTGCGCGCCGAAACCGCGCACCTGGGGCTGAAGGTTCACGTCATTGCGCCGGGTTCGGTCCGCACCAACGTGTCGCGCAACGCGCTGACCGCCGACGGCAGCCGGCGCGGCGCCAGCGACCACGCGATCGAGAACGGCATCGCGCCGGAGGATGCCGTTGCCGAGATGCTGGCGGCGATTCTGCGCGACGAACGCGAAATCGTGATCGCGCGCGGCATCGAGCAGCAGATGGGCGAGCTGCGCCGCACGCCCGACGCGCTGTTTGACCAGGTCGCCGCGATGATGGCCGCCGGGTACGCGGAAAAGATGCAACGGGAGGGGTAAAGAGCATGGAACAGCAGCGGATCACGCTTGCCAACGGAATCGAACTGGACGTGGTGGACGTGGGGCCAAGGGATGCCCCCGCCCTGATCTTCCTGCACGGCTTTCCCGAATCGCACCGCACCTGGCGCCACCAGATCGCGCATCTTTCCGCGCGCTATCGCTGCATCGCGCCCGACCAGCGCGGTTATCGCGGATCGTCCAAGCCCGAAGGCGTCGAAAACTACACGCCGGACAAGCTGATCGGCGACATCTTCCTGCTCGCGGATGCGCTGGGCGTCGACAAGTTCACGGTGCTCGGCCACGACTGGGGCGGCGCGATCGCCTGGGGCGTGGCGCTGATGGGGCAGGGCACGCGCGTGACGCGCGCGGTGATCGCCAATGCCCCCCACCCCGGCGTGTTCCAGAAGCTGCTCTATCTCGATCCCGTCCAGCGCGCGGCCAGCCAGTACATGCGCGCCTTCCGCGATCGGGCGAACGACGCGCTGGTGCGCGAACATGGCCTTGCCGCGCTGCTGATGAAGGCGCTCGACTGGAAGCGATCGCCGGTGATGGAGCCGGAAGAACGCGATGCACTGATGCGGGACTGGCAGGATGCCGACGCCAGCATCGCGATGCTCAACTGGTATCGCGGCAGCCCCATCGACGTGCCCCCGCTCGACGCGCCCTATGCGCTGCCGGACGGCTTCACGCCGCCGCCGCTGCCGCCACTCAACATCCCGACGCTGGTGATCTGGGCGCTCGACGATCTGGCGTTGCCGCCCGCCAATCTCGAAGGGCTGGAGTCCGGTATCCCCGATCTGACGATCGAAAGGATTCCCGATTGCGGGCACTTCGTGCCATGGGAAGCGCCCGAGGAAGTGAACGCGGCGATCGACAGCTTCTTCGCCCGCACCGAATTCAAGAGGTCCGATGGCTGAACAGCACGAGCAACCCCAATCCGGCAAGCGCCCGCTGATGCGCAATCATGGCGGTGGGCACGCCCCGGTAAGCAATCTCGAACTGTTCTTCGATCTCGTTTACGTCTTCGCGATCACGCAGCTTTCGCACACCTTGCTCCACCATCTGTCGTGGATGGGGCTGCTGGAAGCGGCCTGCCTGTTCCTGGCGGTGTGGTGGGCGTGGATCTACACCGCCTGGGTCACCAACTGGACCGATCCGGAACGCGGGCCGGTGCGGTTGATGCTGATCGCGGTCATGCTGGGCAGCCTGCTGGTCTCGGTCGCCCTGCCCGATGCGTTCGGCGAAACCGGCCTGCTGTTCGCAGCGAGCTACGTCGTCGTGCAGCTCGGCCGCTCGCTGATGACGATCGCGATCATGCGGGGCGAGGACAAGGCGGCGGCGCGCAACATGGTACGCATAGCGTTCTGGTTCGCCCTGCCAGCGCCCCTGTGGATCGCGGGGGCGCTGGCCGATCCGCACGGCACGCGGATCGCCCTGTGGTTCGCCGCGCTGCTGATCGAATATCTGGGACCGGTCATGTGGTTCCGCACGCCGGGACTGGGCCGGTCGACTCCGGGCGACTGGAACATCTCGGGCAGCCACATGGCCGAACGCGGCGGGCTGATCGTCATCATCGCGCTGGGCGAAGGCATCGTCGTGACCGGCGCGAACTTCGCCGAGGCTACCCATGATCCCGCGCATGTGCTGGCCTTCCTGCTCGCCTTCGTGGGGTCCGTGCTGATGTGGTGGATCTATTTCGACACGGGCGCGCAGCGCGGGGCGGAGCACATCGAGCACCACGCCGAAGCGGGCAAGGTCGCGCGCGCGGCCTATACCTACCTGCACATGCCGATCGTGGCCGGAATCGTGGTCAGCGCCGTGGCCGACGCGCTGCTGCTCGAAGAACCGGCCGGTCACACGGAACCGGGACTGGTGCTGACGCAATGCGGCGGGCTTCTGGTCTATGTGCTCGGCAACGGCCTGTTCAAACGCTTCTCCAGCCCGCTCCGGGTCTTCCCGCCGTCGCATCTGGCAGGCTGCTTTCTGCTCGCCGGGGCAGGCCTGTGGGCATGGCTGATGCATCCCCTGGCGCTGGCCTTCGTCGGCGTGAGCGTCCTCGTGCTGGCCGTGGTGGCGGTGTGGGAATGGGGCTCCTATCACGGCGGCTGGAAAAGCCGGTTCGCGCAGGGGTGAACCCGGGCACCGGCTTTCGCCAGCCGGTTCAGCCGCGCCAGTCGATCGACGTGCCGTGCGGATGCGCCCGCGCCAGCATGCGCGCGGCGCCGTCGCCCGGCCAATAGCGCACGACAAGTTCGTGCAGATGAATTTCGCGGTTGGCTTCCAGCGCGATCCACGCCAGCGCCTTGTCCGCCGAAGCGCGCGCCCCGGCCGCTTCCATGGCGGCGGTAACGCGCTCCTGCTGGTCGCCGGGCACATATTGCCAGACGATCGAATGCATCAGCACGCGCGTCGTCCCCGCGGCTTGCGGCCTGGCCAGTTCCGCCTCGACGAAATCGGCGGCGTTCATCTTCACCAGATCGGGCGGAGCGGCGCGCGCGGCATCGATCGCCGCTTCCAGCCGCTGGAAACGCTCGGTCATTTCCGGCCAGACGAACGCCTTGAGCCGCAGCGCCTGCGCCGGGTCCGTCAGATCGACCGGGGCGACATCGCACCCGCGCGTGGACGCGATTTCGATGGCGCGGGCCGGCGGCGGCGCGCCCTGCCATTCGGGGGCGATCCGCATCGCGCCCGGCTCCGGCCCCACGTTCACGCCACCCAGCGCATAGTGGTAGCGCGCCAGCATCAGATTGATCCCGCCGCTCGATCCGATTTCCAGGCACTGGAAGCGCGGCGGCAGGCCCTGTTCGGCCAGCCACAGCATCGCCGCGACGAAATTGGCGGAACGCCCCGCCTCGTTGGTCTGCGGCGGCCCGTCGAGCCAGGGCTGGAGGTCCGCGTCATGCGCGGCGATCACCCCCGCGATGATCGCCGCGTCGTCGATGTCCTGCACCCCGGCGTAGAGCGCGGCCAGCGCCGGCGCGCGGCCGGACAGGTGCAGCCCGTGAAGCGCGCCCGCCACGCGCAACGGCAGCGCATCGGCCAGCGGCGCGCCCTTCCACCCGCGAATCCGGTCGAGCAGTGGCCCGCGTTCCCCGCGCTCCAGCAATTGCGCCACCGCGGCGCAGACCCGCGCGGTCACCGGCGCGCCCGCGTTCAGGCAATAGGCGACCTGGTTGGCGAAGGCGGTGGCGACGGCATCCATGCCCGTCGCCTGCATATCGATGAATTCATATTTTCCCGTCATCGCCAGCTCTCCTTGCCCTTTGCGCCCGCTCGCCATATGGGCGGCCGGTTATGACTCCAGCCGCACCGCCCGCTTCGCAGCTCGTCTTCGCCCTGCCCAAGGGCCGCATCCTCGACGAAGCGTTGCCCCTGCTCGCGCAAGCGGGAGTGGTGCCCGAGCCGGAGTTCCATGACAAGAACTCCCGCGCGCTGAGTTTCGCGACGAACCAGCCGGACGTGAAGATCATCCGCGTCCGCGCCTTCGACGTGGCGACATTCGTGGCGCATGGCGCGGCGCAGGCCGGCATCGTCGGGTCGGACGTGATCGACGAATTCGACTATGCCGATCTCTACGCGCCGGTGGATCTCGACATCGGGCATTGCCGGCTTTCCGTGGCCGAGCCGGTCGCGGTGGACGGCGCCGCGGACGTGGCGCGCGAAAGCCATGCCCGCGTCGCCACGAAGTATCCCAACCTCACGCGGCGGCACTTCGAGAAGCTGGGCGTGCAGGCCGAAGTGGTGAAGCTCAACGGCGCGATGGAGTTGGCGCCCTCGCTGGGGCTGGCCAGCCGCATCGTGGACCTTGTTTCCACCGGCCGCACGCTGAAGGACAACGGCCTTGTCGAAACCAGCCGGATCATGCCGGTTTCGGCGCGGCTGATCGTCAACCGCGCCGCGCTGAAAACCGACAGCGCCCGGCTGGGCGGCCTGATCGATGCGTTTCGCGCGCTGGTGGCGGAAAGGAAGGCGGCCTGATGCTCCGGCTCACGTCCAGCGATCCCGATTTCGGCAGGGCCTTCACCCGGCTGGTCAAGGACCGGCGCGAAAGCGACGAGAACGTCGCGCGCGATGTGCAGACGATCATCGAGGACGTGCGCCTGCGGGGCGACGCAGCGCTGGCCGAATATACCGAGCGGTTCGACAGCCATCTGCCCGACGATGACGACTGGCGCATCGCGCCCGAGGCGTGCCGCGACGCGTTCGAGACGCTGGCACCGGATCTGCGCGCCGCGCTGGAACTGGCCGCCCAGCGCATCCGCACCTACCACGAGGCGCAACGGCCGCAGGATCGCGACTACGTCGATGATGCCGGCATCCGGCTCGGCGCGAAGTGGCGGGCGGTCGATGGCGCGGGGCTGTACGTGCCGGGCGGCCGCGCCGCCTATCCCTCGTCCCTGCTGATGAACGCCATTCCCGCCAAGGTCGCGGGCGTGGAACGCCTGGTCATCACGACCCCGACGCCCAAGGGCGAGATCAATCCGCTGGTGCTGGCCGCCGCGCACCTGGCCGGGGTGGACGAGGTCTGGCGCGTGGGCGGCGCGCAGGCCATCGCCGCGCTGGCTTATGGCACCGGCCGCATCCGGCCCGTGGACGTCATCACCGGCCCCGGCAACGCCTGGGTGGCCGAAGCCAAGCGCCAGCTTTACGGCGTGGTCGGGATCGACATGGTGGCCGGCCCATCCGAAATCCTCGTGATCGCCGACGCGAAGAACGATCCGCAGTGGATCGCCGCCGATCTGCTCAGCCAGGCCGAGCACGACCCTGCCGCGCAATCGATCCTGATTACCGACGATGCGAAGTTCGCCGACATGGTGGCCGACATGGTGGGCGTGGAGATCGCCATGCTGCCCAAGGCCAGGGTCGCCAAGGCGAGCTGGGACGCGCACGGCGTTATCATCGTCGTCGATTCGCTGGACGAGGCCCCCGCTCTCGCCAATCGCCTTGCCGCCGAGCACGTCGAGATCGCGACCGACGATCCCGAAGCGCTGTTCGCCCGGATTCGCCATGCCGGCTCCGTCTTCCTCGGACGCAACACGCCCGAGGCCATCGGCGATTACATCGCCGGCCCCAACCATGTCCTGCCCACCGGGCGCCGCGCGCGCTTCTCGTCGGGCCTTTCTGTTCTGGATTTCATGAAACGCACCAGCTTCATTGCGGTGAGCGACGCCGGTCTCGATGCCGTCGGCCACGCCGCCATTCAACTTGCCAACGCCGAAGGGCTGACGGCCCATGCCCGCTCGATCGAACTGAGGCTCGGCATATGACCGTGCGCAACGGCCGCGCGCCGGGTCAGGCCCGTTCCGCCGCCCGCCTGGCGGCGGTGCAAGCCCTTTACCAGCTCGAGATGGAAAAGCCCGAGCTGCGGTTGCTGCTGGACGAATTCCACCAGCACCGGCTGGGCGCGGAGATCGAGGACGTCGAGTATCTCGCTGCCGACGTGAGCTTTTTCGACGATATCGTGAAGGGCGTGGACGCCCGCCGCGAGGAGATCGACGGACTGCTCACCGCGCGCCTTGCGCAGGGCTGGTCGCTCTCGCGGCTCGATCGCACGATGCACCAGGTGCTGCGCGCCGGCACCTACGAACTGCTGGCCCGGCGCGATGTGAACGTCGGTACGGTCATCACCGAGTACGTTGATGTGGCCCATGCCTTCTTCGAGGAACGCGAGGCGAAGTTCGTCAACGGTCTGCTCGATGCCGTGGCGAAAGACGTGCGCCAATAATAGACCCGGATGGCCCTGTCCCCCTCCCGTTACGGAAGGGAGACAGGATAGTTCGACCTAAAGCCGTTCCGCGTGCCAGCGCACGTGGTCTTCCATGAAGGTGGAAATGAAGTTGTAGCTGTGGTCGTAGCCCGGCTGCATCCGCAGCGTGAGTGCCACGCCCGCCGCCTTGCAGGCCGCATCGAACAGTTTGGGCCGAAGCTGTTCGGCGAGGAACTGGTCCGCGCCGCCCTGATCGACGAGAATGTCGCCCGCCGGGCGCCCGCCGTCCTCGACCAGCGCGGTCGCATCGTGCGCGCGCCACGCGGCCCTGTCCTCGCCCAGATAGCCGCCCAGCGCCTTGTGGCCCCACGGCACCTGCCCCGGCGCGACGATCGGCGCGAAGGCGGACAGCGATTTGAACCGGTCGGGATAGGTGAGGCCCAGCGTCAGCGCGCCATGGCCGCCCATCGAATGCCCGGTAATGCCCATGCGATCGAGATCGACGGGGAAGTTGGCCGCCAGCAGCGCGGGCAGTTCCCGAGCGATGTAATCCCACATCCGGTAATGCGGCGCGAACGGCGCCTGGGTGGCGTTGACGTAGAAGCCCGCGCCCAGCCCGAAATCGTAGGCCCCCGCCGGATCGTCGGCCACGCCTTCACCGCGCGGCGAGGTATCCGGCGCGACGAACACGATGCCATGTTCGGCGCAGGCCTTGCGGTATTCCCCCTTGTCGGTGACGTTCGCGTGCGTGCAGGTCAGCCCCGAAAGGTAGATCAGCACCGGCAGCTTGCCACCCGCCCCTGCTCCTGCCTGCGGGGGCAGGAAGACCGAAAAGGTCATTCCCGTCCCCGTCGCGGTCGAAGCGTGCGCATAGACGCCCAGCGTGCCGCCGTGCGCCTTGCTCGTCGAAACCGTCTCAAGCGTCATCCGGTCAGCCCAGAACGTGCAGCGCGCACAGCTTGTTGCCGTCCGGATCGCGCAGATAGGCGAGGTAGTACGGGCTGCCCTCGCGCGGTCCCGGCGGGTCTTCGCACGCCGTGCCGCCATTGGCCACGCCAGCGGCATGCCAGGCATTCGCCTGTTCCGGCGTCATCCCGAAACCGATGGTGCCGCCATTGGCGAAGCAGGCAGGATTCCCGTCGATCGGAAGGGTCAGGATGAAGATGCCCCCGTTGTGCTGGTAGATCAGTCGGCCCTTGGGGTCGGTCACGCCTTCCGGCCCGCCGAACGCGGCGAACGTGGCGTCGTAGAACTTCTTGGAGCGGGCAATGTCATTGCTGCCCAACATCACGTGCGTGAACATGCATATCTCTCCCTTCGCGATAGCCGGAAACGCTTAGAGGGCGTCGGCTCGCGAGGGTCAAGCGCTCTCTTGCGCCCATCAGTTCAGGTGTCAGTTCAGGCGTCAGTTCAGGGCCGCGATCAGTTGTACGGCGCGGTCCAGCGCGGGCAAGGCGGATGCGCCATCAGGCACGTCGTTGGCATAGATCGAGAAGACCAGTTCCCGTCCGCTCGCCGCCTGCAGATAGCCTGAAAGCGCGTTGCTGGCGTTGAGCGAACCGGTCTTGGCGAAGATCGCGCCTTGCAGCGGCGTTGCGGCAAAACGGTTCTTCAGGGTGCCATCCACGCCACCCACCGGCAGCGTTGCCCGCCACGCCGCGCCCCAGGGCTGGCCGGCGGCCCAGCGCAGCAACAGCACCGTCGCGCGCGGGCTGGCGCGGTTGTAGGTCGACATGCCCGAGCCATCGAAAACGTCGTAGCCGGCGCGCGGCACCCCGGCCTGCGCCAGCACCCCGCGCAGCGCGGCGAGCCCGTCGGCCACCGATCCGCTTCCCGAAAGCCGGCCGATCCGCCGCAGCAGCAACTCGGCGTGGAGATTCTGGCTGTCCTTGTTGATCCGCATCACGTCGGCGGAAAGCGCCGGCGGGGCAAGCCGCGCCAGGAACGCCGGCTCGGACACCACGGGCACAGGCAGGGTACCGCGCTGGCGGGGATCGTCCAGTGGCGTGGCCGGACGATGGCGCGCGCGGACGGCGCCGGTCACTTTCACGCCGCGCGCTTCCAGCAGGGCGCGCAACCGGCTGGCGGCATAGTGCGCGGGATCATCGATACCGACGCGATAGCGCGAGGACACGCCCGCCGGGATCGTGCCAGCCAGCCGCAATTCGTCTCCGTTCGGCGCACGGTCGAAGGCCAGCGCCCGCACGCCGCCTTCCGCCGTCACCGCTTCGTTGCGCAAACGGTAGTACGGCAGGGTCGCTTGCGGCGCCTGCCCGGCGGCCGTTCCCTGGACCGCCAGTTCCAGCGCGTTGTCGTCCAGCGAGAGCGCGGAAATCCCGGTACCGGATTCGGTCACCTGGTTGTTCCAGCTCATGCCGCTGCTCCAGCGCTCGTCCGGGAACCAGCGATCGTCACCAATCACGTCGCGCACCTTGCGCGTTCGCGCGGCGACCGCATCGGCCAGCGTGGCCAGGCAATCCTCGGCACAATCGGGCGCGGAAGACAGGCGGGCATCGCCGTGTCCATAAAGCGCCACGTCGCCGCCCGCTTCCAGCGCCACCGCCGCGCCACCTTGCGCATCCGGCGCGTCGATGCCCGGCAGCAGGGCATAGGCCGCGATCGTGGTGAACAGCTTGGTGTTGGATGCGGGGATGAACCGCGCATCGGCGTTGATCGCCGCGATCTCGCGCCCGTCCGCCGTCGTCACCAACAGGCCGAAGCGCGAGCCCGCGGGCGCGGTGGCGAGAACCGTCTCCACCTGATCGCGCAAGCTGGCGGCCGGCACGGATGGTGGCGCGGGCGGCGGTGCGGCAAAGGCGATGGGCGCGGGGATCGCGGCACAGGCCAGCGCGAAGACAAGACACGGCAAGCGCGGGATCATTCACCGATGATGCCGCGCGACCCGCCGCTTGTCGATGACCTTGAGGGCAGCGCGGCCCGCGCTGCGGGAACAGACAAAAAGACGGGGCGCGTTCTCCCGGAACACGCCCCGCAAGCAACTGCCACCACGGGGATTTCAGGCGGCGGCAGCGATAAGGCGGCGGATGTCCTCCGAACCTTCGACATGAACCGGCGCGCCCGTCTTGCGGCGACGGGCAAGCCATTCGCTCATCGTTTCGGCGGTCGTGTGGTCCATGCCCTTCAGGCCATCGAGGTCGAGCCGGACCGGGCGGTTCGCCGGCAGGCGTTCCAGCGCGCCCGTCAGCTTGGTCAGGCTCAGGAACGTGGCCGTCCCCTCCAGCGCGACGTGCGATTCATGCTCGTCGTGGCTCTCGTCCACCTTGAGCTTGAGGTTGCGCCGATAGGGCACCAGCTCGAGCAGCGACATGGCCAGGCCCGCCAGAACACCGGTCAGCAGGTCGGTCGCGACCACGAGCACGAACGTGACGACCCAGATCGCCGCCGGCAGCAGGCCGTGCGCATGAAACAGGTGGCGCACGTGGTCGAGGCTCACCAGCTTCCAGCCCGTCACCACCAGCACCGCGCCCAGCGCCGCCATCGGCACCTCGCGCAGCAGCCAGGGCAACAGCGCCACGAAGCCGAGAATCCAGATGCCGTGCAGCACGGTGGACATGCGGGTCTTCGCGCCGGCCTGCACGTTGGCGGAGCTGCGGACGATCACGCCGGTCATCGGCAGCGCGCCGAACACGCCGCACAGGAAGTTGCCCACGCCCTGCGCGCGCAGCTCCTTGTTGTAGTCGGTGCGCACGCCATCGTGCATCCGGTCGACCGCCGCCGCCGACAGCAGCGTTTCCGCGCTGGCGATGAAGGCGATGGCCACGGCGGTAACGATCAGGCCGGGATTGGCGAGCACGCCAAAGACGCCGGCATCGGGCAAGGCGAAC
Source organism: Novosphingobium sp. SCN 66-18 (assembly GCA_001725355.1). Lineage (GTDB taxonomy): Bacteria > Pseudomonadota > Alphaproteobacteria > Sphingomonadales > Sphingomonadaceae > Novosphingobium. Next base: position 120,759 of record MEGD01000003.1, read on the forward strand.
GCCGCCGCGATCGATTCCGGCACCTGGATGCGCGCCACGTCCAGCTGGAAGAAGTAGGCCACCAGCGTGGCCGTGACCACGCCCAGCAGCGCCGCCGGCACCAGATTGAGCGAGGCCGGACGCAGCTTTTCCCAGGCGATCATCACACCGATGGTGAGCAAACCGATCATCAGCGCGAATTCGGTGGCGCGCAGGCTCCAGGGTTCCAGCCCCAGCACGCGGCCGGGAATGGCGGCAAGGTTCTCCATGCCGTTGGACAGCGGCTTGGCATCGAACAGGATATGGAACTGGCCCACCACGATCAGCGCGCCGATCCCGGCCAGCATACCATGGACCACCGCAGGCGAAATCGCGCGAAACAGACCGCCCATGCGCACGACGCCGGCCAGGAACTGGACAAGCCCCGCGATCACCAGCACCGGCCCCAGCGCGGACAAGCCGTAATCGCGCACGAACTCGAAAACGATGACGGCAAGGCCGGCCGCCGGGCCGCTGACCTGCAGTGGCGAACCCGCCAGCATGCCGACGACGATGCCGCCGATGATCCCGGTCACCAGCCCCTTTTCGGGCGGCACGCCGGATGCGATCGCGATGCCCATGCACAGGGGCATCGCGACCAGGAACACGACGATCGACGCGGTGAAGTCGCGCGCGATGTGCGCGAACGGCCCCCGCCCCTCCGCCTGCCTTTCCGTCGCCTGGATCATTCGGCAGCCTCCGCCAGCGGGCCTTCGGCAGAAACGCGGCGTGCGGCCGGCAGGGCGACGGGAAGCGGCTGATCCTCGCGCATCGGCACGAACTGGCCGGTCACGCCGTCCAGCCCCAGCACCTGGCCCGCGTGGATGTCCACGAACCAGCCGTGGAGCGCCATTTCGCCCCGCGCGATCGCGGCGGCGACCGACGGGTGGGTGCGCAGGTGATTGATCTGCGCGATCACGTTCTCAAGGCTCAGCGCGCGCACCCGCTCCGTTCCGTGAAGGTGCGGCGAGCCCGTGCTGACAACGTGCTCGGCGGCCGCCCCGTGGCGAAGCCAGGCCGCAACGTTGGGCATCCCGTCGAGCATCGAGGGATCGGACAGCGCCTTCATCGCGCCGCAGTCCGAATGGCCGCAGACGATGATGTCGCTCACGCCGAGCGCGGCGACGGCATATTCGACGGTCGAGGAAACGCCTCCGTTCATCGTCGCGAACGGAGGCACGATGTTGCCGGCATTGCGGCACACGAACAGTTCGCCCGGCTCCGCCTGGAGAATATGCTCCGGCACGATGCGCGAATCCGCGCAGGAAATCATCAGGGCCTTGGGCGACTGGCCGTGATGCGCCAGCTTGTGGAACAGTTCCCCCTTGTCGGGAAACACGGTCTTTTCGAAACTGAAGACCCGGCCGATGAGCTCGTTCACGGTCAACTCCTGCAAAACAGAGGATGCCCGGCTCTTGCACTCCGGGCTTGTCCCCAAGCTAAGCGGGTGGTTTTTCCGTTGTTCCGCAGGACTGTAAGGAATTGTTGCTCCGCAGCAACGGCGGCTCAATCGGGCACGCGTGGCAGGCGGATGGTCGCGCGAAGGCCCCCTTGCGGGGCATTGCGCAAGTGCAGCCGGCCGTTTTCGGACCGGATTGCGCGGTGAACGATCGGCAGGCCCAGCCCCATTCCCGGCGTATCGCGCGAACGGGCATTGTCGAGCCGAACGAACGGCTGAAGCACTTCTTCCAGTTGATCGTCCGGAATGCCGGGGCCGTCGTCCGCCACTTCGATCTCGATAAGATCGCCCCGGTCGCGCACCGCGACGCGGACGTTGCCGCCGTAATGCAGCGCGTTTTCGATCAGGTTGGAAACGGAACGGCGCACGGCCACCGGGCGCGCCACCATGTCCAGGCTGTCAGGACCGGTATAGACCGCATCCGCGCCCCGGTCCGATGCGGCATCGACCAGCGTCTGCACCATCGCCGCCACATCGATGCGCTGCTGCGCGGTGCGATCGTCCCCCGATTCCACGAAGGCCTGCAACGAGGCGAGCAGATCGCGCATCTCGTCGATATCGCGGCTCATCTCCTGATGGGCGGCCGGATCGATCCCGGCGTTGTCCAGCCGCAATTGCAGGCGCGCCAGCGGCGTGCGCAGATCATGGCCGATCGCCAGCAGCGTCTGCGATCCGCGCGCCAGAAGCTCGTGGATGCGCAATTGCATGGCGTTGAAAGCGTGGATCAGTTCGCGCACTTCGGCCGGGCCGGTTTCGGGCAAAGACTGCGGCTGCGCCGAACCCACGCGGCGCGTTGCCTGCACCAGCGTGGCAAGCGGCCGCAGCGTGGTGCGAAACAGGAACCAGGCCAGCAACGCCAGCAAGGCCGTGGGCAGCACCGTCTGCCCCACGCGCCCCAGGTTGAGCGTCCACGCCGACCGGCTGAACGTGCGGAAGGTGAGGTAGGAGCGGTCGGACAGCGTCATCGAACCGCCGATGTCCCCTTGCCCCCGCAAGGGCAGCAGGTGCATCCGCAGATCGACCTTGCCCAGGTCCGGTTCGAACGCCAGCACCTGCGCGCGCAGGCGCGTCAGGCTGACCGTGGTGGGCAGGGCGTCGGGCTGCGCGGACCAGCGGATGCTGAACCGTTCGGTGCTCAATTCGCGCGCCACCACGCTGCGATTGGCGGGCGGGGTCCGTTCGATCACGCGATAGGCGATGGTCAGATGCTCGGCCATGCGCGCGGCATCGTCCTCGCGCAGCGCGAAATCGTTGGCGCGATCGAGCACGATCGAATTGGCCACGAAATCGATCGTCGCCACCAGCAGCAGAATCGCAAGCAGCCGGCCGGGCAACCCCATGCCGCCTCCAAACTTCTGCAGGAAGCGGCGAAAACCGTTCAAGCGCGCTCCACCTCGGCGCTCAGCATATAGCCGATACCGCGCACGGTCACGATCGGCGCCTGCCCGCCGGCGGCGGACAGCTTGCGGCGAAGGCGGCTGACCAGCACGTCCACGCTGCGGTCGGAGCTGTCGGCCAGGCGCGTGCGCGAAAGTTCGATCAGGCGTTCCCGCCCGATCACGCGCTGCGGCTGGCCGAGGAAAGCCGCAAGCAGATCGAACTCCGCGCCGGTGAGATCGACGATCGCGCCCGAGGGCGAGCGCAGTTCGCGCCGGGCGACCGAGAGCGTCCAGCCCAGGAAGCGGATCTCGCTGGACCGTGGCTCCGCCGCGTCGTCCGTGGGCGCGCCATGGCGCCGCAGCACCGCTCCGATCCGCGCAATCAGCTCGCGCGTGCCGAAGGGTTTGGCCAGGTAATCGTCCGCGCCCAGTTCCAGCCCCAGCACACGATCCTCCTCGCTGCCGCGCGCGCTGACGAAGATGACCGGCACTTCACTGGTCTTGCGCAGTCGGCGCAGCAAATCGATGCCGCTGGTGCCGGGCAGCATGATGTCCAGCACCACCAGGTCGGCCGGCTCGTTTTCCAGCAGCACCCACATTTCGGCGCCGGTCGCGGCGGCGCGGACATGGTAGCCGTGTTCGCGCAACGCGCGCGATGTCAACGTGCGCAACGGCGCATCGTCCTCAACCAGTACGATCGAAGGGGCGGTCATCGGAAGGTATCAACACTCTTCATTGCCGGACACAATAGGGATTGCGGGTCCAGGCCGCAATCATCGCGGTGCGCCAGTTAAATCAGCAGTGGCGCGGCCATGTTCCCGCGCCGCGCCGCAGCGCGGGCGGGAACATGGTGCAAAGGTCAGTGTGCTGCGTACCCGGCCGGCACATTTGCGGCCAGACGGCGGGCATCGAGATCGCGCGCGCGATGCGCGGCGCAGGCCACGTCCTTGCCGGGATGTGGATTGCACACCCGCGTTACGGCGGGCGTCGCGTCGGCCACCCGCTTGGCGGAAGGCGCCGCAGCCGGCGCACCGCAGACTATCGCGCGTCCGCCGGCCTGCGCCGCGCAACCCGGCTGGGCCGAGGGCGAGGAAACAGCGGCGGAGGCCATGGCAACCAGAGACAGAACGATCATGTCAAAACTCCCGAAATACTGATGATTCCGGGCTAACGCATGCGGCATTTCCTGATCCGCTCGCGAATGTGAGGAAGTATTGCTGCCGACACAAAGGCGGCCAAATCGCACCGGAATGGCCAGTTCGGGGGCCTTTACCATTTCGCTTGCGCTGGAACGCGCGGCCGATAGGCTACCTTTCCATGGCCTCGATCGTCACCGCTTCGCTCGCTACCGCCGCCGCCGTTGTCAGCGGACTCGTCGGCTGGACCGCTCTCAGCAGCGCGCGCGTTTCGCGGATGATTCCGCGGACGGGAAAGATCGCCGAGGTCGAAGGCGCGCGAATCCATTACGTCGAGCGCGGAACCGGGCGGCCGATCGTGCTGATCCACGGCCTTGGCGGACAGCTGCACAATTTCACCCATTCGCTGGTATCACGGCTGGAGGACGATTTTCGCGTCATCGCGATCGACCGGCCGGGTTACGGCTATTCCGAATATGACGGCGACGGATTGCCCACGCTGCAACGGCAGGCGCGCATCGTCGCCAGCTTTATCCGCACGCTGGGCCTCGAAAAGCCGCTGGTGGTGGGGCATTCGCTGGGCGGCGCGCTTGCCCTGCAACTGGCGCAGGAGTTTCCCGATCTGATCTCCGGCCTCGTGCTGATATGCCCGCTGACCCAGCCCATCAGCGAGTTGCCGGACGTGTTCAAGGGCCTCGTCATCCCCTCACCCATCGCGCGCCGGATCGTCTCGTGGACGCTGGCGGTGCCGATCGGTCAGCTTCGCGGCGAACAGACACTGGCCGCCGTTTTCGCGCCGGAAACGCCGCCTGCGGATTTCGTCACGGCAGGCGGCGGCGCGCTGGGCCTGCGCCCGTCGGCGGTGTGGAGCACCTCCAGCGAGGCGAGCGGCGTCGGCGACGAGATGGCCGCGCTCGCCGCGCGCTATCCCGAAACACGCACGCCCACGGGAATCCTCTTCGCGCAGCAGGACGCGATTCTCGATCCCGCGTTGCATGGCGAGCGCACCGCCGCGGCGCTGCCCGACGCCACGCTGCGGCTGATCCCCGGCGGCCACATGATCCCGGTGACCGCGCCGGACGCCGTCGCCGCCTTCATCCGCGAACGCGCGGCGGCCTGACCTTTTTTCACACCGGGTAGGGATAGCGCTTCAGCACAGGCCCCAGCGCATCCCTGAGCGGCCCGAGCCAGGGTTTGTAATGGCGGTGCTGGTCCAGCCCTTCGCGGAAGATCGGCCGGCGCACCTGTTCGGAACTGGCCGTCCGCACCGCGCGCGCGTTTTCGTGAAAGCGCAGGCACGCCGCCTCGAACGGCAGCCCCACATGATCGAGCAGGCGGCGCACCTCGCCCTCGGTATCGGCGACCATCGCTTCGTAGTGGACGCGGTGAACCCGACCCGGCAGCACCGCGTCGACATGGTCCATCAGCGCGACGTAATCGGCGTAATAGCGGCCCATTTCGGCGAGATCGTAAGAGAACGCCTGCCCGCGCGCGAAATGCTGCTTGAAGTTGGAAAAGCAGCAGGCGAGCGGATGGCGGCGCGCATCGATGATCGTGGCATTGGGCAGGATCAGGTGGATCAGCGGCACGTGCAGCCAGTTGTTGGGCATCTTGTCGATGAACAGCGGGCGGCCCGTCCGGCGATGGACGCGGGTGCGTTCGAGGTATTCGGCTCCCATCGCCGCCAGTTGCGCGGGGTCCAGCGCGAGCAGGCCGGCAGGATAGTCGTCGCGATCCGCGCCGGCGTGATGGCCAGCGATGGCGCGAATGTCCGGCAGTTCCTGCGTGCCTTCGACAGTGGAATGCGATGACAGGATCTGCTCGATCAGCGTCGAGCCGGCACGCGGCATACCCAGCACGAATATGGGATCGCGCGCCGGATCGCCCTGCCCCGCCCGCGCGGCGAACACGTCGGGCGTCAACACCGCGCGCATCCGTTCCACCCGCCCCGTCGCCGGCACGTGCTCGATCGCGCTGCGGCGCAGGCGGTTGCCCTCGGCATAGTGCGCGAAAGAGTGTTCGTAGGCGCGGGCATCTTCCTGCGCCTTGCCCAGCGCGAAGTGCAGATGGAAGCGATCCTCGGCCGATAGGTCGCCGCGCGCGAGCGCGGCCTCCATCGCGGCGATATCCTCGGCCCCGAACCGCACGGTCTTGAGGTTGGCGAGGCTCCACCACGCCTCGCCCAGCCGGGGTTCCAGATCGATCGCCCGGCGATAGGCGGCCACGCTGTCGTCCTGCCGGCCCACCGTCTTCAGGCTGTGACCATAGCTGGTCCAGATGCGCGGCTGGTCCGGGCGCGCGGCCAGAACCTCCTCGAACAGATCGACGGCCGCATCCGTCTCTCCGATCATGGTCAGCGCGGCGGCCTTGAGGTTGCCGTAGGCGGGGTGCCCCGGCTCGGCTTCCAGCAACCGTTCGATCTGTTCCAGCGCCTGCGCGAAACGCTGCTGGCGATAGTGGACAAGCGCAAGGTTGAAGCGCGCCGGCGCGAACGTGGGGGCGATCGCCAGCGCATGTTCCAGAAGCGTGCGCGCATCGTCGTAGCGACCGATCCGCCCCGCCACTTCGGCCAGCATTCGCAGCGCCGCTATATCGCGGTCATCCTCGCGCAAATGCGCCTTGAGCAGGCGTTCGGCGACGGGGATGTCATTGGCGACCAGCGCCTGCGCCGCCTGCTGGAGACGGGGATGGTGGACGGAGGCGCGCAGTTCGGCTGCCTGCGCCATGCCCACACCCGCGAAATCCCCGGCCTGCGCCAGTTGCGCCGCCAGCAGCCGCCAGACATCGGGCCGCAGCGGGTCTTTCGACAACGACTGCCGCAGCGCCGCGATCGAGGGACCGACCTTCCCCTGCGCCGCCAGCGCCTCGCCCAGCACGACGAGCGTCGACGCGTGGCCCGGCACGACACGCAGGATTTCGGCGGCTTGGCGCTCGGCCAGCGACGGCGCGCGGTCGAGAAGCCCCCTGGCGTGGGCCAGGGCCTTCTCGACCGAGGGCGTCGTCGGCGCCGCGCTCACGCCGGCCGATGCCTCATGCCGCGCGGGTCAGGCGCCGCCACAGGCTTTTCTCGCCGAGAATCTCGCGCGCGGCGTTGTGGCCGGGCGCGCCGGTCACCCCGCCACCGGGATGGGTGCCGGCGCCGCACAGGTACAGGCCCTTGAGCGGCCCGCGATAGGCGCCGTTGCCCAGGAACGGGCGGGCCGACCACAACTGGTCGAGCGACATGTTGCCGTGCATGATGTCCCCGCCCGTCAGGCCGAACTTCCGTTCGAGATCGAGCGGCGAATGGATCTGCCGCGCGATGACCGATGCCTTGAAGCCCGGCGCCCAGCGTTCAACCGTATCGATGATGAGGTCCGCCGCTTCCTCGCGCGCGTCGTCCCAGCTCCGGCCATCGGGCAGCTCGGGCGCGAACTGCTGGCAGAACAGGCTGGCGACGTGCTGCCCCGGAGGCGCGAGGCTGTCGTCCACGGTCGAGGGGATCAGCATTTCGACGATCGGTTCGCGCGCCATGCCGGTCAGCTTGGCGTCGATATAGGCGCGGTCCATGTAATCCAGCGTCGGCGCGATGATGATGCCCGACTGGTGGTGCTCGCCCGGTTCCGGCAGGCAGGAAAAGCGCGGCAGTTCGGACAGCGCCACGTTCATCCGGAACGTGCCCGAACCGACCTTGAAGCCCTTCACGCGGCGGCGGAACTCGGGCTCGAGATCCTCGGGCGCGATCAGATGATCATAGAGCAGGCGCGGGCCGACGTTGGAGACCACCGCCCCGCCCATCACTTCGGCGCCGCCTTCCAGCTTCACGCCCACCGCACGGCCGTTGTCGACCAGCACGCGCGCCACGGGCGCCTCCAGCGTGATTTCCACGCCGGCTTCCTCGCACGCCGCGCGCATCGCCTGCGTGATCGCGCCCATGCCACCAATGGCGTGGCCCCAGGCCCCCTTCTTGCCGTTCACCTCGCCAAAGACGTGGTGCAACAGGACATAGGCGGAACCCGGCGTATCGGGGCTGGCGAAATTGCCGACCACCGCGTCGAAGCCGAACGCGGCCTTGACCGCTTCGCTTTCGAACCAGGAATCGAGGAACGTGCGCGCGGACTTGGTGAACAGGTCCAGCACGTCGCGCTGCTGCGACAGGCTGAGCTTGCTCAACCCCCGGCCCTGCCGCGCCGCCGAAATCAGCGTGTGCAGCCCTTCGCCCAGGTTGGGCGGCGATTTCAGCGCCAGATCGCGCAGCACGTCGGCCACGGTGTCCAGCGCCTCGTAATAGCCCGGCAGCGCATCGGCATCGTGCTGGGAAAAGCGGCGGAATTCGGCCTGCGTGCGCTCCAGCCCGCCCCCCAGCTTCAGGTAGCCGCCATCGGGCTGGGGCAGGAAATTGGAAATCGGCCGCTCGACGATGCGCAATCCGCGCTCGGCCAGCCGCATGTCGGCGATGACCTTGGGCTGGAGCAGGCTGACAGTGTAGCTCGCCACCGAATTGCGGAAGCCGGGATGGAACTCCTCGGTCACGGCCGCGCCACCCACGATGGGCCGGCGTTCCAGCACGCGCACCGATTTGCCCGCACGGGCCAGATAGTAGGCGCAAACAAGGCCATTGTGGCCGCCGCCGATGATTACGGCGTCATACTGCTTGGTCATAGTGCGGCTCCATAAGCGAGGCCCCATACCACATCAGGGCCTGCGTTCCCCAACAGCGGCGGGCCGGCTATTCCGACGCGCCCCGCATCTTGTTGTACGTTCGTACAACAACGTTTCCGGCAACGCAAGCAGGCATCTTTCATTGGCCGAAAAGGCGGCTGGCGGTCATCTCGCACAGCGCGATGCAGCGATCCTTGGGCGTGCGCTCCTCCGACAGATAGAATTCGATCCACAGGCCATCGAGCACGGCGGACAGGACCGCGATTGAATCGGCGATGGGCACGGCGTGATTCGCCACCGGCAGCTCGCGGACGATTCGCTCCATCAGCGCCCGCTGGCGGGCGTTGAAACGGGCGCTAACGATGGCGAAGTCCTCGCGCCCGCGCGCGAGTTGCCAGAACGCCATCCACGCGCCGATCACGTCCGCGCTGGCCCATTCCTTGGAAAAGGCAGCGCTGAAAAAACGCGAGAGCGCGGCCCACGGGTCCTTCCCGATCTCCCCCACCTCTTCCTCCAGATGGGTGATCAGCTGATCGCACAGCAGTTCGTAGGTCTCGAACAGGAGATTGTCGGGCTTCTGGAAGTAATGCCGCAGCAACCCGTGCGAGACGCCCGCCTGCCGGCAGATTTCGCGCCCGGTCGCGCCGCGCGGCCCCAGCCGGGCAAGGCAGCTTACGGTAATCGCCAGCAGGTCCTGCCGCCGCACGGTGGGCGGCTGGCGCTTGGCGCGCGGCTTGCGCGGCGGACGTTCGGCAATGGTGGCGGCTTCGGTCATTCGGGTCCCCGGACGGCGGAGGCTGGATACCCCCGGCACGATCGCTTCAGGAGATAGGCGCATCGGCCGCATCGGGGAAGCCTTCCGCACGGCGGGCGCTGCGCTTGCCGAGGGCGTAGATCAGCGCACCCGCGCCCAGCAGAACGGCGGTCATGCCCGCGATCTTGATCACCGCCAGCAGCTTGTCGGGCTCGTCAGGCGCGGGAAAGGCGGCCAGCACCAGCGCGACGAGGGTAGTCGCAAGGCCGATGGAGGCCACCGCGATGGAGGTCACCTTGCCGCCGGGCAAGCGCGTCACCTCGGGACCGGCCGGTTCGCGCTGCAGCCGGATCACCGAGAGGAACACGCCCATGAACGGCAGGAACGCGGCGATGATGCCCATGCTCACCAGCACGTCGTAAGCGCCCTTCACACCCGTTCCCGCCTGCCCCAGAATGCAGAACACCGCCCCCAGCCCGCCTTGCAGCAGCAGCGCCACGTAAGGCGTACCCCAGCGCGGATGAACGCGGGCGAAGACGGGGGGAAGCATCCTGTCGATGCCCACCGCGAACGGGATGCGCGCGCAGGCGGAAAGAAAGCCGCTGGCCGCGCCCAGATTGCCGATGGTGATGAGCAGCGCCAGCGGAACCACGATCCAGCCCACGCCCAGCCGCTCCGCCCCCGCCGCGCCGGCCTGGACCAATCCCTGCAGGCTGCTGACCTGCCCCGCCGGCATCAGCACCAGCACCGCGATGGTGCCGAGGATATAGCAGCCGACGATCACCACACCGGCGATCGGCAGCGCGCGCGGGATCGTGCGGCGCGGGTCCTTGATCTCGCCGCTCATGAACGAGGCGGTTTCCGCGCCCGACAGCGCGAAGGCGATCGCCGCCCAGAAGATCATGTGCTGCACGTCGAACGTCGGCACGAGCGAGGCGGCGGGAAACGACGTCACCGGGCCGAAGCGCCAGCCCACCACCACGGCAAGGCCGATCACCATCAGCACCGGCAGCCACATGCCGATCGCCCCCATGTTGTGCAGCCACTTGCCGAATTTCAGGCCCACGATGTTGAGCCAGGTAATGAACGCCAGCGCGATCAGCGAGAAGCCGACGAAGAACAGGGGGCTGTTGTGCAGGTGCAACAACCTGTCGCCACCGATATAAAGCGCGTTGCCGGCATCGAAATAGAACACGCTGGGAAAGTAGGGCAGGTTCGAGGTGAAGTAGCTCCACCCAGCCATGAAGCCCGCGAACGGGCCGAACGCCTGCCGGGTCCAGACATAGAGCCCGCCTTCCTGCGGATAGCGCGAGGAAAGCTCCACCACCGCCATGACCAGCGGGAAATAGAAGCCGAGCAGCGCGCCCAGCCACACCACGATGGAGCTTGGCCCCATCGCCGCCGCCGTGGCGATCCAGCGCAGGCTGACGCCGGTAACGATATAGAACAGCGCGAGGTCCGCGACACCCATTACCTTGGGCGGGTTGTGCGCGCCTCCCGCCATCAGCGTTGGCGCCGCCGCTTGCGGTCCCGCAGGACCTGCATGGCCGCGTTGTGCCCCGGCGCCCCGGTCACCCCGCCGCCCGGATGCGCGCCGGCCCCGCACAAGTAGAGCCCCTCCACCGGCGTCCGGTATTGCGACCAGCGCGGCACCGGGCGCATCGAGAACAGCGCGCCGGGATGCAGATCGCCGTGGAAGATGTTGCCTTCGGTGAGGCCATAGGTCCGCTCCAGATCGAGCGGAGTCAGCACGGTGCGGCCGATGATCTTCTCGGGCAGATCGGGCATGTGCCGGCTGATCTGCCGGATGATCGAATCCGCGAAGGCCTCGCGATGATCGTCCCACGTTCCTTCGCGCAGCTTGTAGGGCACGAACTGGATGAAGCAGGTCATCATGTGGTGGCCCGGCGGACACAGGCTGTCGTCGACCAGGCTGGGGATCACGCAATCGATCCACAGGTGTTCGGGAATGTCGCCGAAGCGGGCGATGTCGGCGCAGCGCTGCGCGCCTTCCAGCGTCGGCGCGATCGACAGCAGCGAACGCTCCAGCGGCGAGGCATCGGGCGCACGGCCGATCACGGTCGGCTCCCCCGAAAGCGCCAGATTGAGCTTGGCCGCCGGGCCGCCCATCTTGATCGCGGCAATGTCGGCGCGGAAGTCCGCCGGCAGGTGCGCAGGATCGACCAGCCCCAGGAACGTGCGCTTGGGGTCGGCGTTCGACAGCACCACATCCGCCCGGAAGGAGCGGCCGTCCGCCAGCGTCACGCCGATGGCGCGGCCCTGTTCGACATCGATCCGGGCGACCGGCGCATCGGTCAGGATGTCCGCGCCGAAGCCGCGGGCCGCCGCCGCGATGGCGCCGGTGATCGCGCCCATGCCGCCCATGACGTGCCCGTTGAAGCCCTGCACGCTGTGATCGCCGCCCGATAGCAGGTGGAACAGCATCCCCACGGCCGAACCCGGCTCGTAAGGGCCGCCGTGCTTGCCATAGACGCTGTTGGCAAGGATCATCCGCTTGGTCTCCTCCGCCTCGAAATGGCGGTCCAGGAAATCGCCGAGCGACCCGGTGAGGAAGGTGACCATCTCCCCCATCTCGACGCCGTTGATCCTGCGGAAGCGCCGCGCCAGACGCAAGCCTTCGCGCAGCTTGTCCAGCCCCTTGGCGGCGAGATCCGGCGGCGGTTCCAGAAAGAACGGTTGAAGATAGGCGGCCAAGGCCTTGAGTTTACGATCGACTTCCAGAAATGCCGCGCCGTCGCTCGTAGAAAAGCGGGCGATTTCCCGCGCCGTGCGTTCGGGATCGGCCCACCAGCGGATGATCTGGCCATCGCCCAGCGGCACCGTCAGGATCGGATCGCACGCCACCATGCGCAGGCCGTGCGATCCCAGATCGAGATCGCGGATCACCGTGGGCATCAGCATCGAGGCGATGTAGGACGTGAACGACACGCGATGCCCCGGAATCACCTCCTCGGTGACGCAGGCGCCGCCGACGATCGGCCGCCGTTCCACCACCAGCACCGACCGCCCGGCCCGCGCGAGATAGGCGGCCGCCGTCAGGCCGTTATGGCCACCGCCCACCACGATGGCGTCGTATGTCCGGTCCTGCGTGGCCATATGCGGTGCGCCCCTTGGTGCGTTGCGTCGGCACCCTTCCCGCGATGCCATCGACACATGGCTTGCCCGAAAGAATTTTATGAGGCAAGTGTCTAATAACGACATCGGGGAATCGACGATCATGAGCCAGCCGCATGGGGACGCCACGATGGAACGCTCGCTCGACAGCGCCGCCTATCTCACGCCCGAAGCCTTCGCGCTCGACAAGGAGACGATCTTCACGCGCGAATGGTTCTGCGCCGCGCGCGAGGAAGACCTGCCCGAAGCTGGATCGCACCTCGTGCTGGAGGTTGCGGGCGAAAACATCCTGCTGGTGCGCGGCCGCGATGGCGCGCTTCACGCGCATTACAACGTCTGCCGGCATCGTGGCGCGCGGCTGTGCGATGCCGGGAACGATGCGCGCTGGGGCGTGACGCTCGATGCCGGGGTGATCGCGCGCAACATGATCCGTTGCCCGTACCACGGCTGGTCCTACGGGCTGGACGGCCGGCTGCTGGCCGCGCCCCACCTGCAGGACGCCCCCGGCTTCAACAAGGCGGACTACCCGCTCTATCCCGTGGGCGTCGCCACCTGGGGCGGCTTCGTGTTCGTGAACCTGAAGCCCGCAACCGCGCCCGATTTCCCAGCCTGCGTCGCCACCGCATCGCGCCGGCTGGCCAACTACCCGCTGGCGGACCTGCGCACCGGCCACACCATTCGCTACGAGGTGGCCGCGAACTGGAAGATCGTGCTCGAAAACTACAACGAGTGCTATCATTGCCCGGCCGTCCACCCCGAACTGTGCGACGTGGTGCCGGCGTTCCGCGAACGCGGCGGCATCGATCTGGACTGGGAAGCGGGCATCCCGCACCGCGCCGGTGCGGTCACCTATACCGCCAGCGGCACCACCACGCGCGCGCCCTTCCCCGGCCTTTCGGAAGAGGAAAAGGTCCGGCACAAGGGGGAACTGCTCTACCCCAACGTGATGCTCAGCGTGTCGATGGACCACGCCGCCGCCTTTGTGCTGTGGCCCACCGCCGCGGACCGGACCGTCATCGAATGCCGCTTCCTGTTCCATCCCGACGAGATGGCGCGCGCCGATTTCGATCCCGCGGACGCGGTCGACTTCTGGGACTTGGTCAACCGGCAGGACTGGGCGGTGTGCGAGCGCGTCCAGTCCGGCATTGCCGCCGGGGTCCACACGCATGGCTACTATTCGCCGATCGAGGACTACAGCCTCGACATCCGCCGCTATGTGGCCGACCGCCAGGGCGGGCACCGACCCGGATGAAAGGCCGCTATTCGGCCCTCGCGATCGCGCGCCACGCGCTGACCGGCAACCGGCACTGGCCGGAAGCCTGGCGCTCGCCCGAACCGCGCGCGGCCTATGACGTGGTGATCGTGGGCGGCGGCGGCCACGGGCTGGCCACCGCCTATTACCTGGCGAAGCGGCACGGCATCACCAACGTGGCCGTGCTGGAAGCTGGCTGGATCGGCGGCGGCAACACCGGCCGCAACACCACGATCGTCCGCTCGGACTACTACTATCCCGAAAGCGCGGCCTTCTTCGACCACTCGGTCAGCCTCTACGAAGGCCTTTCGCGCGAGCTGAACTTCAACATCATGTTCAGTCAGCGCGGGCAGCTGGTGGTCGCGCACAGCCGGCACGAGCTGGATTTCCAGCGCCGACTGGTCAACGCGATGGCGCTGAACGGCGTGGACATGCGCATGCTCTCGCGCGAGGAGTGTTATCAGCGCTGCCCGATCCTCAACACCCGGCCCGATGCCCGCTACCCCATTCTGGGCGGGATGTGGCAGGGCCGCGCGGGCACGGTGCGGCATGACGCGGTGGTCTGGGGCTATGCCCGCGCCGCCGACCGGCTGGGCGTCGACATCATCCAGCAATGCGCGGTCACCGGCATCCGCCGCGATCCCGCCAGCGGCGCGGTGACCGGCGTAGAGACCACGCGCGGCCTGATCGGCGCGGGGCGCGTGGGCGTCGCCGTCGCCGGACATTCGAGCGTGCTGGCCGATATGGCGGGCTTCCGCCTGCCGCTGCGCAGCTATGCCTTGCAGGCTTTTGTCTCCGAGCCCCTGAAACCGGTGCTGCACACCATTGCCTCGTCCAACGTGCTGGGGGTCTATGTCAGCCAGTCGGACAAGGGCGGGCTGGTGATCGGCGGCAATGCCGATGCCTATGCCTCCTATGCCCAGCGCGGCAACCTGCCGACAATGGAAGCGGCGCTGGCCTCGCTGATCGAGCTGATCCCGTCGTTCAGCCGCGTGCGGCTGCTGCGCCAGTGGGCCGGCATCGTCGATTACGCCTACGACAGCTCGCCCGTGTTGGGCAAAAGCCCGGTGCCCGGCCTGTTCCTCAACAGCGGCTGGGGTGGCGGCGGGTTCAAGGCCATTCCCGCGAGCGGCGAGACGTTCGCCCATACCGTCGCCACGGGAGAGCCGCACCCCCTGATCCGCGCCTTCTCGCTCGACCGCTTCCGCGATCTCGCGCTGGTCGATGAAGCCGCCGCTGCCGGGATCGCCCACTGATGCTGTGGATCGACTGCCCCTGGTGCGGCCCGCGCGACGAGGACGAGTTCGTCAACGGCGGCGATGCCCATATCGATCGCCCCGAACCGCCCGAGCAGGTTTCGCCCGAGGAATGGGCCGCATACCTGTTCTTCCACACCAACCCCAAGGGCGTGCTGGCCGAACGCTGGGTCCACAGCTTTGGCTGCCGGCGCTGGTTCCACGCGCTGCGCGACACGGTGAGCCACCGCATTCTCGCCACCTACCGCCCCGATGCGCCCCGGCCGGACGGCATAGCATGAGCGGGTTCCGGCTTTCGACGGGCGGCGACGGGATCGACCGCAACCAGCCGCTGACGTTCATTTACAACGGACGCGCGATGCAGGGCTTTGCCGGCGATACGCTGGCCTCGGCGCTGCTCGCCAACGGCGTCTCGATCGTCGGGCGCGGGTTCAAGTACCACCGCCCGCGCGGCGTGATCGGCACCGGCTTTGCCGAAACCAATGCCCTCGTTCAGCTTGGCGAAGGCGCGGCGCTGACGCCCAACGTGCCGGCCACGCTGGTTCCGCTGCGCGAGGGGCTGGTGGCGTCCACCCCCACCGGCTGGCCCTCCACCCGCTTCGACCTCGGCCGGCTCAACGACCGCCTGGCCGCGCTGCTCAGCGCGGGGTTCTACTACAAGACCTTCATCTGGCCGAACTGGCACTGGTTCGAACCGTTCATCCGCCGCGCGGCCGGCTTCGGCACCGCTCCGGCGCTGCCCGACCCCGACCGCTACGAAGCCCGAGAACGCCATGTGGACGTGCTGGTCATCGGCGGCGGGCCGGCGGGTCTCGCCGCCGCCGAAGAAGCCGCCGCTGCGGCAGGCGCAAAGGTCTTGCTGGTGGAAGCCGATACGCGCCTGTCCGGCCCGTTGCCGAAGGGTGTGGAGGCGCTCACCCGCACCACCGCGCTCGGCTATTACGACGCGAACTTCGTGACGGCCGTGGAAGAGATCGATACCGGCACTTTGCGGCAACGGCTGTGGAAGCTGCGCGCCGCGCAGGTCGTGATCGCGACAGGCGCGTTCGAACGGCCGATGCTGTTCGCCAACAACGACCTGCCCGGCGTGATGCTGGCGGGCGCGGTGCGGACCTATGTCGAACGCTATGGCGTGGCGCCGGGCAAGGCCGCGCTGTTCGCGACCGCCGACGATGGTGCTTACGCGGCGGCTTTCGCGGCGCGGGAGGCCGGCCTTGCCGTCAGGGGCATCGTCGATCTGCGGCCCACGCCGCCGCTGGCGGAACAAGCGCGGGCGCGCGGGATAACCGTCCATGCCGGCAGCCACGTGCGCTCCGCCAGGGGCTGGTCCCGCGTGCGCGGCGCGGTGATCGACGGGCCGGGTGGGTCGCAGCGGATTGCCTGCGACCTGATCGCCGTTTCGGGCGGATGGTCCCCGGCGGTCCAGTTGTTCAGCCAGTCGGGCGGCAGCACGCGCCACGATCCCGCGCTGGGTGGCTTCGTGCCCGACAAGGCCGCGCAACCCACCCACGTCTGCGGTCTTGCCGCCGGGTTGCGCGACCAGGACGAAGCCATCGCCAGCGGGCGCGCCGCCGGGCTGGCCGCCGCGCGCGGAGAAGCGCCCACCGTGCCCCTTCCCCTTGCCGGCCCGCCCGCGCCACCGATCCCGCCGAGCGACAACCCCAAGCGCGTGTTCGTGGACCTGCAGACCGACGTGACGCTGGCCGATCTCGAACAGGCGACGCGCGAAAACTACCGCTCGGTCGAACACGTCAAACGCTACACCGTATGGGGCATGGGCGTGGATCAGGGACGGCTCAGCAGCACCAACGGTGTCGCCGCGCTGGCGCAGCTGCGCGGCGACGATCCGGCCGCGCTGGGCACCACGAAGTACCGCCCGCCCTTCGCCCCGGTCGCCATCGCCGCACTCGCGGCCGACCGCCCCAACGGCGCTCTGTTCCGCCCGTGGCAACATCTGCCGGCGCACGACTGGCATGTCGCCCAGGGAGCCATGTTCGAGGATTTCGGCCATCTGCGCCCGTCGCACTACCCCCTTGCCGGCGAGAGCATGGAAGCGGCGGCCCGGCGCGAGGCGCTGGCCGTGCGCGGCAACGTGGGCATCATGGACAGTTCCTCGTTCGGCAAGATCGAGCTGAAAGGACCGGAGGCCGGCCGCTTCCTCGACCTCATCTCGCTCGGCCGTCCCAGCACGATCCCGGTAGGGCGCGCGCGCTACAACCTGCTGTGTGACGAACTCGGCGTGCTGCTCGACGATGGCGTCGTCGCCCGCCTGGCCGAGGATCACTTCCTGCTCAACGCCAGCAGCGGCCATGCCGCCCGCGTGCGCGGCTGGATCGAGGACTGGCACCAGTGCCAGTGGCCGCTCGATCTGGTGACGCGCGACGTTTCCGAGGAATGGGCGGTGCTGACCGTTGCCGGGCCGAAGGCGCGCGACGTGGTGCGCGCGGCGGGCTGCGCCCTTCCCGCCACCTCGGCCGATTTCCCGCACCTGTCCGTCACGGAAACGACGCTCGGCCCCCACCGCGTCCGGGTCCAGAGAGTCAGCTTCACCGGCGAACTCAGCTACGAGATCGCGATCGCCGCCCCACAAGCCGGAATGTTGGCCGACCGTTTGTGGGAAGCCGGGCGGTCGTTCGGGATGGTGCCGTTCGGGCTGGAGGCGCTGGACATCCTGCGCATCGAAAAGGGCTTCATCCACGTAGGCACCGACACCGACGGCGCGACCATCCCGGCCGACATCGGCTGGGGCAAGCCCGGCCAGCGCGAAGGCGATTACCTTGGCAAGCGTTCGCTGCTGCATCCTTCCGCCAGCAGGACCGGCCGCCGCCAGCTTGTCGGACTGGAGCCGCTGGAGCGACACGCGCCACTGCCGGTGGGCGGCCATGTCATCGGCGGTTCGCCGCATCCGAGCCAGGGCTTCGTCACCAGCAGTTGCTTCAGCCCCACGCTGGACCGCGCAATCGCGCTGGGACTGCTCGCCGACGGACGCCAGCGCCATGGCGAAACGGTGGATATCTGGTCGGAAGGGCGCACTTTCCGGGCGCACGTGGTGGCGCCGCGCTTCCTCGATCCCGAAGGAGCCCGGCTGCATGTCTGACACTCTGGCCACGGAGACCGTTCGTTTCCGCATCGATACCGCACCGGCTCTCACCCGGCTGACGTTCGCCCCGGATCGCGACCGTGCGCTGACACGGGCAATCGCTGCCGTACTGGAGGCCCCTCTCCCCGCACCGACTGCTCCGGTGGTCGCAAAGGCTGGCGGCGGAGACACCCTGCTGATCTGGCAGGGGCCGCACGATTTCCTGATCGAAACGCCCGGCGCGCTCCTGCCCGCACTGGAACGGGCCGTGGCGGGCAAGACCGCCCTTTTGGGAGACGCCGGCGCGGGGCTGGTGGCCTTTACCCTTTCGGGATCGGGCGTGGCGGCGCGGCTCGGTCATGACCGGCCTGGCCCCGGCCTGTGTTCGCGCGTGATGCGCTTCGCGGCGCTGCGCGTGGCAGCGGTGTGGCGGGATGAAACCGTCCGCCTCTATGTGGACCGCTCGCATGCCGCCTATATCCGGCAGTGGCTGCTCGATCGCTGGGATGCGGTGGAAATGGCGGCGGGTTAGCGGCCGCCCCTCGACGGAGCGAGAGACGGCCGCCCCCCTCCCTCCGTCAGAAGTGGTGTCCGAACTTGATCCCGAACAGTTGCGGCTTCACCGGATAGACCCGGTAATAGGCTCCGCAGAAGGACGGCGCGCAGGCCGTGTTGCGGCTCAGTTCCCCGCGCGCGTCGAACGCGTTCTGGATGTAGATCTGGAACGTCATGTCGCCCACTTGCCCGCCCACCGCGAAATCCGCCGTGGTGAAGGCCGGCGTCGGCCCGACCGCCGCATATTCGGCATCGGTCAGGAACGTGCGCGAATTGCTCTGATGCAGCACCGATCCCTGGACGTAGGCGTCTATCGAACCCAGCCGGAAGTTGTAGCGCGCCGTGGCCGATCCCTTGAACTTCGGCTGGATCGGCAGGCGCGTGCCCCGCGCCGCCGCCGGCACAACGCCCGGCACGCACACGCTGTTGCCCGCCGCATCGAACTGGCAGAAGTCCGTGGTCAGCTTGGCATCGACATACGTCCCCGATCCGGAAAGCTGGAACCCGCCCATCCTCCAGTCGAAGTTGCCCTCGATCCCGTGAACGCGCGCGTCACCGGCGTTGTAGATGTTGGTGACGCCCGCCTGGCCCACCGGGCTGAGGCCGAACTGCAGCTTCTTCCACTTCTCGATGAACACCGCCCCGCCGATCGTCAGCTTGCGATCGAACCAGCTTGTCTTCCAGCCGATCTCGAAGTTGTCGAGCGTATCGGACTTGTAGGGCAGGATGCCGGTCCCGCGGTTGAGGCCACCGGGGCGATAGCCCGTGGAATAGGTGGCGTAGACCATCTTGTTCGGCGCGAACTTCCACGAAAGCGTGGCCTTGTGCGTCTCCCCGGAATCGACGAACTTGCCGTTGATGTTAGTACAGGGCCGGTCGGTCGAGGTCGTCGGCAGGCAATTCGGATCTGCGGCGTTGAAGGCGAAGCCCGAAAAGCCGATCTGCGTATTCTTGGTGATGAACCCACGGATGCCCACGTCGAGCGTCAGGTTGGGGACAATGTCCCACGCGACATCGGCGAACGCGGCATAATCGCGGTCCACGCGGTTGGTGCGCGTGCGGAAGGTTGAATCCCCGAACCCCGGTATCGGCGTGGGATAGAAGAATCCATCCTGCGGGATCCGCGAAATGCCCGGGATGATGTAGTCCGCCTCGATGTAGTCGGTCTGCCGCTCGAAGAACAGACCTGCGGTCAACCGCACCGGCTCCTTGGCGGGAGAGGAAACGCGCAATTCGTGCGTCATCTTGGTATAGCGGTCTGCCAGTACCTGTTGCGTCGTGGGATCGAGGAACCCGCCGTCGCCGGTCGGGAAATAGGTGTAATAGAAGCTGCCCTGATGCGAACCGCCATCATAGGCGACGGTGTAGTAGCTGTAGTCCGTCTGGTTGTTCACATGGCGCTCGAAATAGCCGCCCGCGTAGGTCACGTCCCAGTCCGACAGCTTGCCTTCGATCGTCAGCGCGGCCTGATACCAGCTATCCTTGTTGCGATCGGGCGTGAAATCGTGAACCTGCAGGTCGCCCGCGCGGGGATCGTAGAGGAAGGCGCCGTGCGCGACCTGGTGCTGGTAGGTAATGCCGGGCATCACGGTCCAGTCATCGTCCAGATCGATCTTCAGCGCGGCCCGGCCGCCCCAGGTATCGACGTCGTTGAAGTCCTTCTTGACGAACCTCGCGTTGTTGATGGTGACGTTGGTGGTCGGATCGTCGTCGTTCAGCGTGTAGGTCCGCGTCGCCGGTGTGTTGTCGATATAGCCGCCGTCATGCTCGTAGAACCCGACCAGGCGGATCGCCGCGCGCTCGCCCAACGGGATATTGACGAACGCTTCGGCGGTGCCGCCCACCGCGCCCTTGCCGAACTTGTTGAGATCAAGATCGTAACCGGCTGAAAACTTTGATGGATCGGGCTTGTTGGTAATCAGGCGCAACGTGCCTGACAGCGAACTGGCGCCGTAAAGCGTGCCTTGCGGCCCCGACAGCGCTTCCACCCGCTCGATATCGTAGACGTGGAAATCGACGTTGTTGGCGATCGTGGTGAGCGGCACTTCATCGAGATAGAGGCCGCTCGCCGGGGCGGAGCCGCCGTGCAACCCGTCCCCGCCGCTGGTCACGCCGCGAAAGTAGATCTGGCTCTGGCTGGGGCCGAACGACTGGAAGCTGACGCTGGGCAGCAGCTTCGCATAATCGTCGAAGCTCTGCACCTGGCGCTGGTCCAGCTCGGTATTGCCGAGCGCCTGGATGCTGAGCGGCACGTCCTGCAGGCGTTCGCTGCGCTTGGTGGCCGTAACCACGATATCGACCGGCTGGTTCGGGTCCGCCGCTTGCTGCGCGTGCGCAACCCCGCTTCCCGCCAGCGCGGTCGACCCCAGCAAGGCCCCCGCGCGCCACCACAAACCCGAAACACGACCGTCGCTACGCCGCATGGCCAGCTCCCCATTGCCCTGTCGCAATCACGTTATGCTTATCGAATTTGTCGGGGAGGTTTTCATGCAATTAGACAATCGTCAAGCACTTATTCTCCAACTGTCTAGGATGATGTGCGCGCATGATCCTCGGATCCGCGCCATCCGCCATCCCGGCATTCATGCCTTGTCGAATTCGCCCAGCAAACGGTCTCCGATGCGGACGAGCAGGGCGTCCAGCGTGGCCCTTTCCTCCATCGAAAGGTCTTCCAGAAGGTGTTCGTGAAACGCGGTGCGCTTGCCCAGCACGTCGCGATAAACGCGCTCCCCCGGCGCTGTCAGCGTCAGGATCGGCGCACGACGATCGCGGGGATTATCCTTGCGCGCCACCAGCCCCAGCTCTTCGAGCGCGCTTACCGCGCGGCTGACTTCCGCGCGATCGACCCAGGCCAGCGTCGCGATATCACGCACCGTGCCGCCGCCCGCCATCAAGCCCAGCCGGGCAAGCACGCGCCATTGGGCATACGACAGATCGGTCTGCTGCGAGAGGGTGCGGATCGTCACGCGATCCATGATCTTGGCCAGAAGACTGATACGGAACGTGGGAAAATCGAGCTGGTCGATCTTCCATCCGGTCAATCCGGCATTCTGACTGTCATCGCTCATGCCATCTCCGCCGCGCCGGTCCGCGAACACCGGCTGGCCTGACCGCCGGATCGAAGCGTCAGTGTGTTGCGAAGCGCTGACTTGTCAACGCGTTCTCAAAGGCGGGGGTCCGCCGGGATCGGCGGATGCGCCTGCTACCAGCAGCATGTTGAGGCCGGACACCTGCGACGCCGCCCCGGCGGCCGACGCGGGATCGGACCAGTCGCTTCCGATCGCCCGCATGCCGGCGTCGCTGGCTTGCCATACGGCTTCGGCATTGGCCTGGCTCCAGCGCAGCAGTTCCGCATGGTCCGGGCCAGCCGGCATGTCATCGAGCAGATGGCCCAGATGATAGGCGAACACGCCCTTGAACATGAAGCCGTCCGAACCGATCGAAGGAACCGGTTCGCGCAGAATGCCGCCGGACGTGGACAGCAGGCGCGTGGCCGTGAGGGCCGTTCGCACCGCGAGATCGCGATAGGCAGAGTCGCCGGTGATCGTCGTCAGATCGGTCAGCCCACCAATCAGCACGCCCTGGTTGTAGGTAAAATAGGGTTGCCCGTTGTTACGGCATGAGGCGTTCAAGCCATCATTGACCATCCCGTCGCGTCCGATCATCGACGACTGGCTGATCCACGACCAGACACGCAAGGCCCAGTCGCGATACGCCTGTTGCCCGGTCGCCAGATACAATTGCGTGGAGGCATAGAGCAGCAGTTCGTTGGTGATGGCATTCTTGTACGATCGCGCGGGGTCCCACCATAGCCCGCCCTGGCACCGATCGTCCCAGTAGGTCGTGACCAGCCGGCGATAGGTTTCGCTGGCATAGTCCAAGAGAGCCGGATCGTGATCGTCGTTCCACGCGTGAACGCTGGCGATCACCGCCCAGAGCGCATCATCGTTGAGCGCGAGGCCGGCGCGGTTACGCACGGCGGCATCCACCCGGCCGCGCCACGCGTGATCGCCCGTTCGCCGTTCGTAATCGATCAGCGCGTCCACGATCACGAACCGCTGCCAGGGTTCGCTCGCGCCCCAGCCCGCGGGCTGGCCCCATTGCTGGTCCAGATAGGCCGCCACCGTTCGGGCACGCGCCGACCACGGCGCATCCTCCGCATGAAGCGGGACGGCATACCCCGCGCCAAGGGCCATGATGCCCAGGCGGACAGCGGTCGAAAGCAACCGGCGCCTGCCTTTCATGGCACTGCCCGGCATTCAGGCCAGCGGGCCGCTGGCAAAGCTATCGCGGGTGATCTCGTAGATCACATGCAGCACCATCGCGCCACCACGCTCGACCACGTCGGTCTCGTCCGTCAGCCGGCCCCCGATCGCCTCGCACGCCTTGCGCGAGCGGATGTTGTCCGCGCCGATATGGAACACCACGCGCTGCACGCCGGTGAAGGCCTGCGCCAGCATCAGCCGCTTCATCTCGCGATTGTACGCCCCGCCCCAGCACTTGCGCGCCAGAAAGGTCCAGCCGATCTCGACTTGCGAACGCGCCGCATCCAGTCCCTGGAAGCGCGACGAGCCGACGATCTCGCCGCTGGCCCGGTCGATGGCGACGAGCGTTCCGCCTTTCTCCATCGCATCGGCCATGAAGGCGCGGAACACCGGCTCCTTCCACCGGTCGTGCGCCGGATGCACTTCCCATATCAGCGGATCGGACGCGACGGCAAAAAGCGCCGCGTAGTCCTCGGACCGGTAGGGGCGCAGAAGGAGGCGCTCCCCCTCCAGCACCGCCTGCCGGTCGAACAGCTCCGTACCGGCCGCGTCAGGCCGCGACATCACCGAGCGCTTCGATGAACTTCTCGATATTGCCATTGGTCAGCCCGGCAATGTTGATGCGCCCGGACCCCGCCATGTACACGCCGTGCTTTTCGCGAATGGCAAGGATCTGCTCGCCGTTGAGCGGCAGCATCGAGAACAGCCCGTTCTGCGTGCCTAGCGGCGCCATGTTGACCGTGCCGACCTGCTGCGCGGCGGCAAGGCGATCGCGCACCCAGCGCATCCGGTCGCGCATCTCGTCGAGTTCGGCGAGCCACAGCTTCGTCAGTTCGGCGTCTGCCAGCACCAGCCGCACGGCGGCCGCGCCGTGATCCGGGGGCATCGACCAGCTGGCGCGCGCGATCGTCGCGCCGTTCGACATGGCCTTGGCCAGCGCCTCGGCATCCGACGTCACCGCATAGAACGCGCCGACGCGATCGCGGTAGAGGCCGAAGTTCTTGTCGCAGCTGTAGGCGACCAGTGCTTCGGGAACGGTCGCCAGGACCTTGCGCAGGCCATAGGCATCGGCTTCCATGCCCGAGCCCAGGCCCTGGTAGGCCAGGTCGAGGATCGGCAGCACGCCCTGCGCCTTGAGCAGCGGCGCGATCGCGTCCCACTGCGCATCGGTATAGTCGACACCGGTGGGGTTGTGGCAGCAACCGTGCAGCAGCACCGCGTCGCCCGGTTCCGCCTGGGCCAGCGCCGCCTTGAGCGCGTCGAGATCGGCCGCGCCATCGGCGGTCATGTGCGGGAACGTCTTCAGTTCAAGGCCGATCGCGTTCACGATCTGCGCGTGGTTGGGCCACGAAGGCGTGCCCATCCACAGCCGCTTGATGCCGGCGCGCTTGGCCACTTCCACCGCCAGCCGCACCGCGCCGGTGCCGCCGGGCGCCTGCATGCCTTCCACCCGCGCACGGTCGAAGTCCGCGCCGAACACGTAGGGGATCAGCGCATGGACAAAGCCCATGTCGCCTTCGGGGCCGAGATACGCCTTGGAATCCTGCGTATCGAGCAGCCGCTTCTCCGCCGCCTTGATCGCCGCGAAAACCGGGGTCGCGCCATCGGACGTGCGATAGACGCCCACGCCCAGGTCGATCTTGTCGGCGCGCGGATCGGCATTGTGCAGCTTGATCAGCGCAAGCAACGCATCGGCGGGCTGGGGAGCAAGATTTTCGAGCATGGGGTGTGTCCTGAAAGCTGCGGAAAACGCGGCGGCTCCATGCCGCCGCTATGCCTTCGGGGCAACCCCTGATTTGGCCTTTGGCCTGATTTGTCGACCAAAGGGAAACCTGCGCGGCTCGCAGGCCGTTTCCTGCCAGGCCCCGTTCAGGCCCGTTATCAGAACGGCAACCAGTTCTGCTTGTGCGAGAACTTCATGTAACCGGCGTTCACGCCCAGCCGCAGGCCAACCCCCATGCGGACCGGAATCAGCACCACATCGCCCCGGCGCAGGTAGCTGACGTTGAACCCGCCGACGAGGTAGGCCTGCCCCTCGCCCGCGCCGAAGCGGTGATAGAGATCCTCGCTGTCGTACAGGTTGTAGACCAGCACGAACGTGTTGCCGGCATTGGCGCCGGCATCGAAGCCGATCGACGGACCTGTCCAGTAGACCGGCCGCTCCCCCTCCACCTTGTGGTGCAACGTGCCCGAACCGTACCGCAGGCCGACAACCAGCGCCCCGCCCGCCTCGCGCCCGGTGATATAGCCATTGGGTTCGCCCTGCTTGCCCAGGATATCGCGGATCATCAGCGCCAGCCCCTTGGCGCCCTTGCCGAACACGCCTTCCGCTGCGCCGATGAGATCGTCTTCGTGATAGGTATTGCCCGGCGCGGTCGAGGAACCGGCCGGCGGCGGCACGGGGGCAGCCGTCGTGGTCGCGGGCAACGACTGATCCACCGTCGACGGGGGCAGCGATTGGGTCTGCGAGGGGGCCGGCAGGGCCGGCGTGGTGCCTACCTCCGGCCCGACAGGCGTCGCATAGGTTCCCGATGACGCGGTCGCCGGGTTGGCGGGCGCGGCGGCAGCTCCATGCGACAAATCGCCGTCGATCGCCGAATTGGGGTCGATCGTCTGCACCTGCGCCACTGCGGCTTGCCCCGCGACAAGCGCCAGCCCAGCAGCGGCCTGCATAATCCGGCGGTAGATATTCATACGTCCATCCCGATCCTGTTCATGCCCGGCCCCCGGCCGCAGCCGCCACGGTCAACCTTCAAGCACAGAATCCAGTCGTCGCTCCGCGACAATGAACGGGCGATGAGTCGAGTCGGAAATACGCCGGACCGACGAAAACAGCCGACGGTTTCCGCTTTTTCACCTTCCGGTTCAGGAATTGCAGGCGGTGGTCGGTCCCCCCTTGCCGCCATGTTCAACCGCCGCTATAGGCCGCCCTCGCCGCTGCGATCCGGAGACGTGGGTGAGTGGCTGAAACCAACGGTTTGCTAAACCGTCGTACTGGTAAATCCGGTACCGAGGGTTCGAATCCCTCCGTCTCCGCCATTTCATTTTGCAAACCAACGACGGCCTCGGATTTGCCATCGATCGAACCCGTTGGCCCTCACATGGCCTGATCACGCGCGCATGGCGACGGTCACGCCAATCAGCGCAATATTCCTTGCCATAAGGCTTGTAGCCGCAAGCCGGCGCGGCATCTTGAAGACACCGCGCCGGAGCAGGTCAGAACGAGTACGGCACGCCGTAGTACCCGTAGAGATCACGGCCGTAGGACTGGTCGAACACCGGCTCGCTGTTCTCGTCGTAGCGCGGAGCGTTCTCGAGCAAATCCTTCGAGATATCCACCTGATAGCCACCCTTGTCGGTGTCGTAGGTCAGCATGTCCCAGGGGATGGGATAATAGTCGCTTCCGATCCCGAGAAAGCCGCCGAACCGCATCGCGGCGTATTCGACCTGGCCGGACCGCTTGTTGACCATGAAGTTGTAGATCGACCCGAGGTTATTGCCCTCGCTATCGTAAACCGAAGTTCCCTCGACCTTGTTCGAGGAAATGATATCGCTGGTCTCGTCGAGTTCAATTTGGTTTTCCATGGCAATTTCTCCGTAAGAGCCAAATATTTAAACTCTTCAAGCCGGGTATTTATCCCCTTCTATCGCTATATCGTTGCCTGCGTCGGACCAGTTGCAGTTCCTCTTTTTATACCGAAATCGCACCGGTGATCCATATTGCCGAAAGAGCGATTATCGCCAGAAAAAGACTGATCCCCAGCACCCAGCGTACTATGTTTGGGCTCGATCCGCTGCGAACCTCTTCTGTATTCAGATGGACCTCATTCCCGCGCTTTCGCATGGTAATCTCCTCAATATCGCATTTCCTTTAGAAGGATGTGCAATCGATACGTGCGGGCAGAAGTTATGTTCCCCGTTTCGCCTTTCCGTATCGCGGCGCGATACCGTTTCGTTTCGCCGCGCGATGCAAACATAAGCCGGCATTGCAGGAACCTTAGCGCGGTGCCGGGTTTGAAATTGCCATAAGTACACCGAGCACAGGAGGCCAGAATGGCGACAGTCCCGGAATCCCCACCCGACACCGATATCCCGGAAGCTCCTCCGGAAACCCCACCCGATCAGGTTCCGGGCGAAGTACCCAACGAACAACCGGACCGGATAGACCCGGGCGTCCAGCCGCCAGAGGCTCCTCCTCCCGCTCAGGCATGACAAGCTCGCAGCCGCCAATGCGATGATCCGGCTGGTTCACGCGGTTTCGACTTCGTGAACCGGCCGGCCCCGCGCACCGGGCGTGCCCGCTGCGCCACCATGGCGGACGCGTCAGTCCGCCCCCTTGTGTTTGGCACGAGACTTCTGCCCGCCACCGGTTTGCTTGTTTACCGTTGCCCAGGCACGCCGTTCGGCCTCCTCGCGATCCGTTCCGCGCTCTTCGTACCCCTCTTCAATGTGGCGGGCCTGGCGCTTCTGCTTGTCGGTATAGCTCGATTTGTCACCCTGGGGCATGATCCATCTCCTCCGAGCCCGCCGGACGTGCCGGCGATGCTCATTTGATGCTGATAGTGCTGAGCTTGTCGCTATGCTGCTGCACAACGGTGGCGATGCGGCCGGCGGTAGCCTTGAGATCCGGAACCGTGCCGTTGGCCGCGTAATCGGTGTGAAGACTCAAGGCCATTGCATGGGCCGTGCGTTGCGCGTTCAGATAGACCCGGTCGGCGTCGGCGCCGGAGGTCTTGCGGATCGCATCGATCTGCCCTTGCTGATCGGGATCGAGAGATGCCGGCGGCACGTCCAGACCAGCTTTCCTGGCCGCCGCCTTCAGTTCATCCGAAGACTTCTGGTGGTCCGCAATCATCATGTTCGCGAACGCCTTGACGTCAGCGTTGCCGGTCTTCTCCAGGATCGCTTTCGAGCTGTCGATCTCGAACCGGTCGCCCGCCGCCGCCCTTGCCAGATAATCGGCGGTATCGACCACCGCCGCCGCTGCCGGGACGCCGCTTTCAGCGGGCGTGGTGGTTACAGCCATATCATCGGCCGGTTCGGTGGTGACGACGGCGGGCTTGTCGCACGCGGCCAACGCAAGCGCGGGAACGAGTGCAAGGATAAGTCGTGTCATGGAAAACTCCTGGTTTCGAGAAAGGACACCGGCTCAGCGCATTGAGGACGAGCCCCCGACAAGGGAGAGGGAGGGAGGAGGTCGGACCGGTGGTATTGCTGCTGTCAGCCATGTCTCTTCCCGTCCATCAGCATTGCCTGCCTTGGCGGATGCGCTCCGTGAGCGCGCACCTCGTGGGAAGGAAAGGGTGCGAAGGCCGCGTTATTTCCCCGAACCTGTCACAGGTAAGCGAACCAGTTGCCGGTCCTTCGCCAGGAACGTCTGGACGGTCTGTGTCGTCCGCCGCTAGGTCCGCTTGAGCAGACGGTCGACGGTATCTTCGGTCGTCGCCTGTTTCCCATCGCGCAAACCGCACTCGCGTTCCAGCGCATCGCGCAGGGCGCTGATTTCTTCATCCGTCAGGTGTTCGATGCCCACGAACCCCTCGCGCGCCTTGTCCAGCGCGCGCAGCAGTTCGTCCAGCTTGGCCTGCATGGCGCTGGCATCGCGATTCTGGCTGTTCTGGATCAGGAACACCATCAGGAACGTCACGATCGTGGTGCCCGTGTTGATGATGAGCTGCCACGTGTCGGACCAGCCGAACACCGGCCCCGAAACACCCCATACGATGATGGTGCCCAGCGCTATCGCAAAGGCCACGGGACGCCCCATGGCGGCGGAGATGGCGGACGACCATCGGGTGAAGAACTTGCTCATCGTTCCCCTTTCGCAGATGGACGCGGATCGCCCTCCCTCTCGGGAATGCCGGACCGTGTGTGACGGGCATCCAACGGCCAGCGATCAGCCTCGATGGCGGGTAACGCGTCGAAGGCAGCGCGCGGGATGGAAGCAATCACCTTCCCCTCCGCATAGGCCAGACGGTCAGCCGGGAAGCGGCGCAGGACTTCCCCCACGCCGGCGACGCCGCCATCGGAAACCACCAGGTAGGCAATGCTGCCATCCTCGACGCTGCCCATGGCATCGATCACGGGACCGAGCGCGGTACCACCCTTGTCCACGACGGAAGCGCTCAGCAGATCCTGAAACGAAAAAAGGCTGGCATCGGATCGCGTCGCGCTGGCCCTTGCCGCGCGCCGGGCCGCTTCCGCATACCGCGCGCGCCCCAGCCATCGCCACACGCCGATCACATCGACCACGAGCAGAAACACGTTGGTGAGCAACAGCCCCGTCTGATCGGCCTGCAGGGCTACGATGCACCAGGCGCACGCGCCGACGGCAAACACGGCGAATCCCGCACCGGTCAGGCGCGGCCCCAGGTTGGCCGCCGTCATGACCGCGGCAATCATCGTCGCGATGGGCGCCAACCAACTCGCAAGCTCTGCCATTGCGCATCCTGTGTCGAATGAAGTTCGGACAGATGCAACGACGACTGGTGTCGCCGGTTCCGCCCTAACGCCAAAGACAGCAAACCAGGCCTGGAAAGACTTTCATGCGTTATGAACGGGAACCCGCCGCCACGAATTGCTTTGAAGCATCAAACAGCATGGGAGATTGATCATGCTCGCCTTCAAGATGATGTTCTCGGTACTGAAAATCGCATCCACACTGGCCGTCGGATACACGGTGTACCGCATGTTCACGGCGCGGCAGGAACAGACCGAACCGGCGGCGTTCGCGCCGGGCGAAACCAGCGATACTTCGTCATCGCGTTTTGCCGATGTGCGCAACGCCGGCCCAGACAGCATGCGCAGTGACGTGGATGACTGGGACAAGGTGGACCAGGCCGCGGACGAAAGCTTTCCGGCCAGCGACCCGCCCGCCTATTGAGGAACGTCGCAGTTTTGCGGAGGGCGATGGCCTGGCCCGAAAGGTCAGGCCATCGTGGCCAGAATATCGTCGATAGCGATGGTCGCGAAGCCAACCACGCTGTCCGATATCCCGTAAGGGATGAGAAGATGCTCTCCCACCGGCATCATGCCGCACGTATAGACCACATTGGGAACATAGCCCGCCCGGTCTGAATTTTCGGCGGTCAGGACCGGCTCGGGCGTTCGCGCGAGCACCTTCGATGGATCGGCGCTGTCCAGCAGCACCGCACCCAGCGCATATTTGCGCATGGGGCCAACACCGTGGGTCAGCACCAACCACCCCGCCTTGGTCAGCACCGGGCTTCCGCAATTGCCGATCTGGATGAATTCCCAGGCGAAGCGCGGCTCCATCAGCAGCACGCCGTCATCATCCCACTGATCCAGTTGGGGTGAACGCAGCAGATAGAGATTCTTGCCGTCCTGGCGGCCGATCATCATGTACTGTCCATCGATCCGCCGCGGGAACAGGGCCATGCCCTTGTTGCGCCCCGCGCGCCCTTCCACCGGTTCCAGCGAGAAGGTCTTGAAGTCGCTCGTCCTCAGCAATTCGGACCGGATCGACTGGCCGGAATAGGCGGTGTAGGTGCCGATCCATTCGGCTTTTCCGTCATCATCCTCGAACCGCACCAGGCGCAGATCCTCCAGCCCGTTGCGCTGCTGCTCGGTGACCGGGAAAATGACCGAATTCGTCAGCGTGCTGTCCATATCGCGACTGATCCACGCGCGCGCGCCGGGCGTGTCGGGAGGGGGAGGATTGCCCTCTCCGGTGATCTGCCGCATCGCCGTCGCGATATCGCCCTGGGGCCACAGCGCAAACGATCCGTCGGGCCTCGCGATCCCCTCGCGAAACGCAATCGTGCTGATGTGGCCCTCGCCCACGGCGCGCAGGCTGAGCACGAAGCGAACGGCGCCCTCCTCCAGCCCCGATTGATCGGGATGCGGGACGATCGACGGGTTCATCAGCGCGGCGGCGGCGTAAGTATATTCATGGCAGAAATACGCCGCGATCAGCCGCTGGCGATAGCCTTCGGCAATTGCGGGCAGCCCCAGAGACGTTTCGAGCTGGGCGTAGCGTTCATCAAGGACGTTCTCGATGTGCCAGTGGCGCGCCGAGAAATCCGCCAGAACCCGCTCGTATTCGGCTTTCGCCCGTTCGCCGGGAAGCGCCAGGACGTTGGCTACCAGCCGGATGGCCCGGTCCTGCGGCGCGTTGCTGGCCTGCCATCCCAGATGGAATGGACGCAAGACGACGCGCGCAGGATCGGGATGAAGTCTAATGTCGCTGATACGAAGCCGGTTCGGTACTGGTCCTGCCTGCAAGATTTCGTCCTTCCACTGTGGCAATGAGATCAGAGAGCGCGCGGCTGGCCAGATGGTAGGCGAGAACCGACTCCGCCCCGCAGTTGCGGTTGACGCCGCGCGGAGTCACGCCGTCGCGGCACCGGCCGGAAGCCGCGTCGCCCAGTGCGACGTTGCGGTCGTTGGCGCCCTCGAACCACGCGAAAGCGGTGCGCGCAGACCGGATCCACTTCGCGTCATCGCCGATGAAATAGGCCGTCCGCGCCGCGTCGACGGCCGCCCATGCTTCCAGAGGCTGCTGGTCGAACGGCAGGACCATCCCCGGCTTGCCGAAGGTTTCCGAACCGACGGGGCGGAAATGGCCCCGGCTGCTCGTCTGGCATCGCATGAGCCAGTCGAGCGCCTCCAGCGCCGCCTGCACCCAATCCGCGCGTTGGTGGGCAAGGCCGGCTTCGATCAGCGCCTCGCAAATCCTCGGATTGTCGTAGGCCAGCGCCGGCTCGAACCACACCCATTCGGGTCGCAGCGTGCGTTCCAGCATCGCCATCAGCACCGCACCACCCTGACCCAGAAGATCACCGGCCTGCTGGTGTGGTACGCCCGCGCGCAGCAGCGCGGCTTCTCCCAACATCGCGAAGCAAAGGGTCCGCAAAGGGCTTTCGGAAGAGACGCACCGCCTTGATCGCAGGAACATCTCGACGGCCCATTCGCGGATATCCGCATCGGGCGCGCATTCCGCCGTATGCCCCAGCGCCCACAGCGTCCGGCCGTTCGAGTCCGCCGACCCGCGCTCTTCAAGCCAGCGGCGATCGAACCCCATGAAATTGCGGAAGCAGCGCTCTTCCTCGTTCCAGGCGTGGGCGATGAAGCTGGCGTAGGTCATCGACCAGCGCAGCCGTTCGCCCGCCGGCAGATCGCGCGCCACGTTCATCAGCATCAGCGCGCGGGCGTTGTCATCCAGGCAATAGCCATGGCGGCGGTCAGGCACGATGCCGAGAGAATGCTGGTAGATGCCGGTGCTGTCCGACATGGCGAACACGCCCGCAAGGGCCGGCTTCTTGCCCGGCACGATCTGAAGCGACTTGGCCGGCGGCGCGGCAACGCGCAAAACAGCCTGCGCCATTTCCGCCACACGCGGCCAGATCGCATCGCGCCCTTTGGCATAGGCGCGCCGCTTGATCGTTTCCAGGGTGGTGGCATCGGCCAGCAGATCTATCACGCCCTGGGCGATCGCGTTCGCCGAGCCCGGTTCGACCAGCGTGCCCACACCGTCGGCCAGCAATTCCCGCGCATGGGAAAAGGGTGTGCTCACCACGGCCTTGCCCAAGGCCACGGCGTAGCTCAGCGTTCCAGAAGTGGATTGTTGAAGATTGGGATAGGGCGTCAGGAAAATATCGCAGGCTTCCAGCTGGTCGAGAAGCTCGTCCGTTTCCAGAAAACGGTCATCCCACTGGATATGGCCGGCCACGCCCAACCGCTGCGCCAATGCCTGCAAGGCGTGGCGATAAGCCTCTCCCTCCCGTGCCACGAGCGCCGGGTGGGTCGCCCCCACGATGCGGTACACAGTGTTCGGATGCCGCGCCAGGATTGCCGGCATCGCCTCGATCACCTGCTCGATCCCCTTGCCGCTTCCCAGCAAACCGAACGTCATCAGAACGCGCCGGTCGGCGAGACCCAGGCAAGCCTTGGCAGCCGGCTCGCGGCCGAACGGACGATCGGGAACGCCATGCGGAATCACGGTCACGTTGCGGGCATCGTAAAGGCTGGCGAGCAGGTCACGCGCTTCGCGCGACATAACGATGACCGCGCTGGCACGATCTATAAGGTGCTGCAGGACCGAGCGCTGGCCGGGAGTGGGATCGCGCAAGACGGTATGCAGCGTCAGGATCACGGGCGCGGCGACGCGATCGACGAGATTGCAGATGTAGTTGCCATCCTCGCCGCCAAATATGCCGTATTCGTGCTGTATCCATACCGCGTCGGTGCCGCTCGCGTTGATCCTGTTCGCCGCCGCCTCGAAGTCTTCGCTGGCTCCCTCCCCGATCGCCATGCAGACTTCGCTGCCATAACGCTGCGGCGCCCCGGGCGAATCCATGGCGAAAATATCGATCGACATACCGGGATCGGCCGCTTTGAGGCTATCCACGAGATCGCTGGTAAAGGTCGCGATACCGCACCGGCGGGGCGGATATGTTCCAATGGCGGCCACGCGATACCGGTGCTGGTCTGGATGGCCCTGACAGAAGCTTTCTACCGAAATATCGCCGGCAGCCCGAAGTTCTTCGATTTTGGCATATTTCAGCATCTATCCGCCTTTCATTGCAACTGTTTATGAAAGCGGATTCCCCCTCGAGTGTTTCCAGGAAAAGAAACGGCTCGTGGCGCCAAAACAACGCTTCGGCGCACTCGCAAGTACCGGCCTCGCCAATCGCGCGACCGCCCGTTCTTCTTTTTGCAAGTCAATGCGCAATTCGAATACACATGTAAGTAAATGGGAAATTCCGGCGTTGCGTTGTGGTTTACGGTCGACGCGGATCTGCCTTCCGGTCCGGCGAAACCTTGGAGCAGGATCATGCAACGGCATACCACGAGCAACGAAGGCAAGGTCGGCGAAAGCGCTGCCGAACAACAGGGCAAGGCATCGGCCGCCCACATGGTCGAAAATCAAGGAGCGCGTGCGACGGGACGACTGGGCCAGGAGGACGCGCTCGCGCGGGCGCCGCAGTGGCAGCCCGTCTTTGCGGGATCGGATCGCCTTGCGGGAAAGGTGGCCTTGGTGACCGGCGGGGATAGCGGCATCGGCCGCGCGGTTGCCGCCCTGTTCGCGCGCGAGGGAGCGGACGTGGCGATCGTCTACCGTCACGATAGCACCGACGCCAGCAACACGATTGAAATGGTTGTTGCGGAAGGCCGGCGCGGCGTCGCCTTGCAGGGCGATGTTGGCGACGCGCAATTCTGCAACCAATGCGTGGCCGAAATCGTCAGCCGCTTTGGCAGGATCGACATCCTCGTCAACAATGCCGGCGAACAGCATCCCGCAACCGACATCCGCGAGATCTCCGCCGCGCAAATGGAACAGACATTCCGCAGCAATATCTTCGGGATGTTTCACATGGTGCAGGCCGTCGTGGATCATCTGGAACCTGGATCGGCGATCATCAACTGCACCAGTGTGACGGCCTACAAAGGCTCGGGCCACCTGCTCGATTACAGCGCGACCAAGGGCGCGATCACGGCCTTCACCCGATCACTGAGCGAAAACCTTGTGGGAAAGGGCATCCGGGTCAACGCCGTGGCGCCTGGCCCGATCTGGACTCCCCTGAACCCTGGCGGCGGCGCGGAAGCGGAACAGGTCCGCCATTTCGGCGAGGACACGCCGATGCGAAGGCCGGGCGAACCCAACGAGGTGGCGCCCTCGTTCCTGTTCCTCGCCTGCGCGGATTCCAGCTACATGAGCGGGCAGGTGCTTCATCCGAACGGGGGAACGATCGTCAACGGGTGATCCGAAAGGCCTTGCATGATCGCAACCGGAAACCAGCCGACGCCGTTGGCGTTGCATCGGCGCGACACTCAAGGAACAGCTGAAGGGACCAGCAAGCATGTCAGGCCCACTTGCCATGAAACTCCTGCAATATGCCGACCTGTCCTCGACGGACATGGCTCTGGTGGATGATCTCGTGGACACTGAAATCCGCACGGTGAAAGCCGGCGGCGATCTCGTGCGCGAAGGCGATCACATCCATTTCCTCAAGATCGTGCTGGATGGGTGGGGATGCCGCTATAAACTGCTCGAAAACGGGAGCCGTCAAATAGTGGCCTTTCTCCTGCCGGGCGACCTGTGCAATCCGGTTTTCCCGGTCGCTGGAACGATCGATCATTCCATCGGCGCCATCGACAAGATGCACTGCGCTCTGGTTCTGTCCGATGCCGTCGAACTGGTCCGAACCCAGTCACCCAGAATCCGCCTGGCCCTTGGCATCGAGGGAACCGCCACGCTCGCCATTCAGCGCGAATGGACGCGCAACGTCGCGGCGCGCAGCGCACGCCAGCGCATCGGCCATCTGTTTTGCGAGATTGCTCACCGCCTGCGCGCGATAGGGGTCGCTACGTCCGACGGGTTCGACTCGCCACTCACGCAGATTCACCTCGCAGAAGCCACGGGGCTTTCCACCGTGCATGTGAATCGCGTGATCCAGGATCTGCGCGCGCGTGATCTCATTCATTGGCAGGGAGGGCGCATCACCATGCCGGACCCGGCCGCGCTGGAGGCCTACTGTCATTTCCGGCCAACTTATCTGCAGTTCGGGCGCTGATAGGCAAGCCGGCCTAAGGGCGTCCGTCGACTTCACGGAACGCTTGGTCGGACTTTATCGACCCAATAAACTTATGTGAATCCCCCAACCTCCCGGTGGCGCACTGTACCGATCAGAGAAATCCGGGATAGTATTGATGATAGAAGAAGCGTTATCCACGCGCGACGGCACCCGTGTCTTTCACAGGCACGAATATCTCGCGCGCCACGCCCAGAAAACGGACCATATTTTCAAGATCGAGGAAGGCTGGGCCTGTCAGTACCGGTTGCTGATCGACGGACGCCGGCAAATCATTACGTTGTTTCTTCCAGGTGAATACTGCGAACCGCAATGGCTTTTCCAGGGAACGGCGACACTGCCCGTTGTTGCTCTGACGCGGCTACGTGCTCGATCGCTGTCCCTGACGGGTATTCACCGCAGAACCTCTCAAGAGGCCGATGGAATGACCAGCATACTGGAATCGCTGCTCACGATCCTGAACCGGCGCGAACAGTGGATCTTCAATCTTGGCCGCCTATCGGCCACCGAGCGCCTGTGCAGCCTGCTGTGCGAACTGTTCGAGCGGCTGAAACGCACATGCCACGTCGTCGAAAATCGCTACGTCATGCCCCTGACCCAATATGATCTGGCCGATATCGTTGGCCT
This sequence comes from Novosphingobium sp. SCN 66-18, assembly GCA_001725355.1. Lineage (GTDB taxonomy): Bacteria > Pseudomonadota > Alphaproteobacteria > Sphingomonadales > Sphingomonadaceae > Novosphingobium. Next base: position 156,869 of record MEGD01000003.1, read on the forward strand.
GTCAGCCGTTCACGTCAATCGTGTGCTGCAGATGTTGCGGGCAGAAAGACTTATCGAATTGCATGGCAAACGGCTGACCGTTCTCAACATCGAAGGACTGCGCCGGCTGGCCGTCATGTCCAGTTCGCAGCGCGCCACTGCTTGACGGATCGGCTTGCGGCGCCCGGCGCCTGCATCGGTATCCTGGCCGCATCCGACAGGATGGGGTATCCGATGGCGCAAGACCTCAGTTGCTGGCGCCACCGTTTGCGTCGGCATCCGCGGCCTGCATGTCGGATGACGAGAAACCGTGCAGGCCCAGTCGCCATTGGGCCGCGATCACCGCGCCCTTGGCCGGCTGGATCAGCGCAATCACCATCGCCGCCACGATCGCGGGCCATAATGTCATCTGCACCCAGGCCGGCGGCGAGAAATCGAGTTCCACCGCGATGATCAGCGGCGCGACGAGATGGCCCGTCAACAGGATCGCGAGATAGGCGGGAAAATCATCCGCACGCTGGCACGACCAATCCTGGTGGCAATCGGGGCAGCGGTCCACCGGCTTGAGGAAAGCCCGAAACAGTTTCGCACGCGCACAGCGGGGGCAGCGACCGATAAATCCGCGCTTGATCGCCTGCGCCAGCGAAGGGCGGACCAGCCCCGGCATGCCGCTGCCGTCCACGGGAGCATGATCCAACGAAGAACCTGTCAAGTCAGTGCTCCCCTTCTCGCCTCCCCAAGCCGGGCAACCTTGCGCCATACGGGGGACTGCTCGCGCTGTACGTCCCGGGCCTGACAATGGCAACGCCGCGCGCCGGATTCGATCTATGCGGCAGGATACGGTAGCATCGCTTGCCGGCTATGGACGGGAATGGAAACATTCCGCATCAAAGAAGGTGTTGCGGATCGCGAGCGGAGCGGCAAGAGCGACGGACATGACAAAACCCAGCCAGACGCCCCCGCTTCGTCCACAGGATATCCCCGTCGCCGATGATCGGGAAGCCGAGGCGCTGCACATGATCCTGCAGGCGCTGCACCTTGGCCTGTGCCTGCGCTGGACCTACAATCGCACGGCGACACAGGTGGCGCCTCAGTTGCTTTATCGTCGCAACGGCAAGTTCTACTGCGACGCCGTCGCCATGGAGCAGGATGGCGTGGCCGTGCAGGAACCGAAACTCGGCAGTTTCCGCCTGTCCGGACTTGGCAAGCTGGTGCTGACCACCGAAACGGCGGCGCCATGGCCGGAACTCGACCTGGCGGATGCACGCTACGAGGACGTTATCGCGACCCGTGCCGCGGTCTGATCTGCATATGCGGCGCTGACTTTCCGGGGCAAGTCACTCAGAGCCGCAGCCGGATGATGACGCCGCCCTTGAGCGCATGGTCTTGGCGAAATCATGCAACGGGCTGCCGCTGGACGCCTCGCCTTGGTGCTTGATCGGATCACCCGCGTTCACGATCGCGCCAACGCCAAGTGTGCTCGGACACGCCATTCTCGAATGCGATCACCGGTGACTCCACTGCAACAGATATTCGGGCTTTGGCACCTCCTTGAGCATGGGCAGCTGTGTCAGCTTCCCATGCGGATCGGACCATTTCGGGCCGAGAAAACAGCCAAAACAAGGGGGTGAAACCGATGAGTTCAGGGAAAATGAGATTTGCGGCGTCAGCGGGCGGCCTGGCCATCGCATTGGCGGCATTGACCAGCGGGACGAACGCGATGGCGCAAGCCGCCGCCGACGACGCTTCGGAGACAGCGCAATCAGATACGATCGTCGTCACCGCAACGCGGCGCTCGGAATCGGTCCTGAAAGTGCCGGTGAGCGTCGCCGCGCTCAGCCAGCAGAATCTCGATGATCGCGGCATCCGCACCATTCAGGACATCGCGGCACAGACACCCGGCCTGAACATCGCGGCAAGCGCGGGCAGCGTCGGCGGCATGCGCGCTTCGATCCGTGGCATCAATTCCACGGCAGGCGCTTCCACCACCGCCACCTATATCGACGATACGCCGGTGCAGTCGCGCAACTCGGCGCTCAACTACTCCCTGTCCACCTTCCCGCGGGTGTTCGATCTTGACCGCGTGGAAGTGCTGCGCGGACCGCAGGGCACGCTGTTCGGCGCCAGCTCGATGGGCGGCGCGATCCGTTTCATTACGCCCGCGCCCAGTCTCTCCGGCACCAGCGTCTATGGCCGCGCATCCTTTGTCACGACCGACGGCGGCAGCCCGGGCGGCGAAGTCGGCCTGGCGATCGGCGCGCCGATCGTGGAAGACAAGATCGGCTTCCGCATCAGCGCGTGGTACCAGCACGAAGGCGGCTACGTCGATCGCGCCAGCTATCAGGACAAGAACAGCGTCCAGGACAACGCGGACAGCAGCAACACCTACGTGTTGCGCGCGGCACTGGCCCTGAAGCCGACCGAATGGCTGACAATCACGCCTTCGATCTATTTCCAGGACCAGAAGATCAATGATACGTCCTACTACTGGAGTTCGCTGTCCGACACGCACGCCGGCGTGTTCCGCAGCGGCTCGTCGATCCCCCAGCCTTCGCACGATCGCTTCTGGCTGCCCTCGCTGAAAATCGTCGCGGATACGGGCGGGATCAACATCACGTCGGTTACGTCCCATTATGCCCGTGACGTGAATGAAATACGCGACCAGAGCCAGACCAACAACCTCACCACGTTCGGCCCGAAGTATCTCTTCACGACGGTCAACGGCTACAACCAGGTCATCGATACCTGGTATTCCCACACCAAGCAGCGTGATTACGTTCAGGAAATCCGCATTCAAAACTCCAATCCGTCTCGCTTCAACTGGCTGGTCGGCGGATACTACTCCCACAGCAAGATATTTTCCGATCCGGTGCTCAACAGCGCCTATCTGAACGATTTCACTCAACAATATTTCGGGAAGACCGTCGCCCAATATTTCGGCACCGGCCTTGTGGACGGGCTCTATCGCTACACCGGTGTCGAGAATACGACGGAAGAGCAGTTCGCTGGCTTCGTCAATGTCGACTGGGAGTTCGTCAAGAACCTGAAGCTCACCGTGGGCGGCCGTTATTCCAGCAACAAGCTGGTTTACGACATCACCGAACGAAGCCCGACTTACGTTACCGGCGTTTCGCACAACGCCGGTTCGATCAAGGAAACGCCGTTCACGCCGAAGGTTTCGCTGTCCTACGATGCCGGCGAAAATCTCATGTTCTATTCCACGTATGCGCGCGGCTTCCGCACGGGTGGCGTGAACAAGGCCGTGCCCATGCCCGCCTGCTCGGCCGGCCTCGCCGCGCTTGGCCTCAACGGCACTCCGCCGACCTACAATTCAGACACGACCGACAGCTATGAACTGGGAAGCAAGGGGCGCATCGGTGGCGGCCTCCTCAGCTTCGAGGCCAGCGTTTACCAGATCAACTGGAACAACATCCAGCAGAGCATCCGGCTGACCTGCGCCTATCCGGTGACGCTCAACACCGGCCGCGCCCGCAGCCGCGGTTTCGACATCAACCTCAACATGCGCCCGACGAACAATCTGCGTCTGGGGCTGACGGTAGGCTACAACAACGCGAAATACCTCGATACGCTGAAGTCGGGAACGAAGGCCACGGTCTTCGCCGGGCAGAAGATCGACGGCACGCCGTGGACCCTGAACGGATTCTTCGAATACAGCTTCGTTTACGGCGGTCACGATGCCTACATCCGGGTTCAGGACACGTACAATTCGCGTCCGCAAGGCCCGTTCGGCTTCCAGAACCCGATCTCGTCGGTCTATGATCCCACCCGCGTCACGAACGAGGCCATGAACAAGCTCGACGTGCGTCTCGGGCTCAAGGCGGGCGGGGTGAACTGGACGTTGTTCAGCGAGAACCTGCTGAACGCGCATCCGATTCTCAACAAGGCCAACCTCTATGCCTATGCGCCGTTCTTCACGGAACGCACGATCCGGCCGCGGACGATCGGTCTGATGGCCACGCTGACGATGTGATGGTCGACCGATGGCGGCGCCTCGCGTGCCGCCATCGGTTGCCCGAAACGCAGCCGGAAACAGTTTGAAGCCAAAAAAGAGGCCGGGCACGCAGCACGCGTTGCCCGGCCTCTGGCCATTTCGGGGCTTCGCCCTCCCCCCGGCTAACGCCGGACGAACGTCATCAGCGAGGTCACCCGCCCCCCCTCGTCCTTCAGAACGGCGATGAACGCGGTACCGTCATTGGTAAGCCAATGTTCGATGTTGATCGGCGGGCGGGCGTTGCCGGAAAAGAGCATGCGGATATGCTCCACCTGCGGCCCCTTTCTTTCCAGCGTCGCGGTGCCCACTTCCCGGCCGCTGATCAAATCGTAGAGCGGAGCGGACGTGCCATCGAGAGGCGCTTCGAAGCGCCCCCCCGAATGCACGCCATTGACCACGACCTCAGCGCTGTAGGCACGCTTGCCATCGTGATCGCTCATCGTCACGATTTCCTCCAGTTCGCGGTGGGGACCGGAACGGGACTTGTCGTAAACCCAGCGGCCGTCGAAGCCGGATGCGGCCTGCGCTGACGCCACGCCGGCGGGAACCGCAAGCGCCAGGGCCGCAGCTCCCAGGGAAAGCAGCGCTCCGATGCGGGCCGCTCGTGGCGCGTGTTGCCGGAACAGGCTCATTGCGCGGCCTCCTTGCGGTCGTAGGCGATGCGTCCGCCCAGAATGGTCATATCGACCTTGATCTGGCTCAGCCGGGTCTTCGGCGTCTTGAGCGGATCGGCATCGAGAACGACGAAATCGGCCAGCTTCCCCGTTTCGATGCTGCCACGCGTCTTTTCCATGAAGTTGGCTTCCGCGCCCCAGATCGTGAACATCTTGATGCCTTCCATCACGGTAATCGCCTCCTCGGGCTGGGTTATCGTGCCATATTTGGTGTCACGCACCACGGCGCGCTGGATGGAGAACAAGGGGTAGGTCGCGAAATTCTGCGTGCCGATCGTGTCGACGCCGCCCGGCGGGTGCATCCCGGCATCGATCAGCGTCCGCAGCGCGAAGAACTTCACGCCCGGCTCCTTCACATTGATGTTCGTCAGACGCCACAGGAACGCCGGCTGCATGGACGGAATCACGCCATCCGCCTTCATCCGCGCCAGACGCTGCCCCGTGCGCTCGTCCTGCACCAGAAAATGGCCGAAATGTTCGATCCGATCCCGGGCGTCGGGCCGGGGGGCCGCCGCCTGTGCCGCTTCGAAAGCGGTGAGCGCCATATCCTGCGCGCGATCGCCGTTGGCGTGGATCTGCACCTGCCATCCGGCCTTGTGAGCGGCGACGACCTCGCTGGTAAGCTGTTCCTGCGTGAACGACGTGCCGCCCCTGTTGTTCGCGATCCATGTGGTGCCGGAACCGTTCCAGAACGGTTTGTAGACCGCCGCGGTCGTTCCCCAGACGCCATCGAGGACGAATTTGATGGCCCCGATCGACAGCATGTCGTTGCCCAGCCCGGTGTGCCAGCCCGTGGAAAGCATGCCGCCGGTCTGGCCGGGCTTGTTGAACAGCGGGTTCATTCTGACCCGGGCGGGCAATTTGCCCTCGTCCCGAAGTTCCTGATAGGCTTGGAACGTGTCCGGCCCGGTAATGGCCATGTCGGAAACGGTCGTGACGCCGCGCTCCAGATAGAATTTCTGGAGAATGTCTTCCAGCGCCTGCTTCTTCTCCGCATGGGTGAAAGTCTCGACAGGAAAGGGAACGTGATAGTCGCGGATGATCTTCACCTCGCCATCGGCCGTGCGCTCCAGGCGGCCGGTCGATCCGGCAGGCGGGTCGGGATAGGTGCTGTCCAGCTTCAGCGCCACCGCCGCAGCGTGGTTGATCACGTTGTCGTGGACGCTCCAGTCGAGCCGGACCGGGTTGTCCGGGAAGGCAGCATCCAGCTGCTCGCGCGTTGGCATGACCTGGTTGTAGGTGCCGTTCCCGTGGAGCCAGGCTCCCGGCCCCAGCTTCTTCTGCAACTCCTTCAACCGGGCGATGATGGCATCCGGTCCCGCCAGCGGGGGGACCTGGATGTTGACGGTATGCGCTTCCACATCCGCCATGCCATCGACATGCGTGTGGCTGTCGATGAAGCCCGGCAGCACGGTGCGCCCCTGCAGGTCGACCACGCGCGTCTCCGGCCCGATCCAGTCTTTGGTATCGTCCACGGCAACGATACGGCCATCGCGCACCGCGACCGAATGCGCGACACGCTCTTGCGGATCGACCGTAATGACGTTCGCGTTGGTGAGCACCAGGTCGGCCTCCCGATGAGGCGCTCCCGCCATGATGGGCGCGGCAAGACCCGCCATCACGATCAGGCTTGAACAAAGTGCCGATGTTCGCAGTAGATTCATCCTTGGCTCCAACATCCTGGGTTGCCGCACCGAGCGTCGGGAAGATGGTCGCGCCTGACGCGCTGGATAGAAAGCGGAAAAATGGTGCTGCCTGGTGATGACAAGACAACACGACGTTGGCAAAAAGTCGGCTGGTCCAGAGCAAGATCGCGAACGCCATACGGCGCTTTCCCCGGTGAGCGCCAATCACCATGCACGGCGGGGAACGCAACTTTACCGGATAAGGCGGGCAAATCAGGACTGTCCTGATTGATAATGCGTGCCGTCCGCCTTGCTCGTGGCCGCTGAGCGGGCAAACGAAATGTGATATAAGGTAGGGGTTTCGAATGATTTCTGGTCGCGCGCCCAAGGGCAGCCTGGTTTCTCGCGCAGCGCTTGCGGCCGCATGCGCCGTCGTTCTGCTGGCGAACACGAACACCGCGCCATCGGGCCTGTTTCCTGGTGGCGATGCGCGCATCGCTGCCGACGATGCGAACTGGGTGACCACGGGACGCAGCTATGACGAGCAGCGCTTCAGCCCCCTGTCGCAAATCGACGATTCCAACGCGTCGCGGCTTGGCCTCGCCTGGTATGCCGATCTCAACATGTCGCGCGGCGAGGAAGCGACGCCGCTGGTGGTTGACGGCGTCATGTACGTTTCCACGGCGTGGAGCGTGGTCAGGGCCTTCGACGCGACCAACGGCAAGCCGCTGTGGACATTCGATCCGGCCGTGCCGCGTTCGCAGCTGGTCAATGCCTGTTGCGATGCGGTCAATCGCGGCGTCGCCTGGTGGCGGGGGCGCCTCTACGTGGGCACGCTGGACGGGCGGCTGATCGCCATCGATGCCCGCACCGGCAAGCAGGCGTGGAGCGTGCAGACCACGCCCAGGGATCTGCCTTACACCATTACCGGCGCCCCCCGCGTGATCAAAGGGCGCGTGATTATCGGCAATGGCGGCGCGGAGCTGGGCGCACGCGGTTTCGTGACGGCCTATGACGCCATGTCCGGCCGAAAGGTCTGGCGCTTCTATGTCGTGCCCGGTGAACCCGGCAAACCCGATGGCGAGGTGTCCGATCCGCAAATGGCAACGGCGCGGGAGACCTGGTCCGGGGACGCCTGGTGGAAGCAGAAGGCCGGAGGCGGCAACGCCTGGGACGCCTTCGCCTACGATCCCGAACTCGATCTGCTCTACATCGGCACGGGGAACGGTTCGCCGTGGAACCGCATGGCGCGCAGCGAGGGCAAGGGCGACAATCTCTATCTTTCCTCGATCGTCGCGGTTCGGCCGGAAACGGGCGAATATGTGTGGCACTATCAGGAAGTGCCTGGCGACGAATGGGACTATACCGCCACCCAGTCCATCGTGCTGGCCGATCTGGTCATCGACGGGAAGAAGCGCAAGGTCCTGATGCAAGCGCCGAAGAACGGCTTTTTCTACATCCTGGACCGCGAGACCGGGAAAGTCATTTCCGCCGAAAAATACGTGCCCGTCAACTGGGCCTCGAAGATCGATCTTGCCACCGGCCGCCCCGTGGAGAACCCGGAGGCGCGCTACAGCGAACTGGGCAAACCCTTTTATGGCACGCCCAGCTCACTCGGCGGGCACAACTGGCCACCGATGGCATTCAGCCCGCGAACGGGGCTGGTCTATATCCCCACGCAGGAGCTGGCCCTGCCCTACGTGTCGGACCCGGCCTATAAAAAGGCTCCGCTCGGGTACAACACCGGCAACCGGCTGGGCGCCTCGGTTCCGCAACTGACTTCGCCGCTCAAGGAGGCGAAGGGCTATCTGATGGCCTGGGACCCGGTCAACCAGCGCGAAGTATGGCGCGCGCCGCGCGACACGTTCGGCAACGGGGGTATCCTGGCCACGGCGGGCAACGTGGTGTTTCAGGGCACGGGCACCGGCTTCTTCAAGGCTGTCCGGGCCACCGACGGCAAGGAACTGTTCTCCCTGTGGGGGCAGACCGGCATTCTTGCCGCGCCGATGACCTATATGGTCCGCGGCAAGCAATATGTCGCGGTGCTCGCCGGTTGCGGCGGCGTCTATGGTTCGGCCTGCAACCTCTATGGCAAGGATGGCCGACACGCCAATCTCGACCGGGTGCTCGTCTTTGCTCTCGATGGCCGCGCGAAGCTGCCGGACGCCCCTGCGGCGCAGGCGATGGTGCTTGATCCGCCGGCGGTCACGGCAAATGTCGCCACGATCGCGGAGGGCGACCGGCAGTATGCCCTTCGGTGCGCCGTATGCCATGGCTATCGTGCCGTCAGCACCGGCAACCAGCCGGATCTGCGCTACAGTCCGTTCATCGCCGATCCGGACAACTGGCGCTCCGTGGTGCTTGACGGGCTGCTGGCGAACGCGGGCATGGTCAGCTTTTCCAAGGTGCTCGACCATGATCAGGCGGAAGCCATCCGCCAGTATCTGATCGCGAAGGCGCAGGAGCAGCGCGCGCGGATCAAGGGCGAAAAGGGTACGAAGGAGCAGAAGGGCGCAGATGAGCCGGTGATGCACGCCAGCTGATCGTGGCCGGCGATCTTGGCCAGCGATGGCGGATGGCGGGCATGGCTGGAATCGCCACGTTCTTTCCGTCCACCGCGCGCCACGGGAAGCGGCCGGCCTCGTGCCCGAGGCGGCGCTCCCGCAGGCGCCGCGTTTACTGTGCGCTCAGGTATTCGGCCAGCGGCGCGTCGATCGGCCGGGCCCGGCTCTGCTCCTCGGCAGCATCGATCCGCGCCAGCGCGTTCTGGACATAGCGGACGCCGCCCCAGCGGAACGGTTCGACTTCCCACTTGCGCGGCCGGGCACGGTGAAACGGCAAGCCTTCCAGCCCCGTCTGCCATCCGCCGACCAGGCCTGCCGTCAAGCGCGCGCACATTGTGCTGGTCGACACGCCCCGGCCGGTATAGCCATAGAGCACGGCCAACTTGCTGTCGGGATCGAAATGGACCGTGGGCATCCAGTCGCGCGGCACGCCCAGATAGCCGCCCCAGGCGTTGGTGAAGGTGATGTCGGACAAGGCGGGCCACCATTCGCGGACGGTGTCGCGCATGGTTTCGAAGACCGCATCGTCCTGCAGCGCATCATCCCGCGTGGCCGAACCGAAATGATAGGGCGCCCCCCGGCTGCCATAAAGAATACGGCCATCGCCGGTGCGGGTCAGATAGTTCTTAGTATGGACCTGCGAACTCAGGCACTCGCCGCCGCGCCATCCGACGGCCTCCCATTGCGCGTCGCTCAGGGGTTCGGTCAGCACGATCATCGATGACATCGGCAGCAGATCGCGGCGGAAACCGGAAAGACCGGGAAGGTAAGCCTCCCCCGCGACGACGACGGCGCGCGACGCTCGGACGATGCCGGTCTCGCAGCAGATCGCGGCGTCCTGACCACGTCGGACCGATAGCGCCTCGGTCCCTTCAAAGATGCGCGCGCCAAGAGCCTCTACGGCATGGGCCAATCCGCGCACCAGCTTTCCGGGATGGACCGTGGCGCCCCGTACCGAATGCAGCGCGCCGGAGATTTTGGTGACATGCACCTGTTCGAAGGCTTCCTGCGCCCCCATCAGGCGGTTGCCTTCGTTCAGGCCAAGGGCTTCATACGTGGCGAAGGTCTTTTGAAGCGACGCGAGTTGCTGTTCGCCCCGGGCGATGCTGAGCAGGCCGGTATGCCGGAATTCCGCGTCGATGCCGGCTTTCGCCAGCATTTCGCCGAAATTCCCGACGGTGTTCTGTTGTGCTTCCATGACCCGCCGGGCCACGTGCACACCATATCGGCGGATCAGCGGCGCGGGGTCGACCGGGAACCGGGGGGAGCACCAGCCGCCGTTGCGCCCTGACGCGCCATAGCCGCAGAACCGCCGTTCGACGATCGCCACCCGCAACGAAGGATTGCCGGACAGAAGGTGAAATGCGGTCCAAAGCCCCGAGAAGCCGCCCCCCAGGATGGCAACGTCGACCGCCACGTCGCCATCCAGCGGTCGGCGCAAGCGCAGATCATCCTGCGAACTCGTTATCCAGTGGTCGCCGGAGATCGTCTCGATCTGGCCGGCGGCCACCCCCCCGATATGGTTCACGCGCTTGGCTCCTCGTCAAACACCATGAATATCTTGCGACTGGCTTCGAGAATATCCCAGACGCCAAGGCTGTTTTCCGGGAAATGGACGACATCGCCAGCGGCGATCTCGATCGGTTCGCCGGCGTCGGGGGTGAACGTCGCGCGGCCTTCCAGAAAGTAACAGAACTCGGCCTGCACGATCTGGCGCCGCCACCGGCCGGGGCTGCATTCCCACATGCCAACCCTGTTCGTAGCACGCGCGCTGGACGTCAGGGATGCCGAACGCACGATCGAGATCGGCTCACCCAGCGGGGCCGGCACCGGCTTTCCCACCGCTGTGGCAAGCAGCGTCTCGGGCTGGAAGATTACTGGCTTCATGGGATTGCGGGTCTCCTCGTTACTTGCGCGACGTTGCGCGTTGGCCGGGCCCGGAAATAGTTGTGTTGCAATGCTCTGGCGGTGTGCCCCGATCACCGCGCTTCAGAGCGGGTTGAGAACGCGGTCGAGAAACTGCTGCGTGCGCGGCGCGCGCGGGGCGGTCAACACTTCGCGCGCCGGACCGTCTTCGACGACGACACCGTCCGCCATGAAGATCGCGCGATCGCCAACCTCGCGCGCGAATGCGATCTCGTGCGTCACGACGATCATCGTCATGCCGCTTTCGGCGAGCGATCGCATCACCTGCAACACCTCGCCCACGCGTTCGGGATCGAGCGCGGACGTGGGTTCGTCGAACAGGATTGCCTGCGGCCGCATTGCCAGCGCCCGCGCGATGCCGACCCGCTGTTGCTGCCCGCCCGACAATTCCGACGGCAGCGCGCTTGCCCGGTCCTCCAGGCCAACGCGGGCGAGCAGCGTCATCGCATGGGCCTCTGCCGCATCGCGTGGTTCCCGCAGCACATGCACCGGCCCCTCGATCACGTTTTCCAGCACGGTGCGGTGCGGCAGCAGGTTGAACCGCTGGAACACCATCGCAACCTTGCGCCGGATCGCCGAAAGATTGGCATCCGTAACCGGCAGCCCGCCGACCTCGATCACGCCGCCGTCATGCCGCTCCAGCCCGTTGATCGCCCGCAGCACGGTCGATTTGCCGGAACCAGACGGGCCGATCAGGCATGCGACCTGGCCTTGCGGCACCGTGAAATCGATGCCGCGCAAGATCACCTTGTCGCCGAACCGCTTGGTAACCCCGTCCAGCCGGATCATCGCCGCGCCAGCCGTCGTTCGAGGGTGCGGACGAAGGCCGCCAGCGGAAGGCTGGCAGCCAGATAGAGCAGCGCGATGAGCACGTAGACCGTCCCGTTCTTGAAAGTTGAAATGGCAAGCAGCTGTCCCGCGCGGGTGAGCTCTGCGATGGTGATGGTCGAGGCGATCGAGGAATCCTTGAGCAGCATGACGGTCGTATTGCCGAAAGAAGGCAACGCGGCACGCAGCCCCAGCGGCAGCACGATCCGCCGGAAGGCCATTCCGTCACTCATCCCGACCGAGAGCCCCGCTTCCACAAGTTGCCGGTCGACCGCGCCGAAGCCGCCGCGGAAATTCTCCGCCTGATAGACGGAGTAGGCGAGGCCGAGGCCGATCACACCCGCCAGGAACGGCGGCAGATCGATGCCGAGGTCCGGCAGCACGAAATAGACGCAGAACAGTTGCACGATGATCGGGATACCGCGCACGGTATGGATGATCGCCAGGCTGATGCCACGGAGCGCCGCATTGCGGCTCATGCCCATTATCGCCCAGCAAATACCCAGCGCAATGCTGGTCGCCAGCGCGCACAGGGTCAAAACGATTGTGATGCCCAGCCCGCGCAACAGCACGGGCATGAACTGGATCGTGTCGGTCAGAAACTCGCTCATGCTGCCTCTTCGAGTTGCCAGTGTCGAGCGATCTCGGGAATGCGCCGGGGCAGCAGCCGCTCGATTGCCCGGTTGATCTGGGGCAACAGGGTATCGCCCTTGCGCATGACGAGGCAAAGCTCCTCGCGTGCGGGTGCGCGGAAGCCGCTGACGATCCGCACCGCGCGCCGTGGGCCAACCCGCAACTGGTAACGCAGTATCGGCGCGTCGCCATAGCCGGCGTCGATCCGGCCGTGATCGAGATCCCTCAGGAGATCGGACAGGTTTTCGTACGTGGAGACATCGGCCACCCCGGCCGCGTGCAACTGATCGATGAAGCGGGTGCCGATCTGCCCGCCGACCCGCAGCGAACGCGCCGCCGCAAGATCGGGATAGGTGCGCCGATCGCTGTCCCGCACGACCAGCGCGCCTTCATAGGCATAGACCGGGCGGCTGAACGCCACGATCTTCTCACGCTCCGGCGTGCGCAGCAGGGCCGCCGCGATCATGTCGATCTTGCCCGCGACAAGCGAGGGGATCAGCGCGGCAAAGGGCGTGATCCGAAGGTCGGGAGCGAGCGAGAGCGCGCGTGTGACCGAGGTGGCGATATCGACGATCGCGCCGGTCAACGCGTTCGTCGCGGGATCCACAAAGCTGAACGGAACCCCCGTGGGCGAGGACCCGATCACCAGTTCGTCGGGCGCGCGGACCCGGCCATGGCACGCAGAGGCCAGCACGCTGCCGAGAGAAGCCGCCAGCATCGTCCTTCGGCTAATCATGTCGTTGCCATTGGCGCCATATCCCGCTTCCGTTCAGCCGCATTGCTCGTTTCAGCAGTGCCATGCCCACCCCTTCCGAAAGGCCGCAGGCTATGGGTTGCGCTGGCCGCGCCCAAGTTGATAAAATCTTGGACCCGGTGTCAGCCAGTCACCGGGAGCACTTTACCCAGAGCACTGGGCGATCGCCTTTTCCAGCCAGCGCCGGAATGCCGCAATCGCCGTTGCGCGCCAGTTGTCCCGTCTGGCCGTGAAATTGTAGCTGCCCAGAAAAACATCAGGAAACGATGCCACCGGCGCCAGGCGACCGCTGGCCAGGTCTTCGCTGGCCAGCAGGGCGTTGGCCAGGGCTATCCCCTGCCCTTGCCGCGCCGCGGCCAGCGTCAGATGCCCCTGCCAGAACTTCGGCCCCGGAATTTCCCCGACATCGCTGACGCCATGCTGATCGAACCAGCGCCGCCATTGGTCGTTGCTCGCTTCATGCAGCAGCGTGCGGTCCAGCAGGTCGGCCGGGGTGGAAACGGGGGGCGTGTTTGCGATGAACGCCGGACTCGCAAGCGCAAGCACGGCCGGGCGCGCGACCTCGATCGATCGCAGCGTGGCCGGCGGTGCCTCGCGGTGCGCGTCGATGATGTAATGCAGATACGCGTCGGCTTCGTTCGCCGCGAACGCGGGCGGAGTATCCGACGGCTGCAGTTCCAACTCGACGGCAGGATGATCGCGCATGAATTCGCCGACCCGCCCCGAGAGCCATTCCGACGCAAGCCCCGGCGCTACCCACAACCGCAGCCGCACATCGTCCTCGCGCCGCATCAGGTCCTGCGTGGCCAGGGCGATCTCGGCCAGCGCTGCGCTGATCCGGGTGTGATAGGCGCGGCCCTGCTCCGTCAGGTTGCCATGGCCCGCGCCGCTGCGGTCGATCAGCGACATGCCGGTCCATTGTTCCAGCGCATGGAGGTGCCGGCTGACGGCGGCGTGATCGATCGACAGCGCCGCCGCCGCCCGCCGGATGCCGCCGCACGATCCCACCGCCTCGAACGCGCGCAGCGCCGCAAACGGTGGAGTCGCTGCGCGCTGCGCGCGGATGATGCGGGCGCGGTCGGTCGGATCGGGGCTGGACATGGCGTGATCTTTGGCACGCCTGCGCATTTGTCAACGTTATCCTCTGTGCTGGCGGTCAACCGCGTGTGTACGCAAATCACCGCAAATCCGGACCATAATCCGCCGCTGCGAAACCCGGTGAGACGCAGGCTCAGGCCATCGTGGGAATGGTGAACGAAGAACCCTGGCGTTCGCCGGAAGCGGGCCAGCGCTGTGTCACGGTCTTGACGCGGGTGAAGAAGCGTATGCCTTCCATCCCGTACTGGTTGTGATCGCCAAAGCCGGAACGCTTCCAGCCCCCGAAGCTGTGGTACGAGACCGGCACCGGGATGGGCACGTTGATGCCGACCATGCCGACTTCGACCTGCGCCGCGAAGTTTCGCGCGGCTCCACCATCGCGGGTGAAGATGGCGACGCCATTGCCATAGGGATGCCGCGTCGCGAGATGCATGGCTGCCTGCGCGTCATCGACCCGGACCATCTGCAAGACCGGCCCGAAGATTTCCTCCTGATAACTGCGCATATCGGCCGTCACGCGATCGAGCAGGGTCGGGCCGACGAAAAAGCCGCGCTCGTGGCCCTGAAGGGCGAAACCGCGGCCGTCGACAACCACTTCCGAACCTTCGGCGATCGCCAGGTCGACATAGCCTTCGATCCGCGCCTTGTGCGCAGCGGAAACGACCGGGCCGTAATCCGCATCGGGATCGGTCGATACGCCAACGCGCAAGCCGCCAATGGCGACGACCAGCCGTTCGCGCAGCCGGTCCGCAGTGGCTTCCCCGACCGGCACGACGACGGGCAAGGCCATGCACCGTTCGCCGGCCGATCCATAGGCCGCGCCGACGATTTCCGCGACGGCCTGATCGAGATCGGCATCGGGCATGACGATGCCATGATTCTTGGCGCCCCCCATGCATTGCATGCGCTTGCCCGTCGCGGTGCCCCTGGCGTAGACGTACTGGGCCACGTCGGACGAGCCCACGAAACTCACCGCCTTGATGCGCGGCTCGTCCAGGATCGCGTCGACCATCTGCTTGTCGCCGTGAATGACCTGGATGATCCCGTCCGGCAGCCCCGCTTCGCGAAGCAGTTCGGCAAGCCGAACCGGAACCGATGGCGCGCGTTCGGACGGCTTGAGAATGAAGGCATTGCCGCAAGCGATGGCCGGCGCCAGCATCCACAGCGGGATCATCGCGGGAAAGTTGAAGGGGGTAATGCCCGCTACAACGCCCAGCGGCTGACGCATCGAATAGACGTCGATCCCCGGCCCGGCGCCTTCCGTGAACTCTCCCTTGAGCAAGTGCGGGATGCCGCAGACGAACTCCACGACATCGAGCCCGCGCTGGATATCGCCGAGCGCGTCCGGAACGGTCTTGCCGTGTTCCGAAGCCAGCAGGCGCGCAAGCGCGTCGCGTTCGCGTTCGATCAGTTCCTTGAAGCGAAAGAACACGCGCGCGCGCCGCTGCGGATTGACCGCCGCCCATGCCGGCTGCGCTGCCTCGGCAACGGTAACCGCGGCGCGGAGGGTTGCGTCGTCGCCGAACAGGACGCGAGCCTGAATTTCTCCGGAATTGGGATCGAAAACGTCACCGCTGCGCGGATCGGGAGTCGCGGGCACGCCGCCGGTCAACAAGGCTTGAATTTCGCGCATCCGTCGCTCCTCTATGCGGCTCGCAGGTTCCGCAGGAGCGACTGGCACAGCGCACCGGTCAAAACAGAGTTGCGTATCGAGGCCCATGTGGTGTGACACGATCACCATGCGATCTCAGGCTCGGCATCGGCAGTTTGCAGAGCCTGGCGGTGATGTCTCGATTGGAGGGCTCGCGGATGCGAAACGGAAACCGTGCGATCACGCTTCCGGAAGGAAGGGGATGAAGGGAAGCCAAAAATCAATGCATTCTATTGATTTATAACACTTGTTTAGAGCGGATTCCGATCAGTCAGGGTCGTAACCGCATGAGCTGAAGCAGTTGGCGCATTCGGCGGGCTCGAAGAGGTCGACGAGCCGGCCGATGAGATCCCAAAGGCCAGAGACGGTGCGCGCTGCGGGCCTATCTGCGCTATTGCTCCCGCGATGATTATGGAACGGAGCCCGAGCAGGTTTCGACATGGGCGGGCGTCCACTATTTCGCCGCACGGCGCGGGTGGGCGGCGAATGGCGATGGGGATCGCGAACTGACCTGGCCCGAAGGCAACGCGCGGTTGGCGGGATTGATGGCCGGGCGCATACGATCCGCGATCCGCACCGGGCGATCGGTGGGCCGGCATACGTCGCATGAACGAACGGGCGGTTTCGACGCACCAACCATGGACCGCAAACGTCCGGTATGGCGGCGTTTCTCGAAGAAGCTCTTAGGGCTCGGCGCGCTGGTGCGGCTAGATCGTATCTGCTTGTCGGCATAGGCAGTGCCCGCTGGTCCCCTCGCACCCGAGAGTGACGAACAGCACCAGCGCCAACATGACATGAATTTACGGGCCACATTCAATCCTTGAGCATGTCGAGCGCGATGTCGACGATCATGTCTTCCTGACCGCCGACCATCTTGCGGCGTCCCACTTCGGCGAGGATCGCGCGGGTATCGACGCCATAGTCCTGGCTGGCCTTTTCGGCATGGCGAAGGAAGCTGGAATAGACACCGGCGTAGCCAAGGGTGAGCGTTTCGCGATCGACGCGGACCGGGCGATCCTGAAGCGGCCGGACGAGATCCTCAGCCGCGTCCATCAGAGCGTAGAGGTCACAGCCGTGGTTCCAGCCCATGCGGTCGGCAGCGGCGATGAACACTTCGAGCGGAGCATTGCCCGCGCCAGCCCCCATTCCGGCAAGGCTCGCATCGACGCGGACTGCCCCGTTCTGCACGGCGATGATCGAGTTGGCGACGCCGAGAGAGAGGTTGTGGTGCGCATGGACGCCACGCTGGGTTTCGGGCTTGAGCACGCGGTCGTAGGCCTGCAGGCGAGCAGTATATTCGTCCATGTTCATCGCGCCACCGCTGTCGGTGACGTAGACGCAGTGCGCACCGTATTCTTCCATCAGCTTGGCCTGACCGGCCAGCGCCTCGGGCGTGGTCATGTGGCTCATCATCAGAAAGCCGGACACGTCCATGCC
Source organism: Novosphingobium sp. SCN 66-18 (assembly GCA_001725355.1). Taxonomy (GTDB): domain Bacteria; phylum Pseudomonadota; class Alphaproteobacteria; order Sphingomonadales; family Sphingomonadaceae; genus Novosphingobium. The sequence continues at coordinate 174,050 of MEGD01000003.1, forward strand.
CAGGTTGCGCGCGGCCTCGATGTGCTGCTTGGAAACATCCGCCTCGGTGCAGTGCGTGGCGATGCGGACCGACTTCACGCCCATTTCGCAGGCATGCTTGAGGTCGTGCACGGTGCCGATGCCGGGCAGCAGCAGCGTGGTCAGCACGCTGTGATCGAGCACGTCGGCCACGGCACCGATCCAGTCCCAGTCGGTATAGGCGCCAAAGCCGTAGTTGAAGCTGGAGCCTTGCAGGCCATCACCATGGGCCACCTCGATCGCGTCGACCTTGGCGGCATCGAGAGCGCGCGCGATCTTCTGCACCTGTTCGAGGCCGTACTGGTGGCGGATGGCATGCATGCCATCGCGCAGGGTGACATCCTGAATGTAGAGCTTGGTTTGCATCGGATCGAAAGTCATGCGGCAACTCCCGCGAAGTGGCGGATGGCGATCTTCTCGGCGGTCTTGAGCGCGGCCGAGGTCATGATGTCGAGGTTGCCGGCATAGGCAGGCAGGTAATGCGCCGCGCCTTCGACCTCGAGGAATACGGTGACCTTCAGGCCGGTGAAGCTGCCGCCCATTTCGGGGATGCGCAGTGGCTGGTTGCCGCCAACAGTTTCGAACTGCACAGCCTGCTTCAATCGATACCCGGGCACATAAGCCTGCACGTCCGCCACCATTGCTTCGATGCTGGCGCGGATCGCCTCGCGATCGGCATCCTCGCACAGGCAATAGACCGTATCGCGCATGATCAGCGGCGGTTCGGCGGGGTTGAGAATGATGATCGCCTTGCCACGCGTGGCGCCGCCCACGTCCATGATCGCCTGGCTGGTGGTTTCGGTGAACTCGTCGATGTTGGCGCGCGTGCCGGGCCCGGCGCTCTTGGAACTGATCGAGGCTACGATCTCCCCATAGTAAACCTTGGCCACGCGATTGACCGCGGCGACGATGGGGATCGTCGCCTGGCCGCCACAGGTGACCATGTTGACGTTCATGGCATCGAGGTTCGTTTCGCCATTGACCGGCGGCACGGTGTAGGGGCCGATGGCGGCGGGGGTGAGGTCGATCACCCGCTTGCCGTGGGCCTGCAACACCGCGTTGTTGCGCTGGTGGGCACCGGCGCTGGTGGCGTCGAAGACGATCCCGATGTCCGCGAACTCGGGCATGGCGACAAGGCCGTCGATGCCGTCGTGCGTCACCGCCACGCCCATGCGCGCGGCGCGCTTGAGGCCGTCGCTTTCCGGGTCGATGCCGACGAAGGCGCCCATTTCGAGCACATCCGAGAGACGCATGATCTTGATCATCAGGTCGGTGCCGATATTGCCGGAACCGATGATCGCCACTTTGGTCTTGCCCATGATTTCAGGCCTTTGCGTAAGTGAAAGAGCAGGAGCCGATGCCCGCAATCTCGGCGCGGATTGCATCACCCGCCTTCAGCGTCACCATGGGGCCCAATGCACCGGTCAGCAGCACGTCGCCGGCCTTGAGCGGTTCGCGGCTGGAAGCGAGCGTGCGCGCAAGCCACGCCGCTGCGTTAAGTGGATTGCCAAGCGCCGCCGATCCGATCCCGGTCGATGCGACGCTGTCATTCACCATCATCGCCATCGCAGCGCCTTCAAGGTCCAGCCCGTCCAGCGGCAGGCCCTGCTCGGCCAGCACGAAGAACGCGGAAGAGCCATTGTCGGCGACGGTATCGGCAAAGGTGATCTTCCAGTCGGCAATGCGACTGTCGACGATCTCGATCGCGGCATGCACGCTGGCCACGGCCGCCGCGACATTTTCCGGCGAGGTATCGACCAAAGGCAGATCCGCGCCCAGGACGAACGCGATCTCTGCCTCGGCCTTGGCCTGAATACAGAGCGCCGGATCAAGCCTGCCGCCATCTGCCACACGCATGTCGTCGAACAGGACGCCGAAATCGGGTTGGTCGACGCCCAGTTGCTTCTGCACCGCCTGCGCCGTCAGACCTGCCTTGCGTCCCACGATGCGACGGCCCTGAGCCTGCCAGTACCGTGTGTTGACCGCCTGCACCGCATAGGCGCCGTCGGCATCCAGCGGGGCAAGATATTCGCGAAGCGGAGCGATGGGACCCGCCTCGTAAGCGGCGCGCAGCAGTCTTGCCACGTGATCATAGTTCATGGCACAATCTCCATAGTCGCCCCGGTCGCGAGGCGGGCCATTCCATGCAGTGGAAGGCAGCGCAGGTTCAGGCGTAGTGCGCCTTTTCCATTTCATCGAATTTTCTGGCCGGTTGTTCCACACCGCCCGACTTCATGAATTCATGGCCCGATGCATTGCGGCCCAATATGCTGGCAAGGGCTGCGCGCAGGTCCGCCTGGGCTGTCTCACCAAGCGATCGGGCGCGCCATCCGACATAGACGTCGGGCCGCACGAGCAGCGCACCGCTCTCCTCTACCTCGCTGATGCGGACGTAGTCGCCATAGAGGTCCTGATAATCCTGCCCAAGGCCAATCGTGACGACCTTGATGGGAACGCCCAGCTCGTCGGACACGGCCTTTGCGATTGCGCGCCAGCCCGCCCCGCTGTTGCCGGTTAGCAGGGTAAATTCGCCACCGCCGCACACGTAGAGCGACGAGATCCTGGAATTGCCGCTGAACAGCCATGCATGGGGCAGGCGAGCACCGGGAAAACTGGTCGGCTGATAATAGATCTCGGGATCCTGCGCGAAGGGCGGCGGCGTCTCGTCTGCGGGTGCCGCCACCGCGCAGCTCTGGTATCGCTGGTTCATCTCGATGCCAGGGCAATCGAAGGTCCGGTAGGTGGCGGCGACGGCGTCCCGTAGCTGCTGACGCCGTTCGGTCAGGTTATCGTTGTCACCCTTCAGCATTTCGAAGCTGGCAGCGGAGACCGCGGGGTCTTCGGACAAGGTCGGGTTCAGTGCAGCGACGACCTTGTCGTAATGTTGCATCGCGCCAAAGGCGGCAGGGACGAACTCTTCCGCCACGGGGACGCGCTCCTGCGAATAGCTTTCCAGCAGCACGGGAGAAGCCATCCCTTTCAGGACATGGGCGAGCTTCCACGCAAGGTTGTAGCTGTCCTGCACCGAGGTGTTCGACCCCAGCCCCTTCAGTGGCGGGTGACGATGGACGGCGTCGCCGGCGCAGAACACGCGCCCCTTGTGAAAGCGCGTCGCCCAGCTCTCGTTGAAAGCCCAGAGCGCGACGGATTCAATCTGAATGGGGATGCTGTCGTCACCGATGAGCTTGTGCATCAGCCGCCGTGCTTCTGCATCGTCAATCTCGGGCGGGTTGTTGATGTCGAAGAAAGTGGTGCCCAGCCAGCGGGTCCAGGGGCGAACCATGCGCAGCGTGCCAGACATGATGCCGGCAGGGCCTTCGTCCGGTCGGAACATCCAGTAGAGCGAACTCGGGCGGTGCTCGACGTACTTGGTTAGGTCGGCAGTGAACACGATGTTGGTCGCGCCCAGCTTGTCCATGTCGCCCTTGAACGGCAGCCCCAGTTGTGCCGCAACGGTCGAGCGCGCGCCATCGGTGCCGACAAGGTACTTGGAGCGGACGGAATATTCTGCACCCGTCAGCCGGTTCCGCAGGAAGGACGTGACGCCATCATCGTCCTGTTCGAACCGCACGAACTCGGTGTGGAACAACACCTCCGCACCCTTGTGTGCTGCGGCGCCTAGCAGGATGTTTTCCAGATAGTTCTGCGGCAGATCGACGTTGGTTTCCGGCGTGCCATAGGCATAGTTACAGCGGCGGCCAGGCTCGTTGCCCCAGGTGCGCAAGCGGCCGAACTCGTCGCCCGCGAGAGTCTGGCACATCACATTCTCGCCCATCAGTTCGGTGGGCGCTGCGTAGAGCTTGACGTCGTCGATGATGCCGAGGTCGTGAAAGACTTCCATCGCCCTGGGGTTGGTAATGTGGGCGCGCGGCGTCCGGCAAGTCCATCCGTAGCGGTTGATGACCACGGTACGAATGCCTGCCTTGGCCAGCGCCAACGCCATGGTGCCGCCGGCTGGCCCCGTGCCAACGATCAGTACCTCGGTTTCGTAGGCCGGTTGTTGAGCTGCTGAAGTCATCACTGTTACCCTTTGAAATTGGAAGCTTGCCCGGTGATCCGCTGTGAGTAGGGGGCTGCAGTCCACGAATGGCAGGCGACCGGACCCAACCTCCCGATCCAGCGAATGCCCGACGGTCAGGTGTCGATGAAGGCTGCAAGCATGGTGTTGAAACGCGCCGCGTGTTCCAGCTGCGCCCAATGGCCACAGCGATTGAAAACGACGAGGCTGGAATTCGGCATGACACCTGACAAGCGCATGCCGTGCTCCACACCGACGGTCCGGTCGTCCCGGCCATGGATGAGCAATGCAGGCGTGGTCGCCTTGGCGAGGCCCGCGAAGACCTCATCCTGGCGTAAGCTGTCGATGTTCATCGCGGCGACACCCTTTAGGAAGTTCGCCAGGTGGGCACGGTTCGCCAGAGCGTTTTCGGATCGCTGGTTCATCAATTCCTCGGTCGCGTAGGCGGGGTCGAACACCATGACGTTGACCAGCTTGCGGAAATTCTCGGGGCTGGGATCCGCATAAGTGGCGAACAGAACCTTCAGCCCCTCGGTGGCACCGCCGGGCTGGAAGAAAAGCTGCGGTCCGCCAGGCGCCGGAGCTCCCATGGTAATGCAATGGCTGACCCGTTCGTTGTGCAGCGCCGTCATCATCAGAGCAGCGAGCCCGCCCATCGAATTGCCGACTAGCGCGGCCTGCTCGATGCCGAGGCCGTCCATGAACAGCCGGATCGCTTCTACGTTTGCAACAAAACGGTTTTCCCCGGTCGGGTCATATTCGGACGATTTGCCCCATCCCGGAAAGTCGAGCAGGTAGACCTTGAAGCGCCGGGCAAGCACCTCGAAGTTGGGATTGAAATTGCTCCAGCCGCTGGCACCCGGTCCGGAACCGTGCAGCATAATCAGCGGATGTCCTTCGCCAGCAACGTGATAATGCAATCGCCACCGCAGCGTGTCGATGTATCGGCTCGTCTGTGCTTCCGTGATCATCTTTTCATCCTTGATCGTCCGCGATCCATTCCATCGCAGCGAATGGGGGGGAACATTGCCTGGCAGGGCTGGCCCCTGGGCGGGGAGAGGATCACCCAGGGGCCACCTTCACCTGGGCATCAGTGCCTGAACGTGACCGTCAGTCCGTAAGTGGCGGGCATGCCGGCAACCCTGGAAACGGAGTCGATGACGTGCGACGCGCCGTTCCAGTAGTATTTGTTGGTGACGTTGCGCCCCCAGATTTCCGCGCGCCAGCTGTCGTTGCTGCTCTTGATGCCGGCGCGCAGGTTGAGCAGTGCATAGCTGTCGATTGCGAACAACGGATCGCTGCCGAATGCGGCAACCGTCTTGGAGCGATAGTTCACGTCGGCCCCAAGAAAGCTGTCGATGGTGCCGCTGATAGGCACTTCGTAATCAAAGCCGCCTGAAAGCTGCCACCGAGGCGTATTCGGGAAGCCTTCACCCTTGAGGTCGACCATGACACCATAGGGATCGGGCGTCAGATAGCTGCGTGTCACCTTCGAGTTGATGTACGAGGCCGCAGCCCGCAGGCTTAACCCGGTCTTCGGCCGGATGGTCGTCGACAGTTCGAAGCCCGCAACGCGCGACTTGGGAACGTTCAGCAGCTTGGGCAATGTGCCGAAGGGGAAACCGCTATTGACGAAGCCCAGGATCTGCTTGTCGTGATAATCGTAATAGAAGCCCGCGCCCTCAAGCGTTACGCGGCGATCCAGCAGCGAGGTCTTGAACCCGGCTTCGTATGCCAGCACGGATTCCTGCGTTACCGGGACATATTGCGCCACCGATACCGACGGCACGCCGGCAAAGCTGCCCGCCTTGAAACCTTTTGTCGCGTTCGCATAGAGCAGCAGGTCGCTGGACGGCTTCCAACTCACCCCCGCGCGCCAAGACAGGTTGTCCTGATCGAGCTTCCCCGGCACGTTGGAAACAGGGTTGAGGCCCACGTCTGCGGTTACGCATCCGCCGTTGGGAATCGAAACCGACGTGGGAACGCCCGACCCGATCGTCTGGAGTAGGCTGTACAGGTTGCCGAAGGCTGTCGCGAGCGCCCCGTCGCCCGCGTCGAGCAGGCAGCCGTTGGCATTGCGGCGTTGGTCCGTATACCGCACCGAACCTTGGATCTTGAACGCCGGTGCGATCTCGTAGTCCACGCTTGCAAACACCGCCGAGGTCTTGATCTTCTGATTGTTGCGGATCACGAAATCGCGGTAGCGGCTCACGAATGCAGGCGTGGCGACGCCAGAGTTACTGGCCCATTCATGGCCCAGCTGATCTTCGTTTGCCGTATCGTGCTGGTAGTTTCCGCCAATCATCCATTTGAGGCCCGACGTGCCGCCGGATAGGCGAAGTTCCTGCGAGAAGGAATCGATGTCGGACTTGATGAAGAAGAACAGGTCGTTGAACGCAACGCCGTCGGAATCGTTGGGATTGCGTCCGCGGAAGTCGGTATAGGCGGTGATCGAGGTCAGCGAGATGTTCGGCGACAATTCGAGATCGGCCCGTACCGAGGCCTGATAAAGCCGGTCATCATGGCGGAAATCGACACCGGGATCCCAATCGGCCACGCGCGCTTTGTTCGGTGCCCGGACAGCTGTCGCAAAGAAGGCCTTTTCTTCGGGGAAGCCCACCGGGTTGGTCGGCGCATAGGCGATGAACTGGGCGGCCTGGCTGTCGGACTTGTCGATCCAGCCATTGAGGTTGAACTGCAACGTCAGCTTGTCGCTGGGCTGGGCATCGAGCAGCAAGCGTCCGGTGGTGAAATTGCGGCGGCCGAGCGTATCATTGCGGGTCTGGCTGTACTGCCAGTCGCCCCGGTCTTCATGCCGTACCGCAAGCCGGGCCTTGACTCCTTCCGCCAGCGGACCGCTCACATAGCCGTCGACATCGAACTGGTTGAAACGACCGTAGGTGGCGCTTGCGCCAAACCTGAAATCGTCGGTGGGGCGCGCAGCGATGTAGTTGATCGCGCCGCCAGTGGAATTTTGCCCGAACAGGGTGCCCTGCGGCCCCTTCAGCACTTCCACCCGCTCAAGGTCGAGCGAGGCGCCGGGCGTCATGACCGAATAGGGCAGTGGCACCTGATCCACATAGACGCTGACCGTCGGGCTGACCCCGGTAGAGGTGTCGTAGAAGCCGATCCCACGGATAGTGAACACCGGCGGACCATAGGCGCTCTGCTGGGCCGTGAAGCCGGGAACGACCCTTTCCAGATCGGCGGTCGACGTCACGCCCCGCGAACGCAGCTGCTCGCCGGTGGCGGCAGTGAGCGAGATCGGAACGTCCGACAACCGTTCACTGCGCTTCTGCGCCGTGACGATGATGTCGCCATCGGCTTCCTGACTTGCGGCGCCGGCTTCCTCCGCACACACCGCCGGCGCATGCAGCAATCCGGCGGCGATCGCCAAGACAGCGGCTTGTCGGCCGAATTGAACGCGCTTGATGTTCATCGAATTCTCCCTTGCGGCTTATGGCTTTTTGTCCGCGCCCGTCAGTTGCTCGGGCGCGGAAGTGAAATGCGGCGGTCTCAAAATCGCAGGACGGTCATCAAAGACCGGACTGCGCACCCATGCGGTGCCCCCAGGAGCTCAACTCGCTGTAGGTCTTGATTTCCCAATCGCGGTCATCGACGACGATCGCGCCCCATCCGCACTCGATCGAGAAGCCGGAAGGGGTGCGTGCGTAGAACGACGTCATCCGGTCGTTCGGGTGATGACCGAGACTATGCTCGATCGGAATGCCGGCATCGACGCAGCGATCGAGGCACAGTCCGACATCCTCCAGGCTTTTGAACTGGACCATGATGTGGTGCACGCGCTTGGGCGTCGGCATCGCGGTCACCGCGACGGAATGGTGACGGCCAGTGCGCGCACGGATAAAGGTGCCTTCGACATCGACGCCGGGCAGGTAATCCTTTTCCTTGATGTAATCGCTGACCTTGAGGTCGAGCATCTGCTCGTAGAAGGCAACGGTGTCGGCCGGGTTGCGCGCGTTCTGCAGATAATGGCCCACGCCGAGCCTGCCGGTTTCGAAGCCGCCGCCAACGAGCAGGCGAGACGCGAAGGCGCGCGCCATCGTGGCATGCCTGGCGCCAGTGAAGAACTCATGCCGTAAGCCATCGGGATCGACGCACCAGTACAGGCACTCGACCATCCGTGCGTCGCGCTCCTGCGCGGAACACTCGTGCACGGCCAGCCCCTTTACACGGAGGGACGTTACGAAATCTTCGAGTTCCCGGACCGAATCCACCGCCCAGCCGGCCACGGCAAGATCGTCGTCGTCACTGCGGAAGATCTGCAACCTGTATTCGAGTTCGTCCAGGCGGATGAGAAGGCCGCCGTCGGCCGTGCGGTGACAAATGCCACCCAGGATCGCGCTGGCGAAATGCTCCCACGCATCAAGATCGCTCGCAGCGATGCACATGTATCCCAGATTGGAAATTGGCGACATTCAGACCTCACCCATGCTTATGAAGGCCAGCGTCCGGCCTGCGTTTGGATGAGACACAGCAAAGGGCATGCCAAATGGTGCCGCAGGCTTTTCAGTGGCGCGCTTAAACCTACGTATGCCACTGTTTTTTAGATGTTTGTGCGGGACGCCTATCTGAACGATCCGATGGTGACCGTGCCCATCGTTCGCACCTTCCCCTTGCGCGCCTTCATAAAAATATGAATATCCCAACGCTGGTTGCGTTTGATGTTTGAATATTCCAACAATCCGGGAGCAAGGCTTTGGGAAAGGATCGCGCGGGTGATATCGATCCGGTCAAATGGAGCCCGGATCTGAGCGTTACGGCCACGGGGCACGATATTAGGGGCCTGATCGAACGTCTCCATTTCGATCTGCCTGAGGGGCTGATCTGGCTGGACCATAGCCGCGTGATGTTGACGCACGCAGGCTGGCTGGAGCAACTGCGGGCGGAGCTTGTGCCGTTGCTCGGCTATCATCAGGCGCGGGCGCTGTTGACCCGGCTGGGGTATTCCGCCGGCTGCAGGGATGCCAAAGCTTCGCTTGAACGGAATCCAAACCAGACCTGGGAAGAAATGCTGCTGACGGGCGGGCAAATGCACACCTTGCACGGCCTGGTTTCTGCAGCCGCGGGCAACGTCGACCTGGATGAGGCAACGCGGCGCTGTCACATCGAGTTCATCTGGAAGAACAGCATCGAACGCATTGGCGAGGATGAGCGGCGCTTCCACAACGCGGAATCGGGTTGCTGGATGACGGTCGGCTATGCCTCGGGCTTTTTGACCACCTGTTACGGGGCACCGGTACTCTTCCGTGAACTTGCCTGCTGCTCAAGCGGCCATGACCATTGCCGGGGCATCGCAAAATTTGCCGACCAGTGGGAAGATGGCGGTGAGGATACAGCCTACCTGTCCGCCCTGCACGTGGACGGAAATGGCTCTGTCGTCTTACCTGCTGTGGCGTCGTTCCAGCGGGAACACCTCGAGACACCGGACGGCGACGGTGCCATCGTGGTAGGGCGCTCCACCGCATTCAATGCGGTGCAGCACAAGGTAAATCAGGTGGCAGACACGCGTGCGACCGTCCTTCTGCTGGGCGAAAGCGGCGTCGGCAAAAGCGTCTTTGCCTCACAGATACATGAACGAAGCACCCGCTGCGCCAAGCCCTTCGTGGAAGTCAATTGCGCTGCCATTCCGGACAATCTCCTCGAAGCAGAACTGTTCGGCGTGGAAAAGGGAGCGTTTACGGGGGCCGGCGCGGCCCGGCCCGGCCGGTTCGAAGAGGCAAAGGGGGGCACCATCTTTCTCGATGAGATAGGCACGCTCTCGCTAATGTCGCAAGGCAAGCTGCTACGTGTTCTCCAGAACCAGAAGTTCGAGCGGCTCGGCAGCAACAGGACGATTCACGCAGATGTCAGGGTCGTGGCGGCAACCAATGAAGACCTGGAAACTGCGGTGCAGGAAAAGCGTTTCCGGGCCGATCTCTATTATCGTCTGAACGTGTTTCCCATTCACGTGCCCGCTCTGCGCCAGCGCAAGGACGATCTGCCGGTACTTATCGATCATTTTGTTCGTGTGTTCAGTGAGCGCCATGAACGAGGCGTCGCCGGGATCTCGGGGAGGGCCTATCGGATGCTGCTGGCCCACAACTGGCCGGGGAATATCCGAGAGCTGGAGAATGTCATCGAACGTGCCGTGATCATGTGCCAGCGGGGCGAGATGCTGGAGGTCAGCCATTTCCCCCAAAGCCAGTTGGCTGACGCTGCGAAGAGATTAATGCAACTCGACGGAACCGGCAATCTGGCGGGGGACGCAGATGATAGGGAAAATCGGCCAGCTGCGATCCTGGAGATGTTCAGCGGTAACAATCTCGATCTCGCCGGTCTAGAGCGCATGGCGATCGAAGCTGCTCTTTCTGCGACAAACGACAATGTGGCCCGGGCGGCCAAGCTGCTCGGCGTCACGCGGGCGCAGATCGATTACCGGCTCAAGAAATGGCAAGTGGAATGATTTGATAGTGCCCGCAACTCACGCGGCGGGCTTTCATGGCATCGTAATTTTCCGACTTTCACAGAACGGCCTGCTGGATTTTGGAGATCCCCGCCGTCCCTGCCAACTTTAGCGCGGCTGGAGAACGCGGAGTTCGTTCCGTGTGGACAGCCCCTTGCCCCTCTCACCACGCTTGGCACGAATCCTGCTGAGCGGCAGGCAACGACAGGGAGGGGAGAATAATGGCTGCACCGGAGATCGGACACATCGCGCAAGCTCGCAGTCAGACGCTCTTCGACGTGCTTTTGCGTTCAGCGAGCCGATACCCGCACAAGCTCGCGGTGGCGGACGGCGATGAACGCTGGAGTTATCAGAAACTGGTGGCACGTGCGGAAGATCTGGCAGCCGGCCTGGCCGATATCGGCATCGGGAAAGGCGAAAGAGTAGCCGTTCTTTCACGCAACAGCCTGCAGTTTGTGGCGCTTCGCTTTGCTGTAGCGCGGGCTGGTGCGATCTTCGTGCCGATCAACTTCATGCTCAATGTCGATGACGTTGCCTATATCCTTGAGCATAGCGGGGCTGCAGCCCTGTTTGTCGACGAGTCCTGTGCAACGGTTGGCTTGAACGCAGCGGGTAAAGTAGGCGTCCGGCACAAGTTCGCGCTGGCCAGCCTGTCAGCCGATACCGATGCAGCCAATGTGCAGACCCTGGGGCAATTGCTGGGTACGGGCGGCACACCTCCAAGTCTTCACGAACTGGATGGCGCCGCAACCGCCCAGATCATCTACACCAGCGGCACCGAAGCCCGTCCGAAGGGCGCCATGCTCACCCACGAGGCGATTATCTGGCAATATCAGAGCTGCATCGCCGATTGCGGATGGGACGCACATGCGCGCGTGCTGCACGCCCTGCCGCTGTTCCACTGCGCGCAGCTGGACACTTTTCTGGGGCCATCGCTGGCTGTCGGCGGTTCCAACTGGATTATTTCGGCACCCGATCCGACGCATATTCTCTCGATGGTCTCGCAGCAGGGCATCAACTCCTTCTTTGCTCCGCCCACGGTGTGGATCGCCCTGCTCCGATCGCCGCAGTTCGACAGGCATGATCTGGATTCCCTAAGCCATGGCTATTACGGGGCATCGATCATGCCTGTCGAAATTCTGCGTGAACTACGCGAGCGCCTGCCTGCCATGCGACTTTGGAACTGCTACGGCCAGACCGAGATCGCACCGATCGCAATCGTGCTCCAGCCCGAGGACCAAGAGCGCAAAGCCGGCGCGGCGGGCCGGCCGGTGCTCAACGTGCTGACGCGCGTGGTGGACGATGCCATGGATGACGTGCCACCCGGCGACGTGGGGGAAATAGTCCATCGATCCCCGCAATTGATGAAGGGCTATTGGAACGATCCGGAAAAAACGGCCGAGGCCTTCGAAGGCGGATGGTTCCACAGTGGCGACCTCGGCGTCATCGACGACGAAGGCTACATCACGATCGTCGATCGCAAGAAGGACATGATCAAGTCAGGTGGAGAAAACGTGGCCTCGCGCGAGGTCGAGGAGGTGCTCTATCGCCACCCTGCGATCGCCGAAGTTGCCGTCATCGGTCTGCCGGACTCGAAATGGATCGAGGCAGTGACTGCGGTCGTCGTCTTGCGGGACGGGATGTCGGCGAGTGCAGCCGACATTTACCACCACTGCCACGCGAACCTTTCAGCCTTCAAGGTGCCCAAGCGGATTGTTTTCAGCGACGCACTCCCACGCAACGCGAGTGGCAAAATCCTGAAGCGCGATCTGCGGATGCACCTTCTCGAATGACCGCACGTCTGACAGCGATGACCGCTTCGAACGGTTCTTGTCGGGGCGTTGGGATCAGGTGTGGGGCGACCAGCGGCAGGAACTTGTGTTCATCGAGATCGGCTATGGACGAAGCGAACATCCATCCCCAGTGCGGTCGCGATCGACAAGACAGAAGACGGCATGGCGTCAGTTCTCGATCCGTTTAGGGAACGCGGGTGAGCCGTTTCTTCACGGGCTAAAAGCGTTTAGGGTCGGTGAACGAACGACGGGTTCCGACGTCGCGCCCGAAGCCCCTGAACGTCTAGAATGAAGGCGGAAGCAGCCCTCCTGACGAAACCGCGAATGCTATCAGAAGGCGACGCGCCGATAGCTTTTGGTTGAGTGAGTTCTATTTTCGAACTAACTAAGTATGCGAATCCGCGAAAAGTGCGGACACTAGCGGGAGGATTGCCAGCCATGCGAAGCCTTGAATTCCACTTCGATTTCCGTAGCCCCTACTCCTATCTCGCGCTCACGCGGCTGCCGCTCCTGAATGCCGAAATCGATTACCGGCCGTTCGACGTCCTCGACGTGATGGGCAAGGTCGGTAACGTGCCGACCAGCATCACCTGCCAGGCAAAACGCCGGTATCTCCAGCAGGACCTGCGACGTTGGGCGATGCATTACCAGGTGCAGCTTGCCCCCAATCCGGGCATGGCAAAAATGGATGCCCGCGCCATGCTGCACGCCATGCTTGCCGCGCGGCGAATGGGACTGGCGGCAACCGTTGCCAGCGCGCTGTTCAAGGCGGTCTGGGCGTCGCAACTCCCGATCGCGAGCGAAGGCGATATTGCGTCCATTCTGGAAGGCGCCGGCATCGACGTGGCTGCGCTCGGCGATCTGGGCAGCGCCGAAGCCGCAGCCGAGCTGGCCGCCGTCAACGCCGAAGCCGCCGAACGGGGCATCTTCGGGGCGCCAACCTTTTTCGTCGGCGAACAGCAGTTCTTCGGCAACGACCGTCTCGAATTTGTCGCAGCCGCGTTGGAGGCCCAGTCATGAAGCCACTTGCCATCATCACCGGCGTAGGGCCGGGCACCGGGGCCGCGCTGGTGCGGCGCTATGCGCAAGGCGGCTACCGCGTCGCCATGCTGGCGCGCGACGTCGGACGTCTCGACGAGCTGGCGCGCGAGGTGCCGGACAGTTTCGCCCTTCCCTGCGACGTTGGCGATCCCGACGCGCTCCATGCCGCGCTCGACCAGGCGGCCGCCGCCGGCGGCCCGGTCAAGGCGATCGTGCACAACGCGGTCGGCGGCGCGTTCGGGAATTTCCTGGATGTCGATCCGTCGGTGCTCGAAGCGAATTTCAAGATCAATGTCATGGCGCTCTACCAGATCGCGCGGTGGGCCGTGCCGCACATGGAAGCCGAAGGCGGATCGATTATTGTCACCGGCAACACGTCCGCCGAGCGCGGCAAGGCCCTGTTCGCAGGTTTCGCTCCGACCAAGGCGGCGCAGCGCATTCTTGCGGAGTCGATCGCGCGCCAGCTCGGCCCCAAGGGCATCCATGTCGCCTATCTTGTGATAGACGCGGTGATCGACGTGCCGTGGACGCGGCAGCGCTTCCCCGACAAGCCGGACGACTTCTTCATCCAGCCGGCCGACATCGCGGCGGAAGCCTTCCATGTCGCGCACCAGCCCAAAAGCGCGTGGTCGTTCCGCACGGAAATCAGGCCGGCGGGCGAAGTCTGGTAGCGCGGGCAGGCTTCCCCCACAGTGGCACAAGCGAAAGGAACGGCGTGACCATCGAACCCAAACAGGCCTCGGTCGCCATCGTCGGGGCCGGCGACTATATCGGCGGCGCCATTGCGAAGCGTTTCGCACGGGCAGGCTATCTCGTGCAGGCCGGGCGCCGCAACGGCGATAAACTCCAGCCTCTCGTCGACGAGATAGAGGCCGAGGGCGGCCGCATCGCGGCGCGCGGACTGGACGCCCGCATTCCCGAGGACGTCACGGCCTTTCTGGCCGAGGCCGAAGCCGCGGCACCGCTCGAACTCGTGGTCTTCAACATCGGCGCGAACGTCAATTTCCCTATACTCGAAACCACCGACCGAGTGTTTCGCAAGGTCTGGGAAATGGCCTGCTTCTCCGGGTTCGTCACGGGGCGCGAGGCCGCGCGGATCATGCTGCCCCGGCAGCGCGGCAAGATCTTCTTCACCGGCGCCACCGCCGGCCTGCGCGGCGGCAAGGGCTTTGCCGCCTTCGCCTCCGCAAAGTTCGGCTTGCGCGCGGTGGCGCAGTCCATGGCGCGCGAACTGTGGCCCCAGAAGATTCACGTCGCCCACCTGATCATCGACGCCGGCGTCGATACCGCCTTCGTGCGAGACCTCATCGCCAAGCGCGAAGGCCCCGACGCGCTCGAGACGCTCGATCCGGACCGGCTGATGCCGCCCGGCGCGATCGCCGACGCCTATTGGGATCTTTTCAACCAGCCACGGACCGCCTGGACCTTCGAGCAGGAAATCCGTCCCTATGGAGAAACCTGGTGATGACGCACAAAGCCATCGCGTTCCTGTTCGATTTCGGATCTCCCAACGCCTACCTCGTCCACCGCGTCATCCCGCAGATCGAGAGCAGGCAGCCGGTCGTCTTCGATTACGTGCCCGTTCTTCTGGGGGGCATCTTCAAGGCAACCAACAACCAGTCTCCAGCGACCGCCTTCGCGCATATCCCGGCCAAATTGGCCTACGATCGTCTGGAGATCGATCGCTTCTGCGCCCGTCATGGCATCGCAGACTATCGCATGAACCCGCATTTTCCGGTGAACACCCTCACCCTGATGCGGGGAGCGATCGCGGCACAGCATCTCGGCCTGTTCGCGCCTTATGTCGAGGCGGTGTTTTGCGCGATGTGGCGCGATGGGCTGAAGATGGACGATCCGGAGGTGTTCGCCCGCGCGCTCGAAGCGGCAGGCCTCCCGGCCGGCGAAATCGCGGCCTTGAGCCAGGCCCCCGAGGTCAAGGGCGGCCTCATCGCCAATACCGACCGCGCGGTCGCTCGCGGCGCCTTTGGCGCACCGACCTTTTTTGTTGATGACGCCATCTATTTTGGCAAGGACCGGCTCGACGAGGCGGTCAGGGCCGCCCTTGCCTAGCGTCAGCAAATCAAAATTACCCGGACGGAGCGAGAAATGCGGTGGAACGAACTGGATGAGGAGGCCTGCTCGCTAGCCCGGACCATGTCGGTGATCGGGGATCGCTGGACGTTGCTGATCCTGCGCGAATGCTTCCTCAGGGTGCGGCGGTTCGACGATTTCCAGGCACGGCTGGGGATCAGCCGCGGCATCCTTGCCGAACGGCTCAAGAAGCTAACCGACAGCTCGATCCTGACCAAAGTCGCCTATCAGCAGGACCCGCCGCGCCACGAATACCGCCTCACGCCCAAGGGGCTGGACCTCTATCCGATCCTGATGTCGCTGGTGCATTGGGGGGACGAACATCTTTCGGACGAGGCCGGCCGCCCGCTGGTGCATGTCCATGCCCTGTGCGGTTCGGAATGCGACCCCGTTCTGGCCTGTTCCGAATGCGGCGAACCGCTCGATCCGCGGCAGGTCCGTGTCTATCCCGGCCCCGGCGCACCGCGCCCGCACAATATTCCGTTTATCGCCGCGAGCGTTTCCGCGCCGCCAGAGGGTACGCGCAAGCGCGCCTGACGCGGCACTCGGCCTGAATCAGCCCCAAGGCTGCCGCCGGCGCCGGCGCTCGGCTGCATCCATGTCTATCGCTTCGGTCAAGCGGCCAAACGCCAGAAAGTGCTGCCACAGCACCGCAAAACGCTGCCGGTCCATTTGCCACCGCGTCATGCCAAGCTGCCCGGCGGCGGAGAATCAAGAAACAGGCCGGCGTGTTCCACGAAGAGCGAGGGATACTGGAAGTGCGAGGCATGCCCCGCGTCGGGATAGAGGATGAGCTGGGCGCCGGGAGTGTGCTGTTGCAGGTAGAAGCTGTTGATCGTGGGGATCATCACGTCTTCGGACCCGTTCACGACAAGCGTGGGCACCGCGATCGCCTTCAGGTCGGCAAACCGTTCGCCCTTCGGTAATGCCCAGTCGCGCGCTGCCGCAACTTGCGCCGCGATGGATTCCGGCCTTATCGGCGCGTCGAGGTCGGTAGTGCGCTGGTGGCGGCGATCCCAGAATACCTTGCCCGCAGCGACCGCCGCCTCCGACCGTCCAAAAAACAGAAACAGGAAATCGTCGAGGTTGCCGTTGCCGCGCGCATGTTTTGCGACGTCGGCCTGGTAGGGCGTCGGGTCGCCGCCGCGCGGTCCCGTGCCGACGAGAATGAGCCGGCGCAGGCGATCGCTGTGTTGCTTGGCATAGGCCTGGGCGACCATCCCGCCCATCGAGAAGCCGAGAAGATCGAAACGCTGGAGACCGAGCGCGTCGGCAAAGGCCGCCACGTGGCCGGCCATGGCTTCGATGGTCGGCGGGACGGCGCCGCCGGAAAGGCCCACACCGGCGTTGTCGAACAGGATTACCGGGCGGCCGCGCCCCAATCCGTCGGTCACCGCCGGATCCCAATGGTCGAGCCCGCCGGTAAAATGCTGCAGAAAGACCAGCGGCACACCTTGCGCGGCACCAAAGCGGCGATAGGCATAGCGCACGCCGTTGGCTTCGACGAAACGTGTCGGCGCATCCCCGTGGCGCATGCCCGCGGATCGCGCGAGGGCGGCAGATGGTAACACGGCGCCGGCGGCCGCGATCGCAGCACCACCCAGGCCTAGCACCGCTCGGCGCCCGACGGTTCCAGCCACTTTCCGACCCGTTTCATTCAGCGCTTCCATCGACCGCTCCATTTAACATTACAATTGACATGTAATCCGGCAACCTTATCATGACAAGTGTAATTTAATGGCGCCTGACAGGAGAGACCCATGCCGCTCTGGACAATCTATCATCCCGCCGATGCCTATTCGGACAGCGACAAGGCCGAGCTTGCGGAGAAGATCACCGACATCTACGGCACCGTCATGCCGCGCTTTTACGTGGGGATCGTGTTCCAGCCGATCGACGCCCGCAATTTCTACGTGGCGGGCAAGCCCGCCGACCGGTTCGTGCGGATCGTCATGGAACACATCGCGCGCTCTTTCCCCAGCATCGAGATCAGCCGCCGCTTCATCGATCGCGTCAACACGCTGCTCAAACCATATGTCGAGGACCGGGGCTTCGACTGGGAGTTCCACATCGACGAAACGCCGTTCGACTACTGGTCCATCAACGGCTATTTTCCGCCGCGCGCCGATACCGAAGACGAAAAAAGGTGGCGCGCCGAAAACCGCCCCTCGCCGCGCACGCACGACTGACAAAGCACGCCCATGTCCGACACGAAGACCGCCATCATCACCGGAGCCTCATCGGGCATCGGCGCCGTTTACGCCCAGCGGCTTGCCGCGCAGGGCTATGACCTGCTGCTGGTTGCACGCCGCGCCGATCGCCTCGCCGACCTTGGCGCAAGGCTGGAAGCCGAATTCGGCATCAGCGTCCAACGCTGGATAGGGGATCTCGCCGATCCGGCCGATCTCGCCCGGCTCGAACGCCGCCTCGAAGAGGAGCCCGTGGCCATGCTGGTGAACAACGCCGGCGCGGGCGGCCTTGGCCCCACGGCCACCACCGGAGCCGACGCGCAGGAAGCGCTGATCCGCCTCAACGTCATCGCGCTCACCCGCCTGTCCGTCGCCGCTCTTGCGGGGTTCCGCAAGGCGGGCACCGGCACGCTCGTGAACATCGCCTCGGTCATCGCCTTCGGCCCTTCCGCAGGAGGGGCGTCCTACAGCGGCACGAAAGCTTTCGTGCTGAACTTCACGCGGTCCCTGCAAATGGAGTACGCCGATAGCGACATCCGCATCCAGGCCGTCCTGCCGGGGCCGATCCGGACCGAGTTCTTCACGTCGCAGGGGCTCAGCGATTCCGTCTTCCCCGACACCGCCTACCTTTCCGCCGAAGAGCTTGTCGATGCCGCGCTCAGCGGGCTGGAACAGGGCGAGAAAGTGACCATCCCGACCCTTGGCTCGCCCGCGATCTGGGACGCGATCGAAGCCTCGCGCCAGGCGTTCTTCAAGGACGTGCTCAGCGGGCAGGTCGCCGAACGCTACAAGGGCGGCTAGAATTTCAGGAAGGTGGCGTAAACATGGCAAAATACAGCGAGGACCATAAGCGCGCCACGCGCGAGGCGATCCTCAAACACGCCGCCGAGCGATTCCGCCGCGAAGGAATCGCGGCGGTGGGTGTACGCCCGCTGATGGCCGACGCCGGCCTCACCCATGGCGGTTTCTACTCCCATTTCGGATCGCGGGCGGATCTGGTTGCCGAAACACTGGAATATGCCAGCGCGTCGACGCACGCCTACTTCGAGAAAGCGGTTGCCGATTGCCCGGATGACAAGAAGCTCGAGACGATCGTGCGGAGGTATCTGCGCCCGATCCATCGTGACCATATGGGACTGGGCTGCTCCATTTCCGCGCTTGGCCCCGAAATCGCCCGGGAAAGCGAGGCAACGCGCCTCCGCCTTACCCCCCGGAACCTCGGGTTGGTGCGCCTGATTACGGAGAACCTGCCCGCAGGTGGCGATGCCGACGAGCGTAGCGAGCGGGCCAGCGTTGTTTTCGGGGCCATGCTCGGCACCTTGCAGCTCATGCGCATCGAGACCGACCCGGAGATTGCCGCCCGGCTGGCCAAGGCGGGCTGTGAGGCCGCCCTGCGCATCGCTTCGGCGCCCTGGCGTTCCCCGGCTGCCTGACGCGCCTGCTGCGCCATCGTTCGGGCACTGCCTTGGCCCGATCAAGGACGGGGAGCGGTATCCTCGATTGTGGACCGGCGTGCAAAGGGGGTCTGACTCAAATTCCGTGCAGATTTGATATTTCCACGCTGTGTGCGGCCACCTCCACTGGGGGTTAGCAAGGAGCGCGCGTCGATGGCCCTTGAAAGCATGGGACGGCATACGAGATGAACGGAGGCCGGATAACAGGGAGCGTCTTGGGTGCCGCGAACGGCCGCTATCGGGGCGGTATCCATCGGCGCGAACCGTCCGTGCTTCGCGGTAGCCTGCGGGCAGGAACATGGACCGCCGACCACTCCGACAGATGACCGGCGTGCCGGTTCAGAAGGCGAGGCGCAGGCCGGCGATGCCCTTCAGGCTGTAGCTCTTGCCGAAGTCGCGGAGCGCGGTGTTGGCCGAGAACTGGCTGTAGAGCGTGACGCGGCCCAGCTGCGCGCTGCCGCCCAACCCCAGTTCACCCCAGAACCGCTCGTTGCTGCGCACGATCGGCGTGCCCGAGACCTGGGTCTCGGTGCCATCCAGCCACTCGTAGCTCAGGTTTACCACGCCGTAGAGTTGGCTGGTGGCGTCCTGGCGATCGAGCGAGATGCCCCACCGTGTCTTCAGGCTGTTGCCGATGCGCGAGGAGACCTCGGCACCGTTCGGATCGGTGAAGCGATCGAACCCGACAGTCGAATAGACCATCTGGATCTGTGGCGTCACCGACAGCTTACCCGAGAGCGGCGAGCGCTTGCCGACTTCGATGCCATAGGCCTGTCCGGTGCCATGATTGCCGTCGGCCAGCCTGCCCAGCACGCCCGACTTCAGATCGCTGTCGAACCAGGTGAATTGCGCGCGTCCATCGGCATAGAACCCCTGCGGACCGAACCAGCTGATCGTCGCACCCGCGCCGTAGCCGCGCGTCTTGATGCTGCCATTGCCGAAGGGCGAGGCGATGTTCGCCCGCGCCTCGCCATAGCTGCCCAGCACCCCGACCACCAGGGTTGAGCCGTCGCCGCGCGTGCCGAGTACCTGGTCCACGCCGAGTTCGACCTTCCAGCTATCGACATTCACCCGGGAGAGGCTGGTCGACTGCACGGCGTTGGGCCGCGAGCGGGCGCTCTCCATGCGGCCCCATATGCCCGAGATGCCATCGCTGCCCGCACTCCAGCGACGATTGCCGACGCGCTCCTGCATCGTGCCGATCGCGTTGAGCGTCGCCAGCGTCTGGCCATAGGCCTCATAAACCGGCACGCCGGGCTGGTAGAGCGGCGTTTCCGGCGGAGCCCCCGGGCTCAGCAGCGCGGAGCGGAGATACCAGTCGCCATCGGTGGGGGTGGCGACGCCGTTCTTGTAAAGCCGGTAGCCATAGGCGCCAGCAATCACCGCCGGAGCGCCTTCGAAGACATAATCGCCCTCCAGGGTGAAAACACCGTTCGAGGCACCCGTCACATCGATGATCTTGATGCCCTGAACCGTGGGCGCGCCCATGCCGCCCAGGTTGATCACCTTGACGAGCGTCGTGCCCGCTGTCGAACCGCCCACCACAAGCCGGTCGGCCCGCGCACCGTCGCCGCCAAGCGCGGCTTCGATCTCCAGCGTGCCGTTCACGCCGGTATAATTGCCGGTAAGGGTAAGCGTCCCCACGCCGGAGATGCCGGGTGCGATCGTACCGGAATTGACGACCGTGCCCAGCGTGCCGGTGCCCTCGATGCGGCCGGCCGCGTCGACATGGGTGGTACCGCCCAGGGCGCCGACTACGGCCAAGGTGCCCGCCGTGACCCGGGTGGCCCCGGCATAGCCCGCGTTGCCATTGTTCAGCACCAGCGTACCGGTGCCGGCCTTGGTGAGATCACCCGCGCCAGAGAGAGGGCCGGCCAGCGTGAAGATCGTGCCGCCGGCGGTCGAGAGCGTGCCCACCCCTTGCAGGACGAGGCTGCGGCTGCTCAAAAACGTCGCGCTGGTGGAGAGCGTGCCGCCATCGAGCGTCACGCTGCCGGGAGCGGCGCCCAGGTTGGCGTCGCTGGCGATCTGCACGGTGCCGCCGGTGACGAGCGTGCCGCCGGCATAGGTGTTGGCGCCGCCGAGCACGAGCGTGCCGGCATCGGTCTTCACCAGCTGGCCCGGGCCGGTTAGCGGGGCGTTGATCGTGGCGACATAGCCCGCCCCCGCCGTGCTGCCGTCACCGACCCGGATCACCGACTGGGCGCCAGCCAGGGCAATGGCGCCGCCGGTGATCGTATAGCCGCCCGTCGTGAACTGCATTCCCGAAGCGGCGACCTGACCCAGGCTGTCGTCGACGGTGACCGTGCCGGCCGTTCCGCCGAACACCGCGAAGGCGCCATCGCTGTAGGAGCCGTTGACCGTGCCCGAGGCGTTGGCCCAATTGTCGTTGCCGGTGCCGCTCTGCCAGACGCCGTTGCCGCCATCGATCGTGCCGTTGCTCTTGGGGCCGGCGGCGCCGTCCCAGAAGTTGAGCGCGAGGCCGGCGGAGTTGACTAGGTTCACCTGGCCGGCGATCGACGTCTGCACCGTGACATGGCTGCCGGCGGGCAGAGCACCGAGCGCCAACCCGTTGTCGACGAGGGTGCCGCCATAGTTGAACACCCGGTAGACGCCGACGTCGAAGAGGCCGCCGGCGGTCTGGCTGACATTGATCGTGCCATCGAGGACGAGGTTGCCGCCGACATTGACCACGTCGTTCAGCGGGTTGCCCACGGAATTGGCTGCGCCGAATTCGTAGGCAAGCGTCGAACCCGGCGACAGGGTCAGTCCGCCAAGGATGGTGAGCGTGCCGGCGCCGCCTCTGCCCGGAGCCAGCGTGCCGCCCGCGCTCATATCGACGCTTCCGCCGATGATGCCGGTGCCGCCCAGAGTCGCCGTCGCCGCCACGGTGGTGAGCCCCGTAGCTGCCGACTGGTCGCCGTTTATCAGCAACGTGCCGTCATTGCCGACATTGGTCGCGCCGGTATAGCTGTTGGTGCCCGTCAGGGTGAGAGTGCCAGGCCCGAATTGGGTGACCGAGCCGCTGCCGGAGATGAGCCCGCCGAAGCTCACGGCGTCCGAGCGATTGAACGACAGATCGCCATTGTCGACGACATCGCCGGTGATGCTGCCGGTCGTGCCGCCGGCACCGATCTGGAGGATGCCGGCGTTGATGGTGGTGCCACCGCCATAGCTGCTGTCCCCGCTCAGGACGAGCACCCCGGCGCCGTCCTTGATCAGCCCGCCCGCCCCGATGAAATTCGGGGAGGCGACGATGGCGTGGCTGCCGGTGTCGAAGGCGAGTCCGTTGGCGCCGAGCGTGATGTCCTGGCCATCGAAGCCGCTGAAGAACGCGCCCGTATCGGCAGTGGCGCGCAGCAGGGCGCCGTCCAAGACAAGGTTCACGGTGCCGAGGCCGGCCTGGATGCCGGAGGTTTCCAGCACCGCGCGGTCGGCCGCCGTTCCCTGCATCGTCAAGGTGCCGCTAGAGCCCGCGAACGTGCCCAGAAGGACTCCGCCCCCGGCGTGGACCAGCGCACCGTTCTCGATCGCCAGCGAACCCGTCGCATTATGCCCCACGATGATGTTGTAGGCCGATACCTGCCAGCTCGATCCCGCGCCCGTGACGATGACATTGCCATCGGAACCGGGGCCGGCGCCGATATAGCCCTGGTTGCTGGTGACGGTTGCGCCGTCCTCGATGCGCAGGGTTCCGGCCGCATAGCTGCCGATGGTCAGCTGCCCCGCGTTGCTCCAGGACGAGCCCGCGCCGGTGATCACGGCATTGCCCAGCGTGGATTCGCCGACGATGGCATCGTCACTCGAAACCGTGGCGCCGGCCTCGATGCGCAGATTGCCCGTTCCGCTCAGGCCAAGGGTGATCCGCCCGCCATTCTGCCATGAAGAACCCGCGCCGCTGACGACCGCATTGCCGATGCTCCCGGCACTCACCCCGAGCGTCCCGGTTGCGCTGGTGAGTTGGCCGCCATTGGTGACGTTCAGGGTGCCGGTGCCATCATAGCCGACCCACAGATCGCCGCTGTTGTTCCACGCCGAGCCGACGCCGGTCACCGTGACGGTCGCCTGATCGCCGGCATAGGGACCGACCAGGCCGTTAACGTTGCTGAGGGTGCCCCCGCCGGATATCTGCAACAAACCCGACCGGGCATACGTATCGCCGGCAATGCTGCTGGAACCGGTCAGCACCAGCGTGCCGAGGTCGGTCTTGAACAGATCGCCGGCGCCGGTCAGGTTCGCGGCGATCGTCGCGGTGAAGCCGGCGCCCGCAGTGGTGCCATCGCCCACGCGGATCACCGATTGCGATCCCGTGAGTCCGATCGCATCGCCAGTGATCACATAGCCGTCGCTGGCGAACTGGAGGCCTGATGCATTCACTGCGCCCAGGCTGGCATCCACCGTCACCGTGCCGGCCGCCGCCGAGAAGATCGCGAATGCGTCGCTGGGGTAGGCGGTGTTGAGGGTGCCGTCGATCAGCGTCCAGTGGCTGTTGCCGCCCGCCCCTTGCCACAGACCGCTGCCACCGCTGACCACGCCGTCGTTTGCCGTGCCGCCATCCCAGAAATTGACGTCGATGCCGGCATGATTGACCAGGTTGACCTGGCCGAGGATCGATGTCTGGACCTCCACCAGGCTGCCGCCCGGCACGGTGCCGACGGCCAGGCCGTTGTCGGTGAGCGATCCGGCATAGCCGATCACGCGGTACAGGCCGGGATCGAAGCTGCCACCCGGCGTGACAGTGACGTTGATCGTGCCGTCGAGCGTCAGGTCGCCGCCGACCTGGGTGAGATCGTTGAGCGGGCCACCGACCACATCCGAATGGCCGAACTCGTAATCGAGCAGCGACGCACCGGTGAGGCTGAGGTTGCCGGCAATGGTGAGCGTGCCGGGGCTGTTGCCCGGCGCGATCGTGCCGTCGTCAACGCTCACGCTGCCACCGACCGTGCCCGCGCCGCCCAGCGTGCCGCCGTTCAGCACGTTGACCGCGCTCGTTGCGTCGCCCAGCGTGCCGTTCACCCGCAGCCTGCCGCCCGAGACATTGGTGATGCCGGTGAAGACGCTGCTGTCGCCGGTCAGGTTGGTGTCACCCGCGCGCTGATTGATCGTACCCGCGCCCGAGATAGCGGCGGCGAAGACGTAGTCGGCGGCATCGTGGTTGAAGTTCAGGATCGAGCCCGCACTGCCGAAGGCGAGCGTCGTTGCGGTGAACGCGCCTGGCGCGTCCGGCGTTGTCGATCCGTCGGCGGCACCGATGCTCAGGATGCCCGTCGCACCCGTGTTGTCGGCCAGGATCAGGGAGCCGCCGACGTTCACCGTGTTGCCGCTGGCAAGGACAAGCTCGCCCATGCCGGCACCGGTGCCGAGGACGAGGTTGCCGGTCACGTCGACCGAACTGCCATTGGCCAGCGTCAGCGCGCCGTTGCCCGAAGCCGTACCGACGACAAGGTTGCCGCCAACACGGGCCGATCCGCCTGAAAGGGCGACCGTCGAGCCGGCGCCAACGAGCA
>MEGD01000003.1:198631-199386 GCA_001725355.1 Novosphingobium sp. SCN 66-18
CGAGCGAGCCGATCCCCGTGCCGCTGCCGAGCACCAGATCGCCGCTGGTGGTGGCCAGGCTGGAGCCAATGCCCGTGACGCTGACAGTCGTGGGTGTGCCCGAAGCGCCGAAGCTGGCGCTGGCGAAGCTTGCCGCGCCGCCCTGGTCCAGAGTAAAGGTGCCGGCGGTCATCGCCAGCGATCCGGTGCTGGTCCAGTTCGAGCCGGCGCCGGTGATGGTGACAGCGAGCGGCTGCGTGCTGGTCGCGATGCCGATCTGGCTGGCGCCTGCCGTGCGCAACGTGGCGCCGGCGCTGATGGTGGCTTCGAAGATGTTGGCGGCCGCTGCGTTGGCGCCCAGAAGACCGCCAGAGACATCGACCAAGGAGTTCATGCCGGAGATGCGGAGCGCGGAAATGGCGGTGCCGCCGCCAAGCGCCCGCATGGTCAGGTTCCCGGCCGTGAGCCGGAGCGTGCCGCCGTTCGCGACGTTGACGATGCCCGAGCCGGCGCCAAGAATGGACGACGACAGCGCGGTGGTGCTGAACACCGAATTGGTGCCATCGATCAGCAGCGTGTTGCGGCCCAGTGTCGTCGCGCCGCCCGAGGTGGCGATCGAGCCACCGGTCACGCTCAAGCTGCCGTCGAGGGCGCTGAGAGTGGTGGCGCCCCCCCACGCGACGTTCGCGCCATTCGTGATGAGAAGCCCGCCCGTGCCGTTGCTGCTAAGGGTGCCGCCGAAACTCCTGTTGCCGGTCAGCGTGAGCAAGGCGCTG
>MEGD01000004.1:0-6055 GCA_001725355.1 Novosphingobium sp. SCN 66-18
GCCAGCGTGCCCGCCGTCATCGCCCAGAAGGTGATCGGGATGTGCTTCCGCAGGCCGCCGTAATAGCGCATGTCCTGTTCGTGGTGCATCGCGTGGATCACCGAGCCCGCGCCCAGGAACAGCAGCGCCTTGAAGAAGGCGTGCGTGAACAGGTGGAACATCGCCGCGCCATAGGCGCCGACGCCCGCCGCGAAGAACATGTAGCCCAGCTGCGAACAGGTCGAATAGGCGATCACGCGCTTGATGTCGGTCTGCGTGGTGCCGATCGTCGCCGCGAAGAAGCAGGTCGCCGCGCCGATGAAGGTCACGAAGCCCAGCGCCGTCGGGCTGGTTTCGAACATCGGCGAAAGACGGCAGACCATGAACACGCCGGCGGTGACCATCGTCGCGGCGTGGATCAGCGCCGAAACCGGGGTCGGGCCTTCCATCGCGTCCGGCAGCCAGGTGTGCAGGCCAAGCTGCGCCGACTTGCCCATCGCGCCGATGAACAGCAGCAGGCACAGCACCGTCATCGTATCGAAGCGGTGCCCCAGGAAGCCGATGGTCGATCCGGCCATGCCCGGCGCGGCTTCGAGGATCGCGGGAATGGAAACCGTGCCGAACACCAGGAAGGTGCCGAAGATGCCCATCATGAAGCCAAGGTCACCCACGCGGTTGACCACGAAGGCCTTCATCGCGGCGGCGTTGGCGCTGGGCTTGCGGAACCAGAAGCCGATCAGCAGGTACGAGGCAAGGCCCACGCCTTCCCAGCCGAAGAACATCTGCACCAGGTTGTCGGCCGTCACCAGCATCAGCATGGCGAACGTGAACAGCGACAGATACGCGAAGAAGCGCGGCTGGTCCGGCTCGTCGCTCATGTAGCCCCACGAATAGAGGTGCACGAGCGCGGAGACGCTGGTGATGACCACCAGCATGACCGCCGTCAGCGTATCGACGCGCAGCGCCCAGGCGAAATCGAGATTGCCCGAGGTCACCCAGTGCAGCACCGGCGAGACGTGCGCCTCGGCATGGCCCGACAGGAACGACAGGAAGATCGGCCACGACAGCGCGCACGAGATGAACAGCGCGCCGGTCGTCACCACCTTGGCGGGAACATTGCCAAGCTGCTTGTTGCCCAGCCCGGCGATGATCGCCGCCAGCAGCGGCAGGAAGACGATGATGTGGATGGCAGACATGGTCGCGTACTCAGCCCTTCATCCGGTTGACGTCGTCGACGGCAATGGTGCCGCGGCCACGGAAGTAGATGACCAGGATCGCAAGGCCGATCGCCGCCTCGCCCGCTGCCACGGTCAGCACGAACATCGCGAAGACCTGGCCGACAAGATCGTGCAGGAAGGCGCTGAAGGCGACCAGGTTGAGGTTCACCGACAGCAGGATCAGCTCGATCGCCATCAGGATGATGATGACGTTCTTGCGGTTGAGGAAGATGCCGAGCACGCCGAGCACGAACATGATCGAGCTGACGACGACATAGTGTTCGATGCCGATCATTAGAGGCTGACCCCCTTGCCCACTTCCGGCTTCACGTTGATGGTCGCCTCTTCCGGACGGCGCGCCACCTGCTTCGCCACGTTCTGGCCGCGCACCCCGCCACGCTGACGGTGCGTCAGCACGATGGCGCCGATCAGGGCCACCAGCAGCAGGATGCCCGCCGCTTCGAACAGGAACAGGTAGCGCGTGTAGAGCAGCGCACCGATGGATTCGATATTGGATGCCCCGGCCAGCGGCGCGGCCGTCCCGTCCGACGTGCCAAGCTGCATCGCGCCGGCGCGGTAGGCGCCGATGCCCAGCACCAGTTCGCACAGCAACACCAGCGCGAGGATCATCCCCAGCGGGAAGTTTCGGACGAACCCGGCGCGCAGTTCGGCGAAGTCGATGTCGAGCATCATGACCACGAACAGGAACAGCACCGCGACCGCGCCGACATAGACGATGACCAGCAGCATCGCGATGAATTCCGCCCCCACCAGGATCATCAGGCCGGCGGCGTTGAAGAACGCCAGGATCAGCCAGAGAACCGAATGGACCGGGTTGCGGGCCAGGATCGTGACGGCGCCCGAAACGATCATGAGCGTCGCGAAGAGGTAGAAGGCAAATGCCTGGATCATGGTTTCGCGCCCCCTACCGGTACGGTGCGTCGGCTTCAAGGTTGGCAGCGATCGCGCGCTCCCACTTGTCGCCGTTCGCCAGCAGCTTGGCCTTGTCGTAAAGCAGTTCCTCGCGCGTTTCGGTCGCGTATTCGAAGTTCGGCCCTTCGACGATGGCATCGACCGGACAGGCTTCCTGGCAGAAGCCGCAGAAGATGCACTTGGTCATGTCGATGTCGTAGCGCGTGGTGCGGCGGCTGCCGTCCTCGCGTGGTTGCGCTTCGATCGTGATCGCCTGCGCCGGGCACACCGCCTCGCACAGCTTGCACGCGATGCAGCGCTCCTCGCCATTGGGATAGCGGCGCAGCGCGTGTTCGCCACGGAAGCGCGGGCTAAGCGGGTTCTTCTCGAACGGGTAGTTGATCGTCGCCTTGGTCTTGAAGAAATACTTCAAGGTCAGCCAGTGCGCCTTCACGAACTCCCACAGGGTAAAGCTCTTGATGAGCTGTCCGACGGTCATGAGAAATGCCCCGTAAGCATCAGGTAGCCGCTGACGAGGAACACCCACAGCAGCGAGACAGGCAGGAACACCTTCCAGCCCAGACGCATCAGCTGGTCATAGCGATACCGGGGTACGGTCGCCTTCACCCAGCTGAAGATGAAGAAGAAGAACAGGATCTTGAGCAGCACCCACACGACGCCCGGCACCAGATAGAGCACCGGAATGTCGAGCGGCGGCAGCCATCCGCCCCAGAACAGCGTGGCGTTGAGCGCGCACATCAGCAGCACGTTGGCGTATTCGCCCAGCCAGTAGAGCGCGAAAGCCATCGACGAATATTCGGTCTGATACCCGGCGACGAGTTCCGATTCCGCCTCGGTCAGATCGAACGGGGCGCGCTGTGTTTCCGCCATGCCGGAGATCAGGAACATCACCCACATCGGGAACAGCAGCGGGTTGAACACGAAGCCGTTAAACAGCCCCAGCACGTGGCCCTGCTGCGCCTTGACGATCTCGTTCATGTTGAACGAGCCGGACCACAGCACCACGCAGATCAGGATGAAGCCGATCGAGACTTCATAGGAGATCATCTGCGCCGACGCGCGCATGGCCGAGAAGAACGGGTACTTCGAGTTCGAGGACCAGCCGGCGATGATCGTGCCGTAAACCCCCAGCGACGAGATCGCGAGGACGTAGAGCAGGCCGACGTTGATGTTGGCGAGGATCGCGCCCGAATTGAACGGGATCACCGCCCAGGCCATCAGCGCCACGGTGAAGGTGATGATCGGCGCGATCAGGAACAGGCCCTTGTTGGCCGCCGAAGGAATGATCGTTTCCTGCAGCATGACCTTGAGGCCGTCCGCGAACGACTGCAGCAGGCCGAACGGGCCAACCACGTTGGGGCCGCGGCGCAGCGCCATGGCGGCCCAGATCTTGCGATCGGCATAGATGATCATCGCCACGCCGAGCATCAGCGGCAGCGCGATCAGCAGAATCCCGCAGATGGTCGAGATCGCCCAGGCCCATTCGTAAGGCAGGCCCAGTCCCTGAAAGAAAGCGGTCATGACGGCTCCCTCAAGCCGTCACCCCAGCGCAGGCCGGGGTCTCGTGCCTCAGGCGAAGCGCCATCCGGAGAGAGATGCCAGCCTTCGCTGGCATGACGGGCAATGGTGTTGGAAGTGCTCACTCGGCCGCCTCCGCGAAGCTTTCACCATGGAGCAGTTCGGCCGAGCAGCGCTGCAAAGTGGGGCTGGCGCGGCAGATCGCGTTGGTGAGGTAACGATCCTTGATCGGGTAGCCGGCGATCACGCCTTCCGCCTTCGCCCCGGCGGGAGCGGCGGGCAGCGCGCCGTAGTCGGCCAGTCCCTCGGCGCCCAGTGCCGGAACTTCCGCGATCATGGAGCCGCGCAATTGGTCGAAGCTGTCGAACCCGACCGAGACTTTCAGCGCATCCGCCATGGCTCGCAGGATGCTCCAGTCCTCGCGCGCGTCGCCCGGCGCGAAGACGGCCTTTTCGGCATATTGCACGCGGCCTTCGGTGTTGACGTAGGTGCCGTCCTTCTCGCTGTAGGCAGCGCCCGGCAGGATCACGTCGGCGGCATGGGCCGCCTTGTCGCCATGATGGCCGATGTGGACGATCATGCTGCCCGCGAACTGGGTCCAGTCCACTTCGTCCGCGCCGAGCGAGATCACCAGCTTGGGCTTGGCCGCGACGAGATCGGCAAGGCCACCCTTCTGCGCATAGCCCAGCATCAGCCCGCCCATGCGCGCGGCCGCCATGTGGACCACGTTGAAGCCGTTCCAGCCTTCTCGCACCAGGTTGAACTTTTCGGCGAAGGCCAGGCCCGCCTCGCGCGCGCCCTTGGCAAGGCCGGCACCGCCGATAATGATCGCCGGCTTGGCCGCCTTGGCGAACACGTCGGCCACGTCGGCCGGCAGATCGTTCAGCGCGGCGGCATCGTCGCCCAGGAAGGTCGCCGGATAAGTCGGTTCCCATGCGGGGCCGATGATGAAGACCTTCGCGCCCTTCTTCACCGCCTTGCGCAGGCGGACGTTGAGCAGCGGGGCCTCGTCGCGGATCTGGCTGCCCACGATCAGGATCGCGTCGGCGTCCTCGATCCCGGCCAGCGTGGAATTGAAATTCACCGCCGCCAGGTTCGACGTGTCATAGGTCATGCCCGTCTGGCGGCCTTCGAGCAGCGAGGAACCCAGCGCGCCGGCGAGCTTCTTCGCCGCGAACATCGTTTCGCAATCGACCTGATCGCCCGCGATCACCGCGACCGACGAGCCAGGATTAATCCGGGCGATGGCGTCGAAAGCTTCGGCCCAGCTTGCGGCCTGCAGCTTGCCGTCACGGCGCAGCCACGGCTTGTCGAGCCGGCGGCGGGTAAGGCCATCGACCATGTAGCGGCCACGGTCGGACAGCCATTCCTCGTTCACGTCGTCGTTCACGCGCGGCAGGGCGCGCAGCACTTCGCGGCCCCGGCTGTCGAGCCGGATATTGGCGCCCACCGCGTCCGAAACGTCGATCGACAGCGTCTTCTTCAGCTCCCAAGGGCGCGCCTCGAAGGCATAGGGCCGGCTGGTCAGCGCGCCGACCGGGCACAGGTCGATCACGTTGGCGGAAAGCTCGTGCTTCGCCGCGTGCTCCAGATAGGTCGAAATCTGGGTGCTTTCGCCGCGATAGAGCGCGCCGATCTCGTCCACGCCGGCGATCTCTTCGGAGAAGCGCACGCAGCGGGTGCAGTGGATGCAGCGCGTCATCACCGTCTTGATGAGCGGCCCCATGTACTTCTCGGTAACCGCGCGCTTGCTCTCGTGATAGCGCGAACCGCCACGGCCATAGGCCACCGACTGGTCCTGCAGGTCACATTCGCCGCCCTGGTCGCAGATCGGGCAATCGAGCGGGTGGTTGATGAGGAGGAACTCCATCACCCCTTCCCGCGCCTTCTTGACCATCTCGCTGTCGGTGCGGATTTCCTGCCCCTCCGCGGCCGGCAGCGCGCACGACGCCTGCGGCTTCGGCGGTCCGGGCTTCACTTCGACCAGGCACATGCGGCAATTGCCGGCGATGCTCAGCCGTTCGTGGTAGCAGAAGCGCGGGATTTCCTTGCCGGCCAGCTCGCACGCCTGCAGGACAGTAGCGCCTGCCGGAACTTCGAGTTCTACGCCGTCGACTTTGAGCTTGGGCATTAGTCAGGTTTCCCATCACCAACCTTGCCTGAGGCAGGTGGATCGTTCGGTGCACACACGTAGCGGGCAAAGGCGCGCGTGGTTTCTGCACGCAGAGCCTGCAAGGACATCGAGAGGTTTACCCCCTTATCAACACACCGCGTAAGCGAAGGCGTTAGCGCAGAGGCAAGCTTTTTTTCACTGTTAGAGCCGCTCCGACTCTTGATGAAGCGAAAGGCGTTGTTGGTGTCTACGAAGACAAGGCACTTCGCCATTGCCGACCGCAATGGATAGCCTT
>MEGD01000004.1:6137-129719 GCA_001725355.1 Novosphingobium sp. SCN 66-18
TGCCACTCCAGCCACTGTGGTACACAGTTACCGGCGCAAGGATCCTTGAAGAAATTGCCCCCATAAACAGCGATTTCTGATCGATACTCATGGCTCCGGAAGGAGCGCCTTTGCAATTTAGAATTGTCGAATTCAACTCCGCAAACAGTCTATTTTCCTCAGCGGAGCCGGGAATTGACAACGCAACGGCCGTTGCGAGTGGCCGCGCCATGCGCATGACGCACTCGCCGAGTTTGATCGGATCGTCGCCAGTTTCTTGAATACGCGCGACAGCCCCTCCAGAGGGCAGGATCACCCCTCCCAAAAACATCAATACAAAAGATGGGGCGCTTAGCCTCACTCCGCCGCCTCCCGCACGGCGCCGTGTTCGGCGATCCGGCGTTCCAGTTCGGGGCGGAAGTGGCGGATCAGGCCCTGGATCGGCCAGGCGGCCGCATCGCCCAGGGCGCAGATGGTGTGGCCTTCGACCTGCTTGGTCACGTTGAACAGCATGTCGATTTCCTCGACCGCCGCATCGCCCGTGCGCAGACGCTCCATCACGCGCCACATCCAGCCGGTCCCTTCGCGGCACGGCGTGCACTGGCCGCAGCTTTCGTGCTTGTAGAAGTGCGACAGGCGGGCGATCGCGCGGACGATGTCGGTGGACTTGTCCATCACGATCACGGCGGCGGTGCCAAGGCCCGAGCCGAGCGCGCGCAAGCCGTCGAAGTCCATCGGCGCGTCCCAGATTTCCGCGGCCGGGACCAGCGGGACGGAGGAACCGCCGGGGATCACGGCGAGCAGGTTGTCCTTGCCGCCACGGATGCCGCCGCAGTGCTTTTCGATCAGTTCGCTGAACGGGATCGACATCTCTTCCTCGACCACGCAGGGCCGTTCGACGTGCCCGCTGATCTGGAAGAGCTTGGTGCCCTTGTTGTTTTCGCGCCCGAACGAGGAGAACCACGAGGCGCCACGGCGCAGGATCGTGGGCGCGACCGCGATCGATTCGACGTTGTTGACCGTGGTCGGGCAGCCATAGAGGCCCGCGCCGGCCGGGAACGGCGGCTTGAGGCGCGGCTGCCCCTTCTTGCCTTCCAGGCTTTCGATCATCGCGGTTTCTTCACCGCAGATGTAGGCGCCCGCGCCGCGGTGGACGAAGACGTCGAAGTCATAGCCCGACCCGCAGGCGTTCTTGCCCAGCAGGCCGGCGGCATAAGCCTCGTCCCGCGCGGCGAACAGCGTTTCGGCCTCGCGGATGTA
This sequence comes from Novosphingobium sp. SCN 66-18, assembly GCA_001725355.1. Lineage (GTDB taxonomy): Bacteria > Pseudomonadota > Alphaproteobacteria > Sphingomonadales > Sphingomonadaceae > Novosphingobium. The sequence goes on from MEGD01000004.1 coordinate 7,377, forward strand.
TTCGCCGCGAATGTAGATGTAGGCCGCCCGCGCGCGCATCGCGAAGCCGGCCACCAGCGCGCCTTCCAGCAGCTTGTGCGGATCGTGGCGGATGATCTCGCGGTCCTTGCACGAACCCGGCTCGGATTCGTCGGCGTTGATGACGAGGAAGCTGGGCCGGCCGTCCTTCGATTCCTTGGGCATGAAGGACCACTTCATGCCGGTGGGGAAGCCCGCGCCGCCACGGCCGCGCAGGCCGGACGCCTTGATTTCCTCGATGATGCCGTCCTGCCCGCGTTCGAGCAGCGCCTTGGTGTTGTCCCAGTCCCCGCGCGCCTGCGCGGCGGGCAGGTTCCACGGCTGGTAGCCGTAGACGTTGGTGAAGATGCGGTCCTTGTCGGCGAGAGCCATGGCTTACCATTCCCCCCGATAATCGTGGTTTTCGCTGACCATCGCGGTCAGGTTGCTGAGCGCGCCGGCCGGTTCCACCGTGTGGCGGCCGGGAAGCTGCGTGCCGGTCTTCGGCTGCTTGCCCGCCGCCAGTTCGTCGAGGATGCGGTCCATATCGGCGGGGGTCAGATCCTCGTAGTTGTCGTCGTTGATCTGGACCATCGGGGCCGAGGCGCAGTTGCCCATGCATTCGACCTCGGTGAACGACCACAGGCCGTCATCGGTGATATGCCCGGCCTTCATCCCGCGCTTCTTGCAGGCGGCGATGATGTCGTCCGACCCGCGCAACATGCACGGCGTGGTGCCGCAGACCTGCACGTGGAAGCGGCCGATCGGGGCGATGTTGTACATCGTGTAGAACGTCGCGACCTCGACCACGCGGATGATCGGCATGGAGAGATAGGCGGCGACATATTCCATCACCGGGATCGGCAGCCAGCCTTGCGTGTTCAGTTCCGCGCCGACCTGCCGCTGGGCCAGATCGAGCAGCGGCATCACCGCCGAGCGCTGCCGCCCTTCGGGATAGCGCGCCACGATCTCCTTCGCCTTCTCCGCGTTCTCGGCAGTCCAGGCAAAGGCGCCCCAGCGGGCGCGCAGTTCCGGGGTATCCGGTTCGATGTAGCGGTCAGCCATCAGCGAATAAACTCCACCCGAGAGCAGTTTTCGCCCTCGAAAGTATAGACTGCGATCACGTCGAACGGTTCGACCAGCGCCGACCCGTCGGTGGCGGGGCCGCGCGTGACGTGTTCGCGCATCAGCACGTAGTTGCCGATCGCCTGCGCGTCGCGGATCTCGGCATGGTTCTGCGGCCAGCGGGCGAACGCGGCGGCAAGGCCGGAACGCGTGCCTTCCTTGCCCTCGCGCACCACATCCCCGCGATAGTTCGCCTCGCAGGCGTCGTCGGTCATGTAGGAGACGTAGGTATCCACGTCCTGCGCGTTATAGGCCGCGATCATCGCCTTGGCCGTATCGACGTTGCTCAACGGTCGCACTCCCCGAACACCACGTCGATGGCGCCAAGGATCGCGGTCGCGTCGGGCAGCATGTGGCCCTTGCACATGAAGTCCATCGCCTGAAGGTGGCTGAACGCGGTCGGCCGGATCTTGCAGCGGTACGGCTTGTTGCTGCCGTCCGAGACGAGATAGACGCCGAATTCGCCCTTGGGGCTTTCGGTGGCGACATAGACTTCGCCGGCCGGAACGTGGAAGCCTTCCGAATAGAGCTTGAAGTGATGGATCAGCGATTCCATCGAGCTCTTCATCTCGCCGCGCTTGGGCGGGACCACCTTGCGGTCGGTCGAGCTGACCGGACCTTCGGGCATTTCGGCCAGGCACTGCTTCATGATCCGCGCGGACTGGCGGACTTCCTCCACGCGCACCATGAAACGATCATAGCAATCGCCGCTGGTGCCGACGGGAATCTCGAAGTCCATGCGGTCATAGACGTCATAGGGCTGCGCCTTGCGCAGATCCCACGCGATGCCCGAACCGCGGATCATCGGGCCGGAGAAGCCCCAGCGGATCGCGTCTTCCTTGCTGACCACCGCGATATCGACGTTGCGCTGCTTGAAGATGCGGTTGTCGACCAGCAGGCTCATCGCGTCCTCGAACAGCTGCGGCAGGCGCGTGTCGAGCCAGTCGCCGATGTCGGTCAGCAGCTTCAGCGGCACGTCCTGGTGCACGCCGCCGGGGCGGAACCAGGCCGAATGCATCCGCGCGCCCGATGCGCGTTCGAAGAAGTTGAGACAGTCCTCGCGGATTTCGAACAGCCACAGGTTCGGCGTCATCGCGCCCACGTCCATGACGTGCGAGCCGATGTTGAGCATGTGGTTGCAGATGCGCGTCAGTTCGGCGAACAGCACGCGCAGGTACTGACCGCGCAGCGGCACCTCGAGGTTGAGCAGCTTTTCGACCGCGAGCACGTAGGAGTGCTCCATGCCCAGCGGCGAGCAGTAGTCGAGCCGGTCGAAGTACGGCAGCGCCTGGGTATAGGTCTTGTATTCGATCAGCTTTTCGGTGCCGCGATGAAGCAGGCCGACGTGCGGATCGATCCGTTCGATGATCTCGCCGTCCAGCTCCATGACCATGCGCAGCACGCCGTGCGCCGCCGGATGCTGGGGGCCGAAGTTGATCGTGTAGTTGGTGATGACCTCGTCGCCGGTGGTCGGCGATTCTTCGAGCTGGAAGCTCATGCGCCGTCTCCTTCAACCTTGCGGTCGGTCTTTGCCGGAGCCCCGGGCTCGTCCTTGGCCGTCGTCTTGGGCGCGCCTGCGACCGGCTTCGCCGCCTCGGCATTGGCCTTGTCGCCCGCGCCGGTATCGGCGGGCTTCTCGGTAACCTTCGGCGTATCGACCTTGGGCGCGGGCGCCGGCGCGGCCGGCGCGGGCGAAGCCGTCGCCTTTTCATCGCCCGGCAGCACGTATTCCGCGCCTTCCCACGGGCTCATGAAGTCGAACTGGCGCAGATCCTGCGCAAGCTCGACCGGTTCATAGACCACGCGCTTGTCCTCTTCGGAATAGCGCAGTTCGACATAGCCCGTCAGCGGGAAGTCCTTGCGGAACGGATGCCCCTGGAAGCCGTAGTCGGTGAGGATGCGGCGCAGGTCCGGATGGCCGGCGAACAGCACGCCGAACATGTCGTACACTTCGCGCTCGTACCAGCCGGCGACAGGCCAAAGGGTCGTCACCGTCGGCACCGGAGTCGCCTCGTCGGTCGAAACCTTGACGATGATCCGATGGTTCTTCGTCAGCGAGAGCAGGCAGTAGCAGACCTCGAAACGGTCAGGCCGCTGCGGATAATCCACGCCGGCGATTTCCATGAGCTGCTGGTATTCGTGCCCGTCGCGCAGCAGACGCAGCGCGTCCTCCACGCGATCGCGCGCGACGGTGAGCAGGACTTCGCCATGCTCTTCCTTCGCCGAAACCAGCATGGCGCCCAGCGCCGCCGAAAGCGTGTCCAGCACGCCTTCGTTCGAGGTGAAGCGCGGGGCGGAATGAACGACCGTCATGCCCTTCTCCTCAACGCTCGAGCGTGCCGACGCGGCGGATCTTCCGCTGCAGCTGCATCACGCCGTAAAGCAGCGCCTCGGCGGTGGGAGGGCAGCCAGGCACGTAGATGTCGACCGGCACGATGCGATCGCAGCCGCGCACCACCGAATAGCTGTAGTGGTAGTAGCCGCCGCCGTTGGCGCACGAGCCCATCGAGATGACGTACTTCGGGTCCGACATCTGGTCATAGACCTTGCGCAGCGCCGGAGCCATCTTGTTGCACAGCGTGCCCGCCACGATCATCACGTCCGACTGGCGCGGGGAAGCGCGCGGGGCAACGCCGAAGCGTTCCATGTCATAACGGGGCATGTTCACGTGGATCATCTCGACCGCGCAGCAGGCAAGGCCGAACGTCATCCACCACAGCGAGCCGGTGCGCGCCCACTGGAACAGCTCCTCGGTCGAGGTGACGAGGAAACCCTTGTCCGAAACCTCGGCATTGAGGCTTTCGAAGAACGCCTGATCCGGCGCGGCGATGGCGGAGCCGGCGGCAGTGCCCGGCACAGTCGGAGCGGTGACCATGTTGCTCATTCCCAATCCAGCGCTCCCTTTTTCCAGGCATAGGCGAACCCGACGACCAGTTCCGCAAGGAACAGCATCATCGTGAACCAGCCGGCCCAGCCGGTTTCCTTGAGGCTGACCGCCCAGGGAAACAGGAACGCCGCTTCCAGATCGAAGATGATGAACAGGATCGCGACCAGATAGAACCGGACGTCGAACTGGCTGCGCGGGTCCTCGAACGCGGGGAAGCCGCATTCGTACTCGCTGAGCTTTTCCGCGTTCGGATTGTAGGTCCCCGTCAAGCGGGAAACGCCCATCGGCAGGAACACAAAGGCACTGGAAAGCGCGAGAGCGATCCCGAGGAAGATCAGGATCGGCAGATATTGTGACAGATCGACCAAGGGGCTGACTCGCCTAGCTGGTGTTCGCTCCGCGCCCTAGTCCCGACGCCGCCCGCGCGCAAGTGCCGTGCAGCGCACACAAGGGCAGTTTCTCCACCCTTTTGGCCTTCCCCTGCCGATAGCAGCCCCGTTTCCGGCCCTCCCGCGATCGTATGCGGGGCTTACTTAAGTTGCATCTTCAGGGTGCGCTGCGTCGCAGCACCGTAGGGCGGCCGCAGCCCCGCCAACTTCGCAAGATCGACCTTCGGCTGACGATAGACCGCGCGCGCATGGCTGAACGTGCGGAAACCTTCCACGCCATGGTAGCTGCCCATGCCCGAAGGTCCGATCCCGCCGAACGGCAGGTCGTCGGCGGAAACGTGGAAGATCACGTCGTTGACGGTAACCCCGCCCGAGATGGTGCGGGTCAGCACCTTCTCCGCCTCGGCCTTGTCCTGGCCGAAGTAATACAGCCCCAGCGGACGATCGTGCGCGTTGACGTAGTCGATCACCTCGTCGATTGCGCGATAGGTTTTCACCGGCAGGACCGGACCGAAGATTTCCTCCTGCATCACGCGCATGTCGTCGTTGACGTTGCGCAGGATGGTCAGCGGCATCTTGTTGCCGTTGGTGCCGGCGAAGTCCTCGCCGCCCGGATTGACGACGATCGCCTCGGCGCCTTTCTCGCGCGCGTCCTCCACCAGCCCGACCAGGCGATCGCGGTGGCGGCGGTTGATGACCGAGGTGTAGTCGTCGTTGGCCAGCAGCGTCGGATACATCGAGCTGACCCCGGCGGCGACGGCGGCGATGGCGCGGTCCTCCAGTTCCTCGGGCACCATCAGGTAGTCCGGCGCCAGGCAGATCTGCCCCGCATTCATCATCTTGCCCAGCGCCACCCGCTCGGCGCTGCGCTGGATGTCCGCGCTGCGGCCGAAGATCGTCGGCGACTTGCCGCCCAGTTCCAGCGTGACCGGAACGAGGTGGTCGGCCGCGGCATGGAGCACGTGGCGGCCGATCGGCGTCGCGCCGGTGAACAGCAGGTGATCGAACGGCAGCCCGCAGAACGCCTGACCGGTCTCCGGCCCGCCCGTAACCACCGCCACTTCCTCTTCAGCGAAGTAGCGCGGAAACAGCTCCTGCATCAGTTCAGACGTGCGCTCGGTAAATTCCGAAGGCTTGAGCATCGCGCGATTGCCGGCAGCGAAGGCCTGCGCCAGCGGGGCCATGGTCAGCCCGACGGGGAAGTTCCACGGCGCGACGATGCCGATCACGCCCTTGGGCTCGTAACGCACTTCCGCCCGCGCGCCGAGCAGGTTCAGCGGGAAGTTGACGTGGCGCTTTTCGGGACGCGACCAGTGTTTCATCCGCTTCTGCGAATAGCGCACGATGCTGACCGAGGGCATGATGTCGGTGAGCATGGACTGTTCGTGGCTGCGGTGGCCGAAATCGGCGCTCATCGCCTTGGCGAACGCCTCGCCATGCTCCTTGAGCAGCGTGGCGCAGCGCTCCAGCCGGTCGTGTCGCACCGAAAGCGCTTCCGGGCGCGCCGCCGTGAAGGCCGTACGCTGGCGTTCCAGGACAGCCAGCATGTCCGCGCGATTCGTCTCGTTCATCACAATCCCCGTCCCCGAACCGCTTGTGCCGGTCCGATTTATCCGAAGCCCTGGCACAGGAAGGTCAGCCAGCCGGCAAGGGCAAGGCAGGTTCCGAGCGGCATGGCCGTTTGGCGCGAGACCTTACGGCCTCGCGCGAGCAAAGCAACCGTTGCGAGAAGCCCGATCACGCTGCCGCCCAGCAGGGTGGCCACCGTGCCCACCGGCCCGAGCCACAGGCCGATCGCGCCCAGCAGCAGCGGGTCCCCTCCCCCCATGCCTTCGCGGCCACGGACCCGGCGGTAATAGGCGGCGATCAGCCAGAGCATACCGAAGCCGGCCAGCGCCCCCGCGCCGGCCCACAGGACCGGGCCGCTATCGCGCTCCACCGCCCCGCGCAGCAGCGCCAGCGCGCCTCCCGAACCGGCGAGCGTCCCCACCAGCGGCAAGGGCAGCCAGAAGTGCCGCAGATCGAGCAGCGCCAGCAACAGCAGCTGCCAGCCCAGCACCATCGCGGCCAGCGCGGTGCGATCGGGCATCGCCATCACGGAAACGAGCGCCACCATCGCGCCGCCCAGTTCGCAGCCCAGTTGCCAGCCGCCGATCGCGCCGCCGCAGCGCCGACACCGTCCGCGCTGCGCGATCCACGAAATCACCGGCACCAGTTCCAGCGGGCCGAGCGCTCGCCCGCAATGATCGCAGGCAGACCGCCCGGTCACGATCGAACGCCCCTCCGGCAACCGCGCCAGCGCCGCGCCCAGGAAGCTCCCGACGATCGCCCCCAGCATCGCCGAAGCGGACCAGATCAGCGGCAGGCTGGCATATGCCACGCGTTCGTGACTCCCCCGTCGGCTCGATTGCCATGAGTGCGGCGTGGCAGTATGGCCCCGCCAAGTCCAGCCCCGGCGCGATCGTGGCCAGAGGAACCGCCAACGAACCGTACCGGATCGTCAGACGGTTGCCGCCCGCCCGGACCGACCCCATATCCGGGTCTTTCCTGACCTGCACATTGAAGGAGTGTGATCGCCATGGCCCAGTTTTCCGCCGCAGATCCGGTCGTTATCCTGTCTTACGCGCGCACTCCGATGGGTTCGATGCAGGGCGCGCTGTCCGATGCCGCCGCCACCGACCTGGGCGCCACCGCCGTGAAGGCCGCCGTCGAGCGCGCCGGCGTGGCAGGCGACAAGATCGACCGTGTTTACATGGGCTGCGTGCTGCCCGCCGGGCTGGGCCAGGCGCCCGCGCGCCAGGCCGCGATCAAGGCCGGACTGCCCAAGTCCGTGCAGGCGACCACCGTCAACAAAGTCTGCGGCTCCGGTATGCAGACGGTCATCATGGGCGCCGAGGCACTGGCTTCGGGCAGCGTCGACGTGATCGTGGCCGGCGGCATGGAAAGCATGACCAACGCGCCCTACCTGCTCAAGAAGCACCGTTCGGGCGCGCGCATCGGGCATGATACCGCTTACGACCACATGTTCCTCGATGGCTTGGAAGACGCCTACGAACCCGGCCGCGCGATGGGCACGTTCGCGCAGGATACCGCCAACGAATACCAGCTGACCCGCGAAGCGCAGGATGGCTACGCGATCGAATCGCTGCGCCGCGCGCAGGCCGCCATTTCCGAAGGCGCCTTCGTGGACGAAATCGCGCCGGTCACCGTGAAGTCGCGCGGCGGCGATGTCGTGGTCGATACCGACGAACAGCCCGGCAAGGGCCGCCCGGACAAGATCCCGACGCTCAAGCCCGCCTTCGCCAAGGACGGCACGATCACGGCCGCCACCTCCAGCTCGATTTCCGACGGCGCCGCCGCCGTGGTGATCACCCGCCAGAGCGTTGCCGATGCGGAAGGGCTGAAGCCGGTGGCGAAGGTCGTGGCGCTTGCCGCGCACGCGCAGGAGCCGAAGGACTTCACCGTCGCCCCGGTTGGCGCGATCACCAAGGTGCTGGAGCGCGCCGGCTGGTCGATCGGCGATGTCGACCTGTTCGAAGTGAACGAAGCCTTCGCCTGCGTCGCGATGTTCGCGATGCATGACCTGGGCATCCCGCACGAGAAGATCAACGTCCACGGCGGCGCCACCGCGCTGGGCCATCCGATCGGCGCCAGTGGCACGCGCATCGTCACCACGCTGATCGGCGCGCTGAAGCGCCACGGCAAGACCAAAGGCGTGGCCAGCCTGTGCATCGGTGGCGGCGAAGCCACCGCGCTGGCGATCGAACTGGTCTGATCGGACCTGCCCACCCCCACCCCCTCCCGCTTGCGGGAGGGGAGCGAGACTTGCGCCGCCGGAGGCGGCGTTAGTCGCAGCGGGGTGGGCTTCCTACGCTCCGCGCTAGCAAACGATACGCGGCGGGCGCCGGCGTTACGGTGCCCCTGCCCCCCATATGGCCGCTTGCTGGGCATAGCCCTTGCGGCCGTCGACATCGAACTGGCACCAGCCGGCGCCGCAATCGCCGATCGTGCCCACCACTCCAGGTGCCAGCCGCCACAGCAGCCGGCCCGAACCGTCCGCCTTTTCGCGCATCTCGGTCACGCCGCCCTTGATCATGCCGGTGTGCGTGCGCGCCAGGAACTGGGCCAGCATCCACCCGCGCGAACCGTCCGGGTCTTCCACCAGCCGCCAGCCGCCCATCACGCGCAGCACCTTCATCGGCAGCCCCTTGCGCACGTAGGTCCAGTTGATCCGGTATTCCCGGCCCGGCCCGACGCGCATGTTCGATTCATCCTTGCGCAGCGAAACCCAGTACGGGGCGCCGCCATCGTCCGCGCGCGCGGCTTGGCCGGAAAGACCGGCGGACACGGCAAGAACGCAGGGCAGGACATACTTCACGGCACGCACGACACGGAAACCCCAAACCAAATTCGACAACACCTTGCCGGCAAAGCGATACAGCATTGGCACGACAGGGCAACCACGCGCTTGACCATCCCCGTCCGGCAGGCATAGCGATACGATCATGCCAACGCACCAGACCGCCGCCGGCGCGCGCACCGCGCACGAAGCCGTCAAACGCCGGATCGAAGGGAAGCCCTCGGTCATCGTCACCCGCCGCCTGCTGCCGGAAACCGAACAGCGGATGCGCGAACTGTTCGACGTAACGCTGAACGCCGACGACCGGGCGATGACGCGCGACGAGCTCGTCGCCGCGATGCAATCCTGCGACGTGCTGGTGCCGACCGTGACCGACACGATCGACGCCGGGATGATCGCCGAAGCGGGCGAACGCCTGGGGCTGATCGCGAATTTCGGCGCGGGGATCGAACACATCGACCTCGCCGCCACGCGCGCCCGCAAGATCATCGTGACCAACACGCCCGGCGTCTTCACCGACGATACGGCGGACATGACGCTGGCGCTGATCATTTCCGTCGCGCGGCGACTGAATCACGGCGGCCGCATCCTGCGCGCCGGCAAGTGGGAAGGCTGGGCGCCTTCCACGCTGCTTGGCCACCGGCTCAACGGCAAGACGCTGGGCATCATCGGCATGGGCCGGATCGGCCAGGCGGTGGCGCACCGCGCCCGCGCCTTCGGCCTGCAGGTGGCCTATCACAACCGGCACCGCCTGCCCGAAGCGCTCGAAACCATGCTGGGCGCACGCTACGTAGGCGATCTCGACACGCTGATTGGCGATGCGGACATCCTGTCGCTGCACTGCCCGGCCTCGCCCGAAACGCACCACCTGCTCGATGCCCGGCGGATCGCGCTGATGAAGCCCGAAGCCTACCTCATCAATACCGCGCGCGGGCAGATCGTGGACGAACAGGCGCTGATCGAAGCACTGGTGGCAGGGCGCATTGGCGGCGCGGGGCTCGACGTGTTCGAACACGAGCCGCAGGTCGATCCGCGCCTGCTGGCGCACCACAACGTGGCGATCCTGCCGCACATGGGCAGCGCCACGTTCGAGGGCCGCATCGCATCGGGCGAAAAGGTCATGGCCAACATCCGCTTCTGGGCCGACGGCCACCGCCCGCCTGACCAGGTGCTGGAAGGCTGGGCCTGACGCCGCCGATCCGGCGCCATCGCCTGCTCTGCCTGTACAGGACCATGCGCTTCGCCTAGGGGCTTGAACGGACACCGCATAACCGCAAGCGCGGACGGAGGGGCAAGAGTGCGCAAGTTTCTGGCAACGGCCGCGATGGCCGCAACATCGGCCATCCCGGCGTTGGCGCAGGCCCAAACCGCCACTACGCTCGATTCCGCCGACAGCGGCGATACCGCCTGGCTTCTCGCGGCTTCGGCACTGGTGCTAATGATGGCCGCGCCAGGCCTCACCCTGTTCTACGGCGGCCTGGTACGCGCCAAGGGCTTCCTCGCCGTGATGGTGCAGACCGGCGCGATCATCGCCGTTGCCTCCCTGCTGTGGATCGCCGCCGGCTATACGCTGGCCTTCGGCGAAGTGACCAACGGCTGGATCGGCGCCGGCAACGCCTGGATGCTGCTGAACCTCGGTAACGTGCGCGGCAGCTATGGCGTGCCCGAAAGCGCGTTCGCCCTGTTCCAGATGTGCTTCGCGCTGATCACCCCCGCGCTGATGGTCGGCGCCTGGGTCGATCGCGCGCGGTTCGGCTGGGTCGTCGCCTTTTCGGCGTTGTGGAGCCTGATCGTCTATGCGCCCGTCGCACACTGGATCTGGGGCGGCGGCTGGCTGGCGACCAAGCTCGGCACGCTGGATTTCGCCGGCGGCATCGTGGTTCACACCACGGCTGGCGTCTCGGCGCTGGTCGTTGCGATGCTGCTGGGCAAGCGCAACGGCTTTCCCAAGTCGCTGATGCTGCCGCACAGCCCCGCGCTGACGCTGGCGGGCGCGGCGCTGCTGTGGGTGGGCTGGTTCGGCTTCAACGGCGGCTCGGCGCTGGCCGCCAACGACGACGCGGCCTCCGCCATCATCAACACCCACGCCGCCGCCAGCGCGGCCGCGCTGGCCTGGCTGCTGATCGAAAAGCTGACCGTGGGCAAACCCACCTCGGTGGGCTTCGCCACCGGCGCGATCGCCGGCCTCGCCACGGTGACGCCGGCCGCCGGCTTCATCGCGCCGGGTGCGGCGATGCTGCTCGGCGTTGCCGCCGCGGCGGTCTGCTATCCGATGATCCTGCTTGTGAAGCACAAGCTCCATATCGATGATTCGCTTGACGTTTTCGCCGTGCATGGCGTTGGCGGCATGCTCGGATCGATCCTGCTCGCGGTGTTCATCTCGCCGGCGCTGGGCGGCACCGGCTATGCCGATGGCATGGGCATGGCGCGCCAGATCGTCGGGCAGGTCGGCGGCGTGGGCATCGTGGCGATCTGGAGCGCCTTTGCCACCACCATCGCTGCCCTGATGGTCTCGATGGTGATCCCGATGCGCGTCACCGAAGACGAGGAACGCGACGGGCTGGACCTGACCAGCCACGGCGAACGGGCGTGGGAAATGGACTGACGGCGGACAGCCGGGATTTCCCCGGACGTTCGGGTCATCGTCCCCAAATCACCGCCGATGCCGATTTTGCTTCATACCCTGCTGATCGATAACGATTCTTTTACCGGCCATTGATACCTCTTCTCCGAAGGAGTGATGTGATGGTCCAGCACAAATTGGCGGACGCCCTCGAGGCGAGGACCGCGCATCGACGCCGCCTGACGCTGTCGGTGGAAGCCAATGTCACCGCAGCGGGTACTCCCGTCGACGCCAGGCTGCTCGACCTGTCGGAACGCGGCTTCCTGCTCGAAAGCGATACCGCGCTGGACGAAGGCGATGTGGTAGACATCGGCCTGCCCGAAACGGCCGCGGCCACCGAGGCCGTCGTGGTGTGGACAGCGGGCACGCGCCACGGCTGCGAATTCGTTACGCCGATCAGCCGCGCCACCGTCAGCGCGCTGCTGCTGCGTTCGCCCGCACTGCATGGCCAGGTGACGATCCCGGCGGACCAGCGGTCGCAGGAAGTGTTCTCGCCCCGCGCGAAGCTGGCGATCTGGATCGGCCTAGCCCTGCTGGCCTGGCTGCCGATCATCGTCGCCTTCAGCCTCTGGGGCTGAAGGCGCGGCCGCGCCACTCACCCGCGCAAGGTCTTCGGCGTCAGTCCCCCGTCAGGATACGATCGACCAGCTGCTTCACGCTGGGCGTGAAGTTGTTCGAATAGAACGGGTCCTGCTTGAAACGATAGGCCGCGTGGCCGGCGAACATCAGGTTCTGATCCACCGGGCCACCGTGCGCGATGTCCTGCAACGTCTTCTGGATGCAGAAGCTGCGCGGATCGGCGAGCCGGCCGGTGGTATAGTCGTCATGATCCTTCCAGGACGAAAAGCCGCAATGGGAAAGGCAGCCCATGCAATCGGCCTGATCCTTGCGGATTTCCTCGCGCTCGGCGGGCGTCACGAACACGATGGTATCGTCCGGCGTGCGCAGCGCATCGGTATAGCCCGCGCCGAACCAGTTGCGCGCGCGATCGAGATCGGCGGGCGTAACCCAGAAGTTCTTGCCCTTCACCCCGACATCAAGCTGCACGGTGTGTTCGCCCGCCGCGACCTTGGAATAGGGGATCTGGCGCTCCGAACGCGCTTCGAGATTGCGCAGGAACGGGTTGCGCACGGCCGAGCTGTAGAATCCCGTGGGGGAAAAGCGGTGCAGCAGCACGTCGCCCGGCTCCAGCGTGCGCAGATGGTCCTTCCACGCCTGCGGAATGGGGCTTTCGTGCGTCAGCAGCGGCCGCGTGCCGAACTGGAAGGCGATGCTGCCGAGTTCCGGGTTGTCGATCCAGTCGTTCCATTCGCGCAGGAACCATACGCCGCCGGCCATCACGATCGGCACGTCGTCCGAAACGCCTTCCTTGCGCATCGTATCGCGCAGCGCGGCGACGCGGGGATAGGGATCTTCCGGCGTCAGCGGGTTTTCCGCATTCGACAGACCGTTATGACCGCCCGCCAGCCACGGGTCTTCATAGACCACGGCGGCCATCAGATCGGAAACCTTGTGGTAGGCCCGCTTCCACAGCGCGCGAAAGGCGCGCGCGGACGACACGATCGGCAGGTAGTTGACGTTGAACCGCGCCGCGATTTCCGAGAGCTTGTAGGGCATCCCCGCGCCGCAGGTCACGCCGGTGACAAGGCCGCGCGTCTTTTCCAGCACGCCTTCCAGCACCTGCTGCGCGCCGCCCATTTCCCACAACACGTTGATGTTGATCGCGCCACGCATGCCGTTGGGGCCGCTGGCGATATCATAGGCGCGCCGGACCTGCTCGACCGCGCCGTCGATCGCGTAGCGGATCAGTTCCTCGTGCCGCTCACGGCGAGTCATGGCGTTGTAAATCTGCGGAATGATCTTGCCTTCGGCGTCATAGCTATCGGCGTTGACGGCGCTGACCGTACCGATTCCGCCCGCAGCCGCCCATGCCCCCGAACTGGCATGATTGGTCGCCGCCACGCCCTTGCCGCCTTCAACCAGCGGCCAGACTTCGCGACCACCATAAAGAATCGGCTTCAACCCCTTGAACGCAGACATAAACCCCTCTCAACGACCCTTCGCGCGCGTGACCTGCCCGGCTTCCAGCCGACACGGCTTTATCTTACCGGGTTCGGGCCGCCTGGGCGCGGCTTCGAACTGTGCATAATAGCCCGCTATTTCGGGCTTACGTTGAAATTCACTCAAGCGGAAGCCCACCGCCTCAAATTCGCAGAACAGAAGCGCCGGCGGCGTTCCGTGCTGTTCGGTCGGCCGGTCCAGATCGACCACGATCACGCGTCCACCCGGCCGCAGCGCGGGCCAGAGCCGCCACAGGAACGCATAGGGTTCCCCCACCTCGTGATACATGTGGATCAGGAACACGCGGTCGAAACTGTGTTCCGGAATGCGCGGATCGTCGACCGCGCCGGGCTTTATCGAAACGTTGTCCAGCCGGTCATGCTCGACGCGCGCGCCCAGCTTGCGCAAGGCCGCCTCATCGATATCCTGCGCCAATACGCGCCCCTTCGCGCCGACACGGGCCGCCAGGCGGACGGTGTAATAGCCCTCGCCCGCGCCGATATCGGCCACCGTCATCCCCGGCCGGATCGCGGCCAGGTCCATGACCGTCTGCGCTTCCTTGCGGTTGTCGCGCTCGGCCTCCGTGGTGAAGCCGCTGCCGCCCGGTCCCGATACGGGCCTGTCCGCGCGCGGGAATGCTCGCGCGCTCGGCACGCGATCCTCGTCGGACGGCCGCTGGCACCCCGCCAGCGCCACGCAGGCCACCCCGATCAGGCCCGCCCGCAGGCCCAGGGCAGCCATCCTGCTCAATCGTCGTCTTCCACGGTGACCTTCTCGCCGGTCACCTTCTGCGACAGCGCCGCCGCCATGAACGGATCGAGCGCGCCATCCAGCACGTCCGTGGGATTGGTCGAGACCACGCCGGTGCGCAGGTCCTTCACCTGCTGGTAGGGCTGCAGCACATAGGAACGGATCTGGTGACCCCAACCGATTTCGGTCTTGGCGGCATATTCGCCGCTGGCCGCCGCCTCGCGCTTGGCCAGTTCGGCTTCGTAAATCCGCGCCTTCAGCATGTTCATCGCGGTCGCGCGGTTCTTGTGCTGCGACCGGTCGTTCTGGCTGGCGACGATGATGCCGGTCGGCACGTGGGTGATGCGCACTGCCGAGTCGGTGGTGTTGACGTGCTGCCCGCCCGCGCCCGAGGCGCGGTAGGTATCGATCTTCAGGTCGGCCGGGTTGATATCGACCTCGATGTTGTCGTCGATCTCGGGATAGACCCAGACCGAGCTGAACGAGGTGTGCCGCCGGGCCGAACTGTCATAGGGGCTGATGCGGACGAGGCGGTGGACACCGCTTTCCGTCTTGGCATAGCCATAGGCGTTCTCGCCCTTGATCAGCAGCGTGGCCGACTTGATGCCGGCGGCTTCGCCCGCGTGATAATCGACCAGATCGACCTTGTAGCCATGCCGTTCGGCCCAGCGCGTGTACATGCGCTGGAGCATTTCCGCCCAGTCCTGGCTTTCGGTGCCGCCCGCGCCGGCGTGGACTTCGAGATAGGCGTTGTTGGCGTCGGCCTCGCCGGCCAGCAGCGCCTGCACCTTGTCGTTATCCGCCCGCTCGGCCAGCGCCGCCAGCGTCGCCAGGCCTTCGTTGATGGTGGCCTCGTCGTCCTCCATCTCGCCCAGTTCGACGAATTCGATCGCGTCGGCCATTTCCTGGCCGATCTGGTTGACCGTGCCGATCGCGGCTTCCAGCCGGCGACGCTCGCGCATCACTTCCTCGGCCTTCTTGGGATCGTCCCACAGCTTCGGGTCTTCGACCCGCGCGTTGAGTTCATCGAGCCGGCGCACGGCGCGATCCCAGTCGAGGAACTTGCGCACCAACGCCAGCGACGCTTCGATGCGATCGATATGAGCCTGGCCTTCGGCCCGCATGACACCTGAACTCCGTAAATGAGCGGAACCGCTTAGCGAAGCGGCGCGCCAAGTAAAGGCCGGTTGTCGTCGCCCGGCGCCCGCCGATGCGGGTTATGGCGCTGAAAAAGAGCCTAGCGGCGCGCGCGCAGACGCTGCACCGCTTCCAGCGTCAGGCGGACGTGGTCGCGATAGTCCATGTCCGAATGCACCAGCACCACCCGGCCATCGCGCGCGATCACATAGCTGGTACGCTTGGTCAGCCCGGTGGAGGTGCCGTCACGCTTGAGATCGACGTCGTAGGCCGCGATCACCTGCGGCGTCGCGGCGGCCACGGCGAACTTGTCGCGGCAGGCTTCGCGCGAAAACTTCTGCAGCGTCGGCAGGTCATCGGCGGACATCCCGACCACGGTGGCCCCGGCGGCACGGAACTGGTCGGTCGCCTCGGCAAAGGCGTGCGCTTCCAGCGTGCAGCCCTGGGTGAAGGCCTTGGGATAGAAATAGAGCACAACCGGGCCACGGCGCAGCGCCTGGCGCAGGTTGAACTGGAACGTCCGTCCGCCCAGCGCACCTTGCGCGGCGAAATCGGGCGCGCGCGCGCCTTGCGGCAATTCCGCCTGCGCGGCGAACGGAAGGACAAGGGCGATGGCCGCGGCGGCGGCTTTGATGGAGCGTGGGATCATACCGCAGGTATAGCAGGCTCGGCGCCGCGCGGGGAGATGCCAAAACGCGGGCTGCCCGATAGGGCGACGAAGCGGCAACAGGGCCGGTTCAGTAGATCCCGCCCTGTTCCTCCACGAAGCCTTCCTCCCCGCCTTCGGGCGCGGCAGCCGGCCCGTGGCGCGCGGCGCGGGCGCGGCGCAGCGCATCGAGCACGGCTTCCTTGGTCGTCAGCTCTTCCTGGTGGATCGTGCGCCGTGGCTCGGTATCGGGCTTGAACGCCTCCCAGATCACCGATGCCTTGGGTTCGTCGTTGTTCGGCATGCCGCCGAACACGCGCTTGCCCGAAACGCGGTCGATGCGGACCATGCGCACGCCTTCGGGCACGGGGAACGGCACGTCGGCCCAGCGCGCGCGGGTGGACTGGACGAACTGCTTGAAGATCGGCGCGGCGATGCGACCGCCCTGCGCATAGCCACCCAGGCTGCGCGGCTGGTCGTAGCCCATGTACACACCGGCGATGATGTCGGGCGAACCGCCCACGAACCACACGTTCGTCGGACCGGACGTCGTGCCGGTCTTGCCGAACAGCGGCAGGTTGAGATCGCGCAGCGTGACCGCCGTGCCGCGAATGACCACGCCTTCGAGCATGTGGACGACCTGGTAGGCCGTGCGCGCGTCCATTACCTGACGCCCCGACGGCTTCAGGCGCGGCATGGGCTTGCCGTCCCACCGCGCCATGTTGCACCCGTCGCACGGGCGGTTGTCGGCGCGCCACACGACCTTGCCGTTGCGGTCCTGCACGAAATCGACCACCGACGGTTCATGCTGGCGGCCATGGTTGGCCAGCGCCGAATAGGCGTTGACCATGCGCAGCACCGTGGTGTCCCCGGCGCCGAGCGCCATCGACAGGAAAGGCTTGTAATCGCCGATGCCGACATCGCGGATCGTCTTCACCACGCGGTCCATGCCGGTATCGTTGGCGATGCGCACGGTCATCAGGTTGCGCGACTGTTCGAGGCCCCAGCGCATCGTGTGGCTGCCCGAACCGCCCTCGCCACCGAAGTTACGGAAGCACTTCTGGCCCAGCGCCGCGCCCTGATAGACGCAGAACGTGCCATCAACGACCATCGAGGCCGGCGTCATCCCGTTATCGAGGCCGGTGGCATAGACGAACGGCTTGATCGTGGAGCCAGGCTGGCGCTGTGCCTGCGTGGCGCGGTTGAACGAGCCAAGCCGCGCATCGAAACCACCCTGCATGGCCAGTACGCGCCCGCTCTGCGGGTCTTCCACCACCATACCGCCCGAAACTTCCGGCACGGTCCGCACCGCCCACGCGTTGCCGTTGGGCGCCACGGTGATCACGTCACCCGGCTTCATCGCCTGCGGCATGCCATAGAGCGGCCCGGTGGTGCCATCGGCAAAGCCGATCTTGCCGCTATCGCCGCTGCGCGAAAGCACCACGCCGACGCGCCAGTCGAGATAGCGGATCGAGAGGTTGCTGGTGATGAGCTGGGTCTGCCAGTTGCCATCGGAGAGGTCGATCGTCGCCACCGGTCCGTGCCACGGCCGCCCGCCCGAATAGCGCAGCAGGCCCGCGCGCAACGCGTCCTGCGCGGCCGTCTGCAACTGGGTATCGAGCGAGGTCCGCACCCACAGCCCGCCAGCATAGACGCTGTTGGGGCCATCCTCGGCCTTTTCGCCGAACTTGTCGATCAGCTGACGGCGCACCTCCTCCAGGAAATACCCCGCGTCGGCGGTGTAGTTTTCCGCGCGCCGCGCCACGAGGCCCAGCGGCTGCGCCTTGGCCTCGTCCGCCTGCGCCTGCGTGGCCCAGCCGTTGCGGACCATCTGGTCCAGCACCCAGTTGCGGCGCGTCACCGCCTCGTCATGGAACCTGGCGCGGCCATACTTTTCCGGCGCCTTGGGCAGGATGGCGAGGAAGGCCACCTCGTGCAGCTTGAGATCGCCCACGTCCTTGTCGAAGTACGCACGCGCTGCCGCCTGCACACCGAAGCTCTGGCGGCCCAGCGGGATTTCGTTGAGATAAAGCTCAAGGATCTGCTGCTTGGTCAGCACGCCCTCGATGCGCCGCGCCAGGATCAGTTCCTTGAGCTTGCGCGTGATCGAATATTCGTCGCCCAGCAGGATGTTCTTGGCGACCTGCTGGGTGATCGTGGACCCGCCCCGCGCCCGCTGGCCGGAGCCGAACTTCGTGGCGTAATCGAACACCGCACCCACGAAACCGGTGTAATCGATGCCGCCGTGCGTCCAGAACGTCTTGTCCTCGGCCGAAAGGAAGGCGTTGATAAGCGGCTCGGGAAAATCGACGAAGCGCAGCTGCACGCGCCGTTCGCGCGCATAGGACGAAACGATCTCGCCATCCGCGCCGCGCACCATCGTGGGCAGCGGCGGCTGATAGGTCAGCAGCTTGTCGGCCGAAGGCAGCCCGCGCGCGACCAGCACCCAGACAAGGAAATAGAGCGCGACCAGCGCGCCGAGGGCATAACCGCCTAAACGGAACCACTTCCTTTCGCGCCAGGTTTGGCGGAACCATGCAAACAGCCCCGATGCCTCGCGGCGGATGCGGTAGCTGATGCTCTTCTGGGGCGTATCTTCGGCCATCGTGCGCGCCCTCTAGCACGCCCTTTCCATCATAAGCCAGTAGGCGCGCGCATCATGGAGCAATCCCCGCCGCCTCCTGCCGGGCCAGGAAAATCTCCACGGCCTGCGCCAGGCGCGCCGCAAACGGCTTGCGCCAGGCGGGATCGATCAGGCGCCGGGCATCGTCGGGGCTGCTGATATAGCCCGCCTCCACCAGCACCGAAGGAAGATCCAGCGATTTCAGTACGACGAAAGCGGCCTGCCGCTGCGGATTGGCATGAAACGTGACCACCCCCTGCCCTTCGCGCACCACCAGATCGGAGAAGCGCTGCGACCGTTCCCGCATCTCGCGCCGCGAAAGATCGACCAGAATGGTCGCGACCGCATTGGACTTTCCGCCCAGCGCCACGCCGTTCACGTCATCGGCGCGGTTTTCACGTTGCGCCACCTGATCGGCGACCGCATCGGAACCGCGATCCGACAGGGTATAGACCGTTGCGCCGTGCGCGTCCGGCGTTTCCGCCGCATCCGCGTGAATCGACACGAACAGGTCGGCCTTCAACTGGCGAGCTATGCCGGCGCGTTCCTCCAGCACGAGAAACCGGTCGCTGTCGCGCGTCATTGCCACGCGCACGCGGCCATCGGCGAGCAGCGCTTCGCGCAGCGCCTTGGCCAGGGCCAGCGTGACGTTCTTCTCGCGCAACGTGCCCTCGCCGCTCGCGCCCGGATCGTGACCACCGTGACCGGCATCGATCACCACCAGCGGCCGGCTGGCATCCGCCGGCCCTTCGACCGGGGGCAGGCCGATCCCGCGCGATCCGTCCGGCAGCGCCAGCCGCAGGACGTATCCATCGCCGGGATTGCCGATGCGCAGCACGAAATACCCCCACAGCAGCAAGGCCGCCAAAGGCAGCACAAACCCCGCGATGATCCCGACCCGCCGCAACATCGCCATCCGCTATGCAGGTCCGGTTTCGGTCGGTCCAGCCGGAATCGCGGACGGCACTTCCGGCCGGCCCGACACGCATCGAAAAATGCCGCCGGAAATTGCTCCGGGGAAATCATCGCCATTGTTTTAATTGCTGGTTTGGATTTGTAATGCTAGCACCCTTCCACCGGGGCAAGCCAGCACCGGCGCCAGCCTTGAATATGCCCTCCCTGCCCCCATTTGACCGGACAGGACGGCGGAACCAGGCAATGTGGAGCCGCTGGCAAAAATCCGGAACGCGGGGATGACGAAGCAGAAACGCTCACTCACCCGCGCCGTGAAGGTTGATGCTGTGATGATGAGCCGAGTTTCGATTGAGCAGAAGCGCCCCGGAAGGGCCGCTCGCGCTTGGTCGATACCGCTTCCGATGGGCCGGAGCCTGACGGAAGCCGGCGCGCGCATTTCGCCGCGCATTGTCAGCACTGCAGACGCAAACCAACCGCCGCCGGGCGGAGAGCGCGACAGGACCGAGGTCCAGACGCTCCGAACCGGCATTTCCGCATTCGCGACACGCCATGGCCGGGCCTTTGCCCGGCCGTCCGGCGTTCGCGCTTCACCAAAGAACCGCGCCCGGTACCCGGATACAATCCCGTGGCGGCGCGGCTGGAGATTCCATAATGACCACGCGCATGCTAATCGATGCGCGCCACCAGGAAGAAACCCGGGTGGCGGTGCTCAAGGGCAACCGTATTGAAGAATTCGACTTTGAATCGGCTGATCACAAGCAGATCAAGGGCAACATCTATCTCGCCAAGGTAACCCGCGTCGAACCGTCGCTGCAGGCGGCGTTCGTCGATTTCGGCGGCAACCGTCACGGGTTCCTGGCCTTCAGCGAAATCCATCCGGATTACTATCAGATCCCCAAGGAGGATCGCGAGGCGCTGCTGGCGGAAGAAGCCGCGCATGCCGAGGAAGAAGCCGCCCTGCGCGCGGCCGAGGAAGACGCGGACGACGGCTTTGGCGATGAAGGCGATGCCTTCGGCGATGAAGAAGGCGTGACCGAAGTCGATACGTCGGAAAAGGACGATGTCGCCACGATCGAAGGCGGCGTGGTCGAAGGGGAAAACGAAGAGGCCGAACAGGAAGCCGAGGCGGAAGACGCCTCTGCCGATAACGGCGGACGCCGCCCGCGGCGCGGACGCCGGCAGGGCCGCGGCCAGGCCAAGGAAGCCGACGAGTTGCGCGCCAAGCGCATGGCACTGCGCCGCCGCTACAAGATCCAGGACGTGATCCAGCGCCGGCAGGTGCTGCTGGTCCAGGTGGTCAAGGAAGAGCGCGGCAACAAGGGCGCGGCGCTGACCACCTACCTCAGTCTCGCGGGCCGCTATTGCGTGCTCATGCCCAATTCCAGCCATGGCGGCGGCATCAGCCGCAAGATTTCCAGCGCTTCGGACCGCAAGCGGCTGAAGTCGATCATCGGCGAGCTGGAACTGCCCAAGTCGATGAGCTGCATCGTTCGCACCGCCGGGCTGCAGCGCACCAAGACCGAAATCAAGCGCGACTTCGATTACCTTGCCCGCCTGTGGGACGAGATCCGCGAACGCACGCTGCATTCCAGCGCGCCGGCGCTGATCCATTCGGACAGCGACCTGATCAAGCGCGCGATCCGCGATATCTACAACCGCGATATCGAGGAAGTGATCGTCGAGGGCGAAGCCGGTTACCGCGCCGGCAAGGACTTCATGAAGCTGCTGATGCCCAGCCACGCCAAGCGGGTGAAGCACTATGCCGATCCGGTTCCGCTGTTCCAGCGGTATGGCGCGGAAGACCAGCTTACCGCGATGTACGACCCGGTGGTCCAGCTGAAGTCGGGCGGCTACCTCGTCATCAACCCGACCGAAGCGCTCGTGTCGATCGACATCAACTCGGGCCGTTCCACCAAGGAGCACGGCATCGAGGCGACGGCGCTTTCCACCAACCTTGAAGCGGCCCGCGAAATCGCGCGCCAGCTTCGCCTGCGCGACATGGCGGGCCTTGTCGTCATCGACTTCATCGACATGGAGTACGGATCGAACATCCGCAAGGTCGAGAAGGCGATGAAGGACGCGCTGAAGAACGACCGCGCGCGCATCCAGGTTGGCCGCATCTCGGGCTTCGGCCTGATGGAGATGAGCCGCCAGCGCCTGCGGACGGGCGTGCTGGAGGCGACCACCCGCGCCTGCCCGCACTGCGATGGTTCCGGCCTGGTCCGCACCGCCTCGTCCGCCGGCCTTTCGGCCCTGCGCATGATCGAGGACGAAGCCGCCAAGGGCCGTGGCAGCGTCATCACGCTCTATGCCAGCCAGGAAGCGACGATCTACGTCCTCAACACCAAGCGCGCCGATCTTGCCGAGATCGAGGCCCGCTATGGCGTGACCGTGGAAGTCATCCCCGAAGGCGAGAACGAAGGCGCCAAGATGCGCGTCGCCTCGCGCGGACCGAAGCCCGAGTTCCAGCCGCGCTTCGAACCGATCGTCGAACCCGAGGAAGACGACCTCGCTGACGAGGCGTTCGACGACGAGGAAGAGGAAGAAGAAGCCGAGGCGCGCGGCGACGAGCGCGACAACGGCGATGGCAATGGCCGCCGCAAGCGGCGCAAGCGCCGGCGCGGCCGTGGCCGCCGCGACGACGAAACGGGGCAGACCGAGGATACCCGGTCGGCCGACGCCGGTGATGGCGAAGCCGAAGCGGCAGATGAGGCCGATGATGGCGAGGAAACCGAAAGCGCGGTTGCCGCTGGCGAGGATGCCGACGGCGAGCGTGGTCCCCGCAAGCGTCGCCGGCGCAGCCGTCGCCGCCGCGGCGGCGGGCGCGATGGGGATGGCGCCGAAGGTGGTGAAGAGGTGAGCGCGGCGGAAGAAGCGCCGGAAGAAACGGTTGCCGAAGCTCCGGCCGAAGCGGAAACCGTCGAAGCCGCAGCCGCGCCCGTGGACGAGGTGCCGGCCAAGCCCAAGCGCACCCGTCGCAAGAAGGCCGACGCCGCTCCGGTGGTCGAGGAAGCACCCGCTGCGGAAGCGGCGCCCGCTGAGCCGGTTGCCGCTGAGGAAGCTCCGGCCAAGCCCAAGCGCACCCGCCGCAAGAAGGCCGACGCCGCTCCCGCCGCTGAGGAAGCGCCGGCTGCGGAAGCGGCCCCGGCTGAAACGGTTGTCGCCGAACCCGCTGCCGCCGAGGAAGCTCCGGCCAAGCCCAAGCGCACCCGTCGCAAAAAGGTCGAGGCCGCTCCGGCGGAAGAGGCGACTGAGGCTGTCGTGGAAGCGGAACCGGTTGTCACCGAGCAGGCCGACGACGCCGAAAATGCCGAAGCCGAAGGCGGCGGATCGCGTCGCGGCTGGTGGCAGCGCACGTTCGGCGCCTGACGGCACCCGTCATTGGACAACAAAAAGCCCTCCCCGGACAGCCGGGGAGGGCTTTTTCGTGCAGGCCGGCGCATTACGCTGTCTTGAGCGCGCTGCCCCATTCCATCCAGGACGCCCAGCGCGGCATCTTCGGCATGTACCGCTGCCCGCTGTCTTCCACGGCGAAGCCCGCCTGCCGGACGGACGCGATCACCGGCCGCGTCAGATGGCATCCCCCCATCAATGGAACCCAGAGCGGCTCCAGCCGGCGCTGCCAGCGCTGTACGCCGGAATCGGGCGCTTGCCCGTGTTCGAGGAACAGCAACCGCCCGCCGGGCTTCAGGATGCGCCGCATTTCGCGCAGGACCTGCGCGGAATCCCCCACCGAGCACAGCGTGTACGTACAGACAACCGTGTCGAAACTGTCGTCCGCGAACGGAATGGCCTCGCCCACGCCTTCGCGGATATCGGCCTGCCAGCCCTTTCTTTCGGCTTCGGCGCGGGCATAGTCGAGCAGCTTGCCCGAAGGGTCCAGCCCGGCGAACGCGGTTACCGCGTCGGCATCGTAGAACTGCTGGTTTATGCCCCCGCCACAGCCGAGCTCGAACACGCGGCCGCGCGCCTTGGGCACCACGCCGGCCCGCAATTCCATGATCGCATCGGCGCTGCACGCGCATCGGATCATCCGTGGCAGGATCGTGTCCTCATACCATTGTCTGATACCCATCCCTCTCCCTCTCGGTCGCCTTCCACGCTCCGGGCGCAGAGTGCGCATGCCCGCCATCTTCGACAAGCCGGAAACACCGCGCGTTCCGCAGCATGGTTCCGCCGGAGCGATGGCAAGGCCCATCCTGCCAATTGTGCGCCGCAAGGGGCATTACCCGTCTGTCCCCCTTGCCCCGCGCGCCGGTTTCGCTAATGACCGACTCGAATTGGAGCCAACCACGCGCAACGGGGACATTTTGATGGCGACCTTCTCGCTTCCGAAGAATTCCAAGATCACCGGAAAGTCCCGTCATCACGCGGCGGCGACCCAAGGGCGGATCCGGAAGTTCAAGGTCTATCGCTACGACCCCGACAGCGGCGAGAACCCCCGCTACGACACGTTCGAGATCGATCTGGACCAGTGCGGGCCGATGGTGCTCGACGCGCTGATCAAGATGAAGAGCGAACAGGACCCGACGCTGACGTTCCGCCGGTCCTGCCGCGAGGGCATCTGTGGTTCGTGCGCGATGAACCTCAACGGCCGCAACGGCCTTGCCTGCACCACGGCGATCGAGGACCTCAAGGGCGACATCCGCATCACCCCGCTGCCGCACATGGAAGTGATCAAGGACCTCGTTCCCGATTTCACGCACTTCTATGCTCAGTACGCCTCGATCCGTCCCT
Source organism: Novosphingobium sp. SCN 66-18 (assembly GCA_001725355.1). Classification (GTDB taxonomy): domain Bacteria; phylum Pseudomonadota; class Alphaproteobacteria; order Sphingomonadales; family Sphingomonadaceae; genus Novosphingobium. The sequence continues at coordinate 31,627 of MEGD01000004.1, forward strand.
GGCTGCAGACGGTTTCGCCCACGCCTTCGGGCAAGGAGCGCCTCCAGTCGCCCGAACAGCGCGAAAAGCTGGACGGCCTCTATGAATGCATCCTGTGCGCCTGCTGCTCGACCTCGTGCCCGAGCTACTGGTGGAATTCGGACAAGTTCCTTGGCCCGGCGATCCTGCTCCAGGCCTATCGCTGGCTGGCTGACAGCCGCGACGAAATGACGGGCGAACGGCTGGACGAGCTGGAAGACCCCTTCCGCCTCTATCGCTGCCACACGATCATGAACTGCGCCAACGTCTGCCCCAAGGGCCTGTCGCCGGCGCGCGCGATCGCCGAAATCAAGAAGATGCAGGCCGAACGAGCGGTCTGACCCGCAGATGGCCTTCAGCTACGGGCCTTCGGACCAGCATCCCGGCTGGTTTACCTGGAACCTCGCGGACCCGACCCGGTTCAACGCCCAAACGATGGGCGACCTGGTGGTGCGCGAGGAAGAGGTGCCGGGCGGTAAGCGGCAGGTCCGCCTGCGCATGTTTCCCGAACGCCGCCACAGCAACCTGCTGGATGCGGTCCACGGCGGGGTCACGCTGGCGCTGATCGACATTTCGCTGTTTTCCGCGATGCGCCTCCTGCTGAACGGCGATGCGGCGGGTTCGGTCACGCTCGACCTGGCAACCCAGTTCATCGGCGCGGGCAGGATCGGCCAGCCGCTCGATTCGGTATGCGAGGTGTTGCGCGAAACCGGCCGGCTGGTGTTCCTGCGCGGGCTGGTTGTCCAGGACGACGAAACCGTCGCGTCCTTTACCGGCACGGTCCGCAAACCTTCGCGCAAATGACCCGCGTTTCCGAACGGTATGCCGAACTGGTCGCGGCCGGAGAACTGCGGCCCGATCCGGAACAGGCCGCCGCCGCCACCAGGCTGGATCGGCTCCAGCAGGAACTGGAAACGCCGGCGCACGCGCCCGGCTTTTTCGGCAAGCTGCTGGGCCGCAAGACGCAGGAACAGCCGCGCGGATTGTACATGTGGGGCGGCGTGGGGCGCGGCAAGTCCATGCTGATGGACCTGTTCCACGATAATCTTGCCATCACCGCCAAGCGCCGCTCGCACTTCCACGAATTCATGCTCGATGTCCACGCGCGCCTGCGCGAGGAGCGCAAGAAGGAAAGCGGCGATCCGATCCTGCCCGTCGCCGCCGCCATCGGGCAGGAAACGCGCGTGCTCTGCTTCGACGAGATGGTCGTGAACAACAGCGCCGACGCCATGATCATGAGCCGGCTGTTCACCGCGCTGATCGTGGACCACGGCGTTACCGTGGTAACCACCTCCAACCGCGCGCCATCGGAACTGTACAAGGACGGGTTGAACCGGGAACACTTCCTGCCGTTCATCGCGCTGGTCGAAAGCCGGCTGGACGTGCTGACGCTCAACGGCCCCACCGATTACCGGTTGGAGCGGATGCGCGGCGTCGGCACCTGGCACGTCCCCAACGGCCCGGCCGCCACGGAGGCCACGCGCGAAGCGTTTTTCCGGCTGACCGACTATCCGCCCGAAGACAGCCTGCACGTCCCCTCCGCCGATATCGACGTTGGCGGCGGACGGATGCTGCATGTGCCCAAGAGCCTGAAGGGCGTGGCCGTGTTCAGTTTCAAGCGGCTCTGCGCCGAAGCGCGCGGCGCGGCGGACTATCTGGCCATCGCCCGCAAGTATCACACCGTGATCATCGTCGGCATCCCGCGCCTGGGTCCCGAAAACCGCAACGAGGCCGCGCGCTTCGTCACGCTGATCGACGCGCTCTACGAACACAAGGTAAAGCTGATCGCCGCCGCGGATGCGGAACCGGCGGATCTTTACGAAAGCGGCGATGGTCGCTTCGAGTTTGACCGCACGATCAGCCGCCTGATGGAAATGCAAAGCCAGGACTATCTCGCGCTGGGACACGGCGAGAACTGACAACGCCTACGTGGCGAATCTGCCCGGCTCATGCCGAAAGCGGCCGCCGCGCTTCTCCGCCCCCAGCGACCCGATCCGCCAATCCGCTTCCGCTGGCGCGAATCACCCAACAAAAAACCCGCGCGAAACCGCACGGGTTAACCAAAAAACTCAAGATCAATAACCCGGGTTCCACCAAAACCAGTGGAAATCAGAAAGCCCGGGAATGCCAGAAAACGGGCACTTCCTTGCGGAAATGCCCGTATTTTCAGTGCTTCAGATCAGCTGAAGCAGCCAACGCCAAATCGACATAGCTTTTGCCTCCATCCACGGTTGGAAGCAAAAATTATCATTAACGCTGAGGGTTAACAATCCCTAAACGATTCCGATCTGGATATCGGCCGATCTGCGGTACGTCTGGATGAAGTCCGCGAAGGATTGCGGTTTGCCGAGGTAGTACCCCTGCGCGTAATCGCAGCCCAGCTCCATCAGAAGCTGAAGCGTCGCCTCGTCCTCAATCCCCTCGGCCACCACTTCCTGGTGAAGATCGTGCGCCAAGGCGATCGTATAGGCCACGATCGCGCGCTCGCGCTCCGCCGTGGTGATTCGCGAAACGAACCGGCGGTCGATCTTCAACTCATCGCTCGGCAATTCGGCCAGGTAGGAAAGGCTCGCCTCGCCGGTGCCGAAATCGTCGATCGAAAGGCGGAAGCCCAGGGCGCGCAATTGCGAAAGATTGTGACGCGCCGCCGGGCGGTTGTGGACACTGGAGGTTTCGGTGACCTCGATGGTCAGGAGCGAGGGATCGATCCCGCGCCGCTGCACCACCTCGGCGATGTTCGACACCAGGTTCGGCTTGTCGACCATCTGCGCCGAAAGGTTGATGCTCATCTGGAAACGCGGCCCCAGGGCGTTGATTTCCAGCGCGGCGGTAATCGCCTCTTCCAGAACCCAGAAGGTCAGCGCGTCGATCCGCCCTGCCCGCTCCGCCTGCAGGATGAAGGCATCGGGCGCGATCGGCCCGCGTGTGGGGTGGTTCCAGCGGATCAGGGCTTCCGCGCCGCAGAAGCGCTTTTCGGAAAAGTCCCACTGCGGCTGAAAGGCCAACCAGATATCGCCGTTGCGCAGGCCTTCATCGATGCGCGCATGAAGCGAGAGTTCCCACGGCGCTTCGGCAAGGCGAGCCGCTTCGAACAGTTCGATCGACCGGCCGCTGGTCAGCGCCTCGTTGGCGCTCGCGAGCGCGGAATTGACGCGCGCAAGGGCATCCACGCCCTCGTTGCGGTCGAGACCGAAATGGATGTTGGTGTCGAACGTGTGCTCGCCGATCTGCAGCGGAGCCGAAAACAGCGCGCGCAACCCTTCGAGGTGGTTGAGCTGCATTTCCAGCGGCCGGGCTTCCTCGGTCCAGGCGAAATGGCCGCCATCGCCGTTGTAGATCTCGCTGCGTCCCGAGCCGACGGACAGGCGGCGCGCGATCTGCCGCGCGCATTCCCCATGGAGTTCCTTGGGCAGCGTCGCGAGGATTTCCTCATAGCGCGCGATCACCGCGACCACCACGTCGCGCCCGACCTCGATTTGCTTCGAGGTAAGCGACAGAAGATTGGGCAGCCCCGAAGCGCTCGTGTGCTGCACGCGACGGCGCCACTTCTGCCACAGGCGGATGCTGCCGTAGATCGCCATCGTGGCGAGGAGCTGATCGGTGAAGCTGAGGATGCCAAATTCGACAAGGATGGCAGGCAGCACGAACGTGACGGCGCAGGCCGCGCTATAGAACAGCGCCTTTTCCCGACGCGACCGGGCATTCGCCGCCAGCGCGAGGCAGACCGCCAGCAGGCCCAGCAGCACAAGGCGCGGCAGCACGATGGCGAAAGGACGCCGCAACCCCTCCGCTCCGGCGAAGGCCAGTGCGATGTCGGGCGTGCGGCCGTGCCCGAAGTATCCGATCGGCCGGCCGGCCGTTCCGAAATCGCTGATGACGACGGTGCGGCCGGTCAGCAGCCCCGGCGCGAACTTGCCGTTGAGCAGCTTGCTGACAGGAAGCTGCGGCACCGAATCCGGATCGAGCGAGAAATCGGGAACATAGACCCCGCCCTCACGCCCGCGGATACCGGCAACCGCCGGGCCGACCGTGGGATAGGACTTGCCATCGATCCGCACCGCATAGGGCGCGGTCGTGGCGAAATCGATGAAGTTCGCATTCCATTTGGAAATGGCGATGCGCGAACGCGGCACCACGGAGGAAGCGGGGAACAGGAACTCGCCATGCGAATCCGCGTCCACGCTGTTGTTGCGCAGGACCAGCGAGAAATCGTCCCCCAGTTCGCCGATGGCACGCGCCAGCGCGCGATCGCCCCAGATCGACTGACCGGTATCGACGCGCGCGTCGAGCACGACCTTGCGCGGAACCTGCCGTCGCACCAGTTCGAGCAACCGGGCCTGTTCCATCGTGGTCCAGCCGCTGCTCTTCGTCGATCCCGAACCCTGGTTGTCCAGCGGGATAACGATAACCGGCTGCGAGATCGCGTGGCTTGAGAGGCGATAGCGAACGTTCCAGTAGATCTGGTCCAACGGCTCGGCAATGAACACCAGGCTGCATATCAGCCCAATGAGCACCGAGATTGAAACAGGCGATCGCAGAAAGTTTCGCATGGACCGTCACGAAAAAGGTTACGATCGGCGTCTAATCCGAAATGGTTTATATGACATTACCATGGTTACCGCCCATCAACCAAATTGAACAGGCGGTGAAGCACGCTCCCGGCGATCGCACGGAAGCCCACGCCCACCCGCCGCGGGGCGGATCAGGACAGCAGCGCCAGGCTGCGATCCAGCATCAGCACTTGCCAGAGCAGGCGGGAATGGTCGGCGCGGCCCGCGATATGCGCCTCGACGATGTCGCGCAGCACGGGAGCACGGAACCAGCCCGTCCGCGCCAGCACACCGCCTTCGGCGACCGCCCTGGCCTCTCGAGCCAGCGGTCCGCGCAGCCATGCGGCGATCGGCGTGACGAAACCCATCTTGGGGCGAAACAGCACGTCTTCGGGCAGATAACGGCGCATCACGTCCTTCATCAGCCATTTGCCCGTCGCGCCGCGCACCCGCATGGCCTCGGGCAGCCGCGCGCCGAATTCCAGCAAGTGGTGGTCGAGCAGCGGCTCGCGCGCTTCGAGGCTTACCGCCATGCTCGTCCGGTCCACCTTGGTCAGGATATCGCCTGGCAGATAGAACTTGAGATCGGCATATTGCGCCCGGTCCAGCCCAGACCGCCCCGGCGCCCGGCGCATCATGTCCACGAAGGGCTGTTCGGCGCGATAATCGCCCCGCAACCGGAGGAAATCCTCGCCATAAAGCCGGTCGCGCAGTTCGACCGGGGTGACGGAGAGCGATCGGGCATAGCCCTCCTCTCCGCTCCGCGCGAGATTGAGGAAGGTCGCCTTGGCCCGCAGCGGGCGTGGCGCCCAGTCCGCCTTGGGCCAGAGCCGCCCCAGCGTGCCGAACACCGGCGCGCGCAAGCCTTGCGGCAGCAGCGCCCGCACGGATTCCTCGCGATGGTGGAACACCTGCCGGCGGTATCCCGCAAAGGCTTCGTCCGCGCCATCGCCCGATAGCGCCACGGTCACATGCTCGCGCGCCAGTTCGCAGACCCGGAACGTCGGCAGGGCGGAGGCATCGGCGAAAGGTTCGTCGAACATGCCCGCCAGCCGGTCGGTCAGCGCGAAATCGTCCGACGCCACCACCCGCTTGCGGTGATCGGTGCCGAACAGCGCGGCGATCTTATCGGCATAGGCCGTTTCATCCAGCGCCTGAACGTCGAAGCCGATGCTGCAGGTCTTGACGGGATCGGTGCTGGCTTCCGCCATCAGCGCCACCACGCTGGAACTATCGACGCCGCCCGAAAGGAATGCGCCCAGCGGCACGTCGGCCATCATGCGCGAGGTAACCGCCTCGCGCAGGCGATGCAGCAGGTGCGCGCCCAGATCGGCGGTATTGCCCGGCTCCCGGTCGGCAAAGGAGATGTCCCACCACTGCACCGGGGCGGGCGGCGGCGCATCGTGCCGCAGCAGGCGGTAATGGCCCGCCGGCAGCTTTTCCACGCCCTTCAGGATGGACCGGTGATCCGGCACGTAACCCCAGGCGAGATAGTCCTCGATCGCCAGCGGATCGATATCCCGCCGCAGCATGGGATGCGCCAGCAGGGCTTTCAGCTCCGAGCCGAAGATCACGCTGCCATCGGCCAGTTGCGCGGTAAACAGCGGTTTCACGCCCAGCCGGTCGCGCGCCAGCAGCAGCGTCCGCTGCCGCAGGTCATAGAGCGCGAAGGCGAACATGCCATGCAGGCGCGGCAGGCAATCGACGCCCCAGCGCTGCCACGCCGCCAGAATTACCTCGCTGTCGCCGTCAGTGTGGAACTGCGCGCCATCGGCCTGCAATTCGCGGCGCAATTCGCGGAAATTGTAGATCTCGCCGTTGAAGACGAGCATCGCCGAACCGTCGGTGGCGGCCATCGGCTGCGGCGATCCCGCCAGATCGATGATCGCCAGACGGCGGTGCCCCAGCGCCACGCCGGGCGCGGTCCATATGCCCTGCCCGTCCGGCCCGCGATGCGCAATGGCATCGCACATTCGCTCCAGCCGCGCCGGATCGACGGGCTTCATGCCCTCGGTATGGAAAATGCCCGCGATGCCGCACATGCCGCCGCGCCTATCGCATGTTGCCGGTGCGGTCCATCCAGGTCGCCACCGGACCGGTAGCACCCAGGAACGCCCGGACGGCGGCTTCCGTCTGCGTGTCACCGCCTTCGGACGACACGATCAGCGTGGCCGTGGGCCGGCGTCGCAGCAGCAGCCGGTCGGCGATGTTGGCCAGCTTGAGGCGCGCGTTGCTGCCGGTCAGCAGATCGCCGGTGCGGTACCAGGTGAGCGCGAGGCGGTGGACCGGCCCCGGTGCCTGGATCACATCGGACTTCGCGCCTTCCAGCGCCAGGCCCGGCTTTTCCCAGGCCCAGTTGCTGCCCAGTGGCAAGGCGCCCTGCCCGAAGCCACCAGCCTCCTTGCCTTCGGCCTGCCCGGCATAGAGCGCGTAGGACACCTCCACCCGGTGGCCCGCCGCATCGGCATAACTGCCCAGCAGGCGATGCTCGGCGCCCGTGTGCAGCGGTTGCCACGGCGCGACCGGCGCCATGTCCACCCGGTGCCAGCCCGGCACATCGGGCAGCAGTATCTGCGCAGGGACCGGCGCTTCCAGCCGGTTGGCCATCGCCCCCCAGCCGATGAACAGCGCGGCGGTTCCCGCCAGCGCGCCCAGCGCCCGGCCTTCGGGCCAGCGCAAGGCGGCCAGCCGGCCCAGCAGCGGAGAGGCGGCGATGGCATTCGCATCGATCATGGGGTCGTCGATCGCGCGATCGAAGAACTTCCAGCCGGCGGCCATGACCAGCGCCATTACGATGGCGAAGAACACCCAGCCGTAGAACACATGGTCGAAGCCGGCAGCGAAGCCGATACCGACCTTGCCGGCGATGAACACCGTGCCCCAGGCGCGCACGCCGTTGGCGAGGATCGGCACTACCAGCGCCATCGCCATGAATGCCGCGCGGCGCGGCCAGCTGCGGAAGCAGACGTTGGCGACCAGCGTGCCATAGGCCACCATCGCGATCAGGAACTTCACACCCGAACAGGCTTCGGCCACTTCGAAGTAGCCGCCCGGGGCGGTGATGAACACGCCGTCGAGCGTGGCGGGGCCGCCGGCCACGGAGAGCAGCAGCATCGTGATCTTCGCGGTCACGGTCTGCAGCGTGGGGATCATCTCTTCCCCGGCGGGCACCAGGAACAGCATGTAGAACAGCGGAAACGCCAGCGCCACGCCCACGCGCGGCCCCAGCAGCGCCAGCACGCTCGCCTGCAGCATGACGACGACCGCCAGTTGCCGCGCCAGCGAGAAGCCGGAAAAATCGCCCAGCATCCACAGGAAGCACGCCCCGGCGAACGGCAGCAGCCCCGGCCACCAGGCGGAGGGCACCAGGCGCAGCAGCCCGTCCGTGCGCAGCCAGACCAGCCAGCCGAGGATCAGGGGGATCAGCAGCGCGTGGTTGTAGGTCGAACTATCCCACCATTGCAGCGCCATGTCGCGCCAATCGCCGGCGAACAGCGCGAACACGCCGAGCCATGCCGTGGCGACGAACAGCAACGGCCGCCGCCAGCTTTCCGGCACGGCCAAAACGAAACGCTGGATTGAGGACAAGGTCGCGGCATCAGGCCGCATGGCGGTCCCCCCTGCGATCGGCGCCCAGCAGGGCCGGCAGCGGGTCGAGCGCGCGGTCCCAGCCGCACCGGTCGACCACGAAACGCCGCCCGGCCGCGCCCATGCTGCGCGCCAGCGCCGTATCGGCAAGCAGCGTCATCGTGTGCGTGGCGAAATCCTCCGGCCCGTCCGCGACCGCGAGGTCCTGCCCCACGCGCGCGGGAATCCCGGTGGCGGCCGCGCGCGTCGCCAGTACGGGGCGCGCCATGGCCATGGCCTCCAGCACCTTGTTCTGCACGCCCCGCGCGATCAGCAGCGGCGCGACGACCAGATCGGCTCCGGCGAGCCAGGGGCGGACATCCGGCACGGTGCCGGTGACGCGGCATCCGTTCCGGCCGTGCAGCGCCTGCACCTCGGCCACCGGCGCACGACCGACCACGTTGAATTCCGCCTGCGGAAACCGCTCGCGCACGCGCGGCATGACCTGACTTGCGAAGAAATCCACCGCCGCGATGTTCGGCGGATAGTCCATCTGTCCGGTGAAGACGATCTGCGGTCCGGCCCGCAGCATGTCCGGCGCGGGGGCGATGCCCGAGGGATCGTAGAACCGCCAGTCGATGCCGTTGGGCAGCGCCATCACCCGCGTACCGCGCCGATGCTGCAGGCGATCGCGGAACAGCGCGGCTTCCTCGTCGGTCACCAGCACGCTGGCGGTAGCGCGATGCGCGATCTTTTCCTCGAACCGGCGCAGCAGGTTCGCCTCGCGCCGGTACATCACCCGCACCGCTGGATTGCCTTCGCGCGCATAGGCTTCGAACTTGGCGGAATCGACATCCACAAAGTCCATCACCACCGGCCCGGTGAAATCCTCTGGAATGTATTGCGCCATCTGCCCGGAGAACACGAAGATCGCCGAGATGGGCCGGGTGGCCAGCGTTTCGCGCACGAAGCGGCGGATGGCCGGCGAGGAAAACGCGGTCAGGCTGACGGGCTTGCCCGTTGCCAGCGCCTGCGCGGCGGCTACGGGAACCGACTTGGTCCGCGCGACCAGGCACAGGCTGGCCGAAATCGCCGCCAGTTCCCGCTCGTGCGACCAATCCGCCTCGTCATCGGCGAAACACGCTACGTGAACCGGCGCCAGCGCGCTGATCCGGCGCAGCATGTGGCACGAGCGAATCTTGTCGCCGCGATCGGGCGGAAACGGCATCCGGTGCGCCAGGAACAGGATTTCGCCCATGGCCGCCCCCGTCAGGCCAGTCCGGCCGCGATCAGCGGGCCGATTCGGTTCGCGATCGGCAGCGGCAGCTTCTGCCACGCCGCGATCTTGGCGCGATAGCGCGGGCTGAGCGGATTGACATCGCGCGAGGGGACGCCATCGGCCGACCAGGTGGCGTAGGACAGCGGCTCGGGCGCAAAGCCCCAGTTGCGCTTGAAATGGAAGGCGCCCGTGTCGGTCTTCGAGCGGCCGAAATCGAACCGGTCGCAGCCCCGGTCGCGCGCGTGGTTCATCAGCGCATAATACATCACGTCATTGGCCCGCAGCGCGCGCGCCGCGAACACGCCGCCGCCCCAATAGGGCATGACCGCGCCGCGATGGTACAGGCTCAGCACGCTGGCCACCGGCTGGCCCTGGTGCAGCACCGTCAGGATATCGGCATCCGCGTCGAAGAGGTCCAGCACCGCATCGAACAGGCGCTTCGGGAATACCGGCGTGCCCAGGTTGCGCACGGATTCGGCATAGACCGCATAGTGCATCGCGCGATCCGCCTCGGACCGGCCAACCCGCACTTCCAGATCGTTGCCCAATCCCTTGCGCACTTCCGCGCGCTGCTTGCGCGGGACAGCTAGCAACTGCGCCTCGTCGTCAGCGGCCAGCGGCAGGACGAAACCGGCGTGGCTATCCTGCTTGATGTGCCAGCCCGCGCCTTCCGGCATCACGCCGCCGCGCAGCTCGATTGACGGCGTGGACAGGCGGCGGGCCAGTTCGCGCGCGGCGTCGAACAGGGCCGGAGCCTCACCCGCATCGCCGATCAGCCCGCCGCCGACCGCGAACCCGGTCGAAACCAGCGCGCGGCCGAACAATGGGGAGTGCGCGGCGTGCAACGGCAGCATCGCGGTGATCGCACCGTCGCGCTCGGCCAGCAGCAGGTGCGCGCGGTGCCCGGTTGCGCACTCCACCGCGTCGATCCATTCGAGGCGGTGAAACGCCGTAGCGGCGGGATCTTCGGCCAGGAACCGCGCCATGGCGGGGCGGTCTCCGGGATCGGCAAGGCGCACGCGCGCCGCCGCGAAGCGGAACGGCGCGTTCATGCCGCCTTCTCCAGCACGGTGTCAGCCGGCAGAGCCAAGGCCATTTGGCCAGCCGCCAACTCATCCATGCGGCCCCAGCGGAAATCGCGGACCAACCGCTCCAGCTTGGCGGCCATCACCGTGAGGTTGGTATAATGCCGGAACTTCGAGCGCAGCGGCGCGGAAGCGACGCGTGGCTGTTCCGGATCGATTTCCCACGGATGAAAATAGAACACGGCGGGCCGGCCATCGACGCTGTTGACCTGCCGGATCGCCCAGCGCGAAACCGGATAGGGCAGCAGGCGGAAGAAGCCGCCGCCGCCCGCCGCCATGCGCCGCCCGGCCACTTCGGCCGTCGTTACCGGGATCTCGATGAGGTCCGCACCCGCGACCGGACGGAAGGCGAAACGCGGCGCCTCGCGCCAGCCGTAGTGATCGTGCACGATCGGCGCGACGCTGGAGGAATAGGCATAGCCCTGCTCCGCCAGCACCTCGTGCGCCCACGGCGTGCGCGCATCGATCGAGAAACTGGGCGCACGATACCCGGTCACGCGCTGGCCGCCGGCATCTTCCAGCACCGCCCGCGCCCGCGCGATATCCTCGGCAAAGGCCGTGGCGCCCAGCGTGAATACGCGGGCATGGTCCCAGCCATGGCTGGCGATCTCGTGCCCTTCCTCGGCGATGCGGCGGATCATCGCGGGATAGCGCTGCGCCACCCAGCCCAGCGTGAAGAACGTGCCGTTCACCCCGGCATCGGCGAACAGGCGCAGGATCACGTCGCAATTGCGTTCCACGCGGCAGGACAAGCCATCCCAATCGCCGCGATCGATCACGGTTTCGAACGCGCCGACCTGGAACCAGTCCTCGACATCGACCGAAAGGCCGTTGAGCGGCGCCTGGGCGGACCCTGAGCTAGGCCCTGCGCTCGACCAGGTCATCGGCACGCTCCCCTCCTCAGGCCGCGAGCCGCGGCTTCTGTTCGCTTTCCAGCCATTCGATCAGCATGGTCAGGACATGGCGGATCGCCTGTTCCTGCTCGGCCAGCCGCGTTTCCAGCGCGGCGACGCGACCGTTGGCATCCTCCAGCGCGGCGGCGAGTTGATCGCGGACCGGATCTTCCGCCGTTGCGGCCGGGCGCAGTTCGACCAGTTCGATCACGGCCTGCTGCAGTTCGGCGATCTGTTCGTCGCGGCTGGCCAGCGCCTGCTGGATCATCGGCAGGTCGAACGCCGGCTGGGCAGGCGCCTCGGGCGCGGCTTCGCCAACCGGCTGAACATCGTGCTCCAGCGCGGGTTCAGGCGCGGCGAAGGAATCCATCACCGGCAGCGCATCGGCCAGCGCCGGTTCGGCCGCCGGGGCCGGCTGCGCGACAACGGCACCGCCCGCCGCATCGCGATCGAGATCGGTCAGCACGTCCTTCAGCATCGCGCTGTCGATGCGCGGGCATTGTTCAATCGCGCCCATCAGCAGCAGGCGGCTGACGATCTGGTTGATCCGGCGCGGCACGCCGCCGCTTGCCCGCGCGAGATCGGCATAGACGCGCGGCTCGAACGCGGGATTGCCCGTCCAGCCCACGCGCGCGAGGCGGTGTTCGATATACGGCCCGACCTCGCCCGCTTCCATGGCATCGAGATGGTGCGAGGCGATCACGCGCTGGCGCAACTGTTCCAGTTCGGGCGATGTCTGCAGCAGCGTGCGGAATTCCGGCTGCCCCAGCAGGAGCATCTGCAGCAGCGGATGCGCGCCAAGCTGGAAGTTCGACAGCATCCGCAGTTCTTCGAGCGCGCCGATCGAAAGGTTCTGCGCCTCGTCCACCACCAGCAGGCAGCGGCGGCCGGCGCGCGCCTCCTCGTGCAGGAACACCTCGATCGCCGCGAGCGCGGAAGCCTTGTCGTGCCCAGGCACGTGCAGGCCGAAGGCGCGCGCGGCCACGTGGATCAGTTCCTCGCCATCGAGCTTGCTGGTGACGATCTGGCCGGCGGTCAGCCGCTGGCGGTCGATCGTCGCCATCAGGTGCGCCGCCAGCGTGGATTTGCCCGCGCCAACCTCGCCGGTAATGACGATGAACCCTTCGCCCTGCGCCAGACCATAGCCGAGATACGACAGCGCCTTGCGGTGCGTCGTGCTCTCGAAGTAGAAATCCGGGTCCGGCGTGAGCTGGAAGGGACGTCCTGTCAGCCCATAGAACGTATCGTACATCGAAGCCCCCCGGGGGTTAGAAATTATAGCGCAGGGCGATCCGGCCCGATGCGACGAGTTCGTCCGGCGCCGCCTTGCGGCTGAAGCCGTCGATTCCCACTGCCGCGCTGCCGACCAGACGATCGGTCAGATTGCGGAAATAGGAAGCGTTGACGCCCACCGCGTTGCCCTTGGCATTGCCAGCCGAACCGCTGTTGTACCAGGCGCTGTAAACCGCCACGGCGAAACTGGACCGCCGGTCGAGCCGGCCGGACAGGCCGCCATCGACATACCAGCTTTCGTCCACGGTGCCATCGGCAAGACCCAGCACGGTTCCGCGCGCGGCGATGAACTTGCGGCGGACATAGCCGGCGCCGATCCCTGCGCGCAGGCGGCCCACGGTCATCCCGTACGTCGCGTTGACGCCGCGGGCGCGGAACACCGATGACGACAGCGAGGCCAGCGCGCCGTTGACGCAGCCGCCTCCGGTCGAACCGATGCCGCAACCGCTGATGTTGCCATTGAACGGATCGCGGCCGACCTCGAAATCGGTCGGCATGTCGCGCAACGCATTGCCCAGCGAGGAACCGAAGCCGGAAATGCCGTCATAGACCGAGATGCCCAGCGCGCTGCGCGCATTGGGCGCATAGCTGAAGCTGCCGTAATAGGTCGTGCTGTCGTACCGGCGGCCGACGAAGGCCGAAAGCGATGTGCGCCGGCTGGGCCGCCACAGCACCCCGGCATCCCAGCTGAGACCACTGAAGTCATAGGCGATCACGCGCGGCTTGGACTTGTCGGTCACGAAGCGGCCGTTGCTGCCGATCACCGGCACGCCGTTGACGTCATACACCGCATCGCGGGCCGAAACCTGCACGTCCTGATAGCCGACGTCGCCCACCAGCGCGAGATCCTGGGTCACCGGCAGGGTCACCTGCACGCCGGCGTTCAGTTCACGATAGCGCTGGTCGAGGTTGGAAATGTCTTCCTGCGCATAACGGCCGCTGGCGGTCACGCCCACCGGCGCAATCACGCCAGGGCGGACGCCGGCCGAAAGCTGCGCCGATTGCGAAAGCGAATGATCGAAGATGTTGGAACTGGGCTGTCCGGGGGCGGCGGTCACGCCGTTCTTGGTATCCACCTTGGTGTAGCCCACCATGTAGGAGCCGTTGACCCCCACATCGCCGACATGCGTCGCCAGCGCCGGCCCGGCATAAGCCGAATAGACCTGCGTGGTCGCGCTGCTGGTGGCCACGGGGTTCAGGCTGCCCGCCCCGGTCGCATCGACGCGGGTCCGCGTCGCCAGGCCGCCGGCTTCCACCGACAGCGTGCGCGGAATCAGATCGTGCTTCACCCGGGCGAGGCCCGAGATCGTGTCGCCGTTGGCGGTATTGCCCTTTTCCGTGATGCGCCGTTCATAGCGGAACGACACCGCGCCTTGCGTGTTGCGCCCGTTGAGCGCGACATCCACCCCGGCCGCGATCGCGGTGTAGGTCAGCACATCGTCGCCGGGCTTCAGTTCGGCGAGCAGGTTCTGCGAGACTTCGAGATAGGGCTGGATCGTGGTGCGCGCACCGCCGCCGGCAGAGCGGATAGAATGGCCACCCCTTCCCTTTGCGGAAGCATCCCCACCCGCATCGCCGCCGCCCGAGGCGTCATCGACATTCCCATAGTCAAGTTTCTGCGCCAGCGCGGGCGCGCCGTGCAGCGCCAGCAGCGCCGCGGCCCCGTGCAGGGCGAATTGCGCGCCCCGGCGATTGGAAAGGCGGGCCATGTTCATTCCTTGTACCCGTAATAAGAGCCGAAACGCCGGCCTGTGGGCGAAAAGCGTGTGCAGTTGAGCAGCAGCCGGATGTTCTCGCAGCCGGAAAGGATGTTCACCGCGTCGCGCAACTCGGCTTCGCCGGTCTGGTCCGCGCGAACGACCATCATCGCCTGCCCGACGTGCATGGCCAGCTCCGAAGCCGGAGAAGCCGCCAGTGCGGGCGGGCTATCGAAGATGACGATGCGGTTGGGCGCGTGCGCCGTCAGCCGGTCCAGCACCGTACGGGTGCGCGCGGACGCCAGGAATTCGGTGTCCGACCCGGTCGAATTGCCGGCCGGCAGCACGAACAGCCCCGGGATGTCGGTGCCGAGGATGCAGTCCTCGACCACGACCGACGGGTCCGCCAGCGCGTCCATCAGGCCGGGGCCGCCGGGCAAGCCGAGCGCGGACAGCACGCTGGGCTTGGCGAAATCGGCATCGACCAGCAGGACCTCGTTGTCCTTTTCCGCCGCGATCGACAGCGCCAGATTGGTGGCGCAGAACGTCTTGCCCTCGCCCGGATGGGCCGAGCAGACGAGAATGCGCTCGCCATGCGGGGCACCACGCCCGGCGCGCGAATCCGCCGCCGTCAGCAGCAGCTGGCGCTTGACGATGCGGAATTCCTCCAGCAGTTCCGTCACCGCGCCATCGGGTTCGATCAGGCACTGTTCGCGCAAGTGCAGGCGGTCGATGGGATGCAGCTTGCCCTTGAAGACCTGCTCCGCCGGGATACCATCGAGCACGGGCTGCGCCTCTACCGGGGCAGGTCGGTCCACGGCCGCCGGCAATGGTGGCACGGGCGCGAGGGGCGAAACAGGCACGACAACGGGCGGAGGCGCGGGCGTTTCCGCAGCCGGCTCGCCAGGGGTGGCGGGCACGGGAGCCTGCAACGCCTTGCGGAAATCGAACGTCCCCGCGGCCCGCTCGATCAGCGATGGGCCGGAAGGCGGCAGCGGAATCTTGCTCTGGTCGGTCATCTTCAACCCCGCTTCCTCACGCCACCATGCCGCGCTTCATGAACTCGACCGCCAGCAGCAGCACCAGCACGGCCACAAGGCCCGCGCTCGCGCCAACGAACCATTTGAGGTGCCGGTTGCGCAGCGCCCGCGCCTGGCGCGTCAGCGTAAGCGACACGGAGCCCAGCACCGGCATCCCGGAGGCCCGTTCGAGCTGGCCGGTGGTGGTATAGGTCGATCGCAACTGCGCCACCGCGAAAGCCGCGCCGCAGCCCGCTCCGAGGCCCACGATCAGCACCAGCATGAGCAGCAAGGGCCGATCCGGGGCCGTCGGCGCGCGCGGCGTGGACGGCGGATCGATCACGTCGAACTTCACCGCATCGTGTTCGGATTCCACCTGCCCGCGCAGGCGAAGCTGTTCGCGATCGCGCAGCAGCTTGTCGTACTGTTCCTTCAGCACGTCATAATCGCGATTGATCCGCGCCGCTTCGGCGGCGACCGCCGGTTCGCTGTATTGCTTGCCGGTAAGCTGGCCAATTTCGCTCTGGAGCGATGCCTTGCGCGATTGCAGCGCCACCACGCTTGCCTCGCGGTCCGCCTTGATCGACTGGAGCGAGGAATAAGCCGGGTTGGGCGTGCCGCCGACGTGGCCCGTTTCCGATGCCGCCTGCCGGGAAAGGCTGGCGATCTGGCTCTTGAGCGCGATCACATCGGGGTGGCTGTCGGTAAGGCCGCGCGCGCGCATCGAAGCGAGATCGGACTGCGCCTGCGCCAGCGCACCCTTGGCGCCGCCCGATACGCCGGGCACCATGATCGTCTGCGGCGTGCCCGAAAGCTGGCCGTTGATAGAGGCGAGCGCGCTCTGCGCCGCCAGCAGATCGGATTCGACGCCGCGCAGCTCGGAACGCGCACTTTCCAGCTTCGCGCCCAGCGATCCGCTGCCGGGAATGAGATCGGTGTTCTTCGCCTCGAATTCCTGGCGCTTCTGCTCCGCCGCCTCGAGATCCTTCTGACGATCGGCAAGCTGCTGGTCCATGAAGGCCAGCGTGCTGCTCATCTCGCCGCGCCCGCCGGCCAGGTTCTCCTCGCGGAAGATGTCGATCATCTTCTGCACGATGTCCTGCGCCAGCTTGGCGTTCTGCACGTCGGTATAGCCGCCGCTGCCGGAGCTGGCGGAAATCTCGAACAGGTTGTCCTGCTGGCTGACCACCTTGATCCGCGCACCCAGGCCCTGGACCGCCGATTCCATCTGCTTGTCGCTGGTGATCTTGTCGCCGAGCCGCGTCGCGCGGATGACCTTCTCGAGATTGACCGAGCTGGTCAGCGTCTGGCGCACGCGCTCGATATCGCGCTTGCCGTCGTTGCCCACCCCGATCTGGTCGGACAGCACGTTGTCGGTTTGCACGAAGATGCGCGCTTTCGATTCGTAGCTGTTCGGCACCATCGCCACGAAAACCCAGCCCACAAGGCAGACCAGCCAGGCGATGCCCAGCGCCAGCCAGCGCCGGTGCCATATGCCGTAAAGCGCGATGCGCACTTCTTCATAGATGTTGGTCATCGCCGGAAAGGCCCCCTCGTCCCGCCGCCGCTCAGAACGTGCTCTCGGGGATGATGATCACATCCCCGGGCATGAGCAGGACGTTGGCCTTGCTGTCCCCCTTGCGCAGCAGATCGCCCAGCTTGACGGCGTATTCCTTCTGCTTGCCGGTCTGCTTGTCGAAGCGGATCAGGCGGGCGCGATTGCCGGCGGCGTATTCGGAGAGGCCACCGACCGCGATCATCGCGTCGAGCAGCGTCATATTGGCGCGATAGGGGATCGAGGCCGGCTTTTCCGTGGCCCCGACGATCCGCACCTGCTGGCTGAACGTGCCCGCGAACTTGTTGACGATGACCGAGACGATCGGCTCCTGGATATACTGCGAGAGCTGAAGCTTGAGGTCTTCCGCCAGCATCGAGGGCGTCTTGCCCACCGCCGGCATATCGGTGATCAGCGGTGTGGTAATGCGCCCGTCGGGCCGGACCTGTACGCTCGCGCCGAGTTCGGGGTTGCGCCACACGAAGATCGTCAGTTCGTCGAGCGGACCGATCACGTATTCCTCGCCCGGCCCTTCCTGCAGCGAGACGAACGAGGCCGGCGGGAGCTGCGGCTTGCCGCCCGAACCCGCGCAGCCCGTCAGGGCAAGGCTTGCCATGGCAGTGCCGGCAAGCAGGCGGGTCAGACGCGTATCGATCGGCATGGACTGTCCTTTTCCGAGCCAGCGGCGACCCCTCCGCCGTCCCGCCAAGGGACGCGAAAGGCACCGCTTTTCAGTGTCGGCTATCGCGAAAAAGGGTGAAGATACCGTTAGCCTTCTCTGAACCGTGCCCGCGAAACATCGGTAATTTGCGGCCAGTCCCGAAACGGCACGGAATGGCGGGGTGGTATGAAAATCCGCTCCGTTACGGATTCATATGAGGATTTCCGCCGCCGGCCCCTGCCCCAGGAACATCGCCGGGCTGGCGCTGGCGCCATAGGCACCGGCGCAGAAAATCGCCACCAGATCGCCCGGATGGGCACGCGGAAACCCGCCCTTGTCGGCCAGTCGATCCAGCGGGGTGCAGAGGCAGCCGACGATGCTCGCCTCCTCCTCCACCGGCGCCTCGAAGCGGGTGGCGATGGCGCTGGGATAGTTGCGCCGGACCACCGTGCCGAAGTTGCCGCTGGCGGCAAGCTGGTGATGCAGACCGCCGTCCGTGACGAGATAGATCTCGCCGTGGCTTTCCTTGCGATCGACGATCCGGGTCAGATAGACGCCCGCCTCGCCCACCAGATAACGGCCCAGCTCGATGCAGAAATGCGTGTCGGCCAGCACCGCCGGCAGGTCCGCGAAGCGTTCGCCCAGCGCCGCGCCCACGGCCGCGACGTCCACCGGCTCGTCGCCGGGGAAATAGGGAATGCCCAGGCCGCCGCCCAGGTTGCACTTGGGCAGCGCCGCGCCGCTTTCTTCCGCCAGCCGCGCTGCCAGTTGCAGCGTCTGCGCCTGGGTATCGGCGATGGCGGCCGCATCAAGCGCCTGACTTCCCGCGAAAATATGGAAACCGCGCCATTCCGCCCCCGCCGCGATCAACCGCCGCGCCAGTGCTGGCACCCGCTCCGCGTCGATCCCGAACGGCTTGGCCCCGCCGCCCATCTTCATGCCCGATCCCTTGAGATCGAAATCGGGATTGACGCGAATGGCAAGGCGCGGCGTCCGCCCCAGCCGTTCGGCAATGGCGAGGGCGCGTTCCGCCTCGCCTTCCGATTCGAGATTGAGCGTTACGCCCCTGGCGATCGCGGCTTCCAGTTCGGCGTCGCGCTTGCCCGGCCCGGCGAAGCTGACCAGCGCCAGATCGATGCCGGCAGCCTCCACCATCGCCAGTTCGCCGCCCGACGCGATATCGAACCCGTCGACCAGCCCGGCCATGTGCGCGAGCAGCGGTCCGAACGGGTTCGCCTTCACCGCGTAATGGATCGCCAGCCGCTCCGGCATCGCCGCGCGCAGGTCGGCCATCTTCCGGTCGAGCAGTTCCCGCGCATAGACGAACAGCGGCGTGCGCCCAGCCTCCTCCACCAGGTCGCTCGCCTTGCGGCCGGCAATGGCCAGTTCCCCCTCGATCGCGGCAAAGCCGGGCGGGATCGGGCCAAGCGGCTTCATGCGTTCTCTCCGGCGGCGAGTTCGGCGGCAAGCGCCACGCGGTCCAGCTTGCCGTTGGGGCTGACCGGCATGTCCGCCCGCCAGTGGACATGGCGCGGCACCATGAAATTGGGCAGCGCGCGGGTCAGCGCGGGCAGCAGCTCCGCCTCGGCTTTCTCCGCCGCCACGGCGGGCCGGGCAACGAGGTGGATCGCGTGCCCCAGCTGCGGATCGGGCAGGCCCAGCGCCACGGCTTCGGCTACCAGCCCGGTGGCGACCGCCGCTTCCTCCACTTCCTGCGGGCTGACGCGGTTGCCCGATGTCTTGATCATGGCATCGCGCCGGCCCATAAAGTGAAGCAACCCTTCGCCATCGCGCCGCACGCGGTCGCCCGACCACACCGCCATGCCGCCCAGCGCGGAGAACGCCGGCGCGGGGCGGAAGCGTTCGGCGGTGCGTTCGGTGTCCCGCCAATAGCCCTGCGCCACGAGCGGCCCGGCATGGACCAATTCGCCTTCCTCATCCGGCGCGGCTTCGCCGCCGCTGTCGGCTACGACCATGATCTCGGCAAAGGGAATCGCGCGGCCGATCGATGTCGGATGGGCATCCACCAGATCGGGATCGAGATAGGTGGAACGGAACGCCTCGGTCAGGCCGTACATCGGATAGAGCCGCGCTTCGGGAAACTTCGCGCGCAAAGCCCGCACCAGCGAGGGCGTGAGCGCGCCGCCGCTGTTCGTCAGGCGGCGCACCTGCCGGGCGGCGTCCCCGGGCCATTCCTGCTCCACCAGTTGCAGCCACAGCGGCGGGACGGCGGCGATGCTGGTCACGCCATCGCGTGCCACGGCCTTCACCACATCGCGCGGGGTCAGGTAATCGAGCGGCACCACGGCACCCCCGGCGTACCACGTCGAAAGCAGCTGGTTCTGGCCGTAATCGAACGCGAAGGGCAGCACCGCCAACACGCGGTCGGCCGGCGTCACTTTCAGGTAGTGCACCACGCTGACCGCCCCCAGCCACAGGTTCGCGTGGCTGAGCACCACGCCCTTGGGCCGTCCGGTCGAGCCGCTGGTGTAGAGAATCGCCGCCAGATCATCGGGCGCGGCCTTGCTTGGGGGCAGCGGATCGGACTCCCCGCCCAGCCCCTCGCGCACGCCGGCTTCCTCGAACAGCGTGGCCTGCCCGGCATCGCCGGGCTCCAGCGTATCCAGCCGCGCCGTGTTGGAAATCATCAGCCGCGCGCCGCTGTCGGCCAGGATGTGCGCCACCTGCGCCCGCTTGAGCAGCGGGTTGACCGGAACGTGCACCAGCCCGGCGCGCACCGCCGCCAGCGGCATCAGGCAGGCCAGTTCGGTCTTGGCCAGCCACGTTGCCACCCGCGCGCCCTTTTCCGGCACCTGCCGGGCGAGCCATGCCGCCAAGCGGCCTACACGGTCATTTAACGCCTCGAAGCTAAGGGTCTCGTTCCGCAGGATCAGCGCCGGGGCTTCCGGCACGCCACGCAGCGGCAGGTGGTCCAGCGGATGAACGGTAGGATCGGGATCGGCTGACACGCGGCTTTCGGACCTTCGCAACAGGGAATTCGGCTCTTGGGCGCCATCGTCTATCACGCCAGTCTTAACGAAGCGCAAGAAGACGCCGCGCTTTCGCACCTGCTCGGCCGCGAGATGCAGCATGCGCCGTTCGACCGGCTGGACTGGTACGCGCTGCTGGCGCGCGAATGCCTCGATCCCGCGCGCTGCTTCCTCGCCGCCGCGCGCGACGGGGACGAACGCGCGGTGCTGCCGGTGCGCCAGACCGCGCCGGGCACGCTCGAACCGCTTGGCAACTGGTACAGCTTCTTCACCCGCGCGCGCTGGACCGATCACGGCGCGCCGCTGCTGGAAGGCATCGCGCGGGACCTGTCGCGCACGCACGACCGGATCGTGCTGTCGCCGCTGCCCGAGGGAGACGTGGCGCCACTGACCGCGGCGTTCCGCAAGGCGGGCTGGCTAGCGTTCGCCACGCCGTGCGACACCAACCACATCCTGCCGGTCGATGGCCGCAGCTTCGCCGAATACTGGGCAGCCCGCCCCGGCCGCCTGCGCGAAACCGTGCGACGCAAGGGCAAGAAGGGCGTGGTCGACCTGCGCATCGCCACCGCGTTCAGCGAAGCGGACTGGGGCGCCTATGAATCGATCTACCGCCTGAGCTGGAAGCCGGAAGAAGGCAGCCCCGCCTTCCTGCGCCGCTTTGCCGAAGCCGAAGGCGCGGCAGGCGGGTTGCGGCTGGGCATCGCCACGATCGAAGGCAAGCCCGTGGCCGCGCAGTTCTGGACGGTGGAAGGTGGCACCGCCTTCATTCACAAGCTGGCGCACGATGAAAGCGCCAAGGCCCATTCGCCCGGCACGCTGCTGACCGCCGCGCTGTTCGAGCATGTGATCGACCGCGACCGCGTGCGCGAAGTGGACTTCGGCACCGGCAACGATCCCTACAAGCGCGACTGGATGGAAAGCACCCGCACGCGCTGGCAGGTGGCATTCTACCGCCCGTTCGCGCCACGCCGCTGGCCAGCCATCGCCAGGGCGCTCGTGCGCGGCCTGCGGACGTAACGCCCCTTGCCCCGGACTCCTGCGCTGGCTAGACGCCGCGAAAACCATGATATCAGGGAAGGTTCGAGAGTGACCGGTCTGGCCAACGACGAAACCGACACGCTGCTCCGCGCGATCCTGCGCGACGTTCTGGGTCTGGCGGCGGACCGCGTTGCCGCGCTCGATGCGGATACCGGCCTGTTCGGCGCGCTGCCCGAACTCGATTCGATGGCCGTGGCCGGCCTGCTCACCGAAATGGAAGACCGCTTCGACATCGTGATCGAGGATGACGAGGTCGATGGCGAACTTCTGGAAACCTACGGCAACCTGCTCGCCTTCGCGCAGGCCAAGCGCGCGGCCGCCTGATCGCGGTGTTCGCCGACTGGCCCTGCCCCGGCCCGGACGGCCCCGCCCGCGAACAGGCCCTCGCGTTCGATCGGGATAGCGCGCATCGCCTGCTGATCGTGCCCGCGCTGTTCGAGGAAGCGAACCGCACGCGCCGTTTTCTGGTCGAAACCATGCGCCGGCTCGACGCCGCCGGGATCGACAGCTTCCTGCCCGACCTGCCAGGCTGCAACGAAAGCCCGCAGGATTTCGCCGCCCAGAGCCTTCACGCGTGGCGCACCGCGATGGCGCAGGCGGCCGCGCATTTTGCCGTCACGCACGTGCTGGCGGTGCGTGGCGGGGCGCTCGTCTTCCCGACCGCGCTGCCAGGCTGGGTACTGGAACCGGTCAGGGGCGCGACGATCCTGCGCCAGTTGATCCGCGCCCGCACGCTTGCCGCGCGCGAGGCGGGACGCGAGGAGGATAACGCCACGCTGCTCGATAAGGGCCGCGCCGAGGGGCTGGAGTTGGCCGGATACCGCTGCGGCGCCTCGCTGATCGCGGGGCTTGAGACGGCGCTGCCCGCGGATGAGGCACAGCGCACGATCCGCCAGGCCGAGCTGGGCGGCGGCGCACTGTGGCTGCGCGCCGAACCGGGCGAGGACGCCACGCAATCGGATGCTCTGGCCGCCATGATCGCGCGCGAGATCCCGGCATGAACCGGCAGCACCTGACATTTCCATGCGAAGGCGCAATGCTCGCGGGCACGCTGGACATGGCGAGCGCCACGGGGACCACGGGCCTGCTGATCGTTTCGGGCGGCAACGAAATCCGCGCGGGATCATGGTCCGGGCAAGCGCAACTCGCGGCCCGTCTGGCGCGCCATGGCGTTCCCGTGTTCCGCTTCGACCGGCGCGGCGTGGGCGACAGCGAAGGCGCGAACGGCGGATTCCGCTCCAGCCGCGATGATCTGGCCGCCGCGCTCGCCGCGTTCCGCAAGGCCGCGCCGCAAGTCCGCCGCATCGTGGCTTTCGGCAATTGCGACGCCGCTGCCGCGCTGCTGCTGCACCACGCCGGGCTGGGCATCGACGCGCTGGTGCTGGCGAACCCGTGGACGATCGATGGCGAAGAAGCGCCCGAGGCGATGCCCGCCGCCGCGATCCGCCAGCGCTATCTCGCCAAGCTGAAGAACCCGCGCGAAGTGCTACGCCTGCTGACGGGCGGCGTGAACATCGCCAAACTGTTCCGGGGACTGCGCAGCGCCGCCGCGCCGGCGGCCGCGCCGTCATCGCTGGTGGATGCCCTGCGCGCCGGGGCGGATGCTTTCGCCGGGCCACTCACCATCCTGCTCGCCAGCGGCGATCGCACCGCGCAACTGTTCGAGGCGGCGTGGCCGAAGGACGATGCGCGCATCCGGCGGATCGCCAGCGCATCGCACAGCTTTTCCGACGATGCGGCGCGCGAATGGCTGTTCGCGCGCCTGCTGGACGTGCTGGACTAGCCGACCGTTTCCGTCTTGGTCGCGGCGAAATCGAGTTCCGCCACGAACCGTTCCGCATCCAGCGCCGCCATGCAACCGGTGCCGGCCGCCGTCACCGCCTGGCGATAGGTGTGGTCCATCACGTCGCCGGCCGCGAACACGCCGGGGATCGCGGTCTTGGGCGTGCCCGGCTGGACCACGATATAGCCGCTCTCGTCCAGTTCCAGCTTGCCCTTGAACAGTTCGGTCGCCGGGGCGTGGCCGATCGCGACAAACGCGCCATCGGTCTCCACCACGGACTGCTCGCCCGTCTCGGTATCGATCACCGCCACGCCGGTCAGGCCCTTGCCGGGCTCACCCACGAAGCGATCGACCTTCTTGTTCCACAGCACCTTCACGTTGGGATGCGCGAACAGGCGGTCCTGCAGGATCTTTTCGGCGCGGAACGAATCGCGGCGGTGGATGATCGTCACGTCCTGCGAATGGTTGGTCAGGTACAGCGCTTCCTCGACCGCGGTGTTGCCGCCACCGATGACCACGACCTTCTTGCCACGATAGAAGAACCCGTCGCAGGTGGCGCAGGCCGAAACGCCCTTGCCGCCGAACTCGACCTCACCCGGCACGCCCAGCCACTTGGCCTGCGCGCCCGTGGCGATCACCAGCGTATCGCCTTCATAGATGTCGCCGCTGTCGCCCACGGCGCGGAACGGCGGGCCTTCCAGGCTGACATCGGTGATCGTGTCCCACAGCATCCGCGTGCCGACGTGCTCGGCCTGCGCCTGCATTTCCTGCACCAGCCACGGTCCCTGCACGGCTTCACGGAAACCGGGGTAGTTCTCGACGTCGGTGGTGATGGTCAGCTGCCCGCCCGGCTGAAGCCCCTGCACCACGATCGGCTCCATTCCGGCCCGCGCGCCATAGATCGCGGCGGTCAGCCCGGCGGGGCCGGAACCGATGATGAGCATGCGGGTCTTGTGCGTGGTGGCCATGGTGAACTCCGGTCGGGGCCTTGGAAACGGGTGCCGAAACAGGCTTCGCGACATAGGAATACCCCGCGCGGAATGCGAGTCCGCGCAGGCCGGTTATCCGGAAAATTCCCCTTGCAGGCGGCAAGATCAGACTATCAGGCGTCGCTCCAGCGCGGCGATATCGGCCTGACCGAAGCCCAGCACCGCATCGGCATAGGCCTCGACCGAACCATGCCGTTCGCGAATCGCGGCAAAGCTGGTGTCGAGATAATCGGCATGGACCGACATCAGCACGCGCACCGCCGCATCGTCCATGTGTCGGCCGAACCCGGCGCGAACGTGGCGCGCGCCCGCAGCGATGCGTGCCTCGGCATTGCCCGCCGTGTTGGTCAGCAGATAATCTTCCACGATATCGTCGGGATGGACGCCCAGCAGGTGGTGCACCAGCGCGGCGGCCACGCCGGTCCGGTCCTTGCCCGCCAGGCAATGCAGCAGGCTGGCCCCCTCGCGATCGACCAGCGCGCGCAGATAGAGGCGATAGGTACCGACCAGCACCGGGCGGAACGGCAGGGTTTCGTACAACCGGACCATCGCCGCGTGCGCGTCGGCGGCGGTGCGGACCTGCTCCGCCGCTTCCTCGTGCGCCGCGCGGCCATGGGCGCTGGCGGTCTCGCCCGGGTGGAACAGGACGTGCCCTTCGAATTCCGGATGCCGCAGGCACGGGCAGGCCTCACGCTCGCTGTCGCCGCGCAGATCGATCACCGTGGCGATGCCCAGGCGATGCACCGCGTCGAGATCCTCCGCCGTCGCATCGCCATGCTGGCCAGACCGCCACAGCACGCCCTGACGGATGGCTCCGCCGCGCGCGCGATAGCCGCCATAGTCCCGAAAATTGTGAATGCCCTGCATGGGCAGGACGCGGACGTCCGCATCGATCATCTACTCAGGCTCCTCGTTCGGGATGCCTTGTTGCCCCGAGGAAAGCCGATTGCAACCCAATGTAGGTTAATGCCGCTGGTTCACATCCGGCGCGGAACCATCGCAGGCGCATTGCAAGGCTCGCGTCACCACGACGGCGGCCGGTGTCGGCTTGGGCACCAGAATCCCGCCCAGATCGCGAACCGCCGTGTCCAGCCGTTCAACATCGCCGGTATGCAGGACGTAAGGCACGCCCCGCGCGGCTAGCGCGCGCGCAACCGGCTCGCACGTCTTGCCTTGCCCCAGCGACACATCAAGGATGGCGGCGCAAACTCGTTCGACATCAAGGATTTCAAGCGCTTCGCCAGGCTCCAGCGCGGTCAGTGGCACGCAACCGGCATCCGCAACAGCACATTCCAGATCCAGCAGGATCAACGGTTCGTCATCCAGAACCAAAATCCGCTTGGGACCTTCATGGTCACCGGCACCGGTCATGCCCGAATAGCTGTTGTCCTGCGTCACCAAACCGATTTGTCCCGGGCGCGGCCGCATTGCCGCTGGTCTTCGATACCGTCCACAATGCCTTTCCCGCCGGATGGTTCCAGCACACGGTAAATTTTGACAGCGACCGTGTTGATAGTTGGCGGCGCGTTACTTCCGGTCGAGCGGAATGATCGCCACGGTCAGGCGCGAAACGCACACCAGCCTGCCTTCGCCGTCCTCGATGCGGATCGACCAGACATGCGTGGTTCTGCCCAGCGCCTCCGGCCGGGCCGTCGCATAGACCCATCCATCGCGGACGGGACGAACGTGGTTGGCGTTGATCTCCATCCCGACCCCGACAAACTTGTCCGGATCGACGGTCATCGCCGCCGCCATCGAGCCCACCGTTTCCGCTAGCGCCACCGAAGCCCCGCCGTGCAACCGCCCGAACGGCTGGTGCGTGCGTTCGTCCACCGGCATCCGCGCCCGGATCCAGTCCGGCCCGCAATCGTCGAACTCGATACCCAGCAGCGCGGGCATTGCCCTCGTGCCCATGCGCGTCAGCCGCTCGAGCGAGGGCATCTCCCCATTCCACCAGATCATGCGAAACCTTCCGCCAGAAACGTCTCGGCGCATCCCGCCAGCAATGCCGTTCCCAACGGAAGAACAGCCTCATCCACGACCATCCGCGTGGAATGGATGCCGCAGGCGTGCCGCCAGTCGGTCCCCTCGTGCGCAACGCCCAGGAAGAACATGGCCCCCGGTACCTTTTCCAGCACGTAGGAGAAGTCCTCCGCCCCCATGATCGGGTCGGTCAGGCGGTGAAACGCATCCGGCCCGCGCAATTGCCGCGCCACCTTTTCCCCCATATCGACCGCGCGGGCATCGCAGACCGTCACCGGGAAACCGGGCGTGAGCGTCACGTCCGCCGTCATGCCGTGCGCGGCGGCGATATGGGTCGCCAGCGTGCGCAGCCCCTCGCGCAGCGCCTCTCGGTTGGTGGGCGAGAGCGTGCGCAGCGTGCCCCCCAGCGTCGCGGTATCGGCGATCACATTGTGCGCCGTGCCCGCCTCCACTTTGGCCACCGTGGCGACGACGGGATCGGCGACCGGGAATTTGCGCGTGACCATGGCCTGCAGCGCGGTCACGATCTCGCAGGCCACCGGCACGGGATCGAGCGTGTAGTGCGGCATGGAGGCGTGGCCGCCGCTGCCCCGCACCACGATCTCGAACTGGTCGGCCGAAGCCATAAGCGGGCCGGCGCGCCCGGCGACAAGGCCATGCGGGCTGTTGGGCATGATATGCAGCGCGAACGCCGCTTCGGGCAGCGGGCGATCATCACCGCCCAGCAGACCGTCGTCGAGCATGAAACGCGCGCCGTGCCAGCCTTCCTCGCCCGGCTGGAACATGAAGCGGACCTCGCCCGCCCAGCTTTCCCGCCGCGCGGCCAGCAGCTCGACCGCGCCGGCCAGCATCGCGGTATGCGTGTCGTGCCCGCAGGCGTGCATCGCGCCGGGAATGGTCGAGGCATAGGGCAGCCCGGTTTCCTCGGGCATCGGCAGGGCATCCATGTCACCGCGCAGCAGCACGGTGCGCCCTTCCCCCGCACCGCCCTTCAGCGTGGCGACAAGGCCGGTGGTGGACGGCCCTTCCCGCCATTCGAGCGGCAGATGGGCCAGCGCGGCGCGCACCTTGTCGCGCGTCTTCGGCGTCTGGAGGCCCAGTTCCGGTTCGGCGTGAATCGCGCGGCGCAAGGAGACGATCCGGTCGGACAGTCCGCGCGCCTGGTCGAGCAGTTGGTCGGTGAGCATGACGGACATCATAGGCACGCCGCCGAAACGGTGTCGAGAGGGGCGGATGCGGATACCGCATGGAAGCGCCCGGCGAATTGGGCTTGCAGTCGGCGGCCGCCCATATTAATCGATCGATTAAACACTTCATCCAGCGACCGGCCGGACACCGTTGCCCGGCACCGCGACAGGGAGAGACTGACCATGGCCGAAGCCTATATCATCGACGCCGTCCGCACGCCGCGCGGCATCGGCAAGCCCGGCAAGGGCGCGCTTTCGCACCTGCATCCGCAACACCTTGCCGCCACCGTGCTCAAGGCGATCAAGGACCGCAACCACCTCGACACTTCCACCGTGGACGACATCATCTGGTCCACCTCGTCGCAGGTCGGCAAGCAGGGTGGCGACCTTGGCCGCATGTCGGCGCTGGCCGCCGGCTATGACATCACCGCCAGCGGCACCACGCTCGACCGTTTCTGCGGCGGCGGCATTACCTCGGTGAACCTCGCCTGCGCCTCGGTCATGTCCGGCATGGAAGACTGCGTGATCGCCGGCGGCACCGAGATGATGAGCTTTACCGCTGCCTACGGCGCGGAACAGGCCAACGCCGGCATCAAGCCGCTGGGCATGGGTTCGGGCAACGCGGCGCTCGACGTCCTCCACCCGCAATCGCACCAGGGTGTGTGCGGCGATGCGATCGCCTCGATCGAGGGCATCAGCCGCGAGGCGCTCGACGCGCTCGCGCTCGTCAGCCAGCAGCGCGCCGACGTGGCGATCAAGGAAGGCCGCTTCGCCAAGTCGGTGGTCCCGGTCTATAACGAGGACGGCTCGGTCGCGCTCGATCGCGAGGAGTTCCCCCGCCCCGAAACGACCGCCGAAGGCCTTGCCGCGCTCAAGCGCAGCTTCGCCGGGCTGGCCGATTTCGACCTTGGCGGCACCACCTTCCGCAAGCAGATCAACCGCCGCTATCCCGACGTGGAAATCCAGCATTTCCACCACGCGGGCAACTCCTCGGGCGTGGTGGACGGCGCCGCCGCCATCCTCGTGACGTCCAAGGACTATGCCGACAAGCACGGGCTGAAGCCCCGCGCCCGCATCGTTGCTTACGCCAACCAGGGTGACGATCCCACGCTGATGCTCAACGCGCCGGTTCCGGCGGCGAAGAAGGTGCTCGCCAAGGCCGGCCTGACCAAGGACGACATCGACGTCTGGGAAATCAACGAAGCCTTCGCGGTGGTCGCCGAAAAGTTCATCCGCGATCTCGATCTCGACCGGTCGAAGGTGAACCCCAACGGTGGCGCCATGGCGCTGGGCCATCCGATCGGCGCCACGGGCTCGATCCTGATCGGCACCGCGCTCGACGAACTGGAGCGCACCGGCGGCCGCTATGGTCTCGTCACCATGTGCGCCGCGGGCGGCATGGCACCGGCAATCATCATCGAGCGGATCTGATACCCCAACACCGTCGCCCCCGCGAAAGCGGGGGCCTCGGGCCTTTATAGGACAACGAGGCCCCGCCCGGCCTCACGAGATTCCCGCTTTCGCGGGGATGACGCGGTTGAAACAACGCGCGTTACATGCCGCGCATCATTCGACCGACTGGATCGGTTCCGCCGCGTTGGCCACGACCTTGAGCACCGCCGTCCACGCCGCCACGTTCTGCGCCAGCGCCTGCGGATCGACCTTGTCGAGCGTATCGTCGGGCGTGTGGTGCAGGTCGAAGTAATGCGTGCCGTCCTGGTTGAGATCGACCACGGCCAGCTTCTGCTTCGCGATCACGAAGCCCACGTCGGTTCCGCCTTCCACTTCGCCGTGGCCGGCGACGATGCCCATCGGCGCAAGCGCGGCGGTGATGCGGTCGCTGAGCGCCTTGTTGCCGGCGGCGAACTTCGTGATCACGCGCCACACCCGGTCCGCGCCGAAATCGCTTTCCATCGCCAGCGCGTGCGGTTCCCCATGCTTGTCCGCATAGGCCTTGCCGCCGAAGCCGCCCAGTTCCTCGCTCCCCGCCCACAGCACGCGGATAGTACGCAAGGGCTTGCCCCCTTCCTGCGCCTTCAGCGCGGCGGCCGTCACGATCGCGCAGCCGGCGGCATCGTCGATCGCCCCGGTGCCGAGGTCCCAGCTATCGAGATGACAGCCGACCAGGATCGGTGGCAGCGACAGGTCCGTGCCGGGCAATTCGCCGATCACGTTGCCGGAAGGCAGGTTGTCCGCCGTCTTGCCGGTTAGCGTGAGCGCGATGCGCACCGGCTTGCCGCCGGCCACCGTGCGCGCGATCAGATCGGCATCGGGATTCGAAACCGCCCCGGCCGGGATCGGCTTCACGCCTTCGGGCCAGTTGGTGCCGCCGGTATGCGGGTTGCGGTGGCTGTCGGTGCCGATCGAGCGGATCACCACACCGATCGCGCCCTTGCGCGCGGCGATGGCCGGCCCCTGCCGCCGGGCATCGCCATAGGGGCCGTAGCCGCTACCATCCTGCGCCGCGCGCATAGCGTGGTCGATGTAGGCGATCTTGCCGGCCAGCGAACCGTCCGGCGCGGCCTTCAGCGCGTCCAGCGTGGGGAAATAGACGAGTTCGCCCTCGATCCCGGCATCCGGGGTGGTGCCGCTATAGCCCAGCGCGGTCACGGCCAGATTTTGCGGCACCGGCGCGACCAGCCGCGCACGATCCACGCCGCGCACATAGCCGCGAATGGTGAACGGCTCGACCGCGACATTGCGGAAACCCAGCGCCTTCAGCTTTTCCGACGCCCATGCCCGTGCCCGGGCCTCTGCCTCGCTGCCAGCAAGGCGCGGGCCGACATCGGTGGTCAGCCCCGCCACGATGTTCCACGCGACATCGTCCTTCGGCGGTTCCGCCTGTGCGGGAACGAGGGGAACGAAGGCGGCGGAGAGCGCGAGCGCGCGGAGCTTGTTTCGCATGAAACCTCTCCTATCTTTGGGGTGCTCTCCTGCCAACACCCTATCCGCCAAAACGCCCGCTTGCCCGGCCCTTCCAGCTTGGCCAGGCGGCGTGGACAAATTCCGCATCGCCACAGCCGGAGGCAAAAGCCGCCAGTTCGAGGAGGTGAGGTGAAGGAATATCGGCTATATTTCGAGCCGAGCCGACGCTGAAATGGCGGCTTTTGGTCCAGCCCCGAAGGGGTTGCCCTGAAAAAGGCCCCGGCCGCGTTGCTCGGCCTTGAAAGAGGCCCGCTCTTCCTGCGGCCTCGCGTCTTGCCAGGGCCTTCTTCAGGGCAACTGTGGCGTTGCGGAATTTGTCCACGCCGCCTAGATGCCGCATCAAGTGCCGAGTTCGCACGCCATTCCACCAAGGAACGATCATGGCCGCCCAATACGCCTACGTCATGAAGGACATGACGAAGACCTTCCCCGGCGCACAGAAGCCGGTGCTGAACAATATCAACCTGCAGTTCTATCAGGGCGCCAAGATCGGCATCGTCGGCCCGAACGGCGCCGGTAAATCGACCCTGATCAAGATCATGGCCGGGATCGACAAGGACTTCACCGGCGAAGCATGGCCGGGCGAGAACATCACCGTCGGCTATCTCGAGCAGGAGCCGCAGCTCGACGAGAGCAAGACCGTGCTCGAAAACGTCAAGGACGGTGCGCGCGCGACGGCGGACATGGTCGAGCGCTTCAACCAGATCGGCATGGAAATGGCCGAGGAAGACGCCGACTTCGACGCCCTGGGCGCGGAGATGGCCGAGCTTCAGGACAAGATCGACGCGGTCGATGGCTGGACGCTCGACAACCAGCTCGAAATCGCCATGGAAGCGCTGCGCTGCCCTCCCGGCGACTGGTCGGTGGCAAGCCTTTCGGGTGGGGAAAAGCGCCGCATCGCGCTGACCCGCCTGCTGATCCAGAAGCCTTCGATCCTGCTGCTCGACGAACCGACCAACCACCTTGACGCCGAATCCGTCGAATGGCTGGAAAACCACCTCAAGGACTATGCTGGCGCGGTGCTGATGATCACCCACGACCGCTACTTCCTTGACAACGTGGTGGGCTGGATTCTCGAACTCGACCGCGGAAAGTACTTCCCCTACGAGGGCAACTACTCGACCTACCTCGAAACCAAGGCCAAGCGCATGGCCCAGGAAGAGCGCGAGGAAAGCGGCAAGCAGAAGGCGCTGCAGCGCGAACTCGAGTGGATTCGCCAGACCCCGGCCGCGCGCCAGACCAAGTCCAAGGCGCGTATCCGCAAGTTCGAGGAACTGCAGAACGCGCAGGATAACCGTCCGGTCGGCAAGGCGCAGATCGTCATCCAGGTGCCCGAGCGCCTTGGCGGCAAGGTGATCGAGGTGAAGAACATCTCGAAGGCCTATGGCGACAAGCTGCTGTTCGAAGACCTGTCGTTCATGCTGCCGCCCGGCGGCATCGTCGGCGTGATCGGGCCGAACGGTGCTGGCAAATCCACGCTGTTCAAGATCCTGACCGGCAAGGAAACGCCAGACACCGGTTCGGTGGAAATCGGTTCGACCGTCCACCTCGGCTATGTCGACCAGAGCCGTGACGACCTGAACCCGGCCAACAACGTGTGGCAGGAAATCTCGGATGGCCTCGATTACATGAAGGTCAACGGGCAGGACATGTCGACGCGCGCCTATGTCGGCGCGTTCAACTTCAAGGGTCCGGACCAGCAGAAGAACGTCGGCAAGCTTTCGGGCGGTGAGCGCAACCGCGTGCACATGGCCAAGATGCTGAAGGCTGGCGGCAACGTGCTGCTGCTCGACGAACCGACCAACGACCTCGACGTGGAAACGCTGGCGGCGCTGGAAGACGCGATCGAGAACTTCGCGGGCTGCGCCGTGGTCATCAGCCACGACCGCTTCTTCCTCGATCGCCTCGCCACGCATATCCTGGCGTTCGAGGGCAACAGCCATGTCGAATGGTTCGAAGGCAACTTCGCGGCTTACGAGGAAGACAAGCGCCGTCGCCTGGGCGACGCGGCCGACCGGCCCACCGCGCTGGCCTACAAGAAACTGACGCGCTGATTTCCAGCGGCGATGCCTGAAACACGCGGCGGGGCGGGGACCATGTTCCCGCCCCGTTTCGCTGTGCCGTTTCGGGAAAGCTGAACGAATGCCCTTGCAAGCGGTTCAGCGGCGCGACAGCGCGACTCCGGTAACACTGTGTCACATGACGTCACGGGATTGGCCGTGACCACAGGTGCATCGGAGAGCGGCCATGGCCGGGATCACATTCTTCAGGAACAGCCTGCTGGCGGCGGCCGCGCTCGCCTCGACGGTGGCCGCGCTTCCCACGGCCGCTTTCGCCCAGCAGGGCGACTGGCGGGGCGCGGGGCGCGAGGCGCGCGGCGCTGAGCCCGGTCCGGGCCGTGGCGGCAACCGGGGTGGCGGCTGGAACGGAGGAGGCAATGGGGGAGGCGGCGGCGGAGGCGGCTGGAACCGCCCTGCTCCGCAACAGGCCCAACCGCAGTCCCAGTCCCAACCGCAGCCGCAGCCGCAACGCAACTGGGGTGGCGGCAATCCCGGCGGCTGGAACCAGAATCGCCCCCAACCGCAACCCTCCATGCCTCAGCAACAGGCGCCACGCGCGCCGCGCTCCTGGCAGGGCGGTGGCGATGGCGGCGCCCGTCCCGCGCCGCAGGACCGCGGCAACCGCTGGCAAGGGAGCGGCTGGCAGGGAGGCCACAATGGCGACTGGCAGCGCGGCAATCCGAACCCACGCCCGGACGGTCCCCGGCCCGATGGCCCGCGTCCTGACAATGCCCGCCCCGGTCCGACCTATCGCGATGGCGTGGGCGTGCATTACGGCAACGGCCAGTGGCGCAACGACAACCGCGGATACGATCGCGGGCGGGACGATCGCTGGCGTGGCAACGAGGGTTGGCGCGGCAACGACGGCTGGCGCTCGGGTGAAAGCTGGCGTGGGGACCGCGGACGCTGGAACAATGGCGGTGGCTGGAACAGCGACTGGCGGCGTGACCGGCGCTACGATTGGCGCGGCTATCGTGCCGAAAACCGCAGCATCTTCCGGTCCCGGCCATACTACGCACCCTATCGCGGGTATTCGTACAGCCGCCTCCGGGTAGGCTTCTTCCTGGACAGCGTGTTCTTCGGCAACCAGTACTGGATCAACGATCCTTGGTCCTATCGCCTGCCGGACGTGTACGGCCCCTATCGCTGGGTTCGCTACTACAACGACGTCCTGCTGGTAGATGTCTATTCCGGCGAGGTCGTGGACGTGATCTACGATTTCTTCTGGTAACGCCCAGATACTTCTGGTGACACCCGGACCGGAAAACCGCCGGCTCTAAAGACGCGACGACCCGCCGTTGGCCTGTGCCAACCGGCGGGTCGAACGCTTCAGGAACCCGCCGGCCACGGCCCGCAGAAACCGTCGGGAGTGACTGCGGTCCGCCGCTTCTCAGCCGATCGGCCCGATCGCGCGCAACACGCGGCGCATCACGGCGTGGCCTTCATCGGTCAGGCGCACGAAGCGGCGGCGCGCATCTCCCCGGTCAGCCTTGCGGTAAAGCAGGCCCTCCTTTTCCAGCCGGGCAATCCACCGCAGGATCGTGGTGGAAGGGACGCCGGCCTCGATGCACACGCTGGAAACCTGGATTTCCATCCCGCGCTTGCTGGCGATGTACAGGTCCAGAAGTATATCCCATGCCGGCTCGCCGAAAATCCGCCTTGGCCCCAAGGCAGAATCGCGCTTGCGGCGCAAGTTATACAGGGATTGAGCGAGCCGATAAGCTTCAGCTTCAGTATCGATCAGGGCTTCCAATGGAATACGACCTCCCTATATCAAAAGTAGGTCATCCCAAATTAGCGAAAGAAGAACACAGAATTCCTTGCCCGCTATTAGGCATAGCATTCCAATTCGACCCTTCCGCAAAGTTAGGACTTCGATTCCTACTTCCCGGTATTTATTTAACGACTTCTTCCAACGCCAATATTCACAGTATTTGCCCTGACTGGCAACGGCTCGCCACCGGATCGGATCAAAACCGCATTAACCTTAAATCGCCCCTGAACGCGGGGTGTGACATCCGTCACAAGGCGCCCACACCTCTTGCTCCTCGTCCCGCCTTGGGTCATGAAAGCGGCGCCCATGATCTCCCTGTCTCGCAAGTCCCGTCCGCATCCGGACGCCGCCCTTCTCAAGCGTATCGGCCAGACCGTTCGTGCCCGTCTGGATGCCGATCCCGCAGCCTATCGCCTTCCGGTGGAAGGTCTTGAAATATATGGCGTTTCCAACTTCCTTTCCGAAGCGGAATGCCAGCGGCTGATCGCGACCATTGACGACGTCGCGCGCCCATCGCTTACCTACGATGGCAACCGCAGCGGGGGCCGCACGAGCTACTCCGGCGACGTCGATCCGTGGGACCCGTTCACCTTGATGTTGCAGCGCAGAATCGATGATCTGGTGGGGCTCGATCCCGACACCGGAGAGACGATTCAGGGGCAGCGTTACACCCCCGGACAGGAATTTTGCCCCCATTTTGACCATTTTAATCCGAACCAGCCGTTCTGGGATCGGGAGATGGGGCGCGGGGGTCAGCGAAGCTGGACCGCCATGGCGTATCTCAACGCCGTCGAGGAAGGCGGTTCGACCGATTTTCCAAAGGTCGATCTGTCGATTCCCCCCCAACGCGGCGCGTTGCTGGTGTGGAACAACATGGCCGTGGATGGCACGCCCAACCCCAACAGCCTTCATGCCGGCCGGCCGGTCGTCAAAGGCACCAAGTACGTCCTCACCAAGTGGTACCGGACACGCGCATGGGGCTGATCCGGGGGGCGGGCGCGGCAATCCCGACGGTTCCGGCAAGGGGGGCTGCAAGCTGGTGCCTGCTTCGCGGCACCGCATTGGTCCTTGCCCTGGCGCTGACGACAGCGGCCAGCGCCCCGCAAACCTCATCACTGGTGGATCGGCCGGTCCCGCAAGCCACCGCGAAGGCCGGCTTCGTCCGCCAAAGCGAAGCGGCCCTGGCGCTCGACCGGTTGTTCATGGACGACAGCCGTGCGGAACAGGCGCTCGACCCGCTCGGCGCGCTGGAACAGGGCGAACAGATTCCGCTCGATCGCTTCCTGCTGCTGTTCACGCCGGAACTCGTCCATCGCCTGCGCGAAACCAACGCTGCCACGCTGGCCCGGCTGGACACGATCGATCGCGATCAGCTCGATGACGCGCACCGCATTTCCTACGACGTGTTCCGCGATGCCAAGCTCCAGGAACGCGATACGCTGGCTCCGCAGGTGGAGGCGCTGACCGCGGTTCGCCCGTTCAACCACTTCGGCGGCTTCCACGTCGAGTTTCCCGGCCTCGCTTCGTCCGAAACGCCTGTTCCGCTGGAAACGCCCGCCGATTTCGACGCGCTGCTGGCGCGTGACCGCGCGCTGCCGCAGGTCTTCGACCATGCCATCGCCCGGTTCCGCGAAGGCATGGCCGGCGGCGCAATCGAATCCCGCCTGACGGTGCGCAACATGATCGCGCAGATCGATACGATCCTGGCGCAGCCGGTCCAGCGATCCCCGTTCTATTCGCCCGTCTCGCAATACCCCGCGCGGTACGGTGCCGGCGCCAAACGGCGCATCGTCAGCGCCTTCCGGCAGACAATCAGTCAATCGGTGTACCCCGCTTATCACAAACTTCGGGCGTTCCTTGCGGAGGAATACTACCCTGTCGCGCGCGGGGATGCCGGACTTTGGGCAATGAAGGGCGGAGACAGGCTCTATCGGCTGCTCATCCGCAATCACACGACCCTGCCGCTCGATCCCGATGCGGTGCACGATCTCGGCCTTGGTGAAGTGGCGCGCATCCAGCGCGAGATGGAAGGGGTGAAGACGGAACTGGGCTATGCCGGTCCGCTAAAGGCGTTCTTCGACGAATTGCGAGTCAACCCCCGATACCATCCGCGGACCGACGCGCAGCTTGCCGAGGGCTTCCGCGCCGTGGGCCGCAAGGTCGAAGCGCAGGCGCCGCGCTATTTCCTGCACCTGCCGCGCACGCCGCTGCTGATCCAGCCCTATCCCGCCTATCGCGCGCGCTATGAGGCCGGCGGCAGCTATAGCCAGGGCGCGCCGGACGGCAGCCGGCCGGGCGTGTTCTTCTACAACACCTACGATCTCAAAAGCCGCTTCCTGACCGGCATCACCACGCTTTACCTCCACGAAGGCGCGCCGGGGCATCATTTCCAGATCAGCCTTGCGCAGGAGAACGCCAGCCTGCCCGATTTCCAGCGTTTCGGGGGCAATACCGCCTATGTCGAAGGCTGGGCGCTCTATGCCGAGACGCTGGGCTACGAGATGGGGTTCTACAAGGACCCGATGCAGCACTGGGGCACGCTGGACGACGAGATGCTGCGCGCCATGCGGCTGGTGGTGGACACCGGCATCCACGCCAAGCGCTGGACGCGCGAACAGGCGATCGACTACATGCTCGCCAACTCGGGCATGGGCCGCAGCGATGCGACCGCCGAGGTCGAACGCTACATCGCCAATCCGGGTCAGGCGCTGTCCTACAAAATCGGCGCGCTCACCATCCAGCGCCTGCGCCGCAAGGCCGAAACGGAACTCGGCCCGCGCTTCGACATTCGCGCGTTTCACGATCAGGTGCTGGGCAGCGGCGCGCTGCCCATGCCGGTTCTGGAAGCGAAGGTCGATCGCTGGATCGCGGGGCAGCGGGGGTAGCGCCACGATGCCCACCCCCACCCCCTCCCGCAAGCGGGACGGGAGTTCGTGGAGTATGCGGGAGGCGCGCGAGACTTTCGCCACCTTAGGTGGCGTTAGTCGCAGCGGGGTGGGCCAGAGGCGCTCAGCCTTCCAGCGCCTCGGCGATCAGCTTGCGCGTGTTATCGATGCTATAGAGCGCGATGAAGCTGCCCATGCGCGGTCCCTGGCTGGAGCCGAGCAGCGTCTCGTAAAGCGCCTTGAACCAGTCGCGCAGGCTCTCGAAGCCGTAATGCGGGTCCTTGCCGATCTCGTAGACAATGTTCTGCAGTTCCTCGGCCGTGGTGTCGGCGCTGGCGGCGGCCAGTTCCTCGTCCAGCGCGGTCAGCGCGGCGACTTCGCCGTTCTCCGGCTTGCGGCGGAGAAGCGTGGGCGCGATGAAATCGCGGTTGTAGGCGAGCGCGCAGGTCACCAGCGTATCGAGCGCGGGATGCGCAGCGGGATCGGCATCCTCCACATAGTTGGCAAGGTACGACCAGACCTGTTCGCGCGTCGCGCCCGCGCCCAGCACGCCCACCAGATTGAGCAGCAGGCCATAAGTGACCGGCAGCTTCTCGCCCGCACCGGCGGCATCGCCGTTGGCGCGCAGCAGGTGCCACACGGGGTTGCCCAGTTGCTGTTCGATCGGCTGCGCGGGCAGCTTTTCGCGGAACTGCCAGTATTCGTCCACCGCACGCGGGATGATGCCAACGTGCAGAGATTTCGCGCTCTTGGGTTCGCGGAACAGGTAGAAGCCCAGGCTTTCCTCGCTGCCGTATTCGAGCCACTGCTCGATCGTCAGCCCGTTGCCCTTGGACTTGGAGATCTTCTCGCCCTTCTCGTCGAGGAAGAGTTCGTAGATCAGTCCTTCGGGACGGCGCCCGCCCAGCACCTGCGCGATTCGGCCCGACTGCGTGACGCTGTCGGTCAGGTCCTTGCCGCACATCTCGTAATCGACGCCAAGCGCCACCCAGCGCATCGCCCAGTCGACCTTCCATTGCAGCTTGGACTGCCCGCCGAGGATCGACTGCTCGACCATCTCGCCGGTCACGTCCTCGAACCGGATCACGCCCGCTTCCGCATCGACCACGTGCACCGGTACCTGCAGCACCTGGTGATTGGTCGGCGAAACGGGCAGGACGGGCGAATAGGTCTTGCGCCGTTCCTCGCGCAGCGTGGGCAGCATGATGCCCATGATCGCGTCGTAATGGCGCAGCACGTTCTTCAGCGCATCGTCGAAACCGCCGGCGTTGTAGCGATCGCTGGCCGAGACGAATTCGTAGTCGAAGCCGAAGCGGTCCAGAAACGCGCGCAGCATCGCGTTGTTGTGGTGCGCGAAGCTTTCGTGCGTGGCGAACGGATCGGGGATGCGCGACAGCGGGTGGCCGATATAGGCGGCGAGCAAGCCCTTGTTGGGCACGTTGTCGGGCACCTTGCGCAGCCCGTCCATGTCATCGGAAAAGGCGACGAGGCGCGTGGGATGGCCGCCCGTGAGCGCTTCATAGGCACGGCGGACCAGCGTGGTGCGCAGCACTTCCTGAAACGTGCCGATGTGCGGCAGGCCCGAGGGGCCATAGCCCGTCTCGAACAGCACGGGCACCAGATTGCCAGCGGCATCGCGTTTGCCGCCCGGATACCGCTTCACGATCTTGCGGGCTTCCTCGAACGGCCAGGCCTTGGAGACCTGCGCGGCTTCGAGCACGGACGGCGGACGGGTTTCGGTGTCGGTCATAGCGCGCGTCCTTTCGCCCGCCTGCCCCGCTTGCGCAAGGAAAAGCTGGCACCGCGGACGACGCCGGCACGATCGCGGGAGGGACACCGCCCCGCGCAACGCAAAAGGAACGGCCGCCCCGCCAGGGTGCGGAGCGGCCGTGCTGCGGCGCCAGACGCGGGGGAGTGCCTTTAACGCAGCAGCGTGAGGACGGTCTGCTGGGCCTGGTTGGCCTGTGCGATCATCGCGGTCGATGCCTGGCTGAGGATCTGCGACTTCGCCAGCGCCGTGGTTTCGGCCGAGTAATCGGTGTCCTGAATCCGCGAACGCGCTTCCGAAAGGTTAGTCACGTTGCTGGTGAGGTTGTTCACCACCGATTCCAGGCGGTTCTGCCCCGCGCCCAGCGAGGCGCGTGTGGCGCTGACATCCGAAAGCGCGGCTTCGACGTTGCTCATCGTGGTCACGGCCTTGGCGGCCGTGGTCACGTCGAGCGCGGCGGCGGCCAGGTTCGTGCCGTCGATGGCGGTGCTGGTCAGCGTCACGGTATCGCCGCTGTTGGCTCCCGCCTGGATGTCGATCGAGACGTCGGTGCCGGCCGTGGTGCTGAACAGCGCGTTGCCGTTGAACTTGACCGTGCTGAAGACGCTGCCGATCTGCTCGGTCAGCGCGGTGACTTCGGTCTGCATGTAAACGCGGTCGGTGGTGTCCTGATAGGTGCCCGAAGCCGACTGGTTCGCCAGCTCACGGATGCGCTGGAGCATGTTGGTCACTTCGCCCAGCGCGCCTTCGGCGGTCTGCGCCAGCGAGATGCCATCGTTGGCGTTGCGGATGCCCTGGCTCATGCCCTTGATCTGCGAGGTCATGGACGTGGTGATGGCAAGGCCCGCCGCGTCGTCCTTGGCGCTGTTGATGCGCAGGCCGGTGGACAGGCGCTCCATCGAAACGCCGAGAACCTTGGTCGCGAGATTGGATGCGTTCGCGGCGCGTATGGCGTTGATGTTCGTATTGATAACGGTCATGACAAGTACCTCCACTCTGTCTGCCGGAACGATCCGGCGCGGACCGGTTGGTCCCGCTCCAAAGACCGGTCTGGAAGCGGGGGGTTTCAGGGAATCCGTGTCAGTACGTAGAGCGCGCGCAAAGATCGCTTCAGCATGATCCCGGTCCATCATGCGATTGTTTTAACTGAATAATCTACGATCTTCGGCATTTCAGACAGCGGCGCATCGGCAATCGCGACAGGCCATGGCTTGCCCCGCGTTCCAGTTCCGTTCTATGCGGAGCGCATGGCCGCCCTCACCCTTCCCGCGCTCCACGCCAGCCACGGTGGCTGCTGGCTGCGCGATGCCGCGCTGACGGGCAGCCCGTCCACGCGCGCGGTGGGCAAGGGCGATGCGATCATGGCCGCGGCCGATACGCCGCTGCTGCTGCTGAACGCGCCGCTGGTGGCGAGCCGGCTGGGCTATCCGGACCTGTCCGGGCTGGACCTGCTCGAACTCTATGCCTTCGTCCACCCCGCGCGGTTCGTGGTGCCCACGCCCAAGGGCCTTGCCCATGCCCTGAACCTTGCGGAGCCGGCCAGCGACGATGCCGTGCCACTGCTGTTGCAGGAAGCGGCGGAAGCCCTGCTGGCGACCTGCGAAAGCCCGCAGTGGGCCGAACGCGAAGGCGCCTGGACGGCGCTGCAATCGCTGGTGCGGATGCGCTGGCCCTGGGCAACGCTGCTCGCCCCCCGCATCCACCGGCCCGAACGCGCCGAACGCTGGCTGTTCACGCGCCTGCCCGAATGGGAAGAGGCGGCCGAGCGCCCGCAGCCGGCGCAGGTTTCGCTGACCGGCGAGGAGGTGGAAGAGCGGCTTGCCATGCTGACCGGGCGCGACGCGGAAGCCCGCCCGGCGCAGCGGGCCTATGCGCGCGAGGCCGCCAGCATGTTCGCGCCGCGTCCGCCGCGCGGCAGCGGGTCGGGGCAACCGCACATGCTGCTGGCGCAGGCCGGCACCGGCACCGGCAAGACCTTCGGCTATCTCGCCCCCGCCTCGCTATGGGCGGAGAAATCCGGCGGCACCGTGTGGGTTTCGACTTATACCAAGGCCCTGCAACGGCAATTGCGGCGCGAAAGCCGGCGGGCGTTTCCGGCCGAACGCCACGGCAAGGCCCCCCCTGTGGTGGTGCGCAAGGGGCGCGAGAACTATCTGTGCCTGCTGAACCTGGAAGATGCGCTGCAGGGCGGCTTCGCCGGCCGCGCCGCGATCCTGGCGCAGCTGGTCGCACGCTGGGCCGCCTATAGCCAGGACGGCGACATGATCGGCGGCGATCTGCCCGGCTGGCTGGGCACGCTGTTCCGCAAGCGCGGGATCAGCGCGCTGACCGACCAGCGCGGCGAATGCGTCTATGCCGGTTGCCCGCATTACCGCAAATGCTTCATCGAGCGCGCGGTGCGTGCCTCCGCCGATGCCGAACTGGTGATCGCCAACCACGCGCTGGTCATGGTCAACGCCGCGCGCGGCCGCGATGCCGCCCAGCGCCCCACGCGGATCGTGTTCGACGAAGGGCACCATGTGTTCGAAGCGGCGGATTCGACGTTTTCCGCCGCGCTCACCGGCGCGGAGACGATCGAGCTGCGCCGCTGGGTGATCGGCCCCGAAGGCAAATCGCGCGGGCGGCGGCGCGGGCTTTCCGCACGGCTGGCCGACGTGGCGAGCTATGACGAGGAAGGCGCGCGGGCGATCGCGCAGGCGCGCGAGGCAGCCGAAGCGCTGCCGTCCGACGGGTGGCTGGCGCGGTTGCAGGAGAACGCGCCGGTCGGCCCGCTCGAAGCCCTGCTCGCGGCGACGCGCGCGGTGGTCCATGCCCGCGACGAAAGCGGCGGGCAGGAAGCCGGCTATGGCCTGGAAACCGAGATCGCGCAGATGGACGGCGCCTTCATCGAGGTGGCCGGGCGCGCGCAGGAAGCGCTCGAGGCGCTGCGGCAGCCCCTCGCCCGGCTGGCGCTGCGGCTGGAAGCGATCGTGGAGGATGGCCCCGACTGGCTCGACGGGCCGGCGCGGGCGCGGATCGAGGGCGCGCGCGGCGCGATCGGATGGCGGACCGATCTGGTCGCCGGGTGGATCGCCCTGCTGAGCCGCCTGGGTGGCCCCGCCGATCCCGATTTCGTCGACTGGCTGGCGGTGGAACGCTCCGACGGGCGCGAATGGGACATCGGGCTCTATCGCCACTATCTCGATCCCATGAAGCCGTTCGCCAACACCGTACTGGCGCCCGCGCACGGCGTGATGATGACCAGCGCCACCTTGCGCGACCGGGTGGGAAGCGGACGGGGAGATGGCGGAGGCGCGGACGACTGGGACAGCGCAATCCGCCGCAGCGGCGCGCCGTGGCTGGACATGAGCCCCCGCCTGTTTTCGGCGGAAAGCCCGTTCGACTATGCCAGCCAGGCCGAAGTGCTGATCGTGACCGACGTGCCCAAGGGCGATATCCCCGCGCTGGCGGGGGCCTATGCCCGGTTGATCGAGGCATCGGGCGGCGGCGCGCTGGGCCTGTTTACGGCGGTGCGG
This sequence comes from Novosphingobium sp. SCN 66-18, assembly GCA_001725355.1. GTDB lineage: Bacteria > Pseudomonadota > Alphaproteobacteria > Sphingomonadales > Sphingomonadaceae > Novosphingobium. The sequence goes on from MEGD01000004.1 coordinate 74,141, forward strand.
CGATTGCGCGCGGTCTATGGCCGCATTGCCGACCGCCTCGCCCGCGCCGGACTGCCGCTCTATGCCCAGCATGTCGATCCGATCGATACGGGCACGCTGGTCGATATCTTCCGCGACGATCCGCGCGCCTCGCTGCTCGGCACCGACGCGCTGCGCGATGGGGTGGACGTGCCGGGCCATTCGCTGCGGCTGGTGATGATGGAACAGGTGCCCTGGCCCAAGCCGTCGATCCTTCACCGCGCGCGCCGTCTGGCCGGTGGTGGGCAGGCGTATGACGACCGCATCATCCGCGCGCGGCTGGCGCAGGCCTTCGGGCGGCTGATCCGTTCGGCCGACGACCGGGGCTTTTTCGTGGTGCTGTCCTCCGCGTTCCCTTCACGCCTGCTGGGCGCCTTTCCGCCCGGCACGCCCGTTCGCCGCGTCACGCTCGATGTGGCTTTACAAAGCGTGGCGGGCGGTGTTTCTGGAGCTTCGGCAACCATCGCCAACGCCGGCGCAACCGCCGGACCTGCCGGGGACCTTTCGTGAAGACGCTTGCGCTTTTCCGCCACGCCAAATCAGACTGGTCCGACGCGCGCGCGCGCGATTTCGACCGGCCATTGAACGAACGCGGCATCAAGGGCGCGCAAGTGATGGGGCGTTTCATCCGCGATGGCGGCTGGCGCTTCGACAGGCTGCTCGCCTCTCCCGCCGTGCGCGTGGCGGAAACGATCGAGCAGGCGAGCACGGCGTGGGGCCACGGCTTTCCGGTGGAATGGGACCGGCGCATCTACCTTGCCAGTTCGGCCACACTGATGGACCTGTTGCGCGAAGTGGAAGGCGATCCCGCCAGCATTCTGATGGTGGGGCACAATCCCAGCCTGGAAGACCTGATCTTCGATCTGGTGCCCGACGACGGCAGCAGCCCGTTGCGCGATATCGTGGAACAGAAGTTCCCCACCGCGACCTTCGCCGTGCTGGAACTGGATATCGATACCTGGGCCGATGTCGATGAGAACTGCGCGCGGCTGGTGGCGCTTACCCGCCCGCGCGATCTCGATCCCGCGTTGGGACCGGTCTTGATCGACTAAACGGCTTCGGCTTCCGCGAGCGCGCCGGCAAGCCCATCGCGCACCGCTTCCAGACGGCCGTACAGCACGCGCAGAGCCGAAAGGACATCCTCTGCCCGCGCAAGCTCGTCGCTGCTGGCCGGCGCCGGATCGGACACGAACGGAACCGCGACAGGCCGCGCTCCACGCGCCTTGCCCCCGAGCGCCTGCCGCGCCCCGCGGATGGTATAGCCTTCGCGGTGCAGCAAGCGGTCGATCTCGGAAACGAGCGCCACATCCTCCGCGCGGTAGTATCGCCGCCCGCCAGCCCGCGTCAGCGGGCGCAGCATGGGAAACTGCTCTTCCCAGTACCGCAGGACATGGGGCCGTATGCCCAGCCCCCTGGCCACCTCACCGATGGTGCGGAGCGCGCCAGGATCCTTGCCGTCCTGGAAAACAGAGATGCCCCGGCCGCTCATCCACCGGCGCAGATGCGATCCTTGAGCATCTGGCTGGCGCGGAAGGTCAGCACCCGGCGCGGCGTGATCGGCACTTCGATACCGGTCTTGGGATTGCGCCCGATCCGTTCGGTCTTGTCGCGCAGCAGAAAAGTGCCGAAGCCTGAAATCTTGACGTTCTCGCCCGTGGCCAGCGCATCGCTCATGTGCGTCAGGATCGATTCCACCATGTCCAGCGAATCCGCGCGCGACAATCCGACGCGCCGGTTGATGCTTTCCGCCAGATCAGCCCGGGTCAAAGTGCCTATCGATCGCATCCGTTTGGTTCCCCCAATGCAAACCCCTCCGTCACACCATAATGCAAAACGCCTGCATGGCAATGCAATGCCTTGGGGTTGAAGGGAATTCGGATGGAATCTCCGCGATCAGACGCGCGCGAGGCAGGCCCCCCAGGTGAACCCACCGCCCATCGCCTCCAGCATCACGAGGTCGCCGGACTTGATCCGTCCGTCCCGCGCCGCCGTGTCATAGGCGAGCGGCACCGAGGCGGCGCTGGTATTGGCATGGCGATCCACCGTGACCACGACCTTTTCCGCCGGAAGGCCCAGCTTGCGCGCGGTCGCGTCGAGAATACGGAAATTCGCCTGATGCGGCACCACCCAGTCGATGTCGGACGGCGCATAGCCCGATGCCGCCAGCACTTCTTCCAGCACCGAAGCGAGATTGACGACGGCGTGGCGGAACACCTCGCGCCCCTTCATCCGCACCTTGCCGACCGTGCCGGTGGTCGACGGGCCGCCATCCACGTAAAGCAACTGGTTGTGCTGGCCATCGGCATGAAGCCGCGAGGCAATGATCCCGGGCGCCTGCCGGTCATCATCGGCCACCGTGCGCGCTTCCAGCACCAGCGCGCCGGCGCCATCGCCGAACAGGACGCAGGTGGTGCGGTCCTCCCAGTCAAGGATGCGCGTGAAGGTTTCGGCGCCAATCACCAGCGCGCACTTCGCCATCCCCGTGCGGATCATGCTGTCCGCCGTGGCCATCGCGTAGAGAAAGCCCGAACAGACCGCGGCCACGTCGAACGCGATGCCGCCGTTGCAGCCCAGGTTGTGCTGCACGATCGTGGCCGTGGCGGGAAACGTCTGGTCCGGCGTTGCCGTGGCGAGCACGATCAGGTCGACGCGCGAGGCATCGACGCCGGCCGCTTCCAGCGCGCGCCGGGCGGCATCGGTGGCCAGGCTCGATGTGGTTTCGCCTTCCCCGGCGATGTAGCGGTTGCGAATGCCCGTGCGCTCGACGATCCATTCGTCGGTCGTATCGACCATCTTTGCCAGTTCGGCGTTGGAGACTGCCCGTTGCGGCAGCGCCGAACCGCTGCCCGTAATCACCGATCGAATCATCACGCCGCCGTCTCGTCTTGCGCGGCGGCGGTCTTGCGGCGGCTGGAGGAACGGATGGTCTCGGCACCGACGCTGGCAAGGTCGGCCGCGATACGCTCGGTCAGATTTTCCTCCAGCAACCGAGCGGTGACCGCCACGGCATTGGCCACGCCAAGCGCCGAAGCGCCGCCATGGCTTTTTACGACAATCCCGTTGAGGCCCAGGAACACGGCCCCATTGTGGTTGTTCGGATCCAGATGATGCTTGAGCAGTTCGGTTGCCGGGCGGGAGATCAGGAAACCCACCTTGGACCGCAGCGAACTGGCGAAGCTGCGCTTGAGCAAGTCCGCCACGAAGCGGGCGGCGCCCTCAACCGCCTTCAGCGCGATATTGCCCGAGAAGCCGTCGGTCACGACAACGTCCACGTCCCCGCGCGAAAGCTTGTCCGCCTCGGTATAGCCATCGAACGACATCGCGAGGCTGGCGTTGGCTTCCTTGAGCTGCTGCGCGGCGGCCTGCAGCTCCTCTGTGCCCTTGGTCTCTTCCGTGCCGATATTGAGCAGGCGCACGCGCGGCGCTGGCAGGCCGGTGACGATGCGCGAATAGGCCGCGCCCATGATCGCGAACTGGACGAGATTGCGCGCATCGCATTCGGTGTTCGCGCCAAGATCGAGCATGACGAGATCGTGCTCGCCCATGGTGGGAAGCAGCGCGGCAAGCGCGGGCCGGTCGATACCCGGCATGGTGCGCAGCGAAAGCTTGGCCATGGCCATGAGCGCGCCGGTATTGCCCGCACTGACGGCGGCGCCGGCATCGCCACGCTTCACGGCGTCGATGGCGAGGCCCATCGACGTCGTCTTCGCGCGGCGGAGCGCCTGCGTCGGCTTCTCATCGCCCGAGACGACATCGGGCGCGTGCAGAATTTCCGTCGCCGCGCGCAGATTGGGGTGGTTTTCGAGAGCCTGCTTGATGCGTTCTTCGTCCCCGACGAGCAGGAACTTGAAGCGATCGTGGCGACGACGGGCCAGCGCCGCGCCTTCGACCATCACGCGCACGCCCTCATCGCCGCCCATCGCATCAACAGCGATACGCGGCAGGCTCATTGTGCGAATACCCCCCAATTGATGGGATCAGAGCCCGACGGCGATGACTTCGCGGCCGTTGTAGTGACCGCAGGCGTTGCACAGCATGTGCGGACGCTTCAGTTCACCACAGTTCGAGCATTCGTGGAATGCTTCCGCCTTCAGCGCATCGTGGCTGCGGCGCATGCCGCGACGGGACGGCGAGGTCTTTCTTTTGGGGACGGCCATTTCGGCACCTGTTCCTGATCTTGCGAAACTGTTTGATACGGGCGCGATAGGGAAAACAAGCCTTCCGCACAACCCCTGCGCGCGCATGCGGCGGAACGGCAAGTCGGGAGTCGCCCCTATCGCGGGCGAAGGCGCGCCTATACGGAATTTCTCGTGCTTTGCAAGCGCAAGACGGCTAGCAATCGTGCGGACAACAAGGGGAGTGGACGAGAGGATGATCCTGCCTGTCACATTGAGCACGGCCGCCGCCGCCGCGCTGCTGAATATCTGGCTTAGCATCCGGGTCGGCATGGTGCGCCGCGCCACCGGCATCAGCGTGGGCGACGGGGGCAACGAAGCGTTGATCCGCCGGATGCGCGCACAACTGAACTTCATCGAAAACGCACCCGTCGTGCTGGTGATGGTGGGCGGGATCGAGCTGGCGCGCGCCGGCAACCCCTTCCTGCTGGGCGCCGCCGCGATCTTCATCCTGGGCCGCGTGGCGCACGGCATCGGCATGGACGGTGGCCCGCTGGGCTTCCTGCGCGGCGTGGGCACGCTGACCACGATGCTGACGCAACTGTGCCTTGCCGTCTGGGCGGTTTCGATCGTGCTGGACGCCTGAGGGACAACGGGCCGGCCACGCGCATAGCCTGGCCGGCCGCTTGCCTACCCCAGCGCGTAATCGCTGACGTAGGAATTGGTCTGGCGTTCGCGCCCGAACGTGCTGGTCGGCCCGTGACCGGGCACGAACGTCACGTCCGAACCCAGCGGCCACAGCTTCTGCGTGATCGAATCGATCAGATCCTGATGGTTGCCCATCGGGAAATCGGTGCGCCCGATCGATCCCTGGAACAGCACATCTCCCACGATCGCGAACCGCGACGGCGCGTGATAGAACACGACGTGGCCAGGCGTGTGGCCGGGGCAATGGATCACGTCCAGCTCCAGTTCGCCGATCGTGACCTTGTCGCCATCCTGCAGCCAGCGATCCGGCTCGAACGGCTCTCCGGGGATGCCCCAGCGCTTGCCGTCGTCCTCCAGCCGCGAAATCCAGAAGCGGTCCGCCTCGTGCGGCCCCTCGATCGGCACGCCCAGGTCTTTCGCCAGAATGCCGGTCACGCCGCAGTGATCGATGTGGCCATGGGTGACGAGCAGTTTCTCGATGGTGACGCCCGCCTTGGCGATCGCCGCTTTCAACCGCTCGGGATCGCCCCCGGCATCGATGAACGCCGCCTTCATCGTTCGGGTGCACCACACCAGCGTGCAGTTCTGTTCCAGCGGCGTGACGGGGATGATGGCCACCTTCATCGGCGGCTGCGCGGCGGTTTCGGTCATGCAAAGGGAAATGGCGGGTCGCGTGGCGCTTGGCAAGGGACGAGCCACCCACCGTGCCATAATCGGCGCGCTATAAACGCCCGCCCTTCCACACCACGCGACCGACCACGTCGACCTCGCCGGCCGCGCGTTCGCTGGCGGGATAGGCCGGGTTATCGCTGATCACGCGCAGGGTACCTGCGGGGCCGGGTTCGAGGCGCTTGACCAGCAGCATGTCGTCCAGGCGGATCACGTGGATGCCGGCGCGTAGAACGCGCGGCGTGCGGTCGACGAGAATCTCGTCCCCATCGCGCAAGGTCGGCTCCATCGAATCGCCTTCCACCGCGATCACCGACAGCGCGACCGGATCGAGCCCCTGCGCCTTGAGCCAGCGGGCGGAGAAGCGCAGCTGGCCCGATGGCGCCTCGTCACGCGCCAGCGCGCCGGGACCTGCCGAGGCCCCCAGCGGCAGGCGCGGAATATCCGCCCAATCGGCCAGCGCGCGCGCGACGCCCGTCACCGAGGTCGCAAGCCCCGAGGCACCTTGCGGCGGCCCACCGAGTTCGGCTTCCGAAACGCCGAAGAAGGTGGCGAGAAGGCGGCGGTCGTCCTCCTCCAGCTTGCGCGGGCTGCCCTTGCGCACGAACTGCTGGAGATAGGCGGGATTGCGCCCCAGCAGGCCCGAGAGCGCCGAAAGGCTGACGCCGCGCCCGCCGGCCAGCTCCAGCAGACGCGCCCTTGCTCGGGCCTGAAGATCGGTTCCGGTCATGCGTCCACCATTGTCGAAGGATTTTTCCTAGACTTGTAGGATTTGTCCGTCAACATAAGAAAAATCCTAAATGGATTCGCGACGGGAGAATGCACCATGCTGATCCGCAAGATCGAAAAGTTCCTGCTCCGCACCGGGATGCCGGTGACCCGCTTCGGCCGCATGGCCGCACACGATCCCCGCCTTGTCATGGACATGCGCAACGGCCGCGAGCCTCGCCCCGAAATGATCTCCCGTGTAGAACATTTCATGAACACCTACAAGCCGGAGACGTCCGCGAGCAATGCCCATGCTGGTTGATCACGCCCTGTTCCGGGACGCGCCGCGCGCCTCCCGCCCGCCGCGCCGCCACCGCACCGCCGGCGAGCGGCTATGGCACGCCCTCCGCGCCCTGGCAGGCGCACGCGCCATTCTCGTCAGCCAACGCGAAACGCCATGGGCCAGCGTGACCTTTTCCGGCGCGCGCCACAGCTTCACGCTGCGCTTCGACGAAGCCGAAGCGATCGAGGAGGGCGAACGCCTGATCGCTGTGCTGCCCGATCACCCGTTCCATATCCCCCGTCATCTGGTGGCGGACGCCAGCGTGGCCCGCGCCCGGCACACGCTGCTGCCCGCTCCACGGCTGGAACTGGATATCGACATCCTGCTGCTGGAAGCTTCGTAAGGGCGACCACGGCCCGACCGAGCAAGGGGGCCGCGCCCGGGTAAACCCCGGTGCGCGGCCGTTCCTCTCCACAACCCTTCAAACGTGAAAACTAACGGTCGATCTTCGCCATCAACTGCGGCGCGGTGGTGGCACCGACCCAGAGATTCATGTCCACAGCGTTCGAGACCCGGAACGGTTCCCTGCGATCGTTGAGGAACAGTTCCTCCATCTCCGCGCGGTTGAACGGACGCGATCCCAGGCGGCCGAAGATGGCGATCTGCCCGCCCGTTTCGTCCACGCCGCGATCGCGATCCAGCCCCTTCGACAGTGCCAGCGCGGGGCTTGGCGTATGCGCCCAGGCGATCAGTTCCGGCCGTGGTTCGGGCGAGAAGCCGTAGAAGTTCGGCTGGCTGGCCGGCGAAGTGAGCTGCACCACCTTCATCCCGTTCCGCCCGTCCGCGACATAGGCGAACAGCGAGGCGTTGGTGGAGGCGACGATCACGTCCTCGGCATCGTTCAACTGCCCATCGGCGGTGAACGATTGCTGGATCGCCGGGCGCGTGGGCGCGGTCACGTCCACGATCACCAGCCCCTGCGCCTTGGCCGCTACATAGGCATAGGTGCGCGCGACATAGACGCGGCGGGCATCAGCCAGCGGAACGGTGGCCTGCGGCACCGGCACGGGCTGCGCCAGATTGGTCACGTCCATCAGTTCCAGGCCGTTGGCCGTCGTCACCCACAGGTAGCGGAACTGCACCGCCGTGGCGCGCGGGTCCTTCAGCGGCACGACCGAGGTGACGCGCGGATCGAGGCAGGTCTCGCCGCCCTTCTCCTCGCTCGCCTCGCACGGCTTGCCCGGCGACCACGGCTTGGGCAGGTGGACCGTGACCAGCGCCTTGTCGGTGACGATATAGGCATAGTCGCCTGCCAGCGTGATGTGCCGCGCCCCCGTCAGCACGCCGTCCGGATTGAACGTCAGCGCGCGGCGGAAGAAGTTGTTGCGGAATTCACCGTCGGCCAGCGTATCGACATTGACCGCGATCAGTCCTTCCACGGCATCGGTGACGAAGGCGTAGTGGTAGATCGGCGAGAACGGCTGCTCCTGGTTGAGATGGCGCAGTTCGGGCGTGTTGCGCGTGGGCGCGATCGCCTGGTTGGTGGGCAGCGCCATGCACGTGGCGTTCTTCGTGTCCACGTGCGTGTCATGCCCGAGTGGCGAGAACGGCGCGGTGGTGATCCGCTCCGAGAAGCCCTTGTTGCCGACCGAGGCGATGTCATAGGCGCGGAAGCCGCCCTTCCCTTCGGCCACGAACATGTATTCGCCGCGCATCTGCAGGCAGCGGACCGCGTCCGATGTGCCCTTGGTGACGTTGGTGAACTGTTCGCGTCCCTTGGTCTCTTCCGAGAGCTTGCCGTCGATCACGCCGCCGCGCGTCCAGTCCTTCAGCTCGCGGCCGTTCTTCTCGACGTGCTGCTTCCAGTAGTCCGGATAGGCATAGCGGTGCAGATAGCTGCCGATCACCGCCTGCGGCTCGTCCCATTCGGTGACGCGCACCGCCTCGAACCCGCCGTCCAGCCCGAACCAGGCGTTCATGCCGACGAAGTTCACGTAATTGGTGCCGAGCAGCAGCAGCTGCGCCATGATCGCGTTGTTATCGTCCTGCTGGCTGAGGTGGCAGTCGGTGCACTGCTTGGTCTCGTTCTTGCGGACGGTGTGCGGGAAGTGCGGCGCGAACGCCTGCGAGGAATAGCCGATCGCCGAGATCGGCGGCTGCTGCACGTAGATCCGTTCGCGGTTGATGTTGGTGGACGACAGGATCAGCGCCGAGGACGAGCGGATCGGCGCGGTGATCGCCTTGCCGCTGACGGGGTTGCCGTCCTTGTCGAACTGCACCGGATCGGAGCCCGAGGTCTTGTTGCGCTGGTGCTTGCCGAGCTGGAACATGTCATCGCGCGCGACCTGCGGGTTATAGGTCGCGTAGTTGCGGGTGTAGTCTTCCTCGTACTTGTGCGTGGTGGACTTCCAGTTCGCCTCGATCGGCAGGTGGCAGCCGGCGCACGACGTGGTCCACGAGAGGTGGCAGGTGAAGCACGCCATGTCGTCATCGCGGTGGGCGCGCTGTTCCTTGGGCACGCCGGTGCCGAACTTGTAAACGCCATCCTGCGCGGCGGATTTCGCCATCAGCTTGGCGCGCGCCGCCTTGGGATTGAAGATCGGCTTGCCCAGGTCGTCAACCTTGCCGGCGAAGCGGGCATCGACCGAATCCTTCACCAGGCTGACGCGCCAGGAGAGGTTGGGATCGATGATCGAGCGCTGGACCAGCACGCGGCGCCCGTCGGCCGCCTTCATCCATTCGAAGCGGCGCTGGCCATCGGCGTTGCGCAACAGGCTGAGGTTGTTGCCCTTGGGCGGCGCGGCGAGGTTCGACGTCATCAGCGTGGGATAGGCGTCGGGCGTGCCGTGGCAGTCCTTGCAGCCGATCTCCACCGCGTTGGCGACTTCGCCCATGATCATGCCGTTGCCGTGGCTGTCCTGCGAGAAGTGGCAATCGGCGCACTGCATGCCGAGCTGAGCATGGATGTCCATCATGTGGACCGCCTTGCCGGGATTGTCCGGCCCCGGTTCCACGAACTTGCCCTCACCGTTCTTGCGCCACTTCTCCGGATCGTCCGGATTGACGATGTGCGCCTTGTCGGTGCCGTAGCTCGACATGTCGCCTTCGTCGTCCAGCAGGTTCCCGCGCCGGTCGCGCTTGAGGATCGCGCGGAAGTTCCAGCCGTGGCCGTGGTAGTCCGCGAACTGGGTGTTCTTGAGCTGCGGGTTCAGGTCATAGACGTTGCGCAGAAACTCCACGTCGCGCCACAGGCCGTGGGTGGAGGCGGCTTCCGGATTGCGGTCCAGAATCTCGCGCGCTTCGGCCATGTTCGGGTGGAACTGCTTCTTATAGATACGCTCGTAGTCGGCGTCGGACATGCCCGCCGGCTTCGGCGCGCGGTTCTCCGGCCCCGGCCACATCGAATCCGCATCGGATTCGTAGTCCCACATGATGTAGCCAAGGTAGGTGTTCAGGAAGATGTTGGGCTGGTGCATGTGGCAGTTCATGCACTGCGCCGTGGGGATGGCGCGGGTAAAGGCATGGACCAGCGGGTGGCCGCGTTCGCGGTCCTGCATCGCCACCGGGCCATCGTCATGGCCGCCGGCGGGAGCAGGCACGGCATGGCCGGACTTGTCCAGTCCCGCCATCGCGTGCGCTTCGGCCTGGCCCATGGCATGCGCGTCCATCGACCCGTGCGGTGCGACGCCGGAAGCGGGCGAGAACGCGAGTTGTTCCGCCGAAGCAATGGCGCGTGCGCAGTCTCCGGCCAGGTCCTTCGAGCCGGCGGGATCGCTGGCGTCGCCTTGCAGATAGCCGCCCTGCCCGCCCAGCACGGTGCCGCGCACGCGCGTCTTGTGCTCTTCCTTCGCCGCGTCATAGCTGCCGTACTTGCCGGCGCGATGCTGGCCTTCGCGCAATGAATTGATCGTGGGATCGGCGGTGATCGTCTGCCCGTCGCGCCCGCACTTGCCATAGTTCAGGCTGTGGCGCGGCTCGCGATCGTTGGCGTAGATAACGTGGCAGGAGGCGCAGCCCGAGGAGCGGTAGTCGCCCGGCTGGTCGTTGGTGCCCATCTGGAACAGGAACGGGTCGTTCAGGCGCGTCTTGTGGATGTTCAGCACCGGAATCGCCACGCGCAGGCCCGTGGCGGGGCCGCGGTTCGACTGCTTGAGATCGGGCCGGCCCGGTTCGTCCAGCCGCTGGATCAGGCCAGTCGAGTTGGGCAGGCCGATTTCGGGGAACTGCGGGTTGATCGTGCGGCCGCCGTCCTCGAACACGCGGAACACGTCGGCCGGCGGAATCGTGTGCCAGCGCGGCAGCGGATAGAGCACGGGCAGCGCGCCGCGCGCCTTTTCCTGCGGGGTGACGGTGCCCCACATCGGCTTGCCGTCCGGGCCGATTTCCTTCGACGCGGACTTGAGCAGCGCGGGTTCGCCCTGGCGGGTGAAGCTTTCCCCGAACATGTAGTTCTTGAAGGGGACGATGCCGTTGTTATAGGCCGCGCCGCCCCACAGCATCGCGCCGGTGGACATCAGCGAGCGTTCCGACGCCTCGATGATGTTCATATGGCAGGCCCCGCAGGAATCGCGCGCCACGCGGTAGTCCGACGGATTGACGAAGCGGATGAATTCCGGGCTTTCCTTGGCCAGCAGCGCATAGGAGCGCTTGGGATTGGCCGAGGATGGCCAGCCCCACGCCACCGGGAAGCGCGGCAGGACGTGCGCGTCCTTCATCGCGCCGACGTATTCCATGCTGCCCCGGTTCCAGCTCCGGTCCGCGACGACCTGGTTGTTGCCGCCGTGGCAATCGACGCAGGCGAGCACGACCGCCGGGCTGGCGTGCATGGTCTTGTGATCGCTGGCGGTGTGACAGCTGACGCAACCGGCGTTCTTCTGGTCGACGAAGGCCCATTGCTCCTCCGCCGTATCGCCCGGCTGGCCGCGCGGGGCGGCGGGCGCGCGGACGTACTTGACCTTCTGCGGCACTTCCTCGCCCGAGGCCCACAGCGCGCTGGGCACCGCGAGGACGGCGAAGGCCGCGAGCAGCCAGGCCAGCGGCAGGGCGCGCAGCCGGCGGAACAGGGCGGCAGGGCGGAAGGCGGAATGCTGGGTCATCAGAAGGCCAGTGTCGCGTTGGCGAGGACGGAGTAGTAGCGGCTGCCGCCACCTTCCTGCGCGAAGAGGTCACGGAAACCGCTGCCGGCGTGCAGCACGGCGCCCGACAGGCGGAACACCAGGTTCTGCGAGGCGTTGGGCCGCCAGATCGCGGAGACGGAGGTATCCCAGCCGATGTTGTTGGGAATCGAGCCCTCGTTGCGCAGGACCTGCAGGATGCGGGTGTTCTGGAACCACAGGTGATTCACGTTGGCGCTGACGCGCAGCGTGGGCAGCAGATCGAAATCACCCCCAACCCCGGCCAGCACGGTGCCGGGGTTGAGGAAGTTGGACTGGCCCAGTTCCTTCGACGTGCGCAGCGAATTCAGAATGCCGTTGCGCCCGTTGAGCGACACCGCGCGGCCGCCGCCCGCGAACGGGATCGACTGGCGAATCCAGTAGCTGGTATCGGCGCCGGCGAACTGCGGGTTCTCGAAGATGGCGTCGAAGCCGCCCTCGGTGCCGTCATAGGGATTGCTGTCACCGCTGGACCACAGGCCGGACAAGCGGAAGCGCATCCAGTTGATGTCGTAGCTGGCTTCGGCCGCCGCCATGAACGCCTTGATGACGGCCGGGCGGCTGGTGATGAAGCTGTTGCGGTCCTCGCCCAGCGCGGCATAGGCCTGCGCGGTCAGGTTCATCCGGCCGACGTGGCCGTCCGCCGCATAGCCGATATAGACCACGTCGTACTGGCGCGGGCGGATGTCGCCCAGCAGCGCGGGGCGCGCGGGAAAGCCGTTCTTGTCCGACTTGTAGCGGTTTTCCCGGTTCATGTTGTAGGTCAGCGAGACCTGGCTGGTCAGCCCGACGAAGGGGAAATCCTGGCGGTAGATGTTGCCGGTGAATATCCAGTCGCGGCGCAGCGGCTGCGTCACGTCGTTCAGGCCGGAATTGGTGTCCTTCTCGATCCGCCAGAACGCGGCGAGGTTGAACTGCCAGCGGTTGTTGTCGCGGTTGCCGAACAGGCGCACGCCCAGCTGGTTATCGTTGAACAGGAAACCGCGGAAATCCGACTGAAACGGCTGGATGCCGACGCGCAGCGAGACGAAATCGTAGCGCTTCGTATCGAACCGGCCGATGTGGTAGTCGATGAAGGCTTCCTGCAGGCCGACGAAGCCGGTGGTACGCGTGGTGCCCCGGGAGGGTTCCACATAGAGCACGCGGCGTTCGGGCACTTCGACATGGGTGATGTTGGCGCCCACGGCGACACGGTATTCGATGACCGGCGGCTTGAACGCGGTCATGCCCTTGAGCAGCGAAAAGCCGGCGATGAAGGTCTGCGACAGGACCAGACTGTTGCTTTGCCCGAACACGTCGATCGAATTGGGCCGCGAGGTGGTCTGGTTGCCGACCGGAATCGGGAAGGTGCGCGGCTCGATCACCGTATCCGACACGGCGTTGGCGATGAAGAACCAGTCATCGCCCTTGAGGAAGCCGGGACGCTGGCCTTTCGACAGCGGATGATCGCCCTTCAGCAGCGAATGGTGGAAGGGATCGAGCGTGGAATGGCAGACGTATTCCAGCTTGGGGAACAGCGTGAACAGCGCACGATCGCGCGCGCCGGTCTGCGGGTCCTTCTTGGGGCAGAGCGACCCCATGATGCGCCAGCGATCGGGCACGCCGACATCGAGGCCCAGCGCGCCGACGGGGCCTTCGCCATCATACTTGTCGTAGTAGGCTTCGGGCGGCGGGGCGGAAACCGCGCCCGGGTTGGTCTGGTCGACCTTGTCGGGCAGTTCCTTGTTGAAGCCGGGACGGCGGCGTCCGTCGATCAGGGCTTCGTCCGCGCCGGTCGCGCCGCCTGGCAATGCCGGTGGCGGTGTCGCCGCCTCCGGTGCGGGCGTCGCCGTGCTACCGGTCGCCGCTTCGGATGGCGCGGGCGCGGACTGCATCAGCGCCACGGCCGGGACCAGGGCGCCGGGCGCGACAGCCGCCACCGGCAGCGGCGTGGTGGCGGTAAGCACGGGCAGGAACAGGGCGGCGGTTTCGATCACAGGCCCTCGCAGACGTTCTGTTCGTTGCTGTCGAGGAACGGCGCGAACGGGCAGTTGACGTAGCGCAGCCGCACGCCCTGCCCCACGTTGACCACGATCGTATCGGCCCGCATGTCCTTGGGCGCGTTGCCGATCGTGCCCACGCGCAACCCGCCGTTGTTGGTGCCCAGGAACGCGATCATGTCGTCCTGATCGATGCCGTCACCGGAAATACCGATTGCACCGACCAGCTGGCGGCCGCGATAGATCGGCACCGAACCGGGGAATATCTGGATGCCGTTGGCCAGCCGCTTCTTGCCGTTGGGCGCATTGGGAACGGCGGTGCATTGCTGCACCACGTCCTGCGCCTTGAGCGAGCCTTCGACGAAGACCGCGTGCTGGATCAGGTTCGCCTTGACCAGCGCGATCTGCAGGCCCGTGGCGAAGGGGCTGAAATCGGTGATCGGGCGCGAGAACGGACCGTTCGGCCGCCCCACTTCGCCATCGGGGAAGAACGGACGCGAGAGGTTGCCGCCCGAACGGTCGGCGAAGGCGACCTTGCCGGTCAGCGCGGTCTGATCGCCCAGGAAATCGCGCACGCGCTGGACGAATGCCGGAATTTCGGCGTCGAGATCGCCGGTCAGTTGCGCGGCGGCGTTCGGCCCGGAGAAAAACGCGGCGGTGCGCGCCTTCTGGAGCGATACGTCGGTGCCGAAGATCGGCGCGTCCGGCCCGCGCACCACGCCGAGCGGCGCGCCATAGGTATCGACCATCGAGATCGTCACCTGCGCGCGGCTGTCGAGCGGGCGGCGAATCTGCGCGCGGGCGCGGCTCATCACCTTGAACGCTTCTTCCAGCACCGCGCGCACTTCGGCGGCGGTCAGCGGCTGGGTAACGTCCGCGCCATCGGTGCCGCCCCGGATCGGATAGCGATCGTTGCCCGACCCATCGGTCAGCACGAAGGCGTCCCCATTCGAGAACTCGCCCGCCGTGGCATAGCGATAACCGCTGGCTTCGCTGCCATAGACCGTTCCCGCCAGCACCACCCCGCCGGGATAGTATCCGTTCACCGGAACCAGCGTGCCCACGGTGTTGTTGATCGCGCTGAAATCGGTCTGGAGCGCGTGCAGCCCTTCCACCCGCGCATCTGAAAAGCGCAAGGTGGAGCCATCGACCGGAATCATGTTCGCGACGATGCTGTCCGGCGGGGCAAAGCCCTGGATGCCGGCCAGCGCCATGTATTCCTCCGGATCGCCGTCCACGTCGGCGACGTTCGGGTCATAGCCATAGTCGCCATCGGCCATCACGCCGATCCCGCCGACCACCACGCCGTTCTTGTAGAGCGGGAAGCCGCCCGGATCGGCGGCAAGGCCCAGTGGCGACCGCTTCGGCCCGATGAACGCCGCCGCGCCCAGGTTGTTGGTGATGTAGCGCGTATTGAGGTCGGAACAGGGCAACTGGCTGAACTGCACGCCGAACAGCGGGCCGCTTTCCAGTCCCGGCGTGTTCGGCGCGGGCGGAAAATGTTCCTGCACGATCATGCTGGCCGTGCGCGTGGAAAAGGCGTTGCCGCTGCTCGACAGATAGGCGCCGGTAATCGCCTTGGCGATCGCGCCCATCGTCGCTTCCACGGTCAGGCCCTGCGCATCGACCTCGCGCGGGCTGATTTCCCCGGTGGCGGTGCGGCGGCTGGTGTCCATCCGCGTCAGCGCGCCGTTCATGCGGAACACCGCGAGCACGTTGCCCACGCGATCGACCACCGCGACGATCGCCGGATAGTTGAGCGCGCGCGCTTCTCCCACCGCTTGCGCGATGATCTTCTTGACGTCGTCCGAGGTCAGCGATTCCTGCCCCGGGGTGGCATAGACGCGCGCGCTGCTGGTGGGTGTCGGCGTGGGCGAAGGCGCGGGCGAAGAACCGCCGCCTCCCCCGCAACCGGCCAGCGCGAGCGAAAACGATGCCAGGGTCGCTACCGCCCGGTTAGCGATCACACCGGGAGCAGCCGACTGACGCAGGGCCAGCATTACCTTCATCCGTGCAGACTCCGGCATCAGCGCAGGCTCCGGATGCTGCGGACTGCGCCGCCCAATGCGCGGCGGAAAGCGATCGGCTGGAACCCGTTGGGATCGCGCACCGCCGCATAGGCCTGATTGATCTGCACGCGCAGGCCATTGGCCGCTCCGCCGCCAACCGCGCCCTGATTTACCAGGCCGTTGAGCAGCGTGTCGATCGCCATGACCGACTGCACCGCACCTTCGTAATCGGTGAAGCGTTCCGACACCGCATCGCTGGCGATGGCGTCCATCACCGCGAAGGTCTGTTCGCGGGTGAAGGTGGCAGCGGCGAAACGGGCCGAAAGCGTGTCCGCCGCCTGCCGCAAGGCCTGCGCCGCCTGCACCGTCTGCGCCCGGCCTTCGCCCATCGCGCGGTGGAACGCCTTGCTGCGCGCATCGAAATTGGCCGCCAGATCGGGCGCGATCACTTTCGCCGCCGCCAGCAGCATTATCATGTTCTCGTCGTTGTAGGGCGGCATCCCGGCGTGGATCGGCCGGCCGGGATTGGGCATAGCACTCACCGTCGCCTCGTCGCTGTCATAGATGCGGCGGTGACACGAATGGCAATCGAAGAACGTGAATTCGGGGAACAGGCCGTCGCTGGCCTTGCCCGGCTGACTGAACAGTTCAAGCGAGCGCTTGACCGCCTCGGCCTGCCCCACGGCCCACATCCGCATCCCGTTGGTCTTGCCCCCCTTGCGCTGGGCATAGTCCGAATCTTCGTTGTGATGAGCCTGGAGCGTCGAGAACAGGTCCAGTTCGAACGAGATGCGCGGATGGCCCGCCGCCATGATGCGGTGGGCGATGAACTGCCCCTTGCCGTCTCCCGACAGGTGGCAATCGAGGCAGACCTGCGCGCGCACGCGCGGGCTGGTCAGGTCGGTCATCCCCTGCGCGACATTGCGCCCGTGGCTGGCGCCGACGGTGTAGTGCGTGGAGAGCCAGCCGCCGGCATTGCCATGGCAGGCTTCGCAATCGACGCCATCGGCCACGCGCACGGCACCGGGCGTCGCATGGCACCCCAGGCATTCGCGCTGCACGCCGGCGGAATCCAGCCCCATGCGGCGGACGATCGCCTGCCCGCGCGGTTCCACGATGGCGCGATAGGCGCGGCTGTGCGCGCCGGTGGGCGAGGATTCTTCCTGCCAGCGCAGCAGTTCGTCCTGCCGCACCGGCGTACCGTCGGCCACGCTGCGGCCATGGCAGGTGGAGCCGGCACAGCTTGCCACGCCCTGATGCGCGCGGAGCGAGCCGCCCGCATTCTGGGCCTGCAGCGGCGCGGCGGGAACGAACAGGGCAGCCGACAGCGCCGCGCACGCCATCAGGACGCACAGAATCGCAGCCAGATAACCCAATCGCGGGACGGACCGGAAAGCGGTCGAAAGCCGCTTCGGATGGATCGAATTGCCCAGCATTGCCCCTCGTTCCTGCCGGTAGCGGAAAGGAGTGGAAGCTTTTTGCCTCTTCACTCCACGCGAACCGGTAGTGCTGCAATGCGACCCCGCGAGCGCAGACTAGGCGAGACACCCCTTCGGGTTCAAGCCCTGATTTCGCTTTGGCTCTGGCATTGAAGGCGTTTTTTGCGGTGCGGCTGCTCAGGCAGGTCGAATGACGATCACCTGTCCCGCCGGATCGAAGCGCACAGCGCCCATGCCGGGGGCGCTGGCGCATTCGCCAGGCCGCACCACGTCGCCATCGACCAGCATTTCACCACGGCGCGGCACGACCAGGCATGGCCCCGCATAGGCATCGGCCAATACCGCATCCGGGACGCCATCGACGCGATGCGCGGTGAAGTAAGGTCCGCTGGCCAGCTCCACGGTGCCCTCCGCCGGAATCACGCGTCGCAGCGCGGGATCGAGCGGCACGCCCCGTCCCACCGCGACGCCCCGGTCCAGATGCAGCTCACGCGGGCGGCCATAGTCGTAGAGACGATAGGTGATGTCGCTGTTCTGCTGGATTTCGATCAGGCTGACCCCCGCGCCAATGGCGTGGACGGTACCTGCCGGAATGTAGAAGAAATCGCCCGCCTGCACGGGATGCCAGACCAGCATGTTCTCGATAGACCCGTCCAGCGCGGCGGCGCGCAGGGTTTCCGCATCGACCGTCTCGCGGAAACCGACGCCCAGCGTTGCGCCCGGCTCGGCATCGATCACCAGCCAGCACTCTTCCTTGCCGCCATCGGATTCGCCCATGGCGGCCGCTTGCGCATCGGAGGGATGGACCTGAACCGAAAGCTTTTCGGAGGTGAAGATGTACTTGACCAGCAGCGATGGCAATTCGGGCGGCGGCACGAACCAGATCTCGCCAATGCGCGCACCGGCGTCGGGCGCCTGGAACGGCGCCGGCAGAACCGCACGGCCCCAGGGCTTTTCGACGGATCGCGTGGTGAGTTTCATCGACCGGACCTCAAAGCGTGCTGCACCCCTTACGGGCCATCCTGCGGACGCTACTGGTTTGCCGCGCCCGAGAGTTTGCCGACGAGTTGCGCGCCTTCGGGCGTACAGACCAGCACTTCGTCCTTGTCGACCACCACGATCAGGTTGGTGGCTCCGACCACGGAAACGCGTGGGCCATCGGTATGCACCAGAACGTTGGCGCAATCCTTCAGTTCCACCCGCCCCTTGATCGCGTTGCCCGCACCATCACGCTCCAGCGCCTCGTGCAGCGCCTGCCAGTTGCCGATATCGGACCAGGTCATCACCGCCGGCACCATGGCCGCACGATCGGTGTTCTCCATCACCGCGTAATCGACCGATTCGCCTTCGATCGCCGCGAAGGCGGCCGCATCGGGGTGGAAGCGATGCCCTTCCTCCACGCCCTTCTCCACCGCTTCGCGCACCGCAGCGATCAGGGCGGGGCGATGCGCGGCCAGCTCGGCCAGGAACGCCCCGGCACGGAAGGCGAAGATGCCGCCGTTCCACGAATAGCCGCCATCGGCAAGAAACAGCCGGGCGCGTTCGAGATCGGGCTTTTCGACAAAGCGTTCGACCCTGGAGCCGCCGGTATCGCCGATCGTTTCGCCATGCTTGAGATAGCCAAAGCCGGTTTCCGGCGCGGTCGGCGCGATCCCGAAGGAAACCAGCCAGTCCTCCGCCGCGAGCGCGGCCGCAGCCCGTGCCGCCGCCTGAAACGCCGCGAGATCGCCGATGTGATGATCGCTGGGGCAGACCAGCATGATCGCGTCGTCTGGCAGACGCAGCGCCGCCAGAGCGATCGCGGCGGCCGTGTTCCTGCCTTCGGGCTCGACGATGATCGCCGTCCGATCCGGATCGGGCAGCTGCGATTCCACGTGCGCGAGGTGCGCGGTGCCGGTAACGACCACCGGATCGCCAAAGCCCGCGTCCGGCGGGCAGCGCAGCAAAGTCGCCTGAAACAGCGTGGTGTCGCCAACAAGGGGAAGGAACGGCTTGGGCATCGCCTTGCGCGATCGGGGCCACAGCCGCGTGCCGCTGCCGCCGCACAAAACAACAGGAATTATGGTCTTCATGATACCCCGTCTTACCTGCCGCCACTCTGCCATAACCCCAACGCCATGACAAACTTTTTCCCGGCAAGGTTACAAGGCTAAAAGAGCCAGTGTAGCCGATAAGTATGTCCCATGTTAGGAAACCTTGCGCGATTGCCGGCAACAGTGCCAAAATAAAGACGAACTACACCCGCCGAATAACCATGTTACGAATTTCGGTCATGTCTTCCATCGCGAAACGGATGCCTTCGCGGCCCAGCCCCGAATCCCGCACCCCGCCATAAGGCATGTTGTCGACGCGGTAGCTCGAGACGTCGTTGACAACGATGCCGCCCACTTCAAGTCTGTCCCACGCTTCCAGCACCTTGTGCAGATCGCTGGTGAACAGGCCCGCCTGGAGCCCGAACTTGCTGTCGTTGACCTCTTCCAGCGCGGCGTCCCAGTCGGTGAACCGCGACAGGATCACCACCGGGCCGAAGGCTTCCTCGCGATAGACGTCGCTCTCGCGCGGCGCGGCTTCCAGCAGGGTCGCCTCCAGCATGTTGCCTTCGCACCCGCCGCCCGCCAGCAGCGTGGCGCCGCCAGCCACGGCGCTGTCGATCCAGCCCTTGAGCCGCTGCGCTTCCTTGGCCGCGATCATCGGGCCGATGAACGTCTCGCGCAGCTTCGGATCGCCGGCGACAAGCGTCTTCACTTTCGCCGCCAGCATGTCGCGGAACGTCTCGTAGATGTCGGCGTGGATGATCACGCGCTGCACGTGGATGCAGCTTTGCCCCGACTGGTAATAGCCGCCGAAGATGATGCGGGCCAGCGCGTGATCGAGATCGGCATCCTTGTCGACGATCACGGCCGCGTTGCCGCCCAGTTCGAGCACCACCTTCTTCTTGCCGGCCTTTGCCTTCAGATCCCAGCCCACGCCTGGCGAGCCGGTGAACGACAGCAGCTTCAGCCGCTCGTCGGTGGTGAACAGGTCCGATCCGGCCCGGCTGGCCGGCAGGATCGAGAACGCGCCTTCGGGCAGCACGTCGCATTCGGCCAGCACTTCGCCGATGATGATCGCGCCCAGCGGCGTCATCGAGGCGGGCTTCATCACGAAGGGGCAGCCGACCGCGATCGCCGGCGCGATCTTGTGCGCGGCGAGATTCAGCGGGAAGTTGAACGGGCTGATGAAGCTGCACGGCCCGATCGGCACGCGCTTCCACATGCCCATGTAGCCCTTGCTGCGCGGCGAGATATCGAGCGGCTGGATCTCGCCATAGTTGCGCGTGGCCTCTTCCGCCGCGATGCGGAAGGTGTCGATCAGGCGGCCGACTTCGCCTTCGGCATCGGCGATCGGCTTGCCCGCCTCGACGCAGAGGGCATAGGAGAGTTCGTCGAACCGTTCGCGAAAGCGGCCGACACAGTGGTCCAGCACGTCGCGCCGCTCGAAGCTCGCCAGTTTCGTCAGCGGCTCGGCCGCGCGCACCGCGCCGGCGATCGCCTCGTCGATCACGTCGGGCGTGGCCAGCGCGGTGCGGAACGCGACCTCGCCGGTGAACTTGTCGGTCACCTCGAGATCGGCGTTCGGCTGCACCGCCTTGTTGTTGAGGTAGAGCGGATAAACGTCCTTCAACTGCACCATGTCCAAAACTCCCCCCTCCCGCTGGCGGGG
Organism: Novosphingobium sp. SCN 66-18; assembly: GCA_001725355.1. GTDB lineage: Bacteria > Pseudomonadota > Alphaproteobacteria > Sphingomonadales > Sphingomonadaceae > Novosphingobium. Next base: position 94,924 of record MEGD01000004.1, read on the forward strand.
GGGGCCGGGGGTGGGTCTTCTCAGGAGCGGGAGTATGCCCACCCCTAGCCCCTCCCGCGAGCGGGAGGGGAACAGGTTGCGCCTAAAGCGCCTTCGACAGTTCCTTGATGTCCTTGTTCAGGATCTGGTCGTTTTCCGAATAATCGACCGGGCAATCGATCAGGTGAACGCCCGGCGTATCGCGGCAATGCGCCAGCAGTTCGACAAGATGTGCGGCGCTTTGCACGCGATGGCCGCTGGCGCCGTAGCTTTCGGCATACTTCACGAAGTCCGGGTTGTTGTAGGTCAGCCCGAAGTCCTTGAAGCCCATGTTCGCCTGCTTCCAGCGGATCATGCCATAGGCGCTGTCGTTGAGGATCAGCACGGTGAGATTGAGGCCAAGGCGAACGGTCGTTTCCATCTCCTGGCTGTTCATCATGAACCCGCCATCGCCGCAGATCGCCATGACCTTGCGATCGGGGTAGAGCATCGCGCTCATCATCGCCGATGGCAGCCCCGCGCCCATCGTGGCCAGCGCATTATCGAGCAGCACCGTGTTCGACCGGCACGCCGTATAGCCACGGGCGAACCAGATCTTGTACACCCCGTTATCGAGGCAGATGATCCCGTCGTCCGGCATCGTGGCGCGCACCTGCCGCACCAGATGCGGCGGGAAGATCGGGAACCGCGCATCCCCCGCCAGCTTCTCGGTATGCGCGACCTCCGCCTTGCGGAAGGCCAGCATGTGATCGAACTTCCAGCCGCCGGAGGGCACGATGTCCTCCTTCATTTGCCAGACCGCGTTGGCGATATCGCCGATCACCTCGATATGCGGGAAATAGACCGGATCGACTTCCGCCGTCTTGGTGGAGACGTGGATCACGGTCGGCCCGCCTTCATTCTTCATGAAGAACGGCGGCTTCTCGATCACGTCATGCCCCAGATTGACGATGCAGTCCGACGCCTCGATCGCGCGGTGGACAAAATCCCCGGCGGAAAGCGCCGCGCATCCCAGGAAGCGGGGGTGCCGCTCATCGATAACACCCTTGCCAAGCTGGGTGGTCAGGAACGGGATGCCGGTCTTCTCGATGAACTGGAGCAGCATCCGGCCCGTCATCGTGCGGTTGGCCCCGGCGCCGATCACGAGGACGGGCGATTTCGCCGCCTCCAGCGCCTGCACCGCCTGCCGCACCGACTTGGCATCCGCATTGGGCCGGCGGACCAGGCTGCGCTTCAGCGGCCGTGAATCGGTGTGTTCGTCGGCGATGTCCTCGGGCAATTCGATGTGCGTTGCGCCGGGCTTTTCCTCCTCTGCCAGCCGGTAGGCCTCGCGGATGCGGCTCGGGATATTGTCGGAGGACGCCATCTGGTGCGTGAACTTGGTGATCGGCTGCATCATCGACACCACGTCAAGAATCTGGAAGCGCCCCTGCTTGGACTTCTTGATCGGCTTCTGGCCCGTGATCATCAGGATGGGCATGCCGCCCAGCGTGGCATAGGCGGCGGCGGTCACGAAATTGGTGGCGCCCGGCCCCAGCGTGGCGATGCACACGCCGGTCTTGCCGGTATGGCGGCCGTAGGTAGCCGCCATGAAGCCCGCGCCCTGTTCGTGCCGGGTCAGGATCAGCCGGATCTTGTCGGAGCGGGACAGCGAATCGAGCAGGTCGAGATTCTCCTCGCCCGGCACGCCGAAAATGTACTCGCAGCCTTCTTCCTCAAGGCATTCGACGAAAAGATCGGACGCTTTCTTGCCAGTTCCTTCGGCCATGCAACGGTCGCTCCCAGCAGGCGCGCGCAGCCAGACGCGGACCTTCCCCAACTCGGATACGACCCCGGGCAGGCTGGCGTTGTCGTTCTGGCCTCCGCGCCTGCCCCTTGGCATCAGGCCTAACAAACGCCCGGCGCGAAGTCACCCGGCAATGCGCGGGAACACCGCCTTAATAGCCCCGTTCCAGATCAACCACATGCGTCAGCGGCTCGCCCGCGAGGAAGCGCGGCATGTTGCCCAGGAAACGCTGCACGGAGCGCTGGAACATCCGGTCCTGCGCGCGGCCCGACAGGTGCATGGTGACATGCGCGTTGGGCAGCGACCACAGCGGATGATCCTGCGGCAGCGGTTCGGGCGTGGTGACATCGAGAAAGGCCGCGCCGATGCGCTTTTCCGCCAGCGCGGAAACCAGCGCGGGCTGATCGACCACCGACCCGCGCGCCACGTTGACCAGCGTCGCGCTGGGCTTCATCGCCGCCAGTTCGGCCGCCCCGATCATGCCGTCGGTTTCCCCGGTGGCGGGAACGGCCAGGATCACCCAGTCGAACTCCCCCAGCCGCGCGCGCCAGGCGTCGGGCGTCAGCACACCTTCGCCCGGGGTGCGCCGCACCACTGTTACCTCCACGTCGAAGGCGCGCAGCAGGTGCGCCACCTTCTGCCCGATCGCGCCATAGCCCAGCAGCAGAGCGCGGCTGCCGGCCAGTTCCATCTTGCCCGGCGAATCCATCAGCCATTCGTGCCGGTCCTGTGCGCGCACCACCTCGCGATAACCCTTGGCGATCGAGAGCATTCCCATGATCACGTATTCGGCGATGGTGATCGCGTTGATCCCGGCCCCGTTGGTGAACGTCACGCCGCGCTGCGCCATGATATCGAGCGGGAAGCCATCGACGCCGGCATAGATCGAATTGAGCCAGCGCAGCTTGCCCGCGCGCCGGATCGCCTCGGCCATGTCGCCCTTGTCGTGGAGATCGAACCAGCCGATCTCCGCCTCGGGCGCGAGGTCCATCAGTTCGTCCGTATGGCGGAAATAGCGCGGCTCGATGCCGGCGGGCAGATGGCCTTCCACAAGCGGCGCCGCGAGGGCGTTCATCACGAGCACGGTCATTGACGCGGTTCTCTCCCCGGTGTTGTCTGGCGACAGCGTAACGCGGAGAGTTCGTCAATGAAACTGATTACGGGATTGGTCACGCTGGCAGTGGCGCTCGTTCCGGCAGTCGCATACGCGCAGGACGAAGGAGCGGCCGAAGTGATCGTCTCCGCCATGCGCCGGGATGCGGACGACTACTCGGCCGACATGCCTGCCGTCGGGCTGCGCCGCACCGCCGACTTCGCCATTCAGGAAGTCACCATCGTCGGCGATACGCGCGATGCCGGCCAGCGCGCGGACGAAATTTACGCCATGCTTGCCAACGCCATAACGGGGGCGTCCAAGGCCGGCGTTCAACTCGCTTTTGGAGAGCGGGTAGTGCAGGCGGTCACGTTGAAGAACTATCGCGACCTTTCACTCGAGCGCGACAGCCGCCCAGACAGCCAGCGGCTCAAGTTTCTGGTGAAATCGCCACTGGCCGCCGGCACCGATGCGGCGAGCGCTCAAGGGCGGATCAACGCGTTCATCAAGGCCGTGAAGCCTGTCGGCCGGGCGCTGATGGAAGCGAATGGCGACCTGACTGTTTCTGTCGTCGCCCCGGATCAGTATCGGGGCGCTATCGCCGACGCTATCGCCACGGATGCCCGGACCCTGTCCGCGCGTTTCGGAACCGACTACGCCGTCGAGGTCGAGGGGCTTAACCGACCGGTGGAATGGGCGCGCGCCGGCCTGTCGGAAGTATTGCTCTACATCCCCTACAAGCTCGTCATCGTTCCCAAACGATAAGATGCGTCACAAGGCGCCGCGATAACGTTCACGCATCGGCGGCACATGCAGGCACTGCGCGAAACTGAACGGCCGCGTCGTCAGCGGCGATACCGTGTGGGCCGCAGGGTGGAGCGGGTTGAGCATGACCACGTCCGCTTCGGGCAGGACCCGCGAACGGACGGCCGCGAGGAGCGAGCGGCGTTCCGCCAGCCAAGCCATCACGAAAGCGCGCGCCTCGTCCTCGTCCGCCTCGTCGGGCACGCGTTCGGGGATCGCATCGGCCTCGGTCCAGCCCAGCACGTAGTCCTCCGCCGCGCTGGCAGGCCCGTCTGGCAGGTAGCGCAGCGCGACCAGCACGGCGAGGCCCGCTTCGGACGCGAAGTTCACCCCCGGAACGCCCGACGGGGAATAGCGCCCGCCATGGCGCAGCGTGCCCGCCCCATCCAGCGCGACGTGCGCGGAACGGGTTAGCCGCCACAAGCGCATCAGCCGAGCTTCCACTCCCAGCCGAGCGGATCGCCGTCCATCACCTCCACGCCCCGCGCCGCCAGTTCGTCGCGCAGCGCGTCGGACTTCGCGAAGTCCTTGTCGGCGCGGGCAGCCTTGCGGGCCGCCAGTATGGCCTCGATCTCGGCCTCGGCGATCTCCGCGCCCTTCGGCCGCAGGCGCAGCGCGGCCCGATCGAGCGTGAGCAGGTCCAGCCCGAGCACCGCGTCCATCGCGGCGATCGCAGCCAGCTTCTCCGCCGGATCGACCTTCTTCAGCGCGATCACCTCGTCCAGCACGGTCAGCGCGATGGGCGTGTTGAGATCGTCGGACACGGCGGCATCGAAGCGTTCGAGCAACGGCGCGAACTTCGGCCCCGGCGCCGCAGCCGGACCATCGGGCGCGCGTTCCTTCAGTTGCCCCACCGCCATCAGCATCCGCTTGAGCCGGGTCAGCGCGGCGGCCAGCCCTTCCCACGAGAACTCCAGCTCGCTGCGATAGTGCGCCTGCAGGCACAGCATCCGGTAGGCGAGCGGGTGGTAGCCCCGGTCGATCAGCAGTTGCAGCCGCAGGAACTCGCCCGACGACTTGGACATCTTGCCGGATCGTTCGACCAGGAAGTTGTTGTGCATCCACACCTTCGCGCCGGAATTGGCCGGCACGTCGAGCCCGTTGGTGCAGCAGAACGCCTGGTTCTGCGCGATCTCGTTCGGGTGGTGGATTTCGCGGTGATCGATGCCGCCGGTGTGGATGTCGAACGGGAAGCCCAGCAGCTTGCCCGACATCACCGAGCATTCGAGATGCCAGCCCGGCGCACCGCGCCCCCACGGCGAATCCCATTCCATCTGGCGCTTTTCGCCCGGCGGCGTCTTGCGCCAGATGGCGAAATCGGCCTGGTGCCGCTTGCCGTCAACCTGCTCGATGCGGCCTTCGCCCTCTTCCGTGGCGGCGCGGGCCAGCCGGCCATAGTCGGCCACGGTCGAAACGTCGAAATACAGGCCGCTCGGCAGCTCGTAGCAATGCTTGTCCGCGATGTCTTCGGCGAACGCGATCATCTGCGGAACGTAGTCCGTGGCGATCGACCAGTGCGCCGGCTGGCGGATGTTGAGCGCTCGAACGTCGGCCCAGTAGGCTTCGGTATAGTGCTTCGCGATGTCCCAGATGGATTGGGCGCTGGCGCGCGCCATCTTCTCCATCTTGTCCTCGCCCGCGTCCGCATCGTCGGTCAGGTGGCCGACATCGGTGATGTTGATGACGTGGGTGAGCCGGTAGCCCTTGTGGCTCAGCACCCGCCCCAGCACGTCGGCGAAGACATAGGCGCGCATGTTGCCGATGTGCGGGTAGTTATAGACCGTCGGCCCGCACGAATAGACCCGCGCCTCGCCGGGGTGGACCGGCTGGAATGGCTCAAGGCTGCGCGTCAGGCTGTTGAACAGCGTGAGCGGGGCGGAAGGCGGGGTGGGTTGCATGGGCCATGCCCTTGCCCCGCCCCCCGCCATCCGGTCAAGCACCTCTGTTCAGGCCAGTCCCTCAGGGCCGCGCGCAGTTTCCGCCCTCTTCGCCACACTGACCGTCACCCAGCAGGTCATCGTTGCCCGTGCCGGTCACCGGTTCATCGATCAGCGGCGCGAAGCCCGGAGGCGTGATCTCGTTGATCTGGACCAGCGGGCTCTGCGTGAAGCTGTCGGCCGTGGGCACGGTGTTGGTGCCCGGAGGCGGATCGAGATAGGTGACGATCACGTTGCGCACGTCGCCATCGTCGACCCGCTTCGGCGTGCTGTCGCACGATCCCGGGTTGGCCAGCAGGCACCCGTTCACGGTGGAGCCGGTCGCAAAGGCGCCATTCACGGAAATCCGCGGAATGGCGGCCAGGCCGGTCTGCCCGCCGACGATGCCGTTGATCGCGATCTGCGTGGGCGCCTGCGTCCCGCCCGCGCGGATGGTCAGCGTATCGACCACCAGCCCGCGCCGGTCGTCATAGGCGGTGCCGGTCGCCGTGTTCTGGACCAGGAAGCGCTGGCCCACGCCAACATCCAGCGCGCCCGCCTCGATCACGGTGCGGCCTGCCGTAACGCCATCATTGGCGTCCAGCCGCTTGCTGATCGCACCGAGATCGGTGAGGTCCGCAATGGCCGTGCGCGCCGCGCCCGTCACCGCGACAAGGCTCGCGCCCGAAACCGACAGCGTGCCGCCGCGGCCCTGCCCTTCGAGCAGGCGGATCGAGCCGGTGGCGGCATCGATGAACGTGCCACCGCTGGCATCGATCGCCAGCGTGTTGCCGGCCATGCCGTTCATCGTCACGGCGCCACCGAACGAGGCCGTGCCCGCCGTGATCAGCCGCAGGGTGCCGGTTGCGCCGATCTGGCCATCCACGGAAGCGCCGCTCGGGGCAAGGGTGCTGCCGGCCGTGCCGGTAAGCGTGCCGACCTGGAGCGAAGGTCCGGCATTGATCGTCAGATCGCCGCCCGAATGGATGTTGCCGAACTCCGCGTTGGACAGGCGATAGCCGGTCTGGCCCGTCAGCCCGTCGCCCAGCAACATGCCCGACTGGCCATTGTTGATCAGCGTGATCGCGGTGGTGCGCGCCGCTGTGCCAAGCACGCCCTGCGTTCCGAGATCGAGGTCGGCCGACTGGAAGGTGATGGTCTGCCCCACCGCGCGCTGGCTGACCGCGATCAACCCCTGTGCCGTCACGTTCAGCGCCGTGCCCGCATCGATGATGCCGCCACTGATGTCGCCACCGATCAGGGTGATCGAACCAGTCGCCTGCATCGTGCCGAAGGTCAGCGAGATCGGATCGATCAGGATGTTGCCGCCGGACGTAGCGCTGCCGATCTTCGCCGTATTCACCACCGTCAGCGTCAGGTTGCCGCCGGCGGAAAGGCTGGTCACATCAAGATCGTGGGCCGTGCCCACCAGCGTGGTGCCCGCGCTGATGCTGGTGCCGGTGAGGCCGGCGGCGGCCGTCAGATTGACCGCACCCGTCCCGGAAATCGTGCCGAGGTTCAGGGCGGTACCGCTGATGGTGATATTGCGCACGCCGGTTGTGGCGCCAAGCCGCACGCTGCCGCTCGACAGGAGATCGACATCGCCGTTGGACAGCACGGTGGAGCCGATCGCGATCGGGCCGGTGGCGGTAATCGCCGCATTCCCGCCGATTGACAGTGTATCCAGCACGGTAAAGGCACCCGGCGTCACGAAGCGGGCCGTTGGCGCGGCGTGGTAGCCGGTCAGCGTGCCGCTGGCGATCAGGCTGCCGGCGGCGATGTCGCCACCAAAGCCCAGCCCGATGTCGCCCGCCGTGGCGCGCACGATGCCGTTGCCCGAGAGATCGGTCGCGCCGGAGAGGTTCAGCGATCCCGCCGTCAGGTTCGCGCCGGTGAGAACGATGCCCCCTGCGGTCGACTGCAGGTCTATCGTGTCGGCGATGTCGGCGGAGCCGCCGTCGAACGCCAGAGTGCCACTGGTGCGGATATCGAGCGTACTGCCGTTCAGCGTGCCTTCGCCCAGGAAACCGAGAGGCGCGCCGCCTTCGCCCAGGCCGATCGCGATGGCATTGGCGACGTTGACGTTGCCCAGGCAGATCGAGCCGGTTGCGCAAGCGCCCGGTTCCGGCGCGCTTGCGGGCGCGGACGGGGACAGCACGTCGGCCGAGAAATTGCCGCCGAAGAAGGATGCGCCGCGCGCATCGATCGTCTGCCCTTCCAGCCGGATATCCCCGCTTCCGGCATCGACGGTGGTGCCGGCGCCGACGAACAGCGTCGTTGCGGGGACCGATGGCGGGTCGGTTGGCGGCGGGAAATTCGTGCCCGCCGAAAGCGTGATGCCGGGAGTGCCGCTGACCAGCCCGCGAAGCGCGCCGCCCGCCTGGCGGTCCTGCCCGGACGTGCCGGTGTTCGCCAGCAGACTGTTGTTCTCGGCGATCCGGATATCCGCGCCGCTGCCCATGTAAATGGTGGAGCCGGCGGTCACGCTGTTGCCGGCGGGCATGCGGATGTCCCGCCCGGCGCGGATGTCGACGAAATCGGTCGCGACGATGGATCCACCGCCGTCTTCCTCGCCAAGGATCAGGTCGGCCGGGTTGGGAATGCCGAACGGCGTGCCCGCGTTGGCGGTAACCGTCAGCCCGCTGGCATTGCGCAGCGTGATCGTGCCGATGGAACGCAACAGGATATCGCCATCGGCGAAATAACCGCTGTGGGCACCGCCATCGATAAAGCCGTTGGCATAAATGTCGATATTGCCGCCAGCCTGCACCGTGGCCGTGTCCGACAGAGAGAAGCCATAACCGTTGTGCGTAAGGTCTCCATCGAACCGCAGCACGGCGCAGGACTGATCGGCACAATCGACCGAGTAGATCGACGTGACGCCGTAGACATTGGTGAGGCTGGCGCTGCTGGCGTGGATGTAGCCGCCGCTGCCGCCCGTGATGTCCAGGCCATAGCCAGCGTTGATGTTCAGACGATCACCAATATCGATTACACCGCCCGACAGCGCCTGCAGATTGACCGGGCCTGCCCCCAGAAGCGTGAGTGCCCCGGCGACATTGATTCCTCCGCCATCAGTCAGAATGGAAGCGGACGGATAGGCGCCGTAGTAGCCGGATGCATCAACAAACAGCGACTGGAAATCCATCGATGCCGCGTTTGCACCGCCACGGTTCTCGATAGAGGCGGAACCGCTGCCTCCTTGTCCGGCATTGACCGGCGGCCCTTCGCCGTCTCCCGGATATACGAACTGGCCTGTGACGTTCACGGTCGTATTGCCGGCCGCGAAGCTGCTGACGCCACCGCCCTCATCGGGGGACACGAACAACCGCACGGTTCCCCCCGACGAGGAATAGGCAAATCCGTAGCCGGTGTATCCAGCCGCGCCTGCCGGAATGGGGTTCAACGGCGTGCCGCCAGCCGGACCACCCGCGCCGCCAAAGCCACCCTGCGCACCGAACTGCGTAGTGCCAATGGCGTTGAACGCGGTTTCGCCCAGCGTCAGATTGCCGCCGTAGAGGCTGACAGAAATCTGGCCGCCTACCCCTTCGCGATCTACCCCGCCGTTACCGCCGTTTCCGCCGGCGCCGCCCACCGCGCTGTTGCTGGCACCGTTGCCGCCGGAACCACCGCCGCTGGCAAAGCCATTCGCCGTAAATACGACCGATCCATCGACGCCCAGTTCGATCCGGCTGCCGATCTCGCTGGTGACAAAGATACCGCCGCCGGTGGCCACGCCACCATCGCCGCCATCGCCACCCCGCGCGCCCGTGCCGTCCTTGGCGTTGGAACCGCTGCCGCCGAAACCGGAAATCGCGCTCGCCAGGAACTTAGCGGTATATTCCTCGCCGAGTGAAACCTGTCCCCCCTGCGTGGCAACAAGGTTGATGGTGCCGCCCGTGGCGTCGCCGCCAGTGCCGCCCCGCGCGCCGGCGCCGGTCGTTGCATCGGAGCCGAGCGAGCCGGCTCCATCGCCACCCTGTCCGCTGGCCTCGACGGTAAAAGTGGTCCCGACAAGCCGCGATCCCTCATCGCTGACATTGAACGATACCGAGCCGCCGGTCGCCTGACCGCCATTGCCGCCCAGCGATGCGCCGCTTTGCTGCGAGAAAATATCGCTCGCCGCGTAGCCCCCGTCACCGCCATAGGCGTTTGCCTCGATATACGAGCGCCCCAGATCGATCAGCCCGCCATTGCTGACGCTGATATCCAGGCTACCGCCGCTGGCGGTCCCGCCTGAACCGCCGTTGGCGACCACGGTGCCGCCGCTGAACCCGGCGTTGCCGCCCTGGCCACCATCGCCGCCATAGCCGTCGGCCGAAAAACCGTAGGTGCCCTCGCCACTGGTGAGTGTCAGCGACGATGGCCCGGTGATTGCCAGCGCTGCGGAGCCGCCGTTGCCCGCGCCACCGTTGCCGCCCGCGCCCGCCTGGTCGATCTGGCCGCCGCCCTGACCACCCCGGCCGCCATACCCGTCGGCGTTGATATTGACGTTGTTGATGATGGCGCCGGTCTGGTTGCCCGAAACATTCAGGGCGACCGTGCCGCCGGTCCCCATGCCGCCGTTGCCGCCGGCGAAACCAAGGCTGCTCGATCCGCCATCGCCACCATCGCCCTCTGCGGAAAGGTATGGCGAGAACAACGTGACGTTGCCGCCGGTCACGTTGATCGTGGCCGATCCGCCCTGACCGTCGCCACCGTCGCCACCGCTCGTCCCGCTGAGGCCCGACCGCCCGATCCCGTCGGCGTTGACCGAAAACGTCTGGACGTTTCCGTCCAGCGTGCGCGACGTGAAATCGGATTCGATCGTGAGCGTGGCCGTGCCGCCGATGGCATCACCCCCGCGTCCGCCGCCACCGAACACGCCACCATACCCGCCGGAACCACCGGAGCCGTAGTAATACGACGAGAAATCGCCCGGCAAGCCGCCATGGGCCGAACCATCAAGCACGGTACGCGTGGCGTCGAACCGCCCCGCTGCGATGGTCAGTTCAACCGTGCCGCCCTGCGCCGTGCCGCCATCGCCGGTGAACAGATCGGCGTTCGCGGACGAACCGCCGCTGCCGTATTGATAGATGTTGCCGCCCTGGCCGCCCTGGCCGGCTGCGGAAAGGGTGACTTCCAGGTTCGTCGGGCTGGTGGGATCGTCCGGCAGGTCGATCAGGTCGCCGCCGTTGACCAACAGCGACGCCGTGCCGCCCGTACCGGTGCCGCCGGTGCCGCCCTTACCGGGCGCGGTATCCACCGTGCCGCCCTGGCCGTAGCTTTCATAGGAATAGCCGTTGTAGAAATCGGTATTGCCTTCGGCCCGCAGCGTGACCGCATTGCTGGCAAGCGAACCGCCATTGAGCGTCAGGCTGGCGTTCCCGCCCGTGCCGGCGCCGCCATTGCCCGCGTCAAGGTCGGAAGACGAATCCTGGTACGACCCCGCCCCACCGCGTCCGCTTGCCTCGATCGTAAGGCTGGCAATGCTGGACGTGCCGCCATTGACGGTGAGCGAAGCGGTGCCGCCGGTGCCCGCCCCGCCATCGACCGGAGTGGTGAAGCCGTAACTGTCGCCCTGCCCGCCAAAGCCGTTGGCGGAGATGTTCAGCGTATCGATCGTGGCGGTGCCGCCGTTGATCGTGAACTCGGTCGTGCCGCCGACGCCCTCGCCCCCGTGCGGATTGGCAGAGGAAGGCGAAGCGGCGAATGCCGAAACCGTTCCGCCTGACAAGGCCGCGAAACCGAGATTGCGCACGGCGGTGCCGAGGCTGTCGAGCGAGACCGATGCCGCCGTCAGCGAAGCGTTGAAGCCATCGAGCGAGAGGGATACATGGCCGCCGGCGCCAAGGCCCGACCGCGCACCTCCGCCATAGTTGTACCCTGCATAGCCGGACGACATGAGCGAGAGGGAATCCGCCGAAAGCGACGAATCCTCGATCTGCAACGTGATATCGCCCGCGGTGCCGTTGCCGGCGCCGTCCATATCCTCCGAGCCGGTTGCTTCGGTGGATGCGCTGAGCGCGCCCGAGAGAGCGATGGCGCTGCCACCGCTGGCCGTGATGGAGATATTGCCCGAAGCGGCATCGGTGGCGCTGCTCGTCCCGCTCGCACGGGCACTCGCCGAAAGGTACGACGAATCGATAGTGCTCGCGCCGCTGACGTTCACCACGATGTCACCGGTGCGCGACGCGCCCGCGATCGGGGCCGTGCTGCTCGTATCGAGCGAGATACCCTGCGGCGTATCCAGCGTGGAACCGTTGGTCAGCGAGAGGCGCAGCGTGTTCGGCCCGATGGACTGGCCGGTCTGCGGGTTGATGGCTTCCGCAGTCGCCGATGTGGAACTGTACAGCGACACGCCATAGTTCGAAGCGTCATCGAATGTCAGATGCGCGGCATCCAGCGCGAGCGAGACATCGCCGACGGCAGCGGATTTGCTGGCCGAAGCATCGTTGGACAGACTGAGGCCGCCCAGGCTGAAGCTGCCGTTGGCGAAGCTGGCGGAAACGCTTCCGGTGCGAGCATCGTAGAGGACGTTGTCGCTTCCCAGCGCGGTGCTGGAGCCGGCTTCGAGGAACGTGGCGCCAGCCGCGAAGAGGCCATCCGCCACGTTCAGCGAAACATTCCCCGCGCTCGAGCCCGCGCCCGCGACCGGAAGCGTATAGATGTAATAGCTGTAAGGGCTGTCAGGCCTGCCCAGCGCCTGCAATCGGAACCACTGCCGATCGCCATCCGGACCGATCTCCACGCTGGAGTTGACGCCGCTCTGCGTGAAGCTGATGGTCCCGGCGTCGGACCGGCCGAAGTTCAGGGCTCCCACGCCGCCATAGGCGTTGGCGGCCAGAACCGCCTGGCCGGTCACGGCAAGCTGGCCATTGGTGATCGTGGTGATGATCGAACCGCCGCTGGCGTCCTTGCCCGTGCTGCCCGCGAGCAGTTGCTGCTGATTCTGCGGATCGATTTCGATCCCGCCCCGGCCCGAAACGTCCACGTTAAGATCGCTGCCGACCGCCAGACGCCCCCCGCCGGTGAGGGTTATGGTCGCCGTGCCGCCAACCGGGCCGGTGGTGGCGTCGATCTCCAGGATGCCGCCGGTGCTGATCTGGTGGCCCGCCGCGGCCGAAAGCCCGACCGCGTTCTGCGCGCGCAGGGCGACGAGCTGGGTGGCCTGGAAGTTCGTGGACGAGGCGGTCGCATCGACATCGATGCGGTCGCTGGCCGTCGCGATGACCTGATTGGACGTGGTCAGCCCGGACACGGATATCCGTCCGCCCGCTGCCGCCGGAGTCGCGGGGAAGTTCACGTTTCCGCCCGACACGTTGTAACCGGCGGACAGCGTGATCGTGCCATCGATTTCGCTGTTGGCGGCAACGGCGGGCGCATAGCCCAGCGAACCCGACACCAGCATGGTGGTCACATCGTTCTTGGGCACGGTGACCAGATAGATCCCGTGGTAGGGATCGCTGAAGGTAGCCGCCGCACCGGTGGTGGTGCCGGTGTGGACCACGCCGTTGGCATCGGTGGTGCCGGTATCGACCGTGATGTTGAACAGGCCGTTGTTCACCGTCAGCGTCGCGGCTTCGGCCCCGACATAGGCAACCGAGCCGTTCGCGCTGACCGTGCCGCCCTGCACCACGCGCGGGGCGACCAGCGCCACATAGCTGCCCGGCGCCACCGTGGTGATCTGCGCGCCGTTCTGCACCGTGATCGAAGCGCCGGCGTTCGGCGCCTGCCCCAGGGTGATCGCGCCGTTCGCTCCCGCGAACTTCTGCCCATCGGGATTGCCGGCGTTGATCGTCACCGGGCTGGCCGTCAGCAGCAGGCTGCCGACGTTGAACGCGCCGGAGGAGCCTACCACCCAGCCAGTCGGGTTATAGAACCAGATGCGGCCGGCATCGCCGGAATTGACCGTGCCGTTGATCTGCAACGGCGATGCCCCCGCCGCGGACGAGCTCACGCGGTTGAGCACGGTATAGGCGCCGGACACGCTGGTATCGGCATTGAAGGTCAGCGTGTTGCCAGTGGGCAGGAACACCCCGCCCGCGTCGGTCGCCGTCCAGTCCACCAGCGCGTCGTGCGCGTTCACGGTGATCGTGTCGCTGCCTGGTGCGCGCACCGGCGCGTTGGCCCCGAATACGACCGTGGGCGCGCCATTGACGGCTTGCGCCCAGGCCGGCGCGGCCAGCGGAATGGCGTTGATGATCAGCGCCGCCGCGCCGGACGATGCGCCGGCGAGCAACTTCTGCAGAACCCGGCGCGTGCCGGCCTTGCGGGAAGCCGGAGCGTTGCGCCCCGTTTGGAGTGCCGATTGAACCATGGCCTTGCCTTCCGTTCGCATCTGGAACGCCCCCTTCACAGCCGCCACGGGGCGAGCTGGATCGAAAGATTGATCAGGAAGCGGACATCACCCTTGACCTTCTGCAGCACCGTATCGCGCAACGGCACGGCCACCACGCCATCGACCCGCACCGCGTCGAACAGCGTGGCGCGCACGCCCGCGCCGGCCGAGAACAGCCGTTGCGGATCGGGCACGCCGGCCACCTTGTCGCGGTTCCAGATCCACGCCGCATCGAAGAAGGCATAGGGCTGGAACGCCGGCTTGCCGGGTTCCTTGGGGAATTGCGATCCGATGCGCAGTTCCGTCCGCACGCCGATGCCGCTGTCGCCGATGGCCGCCCCCGGATCATACCCGCGCCCGACGGTGTAGTTGCCGCCGGAGAACTGTTCGTAGGACAGCAGGTTGTCGAACGCGTATTGCGCGCGTGGCGCCACGGCGATCGTGACATTGCGGACCGGGCGATAATCGAACTCGCCCGAAGCGCGGATCAGCGAACCTTCGGGATCGCCGCTGAACCGGCTGGGCGTGACCGCGCCGCAAGCCGCCAGCGACAGGCCGGCGCAGCTCTTCGTGGCATCGAGAATCGACAGCCCGTGCCGCGCCTCGATCGAAAGGCCCCAGTTCCAGTGCGGTTCATAAGGGGTGAAGCCATCGCGGCCGAGCAGGCTCTTGCGCGAAAGCCCGTTCAGGTCGAGCCGCACGAAGGCGACTCTCAGCCGGTCCTCGTTGAAGCGGATCGCGCCGAAATCAACCTGCTGGTTGATCAGATCCAGCCCGCCCGAAGCCGACAGGTTGAACGCCTGCCGCCGCACGAACGGATAGCGCGCCTCCAGCGAGGCGACGAGCGTGCGCGAATGGAACTGGCTGGCGCCCACGGTCGTCGGGTTGGTCCAGGCATAGGTGAAATCCCCGCGCAGCGCGAAGCCTTCGCCGCCCAGCCGCATCTCGTGCCCGATCTGCAGCACCTTCTGTTCGCGGAACTCGGGCGTGGCGAAGAAGCTGATCGTGGTGGTATCGCCCAGCCCCGTCAGCCCGTTGAACTGTGCGCGCAGCAACCCGTTGAACCGGCCGACCGCCTTCGAGCCGAAATTCTGGACCGAGAAATCGGCATAGACCGGCGTGCGCCGGACCGAGACTTCACCGATCACCTCGCCCGGCACGCCATCCACCGGGCGCAGCGCCAGCCGCACGTCCAGCCCCGGCACGTCCTTGGCCAGCAGCAGGTAGCGTTCCGCCTGATAGGTGTTGAACACCGGTTCGGCGGTCAGCTTGTTGAGATAGCGCAGCAGCGCGCCTTCCGACGCCCCCGCATCGCCCTTGATCTGGATGCGCGAAAGATGCGCCAGCAGCACGTCCAGCCTGACGTTGCCATCAGTGATCTTCTGCGGCGGAACCTGCACCGCCGCCAGATAGCCGGCACCGCGCAGCTTGGTGGCAGCGCGATCGCGGATGTCGCAGATGATCGAGACGGGTTGATCGGTGCCGACATATTCGCGGTAGCTGTCGGACAGGTCCACACCCGGCAGCTTGTCCATGCCCGCAAACGTCACGCTCGACAGCTTGAGCCGGATGCCGGCGAAATCGGGCGAGGACAGCGGGCACGGCGCGCGCTCCACCGCCGACGTATCGACAGCGACCGGCCCGCTCTTGTTCAGCGTGCCTTCGGCTACGCCGCGCTCGATTTCCTCGCGCGTGGGAGGCTGCGCGCCCACCGGCGCGGGCGGCGGCACCGCCTGGGCCAGCGCCTGTCCAGCGGGAACGAGAAGCGCCGCTGCCAGCGCGGCCGACAGGACTCTGCCTCCGGCGGCAGGCCGGCGGAAAACAGCGGAAACAGGCTCGCCGCCAAACGGGCGCGCTGCGACGTAATCGGGCATCCGATCCGTAACTCCATCAGGCGCGACCCTGTTATGATTATCGGTTGTCAAAGTGTGGCGTGATCCGGCCTCGTGCCGCCCATGCCGTTGTTTTCAATGCAGGGGCAATCCCCTGCCTATCCTTGGGCCGCCCCGTCAAGCTGTTCGAGACTGGCGGCAAGCCAATCGAACTGGGCCTTGCACCCGTTGTCGAGCAGGAGCGTTCCCAGCGAGGCGGCGTCAGCCGGCACCGCTTCCGGGTCCAGCATCACCACTTCGAAGTCCACACCCTTGTTCGGATCGCCTTCTTCCGCAACCCGGTAACTGTGCCCGTCGAACAATTCCACCTGCGCCCGGGGCCAGGCGACCCCCGCCGTGCGGCTCGGCAGGGCGACCCGCACGGTGCCGCCGCCGGCGCTTTCGCCCAGCCAGACGAACCGCCGCGCTTCGGACGCCTTGCGCCACAGATAAAGGTCGCTGCCACGCGGCAGGCATACCCGTCCGCCCTGGTCGATATCGGCCAGCCAGATGCTGACCGGGATCGGTTCCGCCGCCTGCCCGCCTTCACCGCCCTGCACCGGCAATCCGCCGCGCACGGCACCGGCACGCACCGACACCGGATTGCTGAGCGAGCGCGCCAGCAGCGCCGCCGAGCCGGCATCGCGGCTGGCCAGCGTGTTCATCGCGAAACTGCCCGCCCCGCGCAACACCCGCGTTCCCGCGCGATCCAGCACGGTCACCACATCGCCGGCGCGCAAGGTAACGGTCGCCCCGGCGGGCAGCCGCTTGCCCGGCGGATAGCTGACCGCCGAAGGTCCGGTCGATCGCACCACGACCACCTGTGCCAGCGCCATGCCGGACGCCGAAAGCCCCAGCGCCAGAATAGTGGCCGCGATCGCGGATTTCAGCCTGCCTGTTGTCAGCCTGCCCATCGTGCCTGCCCCCTTCATCCGCCCGCCCTTCATCCGCCTGCTGCCTGCGGCGCGGCGGAATTGGCGATGACGTCAAGTTGCGCGTTGCAGCCGTTGTCCGCAAACACCGATGCCACGGCCATGTCCTCGGATGGGACACTCGGCAACAGTTTCAGCCGGATCTTCACCGTCGGGCCGACCGGGTTGCTGAAGGTATAGCTCTGCCCGTCCACCACCGGCACCGACGCCACCGGCCACAGCTTCAGCGCGCTGCCGGCCTTCCAGGCGACGTCGGCCATCGAACCATCGGCGGAGAGCAGCTTGCCCGCGCCTTCGCTCGCGCGATTGGGCCGCCAGAGGACCACCGCGGTGGGATCGGCCACGCAGAACGTGCCACCCTTGCTGACATCGACATACCACACGCTATCGGGCGCGTTCGCTTCCGCGGTCGATGCCGCCAGCGGCGCGCCGCGCACCGCCCCCGTCCGCACGCGCGCGCCCGGCGTCCGGACGGTCAGGCTGGCAAGCGCGCTGCCCGCCGTTTCGTTGCGGTTGATCGCGCCGTTGAGCGCGAAGGAACCAGGACCGGACAACACTCGCGTGCCGGCCTTGTCGAGCACCGTCAGCCGGTCGCCCGCGCGCAGCGTTACGCTGGCGTTGGCGGGCAGCTTGCGCCCTTGCGGATATTCGGCGGCGGAAGGCCCGGTCGATCGCACGACGATCGCCTGGGCCAGCGCGGAACCGGCCGAAAACAGGCATCCCGCAGCCATCAGCCCCGCGACGACGGCCTTGCGCGTCTTCGTGTCAGCCAAGGACATAACTTTCTCCCTTATGCGTATGCTGCAATCTCTGGAGGAGATTGAGCACTGCATCGTCTGAATGCGCCATTTCCAGCAGCTTGTCTGTGAGTCCAAGCACACGGTCGCTGTCCCCGGCGTCGTGCGCGGCAATCAGATCGGCCACCGCCGCGCGTTCCGCCGCGGGCATGTCGGGCAGCGGTTCGAACACGTCGACCGGCGTGGCGCGACCGCGCAGCGTGATCGTTCCCATCGGGCGGAACCAGTCCAGCCCGGATCGCTCCATCGCCGCCCGGCTGACCAGAACGGTGGTGTCCAGCGGCTTGTTGGCGCCTTCCAGCCGCGCGGCGGTGTTCATGGCATCGCCCAGCGCGGTGTACTGGATGCGGCCTTCCCCTCCGAAGTTGCCGACGATCGCCTCGCCATAATGCAGACCCACGCGGGTGCGGCCGATCCGGGGCACGCCCTCGGGTACGCTCTTGCGGAATTCCTCGCCGGCCAGATACATCGCGTAGGCCGCGCGGACGGCGCGTTCGCCATCGTCTGGATAGGCGATCGGCGCGCCCCAGAACGCCACCACGGCATCGCCGACGAACTTGTCCAGCGTGCCGCCGTATTGCAGGACCACCGCGCTCAGGCGGTCGAGATAGTCGTTGAGCAACCGGGCGATCACTTCGGGCTCGACCGCGTGGGTCAGTTTGGTGAACCCTTCGAGATCGCTGAACAGGCAGAAGATCTCGCGCTTTTCGCCGTGCAGCGACAGCCGTTCGGGATTGCGCATGATTTCCGAAGCGACCGAGCGCGGCAGATACTTGCCGAGCGCCCCTTGCGCGAATTCACGCTGCGCGGCGTTGATGGCGCGCAGCGCAGCGCTGATCGCGGTATAAGCGATCAGCCAGCCGACCAGCCAGCCCATCGCGGGCATCCGCAGCGTATCCATCCCCGCCCGCTCGATCAGGAACGGCAGCCCCAGGAACAGGCCGAATTGCCCGATCACCGCCAGCGCCAGCAGCCAGGTGCGCGTGCGCACCGCCGCCGTCACCGCGCCGAGGCCCACCGCCAGCAGCGCCGCCAGCACTTTGAGGGCCACCGGCGGCGGCAGCGGCAGAGCCTTGTCGAGCAGTTGCGCCAGCATGCTGGCATGGACTTCCACGCCGATCATGCGGGTTTCGCCGGTCACCGGATTGCCGGTGCGGGTGAAGGGCGTGTCGAACTGGTCGAAGTCCGAGAAATCGCCGCCGATCAGGATATAGCGCCCCTTGATCGCATCGGCGACGAGCGGCGCGGTTTCCGGATCGGCCAGCAGGTCGATCGGGATCTTGTCGAACACCGGGCGGTCGCTCGCCGTCGGCGAACGGAAACGGATCGGCCCCATGTACGTCGCAAACCGCGGATCGGCATCCCCCGCCACATGCTGCGTCATCGCCACCGAAAGCAGGGGCGGCAGGCCGGGATACTGCATGGGCCAAGCCCGTGCGACACCATCGTTGTCGGTTTCCAGCAGGATGCTTGCCGGCTTCACGTTTGCCGTCTGCGCCGCCGCGATGAAGCGGCGCAGGTCCTGCTCCTGCTCATAGGTGATCGCGTCGCGATTGGTCCGGTTGTCGGCATAGGCCAGGAAGACCGGTGTCTTCATGCCTTTCAGCGTCGACTGGAGCAGCGGATCATCGTCCTGCGGGGAATCGAACAGGATGTCGATGCCAACGCCTTTCACCCCGATGCGGTCGATCTGGGCGAGCGCCTTGGCCAGGATGGTGCGATCGACCGGCGATATCTGCCCCGTGGCGCGGTTGGTATCGGCGGTATAGACGACCATGGCGATGCGCTTGTCGGGATCGACGCGCGGCGCGAAGTTGGCCGCCCGGATATCGTAGAGCGCGCTTTCCGCATCCCGCAGCAGCGGAATTTGCCAACTGGCCAACGCCGCGAACAGCGCCGTCGCCAGCAGCAGTACCGCCACGGCCACGCGCTGGCGGCCCAGCTGCGCCACGCCGCGCCGAAAGCGGCGGCCCCAGTCAGACACGTCGATCAAGGCCGATTTCGCCTCCGGCATCCGATTACCTGACTCTTCCCGCCGCAGTTCCGGAACCGGCACCCGCTGCCGGCATCGTATCGCGCAGCAGCGGCCGCGCCGCATCGCCGATCACCGCGAAGCCCGCCCAGTAATAGGGGTGCGAGGTATCGACATCGTCCATCAGCTTGCGCTGCGCCTTCAGCAGCGCCTCGCCCGAGCTTTCGCCGGGCACCGCCTCGAACAGCCCGCCGATCAGGCGGGTCGTGGCCATGAAGTCATCGGGGGCGGGCCAGTGGCTGGCCAGCACGGCGCGTCCACCGGCACCGATGAACGCGCGCACCAGCCCTTCCAGCGCCGAACCGCCGCCGGTCGCCAGGCCGGTTTCACGCGTCACGCTGATGTCGGCCTGACCGGCCGTGTCGCAGGCGGACAGGATCACCAGATCGGCATCGAGCTTGAGATCGAAGATCTCCGAAAAGCTGAGCAAGCCATCAGAGCCGGCTGGACCGAACGAGGTCAGCAGCGCGGGCCGGGTCGGGCAATCCTCGCGCGGGGGAGTCACCAGCCCATGCGTGGCGAAATGCAGGATACGGAAATCGGCCAGATCGCGCCGCGCCTTGATCGCGGTGTCGGAGAACGCCGCGCCGATCATCAGATCGGTGCCTTCGTTGCGCAGCACCTTCTGCGCGCTGACCAGTTCTTCCTGCGAAATCGGCCGGTTCCACGCGGCCAGCGGCCAGTCGCAGCCGCTGCGGTCCATCTCCGCCTCCATGCCGCGCATCCGCGCTACCTGGATCGCCCCTGCTCCGGATACCGTGGCATTGTGCCCCAGCCCGAGATAGGCCGAATGCGCCTTCGACAACGGCTGCTTGCGCGATTCCATGAACGACCGCGCCGAAACCGACGTGGACACGATGCGGTCACGCCCCAACCACGCCACCCCGCGCATGTCGAACGGATCGCCGGCGGGATTGTCCGCCTGCTTCTGATAGGCGGCGAGCGAAGCGTCATCGGTGATCAGCAGGTTCGCCGGCAGGCTCAGCAGCGCCCCGTCCGGCTCGAAGATGAGGTGATGCACCGAGGTCATGTCGGCGGCGACGGGATCGAACAGCGCGCGATAGACCCCGCGCGCGTCCTTCACGTCGAACGGATTGGTCACATACTGGCGGCCATCGAACTTGGAGATCGAATCGCGCATCCGCGCGACCGCCGCCTGGATCTCGCCGCCGGTCATCGGCACGCGATAGGCGACCGCCTTGTCCTTGGCGGCGAAGTACACGAACACGTCCGGCCCCAGCGCGGCCATCTTCACATAGGCTTCGCCCGGTGCCAGCCCGGCCTTGAGCTCGGCTTCGGGAATGGCGCGCTGCGACACCACGCGATAGCGCGCGAACGCGGCAAGCTGGACGACGGTGGTCTGCTCCTGCGCCTCCAGATCCTGGATCATCTGCTGCGCCTGCGCGATCTCGTCCTTGCGCGAAGCGGCATCCTCCAGCCGCTGCAGCGCGGCGAACTGCATCCGCGCGCGCTCGATCGAGCGGCCAAGGCTGACCGACTGGCGGAACAGGCGCGCGGCATCGTCGCTGCCGGCCGACAGTTCGCGCGACAGCACCGCCTGGGTTTCGGCCACGCCCGGGCGGACAATGATCTGCGACGCGGCGAGGAAATCGCCGCTCGCCGCCGGATCGGTGCCCATGCGCGCGACCAGCATGTCGAGATAGGGCGACATCTGGCGCGAGAGACCGGACAGGCCGTTGCGCCGTTCGATCGAGCGGGCCACGACATCGTGATAAAGCTTCAGCGCCTCGTCCTGCTTGCCATGACGCGTGAGGAAGGACGCGAGCCGGGCCTGCGTGACGGCCAGGCTGCGCGTATCGGGGTACTGGACGCCGACGATGTCCATCGCCCCGCGCAGCAGCGCCTCGGCGGAGGCAAGCTTGCCCTCGCTCTCGTCGATCGCGGCCAGTTCGGTCATCATCTGCGAACGCATCCGCACGATCGAGACCACACGGCCATTGCGGATCGCGATGGCGCGCTCCAGCCCCTGCCGCAGCGCTTGCCGCGCATCGTCATTGCGCCCGAGCAGACGCAGCGCCGATCCCTTCAGGTGCAGAGCCTGCGCATCGAGAATCAGGGAGCGTTCGTCCTCGGTCAGCTTGAGGTCGTCGACCATGCCGATCGCGCTGGCGGAATTGTCGGAGGAATTCACCCGTCGCGCCACCGATGGCGTCAGTTCCATCCGTTCCCGCAGCGCGTCTGCGCCGGTCGCTCCGATCGTCCGCAAGGGCACGCCCAGCCGGTCGAGCGCTTCGGCGTACTTCTCGCGATTGAGCAGGTGGATCGCTTCATAATTGCGACGCAGGCGCTCGACCGCGGCGGTGCCTGCCGGCATGGCGTCAGCGCGCGCGAACAGCGCCTCCGCTTCGGCGAATTGTCCGAGATTGGAGCGTTGCAGCGCCGCGTTGACGAGAAACTCGACACGATCGATCGGCACGTCGCCCTGCGAAGCCTGCCGCTGGTCCAGCGTTTCGAAATAGGCGGCGGCGTCGGCATAGTCGCCCGAATTGTTCCGGCGATAGCCTTCGGCCAGGGCCGTGGCAGGATCGAGCGTGAGCGCCTGGATGCGGGCATAGGCTTCGGAATCGTCGATCGACGTCGTGGCGACCTCGATCGGTTCGTCCAGCGCCTTGTCCGCCATGATCGACCGGACCGCCAGCGAAAGCGCGCCGTGATAGGCCGAGAAACCTTCGACGATATAGGTCACCTTGCCGCGATCGGCGCGCAGGACTTCGTAACCGAGATCGGGCGAGCGCCAGCGGCAGTCCTCGCGCGACCACGAAGCGGGCGCGGCCGGCAGGGCGCCCGTGCAATCGACCGAGGCGCGTCTCCGCTCCGCCAGCCGCACGGCGGGATCGCCCGCATTGTTCCGCAGCGCGAAGGCATAGCCGACGGGCAGCGCCGAATCGCGGCACACGATTGCCCAGGTCCGGTCGAACGCGCTGGCGTTGGCGCTATCTCCGGTGCGCGATTGCACCTGGCACAGCGCGCTTCCGCCGCCGCTTCCCAGCGGAAAACTGTCCCTGAGCAACAAGGAGTCGCCCTGTGCCCGGACCGTGCCGCCAGCAAACAGGCCGCAACCCGCCACGCCCAGCAGCAGCGCCCTGAGCGCCCCCTTGACTCCGCGCGCGGCGTCCCCCGCCGCTCCTGCCGAATGATACCGCATATGCGCTCCCCATGGCCGGACGGCTGCCGCCGTCGCTCCACGCCAGATAAGCGCGACCCCGCTTTGTAATTATGCTTGTTGGCACACCATAGAAGGATTTCCCGGCCGGTGCCAACAGCCTCGCGTAGTAGCGGGCAGAAAGACGGCGCGATTGTATGAACACGACGAGCCGGACCGTTCGGGCGCGGCGTCCGTCAGAAACCCTCGAAGGTCAGGACTTCCGCGAGCGACGCGCGCGGCACCGGGAACCGGTTGACGACAGCATTCGCATCGCCATGCCCGATGGCGAGGCCACAGAAGAAGATGTGATCCTGCGGGATCGCCACGCATTCGCGAATCTGCCGCTGATAGACCGCCCAGGCCTCCTGCGCGCACGAATCGAGCCCTTCTTCGCGCAGCAGCAGCATCACCGTCTGTAGCCACATGCCGATGTCCGACCACTGCGGCGGCCCCATCGTGCGCGGCGTGTGGACCAGCATCAGCACCGGCGCGCCGAACGCGCGGAAGTTGTCCATGAACTGCGTCAGCCGCCCGCGCTTGTCCTCGCGCGCGATGCCCAGCGCGGCATAGAGCGCCTCCCCCACGCCGAAGCGGCGCGCCTCGTAGGCGCCGGACAGTTCGGGCGGATAGATGGCGTATTCCGGGGCATGCGCGGCGCGGCCTTCGGGGATCACCTGCGCGACATGCGCGAACAGCCGTTGCAGCGGCTCGCCGGTCAGCACCAGTGCGTTCCAGGGCTGCACGTTCCCGCCGGAGGGCGCGCGCTGCGCCTTTTCCAGCACGCGTTCCAGCACGGCCCGTTCGACCGGATCGGCAAGAAAGCGGCGGACGGATCGGCGCGTGGCGACGGCCTCGGACACGGTGCGAGCGGGGGTAGCGGGGCGGGATGGCGTGCTCATGGCATTTAACTGATCGATTAAAACGAGCCCGTCAATCGTCCTCGAACAGGTCGGCCAGTTGTTCCACCATCGTGCCGCCAAGCTGTTCCGCATCCATGATCGTCACCGCGCGACGGTAATAGCGCGTGACGTCATGACCGATGCCGATAGCGACGAGTTGCACCGGCGATTGCTTTTCGATCCAGTCGATCACCTTGCGCAGGTGCTGTTCCAGATAGCCCGCGCTGTTCACCGAAAGTGTCGAATCGTCCACCGGCGCGCCGTCCGAGATGACCATCAGCACGCGCCGGTCCTCGGGTCGCGCCAGCAGGCGGGCATGCGCCCATAGCAGCGCTTCGCCGTCGATGTTTTCCTTGAGCAGCCCTTCGCGCATCATCAGGCCAAGGTTGCGCCGGGCCCGCCGCCACGGCTCATCAGCCTTCTTGTAAACAATGTGCCGCAAATCGTTGAGTCGTCCCGGATTCGCCTGCCGCCCGGCGGCCAGCCACGCCTCCCGCGATTGCCCGCCCTTCCACGCGCGGGTGGTGAAGCCGAGAATCTCCGTCTTCACCCCGCAGCGCTCCAGCGTGCGCGCCATGATGTCCGCGCTGATCGCCGCGATCGAGATCGGCCGCCCGCGCATCGAGCCGGAATTGTCGATCAGCAGGGTGACGACGGTATCCTTGAACTCGATGTCGCGCTCGACCTTGTAGGACAGCGACTGGCCGGGCGAGATCACGACGCGCGCCAGCCGCGCGGCATCAAGCAGGCCTTCTTCCTGATCGAAATCCCACGAACGGTTCTGCTGCGCCATCAACCGGCGCTGAAGCCGGTTGGCAAGCCGCGTGACGACGCCCTGCAACCCCTTGAGCTGGGTATCGAGGTAAGCGCGCAGGCGGGTCAGTTCCTCCTCGTCGCACAAATCCGTCGCGGCGACCACCTCGTCATAAGCCGTGGTGAAGGCCTTGTAGTCGAAATCATCGGGCAGGTCGGTCCACGGCCGGTTGGGGCGCGTCGGCAGCATGCCTTCTTCGCCCTCGTCGGCCATGTCGGCGTCGGCCGCATCCTCGGGGCTTTCGATTTCCTGCTCGGTATCGGTGTCCTCGTCGCCCTCGGTCGTCTCGCCCGCCGCCTCGACCGGCTGGCTCTCGGCGTCGCTTTCCGAATTGTCCTGCTCGTCCTCGCGATCGTTTTCCTGATCCTCGCCCTCGTCCTCCTCGGTTTCGGGCTGGTCGGGATTGGCGGCCTGCGTCAGTTCGAGATGCTGGAGCATGTCCAGCGCGAGGTGCTGGAACGCCTTCTGGTCTTCGAGCGCGGCAGCCAGCGCATCGAAATCGCCGCCCACGCGCTGTTCGATCCAGCTCCGCACCATGGAGGTACCGAGTTGCGCGCTGGCGGGAATCGGCTGCCCGGTCAGCCGTTCGCGCAGCAGCAGCGCGACCGCGGCCTGCAACGGCACGTCATCGGGCTTGGCCGCGCGCGCGATGGGATCGGACGCCATCCGCGTGGCCAGCGCGGCATCCAGATTGTCGCGCATCCCGGCATAGCCGTTCGACCCCAGCGCCTCGTACCGGACCTGCTCAACCGCGTCGTAGCACGCCCGCGCCACCGCCTCGTTCGGCGCGCCACGCTGATGCAGCACGGGATCGTGATGGCGCAGCCGCAACGCCATGGCATCGGCGAAGCCACGCGCCTCGGCCACCTGCGCGGCGGGCAGCGACCGCCCCGGCATCGGCAGGCGGAAATGCGCGCCCGACTGGCTGGGCGCGTCCGCCGTCCACGCGACGTCCACTTCCGGATCGTCCGACACCACGCGCGCGGTGCCGGCAAGAACGGAGCGGAACTGATCGAGGGGCGTTTCTTCGGCCAAGGTCTTTGCGTTCTTTCAGTGACCGAGCGCCCATCCGGCGGGCGCGCGGCGTCATTTCCCGGTTCAGACGATCTTCTGGCCGGTCTTTGCCCAGTCGGCAAGGAAGCCTTCGATGCCCTTGTCGGTCAGGACGTGCTTGAACAGGCCCTTGATGACCGCGGGCGGCGCGGTGATCACGTCCGCGCCGATCTTGGCGGATTCCAGCACATGCACGCCATGGCGGATCGAGGCGACGAGAATCTCGGTGGCGAAGGCGTAGTTGTCGTAGATCAGGCGAATGTCGCGGATCAGTTCCATGCCGTCGAAGCCGTTATCGTCATGCCGGCCGACGAAGGGCGAGATGAAGCTCGCCCCCGCCTTGGCGGCGAGCAGGGCCTGGTTGGCCGAGAAGCACAGCGTGACGTTGACCATCGTGCCATCGCCGGTCAGCTTCTTGCAGGTCTTCAGCCCGTCGATCGTCAGCGGCACCTTGATGCACACGTTGTCGGCGATCTTCCGCAGGATTTCCGCCTCGCGCATCATGCCTTCGTGATCGAGCGCGACCACTTCGGCGGAAACCGGCCCTTCGACAAGACCGCAGATTTCCTTCGTAACCTCTATGAAATCCCTGCCGGATTTTGCAATCAGCGAAGGATTGGTGGTCACGCCGTCGAGCAGGCCGGTGGCGGCGAGGTCGGCGATTTCGGCGGTATCGGCAGTATCGACGAAGAACTTCATGGGTGTGGTCCTGACCGGAAAGTGATTCCCTGACGCCTATAGCGCGTGGCGGGCGCAAGTGTATCCCCATGCCAGAGGCTGCGCCCCTTTGCCCGTGCACGATCCGCCCCATATAACCAGCCACGAATGAACCGCGTCCGCTGCCTCGTCTTCAACGCCGCCCTCGGCCCGCTGGACTACCGCGTGCCCGATGGCATGGCGGTGGAGCCGGGCTCCGTGGTGATCGCGCCGCTTGGGCCCCGCCAGATCATCGGCGTGGTGTGGGAGGCGGAGCGGCTGCCCGGCACCGAGGTTCCCGATTCGAAGCTGCGGCCACTCCTCGCCACGCTGCCGGTGCCGCCGCTGACATCGCCGCTCCGCCGGCTGATCGAATGGTGCGCCGACTATTACCTCGCCCCGATCGCTTCGGTTGCGCGCATGGCGCTGTCGAGCACGGCAGCGCTGCGCGGTGGCGGCACGATCACCGAATACCGCCTGACCGGGCGGGAACCGACTGGACGGATCACCCCGCAACGCGCGCAGGCGCTGGACCTGTTGATCGACCAGCAGGCGACGATCCGCGAACTGGCCGAGATCGCTGGCGTGTCCGACGGCGTCCTGCGCGGGATGGTCAATGCCGGCCTGCTCGAACCGGTGCTGGTGGACAGCGACCGCCCCTACCCCGCGCCCGATCCGCGCCATGCCGTGCCGGATCTTTCGGACCAGCAGCGCGAAGCCGCAGCCAAGTTCGTCGCGGCAGTGGAAGAGCACGCCTTCCGCCCGTTTCTGCTCGATGGCGTGACCGGATCGGGCAAGACCGAGACCTATTTCGAAGCCATCGCCCGCGCGATCGGGAAACGGCAGCAAGTGCTGGTGCTGCTACCCGAAATCGCACTGACCGAAAGTTTCCTCAAGCGTTTCGAGGCGCGCTTCGGCGTCGCGCCGGTGACCTGGCATTCCTCGCTCAAGTCCTCGGAGCGCCGCCGCGCCTGGCGCGCCATCGCTGCGGGCGAGGCGCGCGTGGTGGTGGGCGCGCGCTCCGCGCTGTTCCTGCCCTTCGCGCGGCTGGGCCTGATCGTCGTCGACGAGGCGCATGAAATCTCGTTCAAGCAGGACGAAGGCGTGCGCTACAACGCGCGCGACGTGGCGGTGATGCGCGCCCGGTTCGAGAGCCTGCCGGTAATCCTCGCCAGCGCCACGCCGGCACTCGAAAGCCTGCAGATGGCCGAAGCGGGCCGCTACGAGCGTGTGGTGCTGCCCGACCGCTTTGGCGGGGCGTCGCTGCCGGACATCGCGGTGGTCGATCTGCGCGAACAGCAACCGCCGCGCGGCCACTGGCTTGCGCCTTCGCTGGTGGAAGCACTGAAGGACCGCCTGGAAAAGGGCGAACAATCGCTGCTGTTCCTCAACCGGCGCGGCTATGCCCCGCTCACGCTGTGCCGCAACTGCGGCTATCGCTTCCAGTGCCCAAACTGCTCCGCCTGGCTGGTCGAGCACCGCCTGTCGCGCCGGCTGGCCTGCCACCACTGCGGGCACGAAGTGCCGACGCCCGACAAATGCCCCGAATGCGGCGAGCCGGACTGCCTCGTCGCCTGCGGGCCGGGCGTGGAACGCATCGCTGATGAGGTCGCAGAAATCCTGCCACAGGCGCGGGTTGCGCTGGTAACTTCAGACACGCTGACAAGTCCTGCCAAGGCCGCCGAATTCGTGGAGCGGGCATCGAACAAGGCGATCGACGTGATCGTCGGCACCCAGCTCGTGACCAAGGGCTATCACTTCCCCGACCTGACGCTGGTTGGCGTGATCGATGCCGACATGGGCCTGGAAGGCGGCGATCTGCGCGCGGCGGAGCGCACCTATCAGCAGATCGCCCAGGTGGCCGGGCGGGCCGGGCGCGGCGAGAAGCCGGGCGAAGTCCTGATCCAGACCCGCCATCCCGACGCGCCCGTGATCGAGGCACTGGCCAGCGGCGACCGCGACGCTTTCTACGCCGCCGAGACCGAAGCGCGCCGCGACGCCGGCGCGCCCCCGTTCGGGCGCTGGGCGGCGATCATCGTCTCGAGCGAGGACGAGGCCGAAGCGCGCGAGGCGGCGCGCGCCATTGGCGGCACCCGCCCGGAACTGCCCGACGTGATGATTCTCGGCCCCGCCCCTGCCCCGCTTTCGCTGCTGCGCGGTCGCTACCGCTACCGCCTGCTTGTCAACGCGCGCCGCTCCACCGAACTCCAGCGCGTGATCCGCGCCTGGCTGGACCCGTTGCAGTTCCCGCAAGGCGTGCGCGTGGCCGTGGACATCGATCCTTACAGCTTCGTCTAAATCCGATCGAAAAGCCCGTTGCAAACCGCTGAAACCTTGTGAAACTTGTCGCGATCTTGGCGGGGGGAACAAGGCGAATGCGCATTAGGATCACAAGGTTGGCGGTTGTGGCGTCCGCCGGACTGCTGCTGATAGGGGCGGTGCCTTTGCACGCGGCGGCATGGTATCGCGCCCGTACCGCGCATTTCGTGATGTACAGCGATGGCGATCCCAAGGCGCTGCGGATGCTCGCGCAAAAGGCGCAGAAGTTCGAAACGGTTCTCAACGATCGCTACAAGGCGGTATTCGACCCCGATACCCCGCCGATCGATATCTACGTTCTGCGCTCGCAGGGAAACGTCGCCAAGCTGATGGGAGGCTCCAAGACCACCGCGGGTTTCTACAAGCCGGACACCGAGGGCAGCATCATCCTGTCCAACCGGGAAGGCGCCAGCAGCGAGCTTGACCTTGATCGGGACTCGACGCTTTTCCACGAATACACGCACTATTTCATGCTGCACAACTTCGTCAGCGCCTATCCCGCGTGGTTCACCGAAGGTTTTGCCGAGTTGCTGGCGACCGTGGAATTCCCGGCCAAGGGAGGGTACGAAATCGGCCGTCCACCCAAATACCGCGCCTATGGACTGTTCATGGGAACCCCGGTGCCAATCACGACGATCCTGGGCGAATCGTCGTTCAGCGGCAATGCCGAACAGCTGGACTTCCGCTATGGCCGGTCGTGGCTGCTGACCCACATGCTGGTGGTCGGCACGGAGCGCAAAGGTCAGATGGATGCCTACCTGAACCTGGTCAACACCGGCACGGCGCTCCCCGAGGCCGCGCGGCAGGCGTTTGGCGATCTGGCCAAGCTGGACAAGGATCTCGACAAGTACCGGTCGGGACGGCTGACCTACTACAAGTTCGATATGCCCGCGTCGGATGCCCCCGAACCGGCCATCGAGCAAGTGGACGCGGTGGAAGCGCAGCTCATTCCCTATCGCCTGATGCGCCGGGCCGGCGACGATGCCGCTTCGGCGGTCGAACCACTGGCCCTGATCGCGCAGGCCAACCCCACTTCCGCGTCGGCTTGGTTCGAATTCGCCCGCGCCGCCACCGTTGCCGCGGACGAAGCTTCGGACAGCAGCGCCAAGGCGGCTCTGCGGCAACGCGCCGCCGATGCACTGGATCGCGTGCTTGCGCTTGATCCAGCGCATGTTCGCGCTCTGCTCTACAAGGCCGAGGCGCAGGCCGAACATCTGCGCTTCATCGGCAATAACGATCCCGCGCGCTGGAAGGAAGTCGGCACGCTGTTGCGCCGGGCGAACGCGGGCAATCCCAACGATCCGCTCGTGCTGTATCAATGGTACAGGAACTTCGGGTTGCGCCGCGAGGCACCTCCGCAGAATGCTCGGGACGCGCTGGCCCGCGCATTCCAGCTTGCCCCCGACGTAACCGACATCCGCGTCGCCTATGCCTTTGACCTTGCCCGGCATGACGATTTCGCCAACGCGCTGGCAGTGGTCCGGCCCATCGCTTTCGACCCGCACAATGCCCAGGCGGGAATCTCCGTGCTCCTATCGTTGCGGGAAATGCAGAAGCGCCGGGACCAGGAGAAGAAGGACGGCAAGGCCTCGGTCAACGCAGCGCATTGAAAGAGCGGCTATCATCCGCATCCTTGCCGGGCCGGACTGCTGCTTCCCGGCCCGGAATCAAGCGCTTTCGCGGGCGAGCAACGCGCGCTTGATGTCGAGGCCATAGGCATAGCCGCCCAGCGTGCCGTCCGAGCGAATCACCCGGTGGCAGGGGATCAGCACGGCCACGTTGTTCGCGCCGTTGGCGGACCCGGTCGCTCGCACGGCGGCAGGCTTGCCCACGGCCGCGGCGACTTCGGCGTAACTGCGGGTTTCGCCGGGCGGAATGCGGCGCAGTTCGCGCCACACCGCCTGCTGGAACGCGGTGCCGTCCACGTCGAGCGGCAGGTCCGGCATTTCCGCTGGATGGTCGCAGGCGGCGATGGCCGCTTCGCGCAGGGCCGCCACGTATTCGCCGCCGCGCACCAGCCTGGCATGGGGGAAGCGGGCGCGCAGATCGGCCTCGTCCTCGTTGAACGAAAGCCGGCAGATGCCGCGTGCGGTTGCCGCCAGCAGCATCGGCGCAAGGCTCGTCTCCGCGATGTCCCAATGGATCTCGACGTTCGCGCCACCGTTGCGCCAGGCCGATGGAGTCATCCCCAGTTCCTTTCCGGTTTCCTCATAAAAGCGGCTGGGCGCCGAATAGCCCGCCGCATAGACCGCCTCGGTCACGTTGCCCGCCGTCTCCAGCGCCTGCCGCGCCCGTTCGGCCCGTCGCTCACGCGCATAGCGGGCGGGCGAAAGGCCGGTCTCCCGCTTGAACAGCCGCTGGAAGTGGTGCGGCGCATAACCGACCAGGGCCGCCAGCTCCTCGAGCCTGGGCGCGTCTTCCTCCTGCAGCAGCGCCACCGCCCGTTCGACCGCGATGCGATCGCGGCCGACCGCGTCGGGCAGGCAGCGCCGGCAGGCCCCGAAGCCCGCTGCCCGCGCCGCCGCGCCATCGGGATAGAACACCACGTTCTCACGCCGGGGCCGCCGCGCCGGGCAGCTCGGCTTGCAATAGATACCGGTAGTCAGCACCGCGCCGACAAACCGCCCGTCAAGGCTGCGATCCCGTCGCTCGAACGCGCCGTAAGCCCAGTCGGCATCAATGTCCGCTGCACTTTCCGCCGATCTGGAAGGAATGCTGCCGATCATGGCTTCCGGCATGGTTTGGGGCGACTCCATGGCACGCTTTTATCGCGATCGCGTGGCCGTCGCTTCCCGAAACTTGCGGTCAAAGCAAAACAGCGCAAGAACGCCCCATCATGCCGAGTTTCCGCCGCGCGGCCCGCGCCATCGCCTTTCTGTTCCTTGCGCTGATCACCACACCGGCGCTGGCCGATCCGGCCGACATCGCGGCGGCAAGCCGCAGCGTGGTGCGCGTCGTCATCATCCAGAACGATGGCAGCAACGCCCAGCTCATCACGCACGGCAGCGGCTTCGCCATCGCGCCTGACCTGGTGGTGACCAACGCCCATGTCGTGGACGAACTGCGCCAGGACGATTCGCTGATCGTTGGCGTGGTGCCCGCGGAAGGGCGCAGCGGCTATCAGGCACGCCTTGTCGCCTATTCGCCCCGCAACGATCTGGCGCTGCTGAAAATCGACGGCAAGGCCGCGCTTTCGCCCGTCACGCTGTTTTCGGGCGCTCCGGCGGACAGCGCAGAAGTCTATGCCGTCGGCTATCCGGGCAATGTCGATCTGGCGCAGGGCCTGTCGATGGCCGATCTGGTGACGCCGCAGGCCCCCGTGAAAGCACGCGGTTACGTTTCGGCCGGGCGCACGTCCAAATCGTTCGACACGCTGTTGCATACCGCCCCCATCGGCGCGGGCAATTCGGGCGGACCGCTGTTCGATTCGTGCGGCCGCGTGCTGGGCGTCAACAGCTTCGGTACGGTCAGCGACAACAGCACCGATTCGGCGTTCTATTTCGCCATTTCGATGCGCGAACTGGCCGCCTTCCTGCGACAGGCCAAGGTCGAAGCGCACGTCAGCGGGCTGCCCTGCACCTCGATCGCCGACCTCGACCGCGCCGAAAGCGAACGCGCCGCCAGCGATCAGGCCCGCCAGGCCGCCGATGCCGAAGCCAGGAACGCCGCCAAGACGAAAGCGCAGGAAAAGGCGCGCCGGGATGCGGAAATCGCGGTTCTTTCGGAACGCGACAACGGCATGGCGTTGGCCGCCCTTCTGCTGGTGGCGGCGCTGCTGGCCGGCGGCAGCGCCCTGCTGTTCCTGCAGCGCGACGAGGCACGCAACGTCCGGATCGCGGGCGGCACGGGTGCGGCACTCCTGCTCGCCGCGATCGTGACCTGGCTGGTGCGCCCCTCGCTCGAATCGATCGAGACGAGGGCGGAGGACATTCTCGCCACCGCCACTCCGACTCCTGGCTCCCCCGCCTCAGGCACGGCGACGGAAGGCACTGGGCGCATGACCTGCGTGATCGATACCCAGCGCAGCCGGGTTACCGTTTCGGACATCACCGACGTGCCGCTGGAATGGAGCGCCGATGGGTGCGTCAACGGCCGGGCGCAATACGGGTTCGCGCAGGACGGCTGGACGCGCATCCTCGTGCCGGATGGTGAAGAGACGATTTCGGTCAACCGCTACGACCCGGCAACGCGGACCTACATCGTCGAGCGGTTCCTGATGGGATTCGACGACATGAACAAGGCCCGCGCCGAACGAAAGAAGATCGCGGCCCCGGCGTGCGGCGCCCCGGCGGACGCCGCGCGCCGCTTTGGCGAGGCGCAGCAGGCGATCAAGGCCCTGCTTCCGGCCGAACCAAACGAGCGGATGCGCTACAACTGCCAGCCGCAGCCCTGAGAGTCCGTTTCAAAACGCGCGGAAGAGCGCGTTTTGAGCCACCGCCCGCAACGAATACGATTGCGCGACCTAGGTCGAAGGCGCGAAACTCGCATCTTGTAATACGACGGTTACGTTGCTAGGCGCGCCCCGTCTGCGGGCTACCACGTGTTAAAGCGTGTGCGTGGCCCAATCGGCTTATCCGAATGAAGGGGGACCTGAGCGCGTGGAAGTTTCCAGCGGCATTACGGCCAGTCTGCAAGGGCGTTACGCATCGGCGCTCTATGATCTGGCGCGCGAGCAGGACGCCGTTTCCACCGTGGAAGGCGATCTCGAAAAGCTGTCCGCCGCGATCCGCGAATCGGCCGATCTGGCCGCGCTGATCCGCAACCCGCAGGTCAGCCGCGAAGCCGCCGGCAAGGTCGTCGAGGGAATCGCCGGCCTGCTGGGTCTGGCGCCGCTGACCAAGAACTTCCTGGGCGTGCTGGCCGGCAACCGCCGCCTGTCCGCCCTGCCCGACGTGGTGCGCGCCTTTGCCGCCATCGCCGCCGCCGCGCGCGGCGAGGTGACGGCGGAAGTGACCACGGCGCACCCGCTCGACGCCGCGCAGCTGGCCGACCTTTCGGCCAAGCTGAAGGAACGCGAAGGGCGCGACGTGAAGGTGAAGGCCAGCGTCGATCCCGAAATTCTGGGCGGTCTCGTCGTGCGCATCGGCAGCACGATGATCGACAGCTCCATCCGCACCCGTCTCAATTCTCTCGCCCAGGCGATGAAGGGCTGAAAAGCCCCACAGGTTCTACGAAAGGCTGAACATGGAAATCCGCGCCGCTGAAATCTCGAAGGTCATCAAGGACCAGATCGCCAGCTTCGGCACCGAGGCCCAGGTCTCGGAAGTCGGCTCCGTGCTGTCCGTCGGTGACGGCATCGCCCGCATTCACGGGCTGGACAAGGTCCAGGCCGGCGAAATGGTGGAATTCACCAACGGCGTGAAGGGCATGGCGCTCAACCTCGAAGCCGACAACGTCGGCGTCGTGATCTTCGGCTCGGACGCCGAGATCAAGGAAGGCGATACCGTCAAGCGCACCGGCACGATCGTGGACGTGCCCGTGGGCAAGGGCCTGCTCGGCCGCGTGGTCGATGCTCTCGGCAACCCGATCGACGGCAAGGGCCCGATCGAGGCCGCCAGCCGCCAGCGCGTGGAAGTCAAGGCGCCGGGCATCATCCCCCGCAAGTCGGTGCATGAACCCGTGCAGACCGGCCTCAAGGCGATCGACGCGCTCGTTCCCGTCGGCCGTGGCCAGCGCGAACTGATCATCGGCGACCGCCAGACCGGCAAGACCGCCGTCGCGATCGACACCTTCATCAACCAGAAGGCCGTCAACGCCGGCACCGACGAAGGCAAGAAGCTCTACTGCATCTACGTCGCCGTCGGCCAGAAGCGTTCGACCGTGGCGCAGATCGTCCGCCAGCTCGAAGAGAACGGCGCGATGGAATACTCCATCGTCATCGCCGCCACGGCTTCGGAACCGGCTCCGCTCCAGTACCTCGCACCCTACACCGGCGCGACCATGGGCGAATTCTTCCGCGACAACGGCATGCACGCCGTGATCGTGTATGACGACCTTTCCAAGCAGGCTGTCGCCTATCGCCAGATGTCGCTGCTGCTGCGCCGCCCGCCGGGCCGCGAAGCCTATCCAGGCGACGTGTTCTATCTCCACAGCCGCCTGCTCGAGCGCGCCGCGAAGATGAACGACGAGAACGGCGCCGGCTCGCTGACCGCGCTGCCGATCATCGAAACCCAGGCGGGCGACGTTTCGGCCTACATCCCGACCAACGTGATCTCGATCACCGACGGCCAGATCTTCCTCGAGACCGACCTGTTCAACGCCGGCATCCGCCCGTCGATCAACGTCGGCCTCTCGGTGTCGCGCGTGGGCTCCTCGGCGC
>MEGD01000005.1 GCA_001725355.1 Novosphingobium sp. SCN 66-18
CGAAGCGACCCTGGCCTGGCAAACCACAGCCGAACTGGAACTGTCCGGCTCCCTCTCGGTCTTCACACCAGGAACCTTCATCCGCGAAACCGGCCCCGCGCACACCATCACCATGGTCGGCTTCGAAAGCAATTTCCGTTTTTAGTCCGCCACCGGCACGCCTGACTCCCACCCGGATGCTTTCGATCGGTGCGATGGGGCGGCCGCCACTCTAGGCCATTTCCCCGCCGGGATCACCCCAGCCGATCACCCGTTGTTCCTGCATGCCAAGCCCTTCAATGCCCAGCGTCATCACGTCACCCGGCTTGAGAAAGACGGGCGGCTTGTGCCCGAAACCGACACCCGCCGGTGTCCCGGTTGCGATGAAATCGCCAGCCTCGAGCGCGTAGAAGCGGGACAGGTAGCTTACGATCTGGCGTATTCCGAAAACCAGATTGCCGGTGCTGCCGTCCTGAAACCGATGCCCGTTGACTTCAAGCCAGATAGGCAGGCCGCTGGCGTCGCCCAGCTCGTCGCGGGTGACAAGCCATGGGCCGATCGGCGCGAAGCCCGGAAAGCTCTTGCCCTTGGTCCACTGGCCGCTGTGATCCATCTGGTAGGAACGTTCCGTGAGATCGTTGAACAGGCAGTAGCCGGCGACGTGATCGAGCGCGTCCGCCTCGTCGATGTACAACCCGCCTCGCCCGATGACGATGCCGAGCTCGACCTCCCAGTCCCCTTTCTCCGCAGCCATCGGCAGCCGGACCGGATCGTTGGGGCCTGACGGCGCGCAGCCTTTCATGAAAACGGTCGGTTCGGTGGGCAGCGGGAGCCCGACTTCGGCGGCGTGATCGGTGTAGTTGAGCCCCACGCAGATGATCTTGCCCGGCCGGCCGATCGCGGGGCCGTAGCGCACCGGCTGCGCGATGACCGGGAGCGAAGCCGTGTCGATCGCGGCGAGTGCCGCCAGCCCTTCTGGCAAAAGGACGTCGCCCGCGAGATCGGCGACATGACCGGAAAGGTCCCTCAGCAGTCCTTCGCTATCGATCATCGCGGGCCGTTCGCGGCCTGCTTCTCCAACTCGGGCCAGTTTCATCTGCACTTCCTTTCGATGCCGGGCGCTTCTTTCGCTGCCGGACGCTGCCGAGGTATTGGCGGATCAAGCGATTGCTTGGACATTCTTAGCGGTGAACGTGAATCAGGAGCCGCCAGCCTGCTTCGCTGCCGTGTATGCGCGCTTCCGCGTTGACCTTGGAGCCGAGCCGGAGGTCTTTCGTCAGAAACTGCCAAAAGGGCGCAGTCCGGGCCAATCGCAAGACACCATGGCCAAGCAATACCGCAGACAGACGTGGGCGGGATTGGCCTGCCGGCGATTCTGGAACCTGAAATGATCGCACAGACAAGCCATACCTTGCGGGCGAACGACATTCGGCAAAACTATATCGATGCCGGCGACGGCCCGCCAGTGGTGCTCCTGCACGGCTTTCCCGAAACGAATTTCGCCTGGCGGTTCCAGATTCCCGTTCTTGGCGAGCTCCATCGCGTGATCGCACCGGATCTTCGGGGCTATGGCGAGACCGACAAGCCGGCTGCCGGATATGACAAGCGGACCATGGCCCGCGATCTCGCGGCGCTGCTCGACAAGCTCGGCATCGGGAAAATCGCGCTGGTTGGCCATGATCGGGGGGCGCGGGTGGCAACGCGGTTTGCCAAGGACTATCCCGAGCGGGTCGACCGTCTCGTGGTGATGGACAATGTGCCGACCCGCATCGTTGCGCGCGAGATCAACGCCGAAATTGCCAAGGCCTATTGGTTCTTTCTGTTCCACCTCATTCCGGACCTTCCGGAAACGCTGATCGCCGGCAAGGAAGAACAGTGGCTCCGCTGGTTCTTTTCGGACTGGGCCTATGACCCCTCGGCAATCTCGGGCGATGCCTTCGACACCTACGTGCGTGCCTACCGCGCGCCGGGCGCCGTGCGCGGCGCCATGGCGGACTATCGGGCCAACGCCGAGGACGTCGCTCAGGATCTTGTCGACGCCGACGTCAAGATCGCCTGTCCCACGCTTGCGCTATGGGGCGCGGATTTCGGGGCGGTCGGCAAGATGTTCGACATGCCGAAAGTCTGGGCGGAGATGGCCGACAATCTCCGCGCGGTGCCGATCGAGCGCTGCGGCCATCTGCCGCACGAGGAGCGGCCGGAAGCGGTGAACGCGCTCCTCCTTGAATTTCTCCAGGGCTGGCAAGGCTGAGCCATGGCCAGGATCGATCCCGCGCCGTCCGCCGTCTCTCCGCCAACAGCTTCGGCAACGGACTTGATCGCCGAACTCGGAGCGATCGTCGGAAACCGGTATGTCCTGACCAGCGAGCGGGAGACCCGGCGTTACCGCACCGGCTTCCGCTTCGGCGGCGGCAAGGCGCTTGCCGTGGTTCGGCCCGGTAGCCTTGTGGAGCTCTGGCGCGCGGTGAATGCCTGCGCGCGAGCACGCACGATCATGATCGTCCAGGCAGCGAATACCGGCCTGACCGGCGGCTCGACGCCGGACGGCGACCGCTATGACCGCGATGTCGTCATCATCAGCACGACGCGGATCGACGGCATCCAGCTCGTCCGCGACGGCAAGCAGGTCATTTGCCTTCCAGGTTCGCGCCTGTTCGAGCTCGAGGACATCGTGGCAGGGATCGGCCGCGAACCGCATTCGCGGATCGGCTCGTCCTGCATCGGCGCGTCCGTGCTCGGCGGCATCTGTAACAACTCCGGCGGCGCGCTGATCCATCGTGGCCCCGCCTATACGCAGATGGCGCTCTACGCCCGGATCGAAGCGGACGGATCGGTGCGACTGGTCAATCACCTCGGCGTGAGCCTTGGCGTCGAACCCGAGGCCATGCTGGCACGGCTGGATGCCGGCGAGATTGCGGAGAGCGATATCATCGACGACGCGACCCGCGTCTGCTCCGATCGGCATTACCAGGACCATATCCGTGAAGTGGATGCGGACACCCCGGCGCGCTTCAACAACGATCCCCGGCACCATTTCGAAGCGTCGGGCAGCGGAGGCCACGTGGTCGTGTTCGCGGTGCGGCTCGATACCTTTCCCAAGGAAGAGGCCATCGCCGATTTCTATATCGGCACCAACGATCCCGCGGAGCTGACGGCGATCCGGCGCGTGATCCTGAAGAGCTTCACCTCGCTTCCGATCCAGGGGGAGTATATCCATCGCTCGGCGTTCAGGCTGACCGCATCGTATGGAAAGGATACGTTCCTTGCGATCCGGTATCTCGGCGCCAAATACCTTCCGGGCCTGTTCGCGCTGAAGGCGCGGTTCGACGCGTTCTGCGCCAGACTGCCCTGGGCGCCCCATGATCTCTCCGACCGGATCATGCAGACGGTCGCGACGCTTTTCCCACAGCATCTTCCGGAGCGGATGCGCGATTTCGACAACCGGTTCGAGCATCACCTCATCCTGAAAATGGGCGGCCGCGGTATCGAGGAAGCCCGCACCCTGCTCGCCCAGGCGTTCCCCACCCGCCAAGGCGACTATTTCGAATGCACGAAGGACGAGGGCGATCGCGCCTTCCTGCATCGTTTCGCGGTGGCCGGCGCCTCCATCCGGTATCGCGCGCTCCATCGGGACACGATCGCCGATATCGTCGCGCTTGATGTCGCGTTGCGCAGGAACGATGACGAATGGGACGAACACCTCCCTGCCGAACTCGCGAAGCAGATCGTGGGGGTGAGCTATTGCGGGCATTTCTTCTGCCACGTCTTCCACCGCGACTATCTGGTGAAGCAGGGGCACGATCCGGTGGCGTTCGAACAGGCGATGCTGGCGTTGCTCGATGCACGCGGTGCGGAATATCCCGCCGAGCACAATGTCGAGCACCTCTATCCCGCAAAAGCGGCACTCGCGCGGCATTACCGGGAGCTTGATCCGACAAACAGCCTGAATCCCGGCACGGGCCATCTCTCGCGCAACGCAGATTGGGCCTGACGCAGCCCGTCCAGCCGCGACCCAAACCTCAGAATAACGCAAAAATGCGCGGGATAGGACAATATGAAGGCCGCGACCGCCGTTAGGTTCCGGGGACATCTCAATCAGGAGTGACTCCACGATGACCGCATCCCGCACGCAAGAGCCAACCGTTGTCCTCGTGCATGGCGCATGGGCCGATGGTTCCAGCTGGCAGCGCGTGATTCCGATCTTGCTCGACAAGGGGCTGTCGGTTGTTGCGGTGCAGAACCCGACCAGTTCGCTATCCGATGACGTCGCTGCCACGGCGCTCGCACTCAATGCGATTTCGGGACCGGTCGTGCTTGTCGGCCACAGCTGGGGCGGTGCGGTAATCACGCAGGCCGGCACCGATCCGAAGGTGAAGGCGCTCGTATTTGTGGCGGCCTTTGCCCCGGCGGCGGGCGAAACCGTTGGCGAACTGGTCGGAAAGTACCCGAATCCACCCGCGCTTGCCAAAATCACCGATGACGGAAACGGAAACCTGAAGCTCAGCGCAGCCGGATGGATCGAGGACGTAGGCCACGACCTCCCCGAGAACGAGGCGCGTGTACTGGCAGTGCTCCAGCCCCCGCTGCCGGCCGCCACGTTCGGCGAGAAGGTCACGCAGGCAGCGTGGGAGACGCGGCCGAACTGGTACATCGTATCCGCCGACGATCGCGTGGTCAGCGTTGATCTGCAACGCGAATTTGCTGACCGGATGAAAGCGGTCACGTCTGAATTGCGGGCCGGCCACCTTTCCATCCTGTCGCAACCCCAGGCGGTTGCCGATGTGATCCTCCAAGCTGTCGAGCAAAGCTAGGCACAAGGCACGGGAGCGAACCAGGCGATCTGCCGTTCGCTCCCGTGAAAACTCAGGCGCGCCTGGCGCGGTTGTGCAGTTGCAGAACGGAGGCAGCCGCCGCCAGCGCGATGCCAAGCGCGCAAACGGCCGGCCAGCCATCGGTGGTCCAGGCCACCGTCGCTGCCGCAGCGCCGCCGGCGCCGCCGAGGAACATCAGGCCCATGAAAATGGTGTTGAGGCGGGCACGCGCTTCGGGGCGCAATGCGAAGACGATATGCTGGTTGGATACGAGGACGCTCTGCACCGCGAAATCCAGCAGGATACAGCCGACCACAAGCCCCATGACCGATGTCCACAGACCGAAAATCGTCCAGGCGGCGACCGTCAGCAGCGTGCCGGCAAGGATCACCTTGCGGGGGCCACGCTTGTCCGCAAAGCGACCGGCAATCGGCGCTGCCAGGATACCCACCGCGCCCACGATCCCGAACAGCCCCGCGACATCGGCTCCGAGACCGAAGCGCGGCTCTTGCAGCCGCAGCGCGAGGATCGACCAAAACGCAGTGAACGCGGCGAAGAGCAGACCCTGCGTGACGGCGGCAAGACGCAGTTCTCCAAATTCGCGCCACAGGTGGATCAACGAAGCGATAAGGCTGCCATAGGTATGGTCGGTATCGGGATGGCTGCGCGGCAGCGCGAAGGCCATTAGGCCACCGGCGCCCAGCGCGAGCGGAATGCCTAACCAGAACATCTCGCGCCAGCCGGCATGGGCGCCGACAAAGCCGGACAATGTGCGGCTGAGAAGAATGCCGCAAAGCACGCCGGACATAACCAGACCAACCGTGGCGCCACGCTTTTCCGGCGCGGACAGGTGTGCGGCGAACGGAACGATCTGCTGGGCCACCGTCGAGGCTACACCGAGCACGAGCGATGCGAGCAGAAGCAGCGGAGCCGAAGGCGCCATCGCCGCGCCGGCGAGGGCAAGGCCGAGCACGATGAACTGGATCACGATCAGGCGTCGGCGTTCCACGAGATCGCCCAACGGAACCAAGGCAAAAAGACCGAAGGCGTAGCCAAGCTGGGTCGCTGTCGGGACGAGACCCACCAGCCCCCCGCTAAAGTTCTTCTCCATGATCCCGAGCATCGGCTGGTTGTAGTAGATGTTGGCGACGGCCAGACCGGCCGCGATCGCCATGGCGAACGTCAGCCCCCGTCCGATTGACGCCGGCGCGGCGTCGGCCGTTCTCTGCATAACGGTGCCGCCCATACAAAATCCTCATGAAAGCGTGCGCAGCGACGGCAGGTTGGATAAATCTGCGCCAACTGGACGATTGACTTGCGGCCGATATAGAGTTGCAGCATTTCTCGTTGTAGTGTTTCGTTCGGTTAAGCCAGCATAACGGAAAATGTGGTAATGGAATTGTCTGACCTGGCGGTGTTCGTCGAGGCGGTGCGGGCTGGCAGCCTGGCCGCCGCCGGCCGCCGGCTGGGCATCAATGCGATGGCCGCTTCGCGCCGGCTCGCCGCGCTCGAGACCGAACTGGGCATTCGCCTGGTCCACAGGACAACCCGATCGCTTTCGCCAACCGCAGAAGGGGAGACGTTCCTCCCGCATGCGCAGGCGATGCTGGATGAGCAGGCAAGCGCCCTCGCGGCGTTACGACCGAGCGCGTCGGGTGTCTCGGGCCAACTCCGGGTAACGGTTTCCGCCGCCTTCGGCCGCAAGGTTGTTTCCCCGATGATTGCTCCCTTCATGCGCGACAACCCCGAACTGCAGGTTGACCTGCTTCTGACGGACGATCAGGTCGATATCGTGGCGCAGGGCATCGATGTGGCGATCCGGATCGCCAAGCTCCGGGACAATCACCTCGTTGCACGCCGCCTCGCGGATAATCCGCGCCGGCTTGTCGCCTCGCCCGCCTATCTGCGTGCCGCGGGGACACCCGGCGTGCTGGCTGCCCTGCCCGACCATGCGTGTCTGCCGGCATCGGGCACTTCGCACTGGAACTTCAACCGCAACGGAAAGACGGTGCGCCAAAGGGTGACAGGCAGATTTACGGCAAGCTCGGTCGAGGCGCTGCATCAGGCTTGCCTGGGTGGCCTGGGCATCGCCAATCTTTCGGCCTGGGACGTGGAGGACGATCTGGGCAGCGGTCGTCTCCGGGAAATCCGGCTTGCGGATGCTGAGCCGGAACCCCTCGCGATATGGGCGGTCTATCCCACAGCACGCATGGTACCCGCCAAGGTTCGGGCGTTCGTGGACGCGCTCGAGCACATCCTGCGCCGTTCGCCTCATCAGGCTGCCGATGACCAGAATGCCTAACCGTTGTCTCCCGAGCGACTGTGGGATGCGCAAACCACGGATAACGCCAGAGCAAGGTCCGGCGAATTTCGGCGCGGCCTAAAGCTCGATGATGCCGCGGCGCGCGGCGATGGTGACGGCATGGGTGCGATCGGCGGCACCAAGCTTGGAATAGATAACCTTCATGTATCCCTTGATCGTGTCCTCCGAGAGCCCCAGGCGCACCGCGATCTGGCGATTGGAGTTTCCTGCGGCGGCGAGAGTGAGCACCTCTGCCTCCCGCCTCGAAAGCATATCCTCGGTTACATGGAGCGCTATGCCGGTCGCCACCTCGGAGGAGAGATACTTGCCGCCAGCATGAACGCTTCTGATCGTATCCATCAGTTCCTTGCGCATGCTGCTT
The DNA here is from genome assembly GCA_001725355.1 of Novosphingobium sp. SCN 66-18. Lineage (GTDB taxonomy): Bacteria > Pseudomonadota > Alphaproteobacteria > Sphingomonadales > Sphingomonadaceae > Novosphingobium. The sequence goes on from MEGD01000005.1 coordinate 7,475, forward strand.
TTCAAGCCTGCCGCGCCGGCACGAAGGGCGCGCATGGCCTGGGCGTCTCCGGCATACGTGGTCAGGACGACGATCCGCGATGAAGGATGGCTCTTTCTCAGCGCCTCGATAGCGGCGACGCCGCCCATGCCCGGCATCTGAAGATCCATGAGCACGATATCCGGCCGGTGCGCTTCATAAAGAGCAAGCGCCTGCTCGCCGGTTTCGGCCTCGGCGACCATATCGAGATCGGCCTGCGTTGCGATAACCGCGCAAACGCCCTCCCGCAGCAGCGGATGGTCGTCGACGATCATTATGCGTATTTTGTCGGACTTGACCATTCCCGTGCGCTTTCCGTGTCTTCGATTCGGCGAGGCTCGCCCTACTGTCCCAGATCGATGGCGGCGCTATACGAAACTATCGAAGCCGTGCTCGCCTGCGCCTTGCCGGTTGCCAAGGATACCGATCAGGCGCCGAAGCCGGGGCTGGTCATATACGCTGCTTTAGAAATGGTCACGCCGGACGTAAAGGGTGGTGCCGATGACAGAGCTGGGCCATCGCGGTTGCTTCCCCGCTCACGATCTTTCACCGCTACTTCGGGAGGAGCCATCCCGCAGGCCCCGTTTCCGGAACCAGTCCCACCGCGTTTGATAAGCGACCCGTGCGGGCACGCGGAGGTGGACCTGGGTTCCGTTTGTTCCATTGGGCGTGAACCACAGCTTTCCGCCGATGCGGCCTGCCCGCTCCCACATGCCCTGCAAGCCGTAGTGGCCCCGACGCCCGCCCGACGCGAGGATGGCGGGAGCGATGCCGACGCCATTGTCACGGACGAAAACGTCAAGCGCGAGCATGCGGTACCGCAGTTCGACGGCGATATGGCCGGCCTTTGCATGCTGCTCGGCATTGGCGATCGCCTCGCCGACAATCGCGAGGATTTCATCGGCTACGGGTGCGCATACGGGGCGTCGATAGCCAATGATGTGCAGGTCGGCGCGATCTTCGGCCAGCGACGCCATGCGGCTTTCGAGACTACCCGGATCCGATGCCCGCAAATCGAGAACCCGTTCGCGACTTGCTATCATGAGGTCATCGCCGCGCTCCAGCGCCCGCTCCAGCATGCCGCGCGCAGCCGTGTCTGACGGTGTGATCTCCGCCACTGCCTGGAAGCGCATCATGAGACCTTGCAGCCCTTGCAGCAGTGTGTCGTGAAGCTCCCGCGCGATGCGCTCCCGTTCCTCTACCTGCACCTCGACGCGGCGCCGGGTCCGGTCTGCGGCGGCGCGCGACCGCCAGCGCACGAGCACGATCACGAACAGGAACAACGCCGTCACCAACAGCGCCCGAAACCACCATGTCTGATAGAAATAAGGCTGGATGTAGAAGTCGAGTGCCGCCCCTTGCTCGTTCCACACGCCATCGCCGTTCGCCGCGATCACCTGGAAGCGGTATGAGCCCGGAGCGAGATTGCCGTAATTGGCCTGCCGCCGCTCACCGGCATCAACCCATTCCTGGTCGAAGCCGACAAGGCGATAGCGGAACTTGTTTGCCGCTGGATCGGTGAAGCTCAGGGCGGTGTAATCGATCGTAATACGATCGGTTCCCGGGGGAAGAGACTGCCGCGTGCCATCGGCACTGTTGTCCAGCGCGATGACATGATCGTCCGCGACCATGTTCCGAATGACCACGGGCGGCGGGATCGAATTGTGAACGAGCTTGCGTGGATCGATCCAGGCCAGACCGCGGTTCGTCGCCAGCCACAACAGGCCATCGCGATCCTCGACAATATCGTTCATGTCGTACCAGTTGGACCGCGCGCGCAATCCCTGGTCGCGGCCATAGACGAAGGCCGTAAGACGTTGGGCCGGGTTGAGAAAGGCGGCGTCGAGATCGGCGGAACGCACTTTTGCGATGCCTTGGCCGGTAATCAACCAGGTTGATCCATCGGCGCGTGGCAGGATGCCGGTGACGTTGGCCAGAAAGGGATGCGCCCGATCGTCGATCGTGGCGAACCGGGCGCCGTCATATCGGGCAAGGCCATGCTCCCCCCCGATCAGCAGCCCGCCGGGGATCGGCACGACGGTCTTGATGAAACCGACCGGGATGCCTCGCCCCTGCCAGATTTTCGATATGCGCCCCTGCCGGCGGACCGTGAGCGCGCTCAACGCCTGATAGGACAGGATATCGCTCCCTCCCAGATTCCGCATGAGCATCGCATGACCGAGCGCTTCCGCGCTGTCCGCGACCTCGCTGACCTTTCCCGCATGCAATCGATACGTCCCGTAGGCCGAGATGAGCCAGTCGCCATTGCCTTCGGATACGCAGGCCGTGGGCGTCGCTCCCTCCGGCGCGAAGAGCGTTCTGGATATGCCACGCCGCGAAATCAGCATCAGGCCTTTCGAACTGACGACAAGAACATTGCCTTCATGGTCGCTGCATATGTTGAAGATGATGCCCCAATTGGGTGCCACCATTTCTGTGCGGATCGGATTTCCGTGGATGCGATACAGCCCTTTGGGTGTGCCGAACAGAAAGGTGCCTTCGCGGCCAATCGGTACAAATCCGGTATTCGTCGTCGGGAAGCTGGACACGAGGTGGACGTCGATTGCTGAAAACCGGTCAAGGCCGTTCGGACTGCCGACCCAGACGTTGCCTTCGCGATCCTGAAAGGGAGCCAGCGACAGTGGACCGAGCACGTCCGGGAGAACTTGCACGGTCAGCCTCGATGTGTCTCCGCGCTCCAGGCGTTGCAACGTTTCGGGCAGCAACCGGATGATTCCCCGGTCCTGCCCCGTCACCCAGAGCCGGCCATCACGGTCGAACAGCAGTCTGCGCCCGATGTACCCCGTCGTTCCGGGGGTGAGCCTCATGGTGCCCCCCCAGCCGTCAAGACGCCGCAGGCTATCGTTGTCGATGATCCAGACGTTTCCGGACCTGTCCTTGCCCAAACCGACGGAGTCGCCTCCGCGCGCGTTCAGCCGGACAAAGCGGCCCGAAGCGGGGTCAAAGCGATGGATCGAGTCGCTCAGCGCGATGACGATAGCGCCATCGCGGTCGGCAATCATATCCTGGGTGTGCTCGTCGGGAAGATCCACGCCCGAGGTGAAGACGCGCCACTTGCCCGACTTGTAGTATCGCAGGCGCTGGCTGTTCGAACTTTCGGAGGCGACCCAGATCGCCCCGTCCGAACTTTGCGCGATCGCGACCACCGAGCCCCGCGGCGTTCCTTCATTGCGCCCCTGCAGCCTGCCATGCCGATAGACCGCCACGCCGCCGTAGTCGTAGCCGACCCACAGGTCGCCGTTGCGGGCCGTCAGCAGGGCCGTAATCTGCAACGATCGCGCGGGATCGCCTTCCTGTGCTTCGATATGCTCGAACCGGACGCCGTCGAAACGGTACAGGCCGGTTGCCGTGCCCAGCCAGATGAAGCCGTCAGGCGTTTGCGCGATGGCAACGATATTGGCCGGAGCGCCTTCGGCGATCGACCATTTCACATGCCGCATCTCGGTGGTCGGCAGGGTAAAATCGAGGGCCTGTCCGGCGCGGGGGGCGACGATCATCATCCCGAACAGCAAGGCCAAGAAGGCCAGCCGATAACGGTTTGCAAGCAGATCAAAAACCGGGCGCAAAGAGATCATCGGCGACAATATCCCGCTCCCCTGCCAATCACCAACTCTATCTTGCCGCGAACGACAATGGGCAGGCAACGAACACGAATTGGTCCGCGCGGCGGTCGGGACGCGGCGATCAACGAGGTGGGCTCATCGCTGCCTGGCAGCCTGATTTCCAAGCCCAAGGATCGCAGGATTGAGCGCCGAAGCCAGCAACAGGCCAATCCCGATGCCGACGGTCAACACGAAGGCGGAGATCAGCGCCGCGGCGCTGGCCGCCAGCAAGGCAGCGGGAGCGGCCGACCCTGCAAACATGATATCCAGTGCGCCGATCAGCCCGCGAAAGGCGTAGGAGCCCGGCACCATTGCTACAACGCTGGGAAAGACCAGCGCCGTAGAGGGGGCGCCAAGCCGACGACCGAGCAGCCGCGCGAGGACACCGGCAAGAGTGGCGCCAGCCAGGGTCGCGATGGCGATATCGGTGCCCAGCATCATCAGCGCCGTGCGCAATCCATGGGCAAGAGCGCCGGTCAGCATAATCGTCGGGACCGCCCGGCGCGGCGCGGCGAACAGGATTGAGAAGCCGAAGGCGGCGATGCTGGAGAACAGCAGGTCCCATGCCAGGTCAAGGTTCGGCGTATGCAACGTGACCGGGAGATGCACGCCCACCGCCAGACTCGTGGTGACCAGCCCCGCGGCTATCGCGATAACGGTGATGGCGCCATTGGCGATCCGGGCCAGTCCTATCTCGGCGTGCCCCTGCATCAGATCGCGCACGCCATTAATGAGGGGGACGCCAGGCACCAGAATCATGCCTGCCGCAACCAGAGCGAGCGTAGGGTCCGCGCCACTCGGGCGCAACGCGAGCACGGCTGTCATACCACTGATGGTCGCTGTGATCCCCGCTGCGGCGGCCGGCCCGACACGTAGCCGGGGTAATACGCGCCGCAGCACAGTGCTGACTGCACCGGCAAGGAAAGCCGCGCCGACGACCGGCAAGGTGGCGCTGAATAGGCGGGCGAGCGCCGCCGCCGTGCCTGCCACCGCCAGTATAGTCAGCGACGCCGGATAAGCGGGCCGGGCTTTGGCGATCGCGGTGAGGCGGGTATCGGCTGCTTCCAGTTCCAGCGTGCCCGCTGCAATCGCGGTCGCGACGTCCTCCAGCGCGACGAGGCGACCGGCGTCAATCCCCATCGTGCCCAATGCGTGGCCGATCCGGGTACGATAGACTTGATCGTTTCCCAACATCAGCAGCAAGCGTTCGCTGCCGAGAAATAGCTGGGCCGCAAAATCCAGCCGTTCGGCAAGCGCCTCGACGCGCCGGCGGACATGCTCGCTGTCCGCTCCTGCTTCCAGCAGCAGGCGCGCGAGGAGCAACAACACGTGGGCGGCAGCATCGAGGCGGTTTGCGTCAGACATCGCCATCCAGGCCAGTCCACATGCGGATGCGGCATATCATTGGCGCGTCTCCTTCAGGCGCCGGCCAGGCCGTGGCCGACCATGTCGAGCGGGCAGATGGTCTTGTCGAAAAGCGCCGAGTCCACCTTGCCGGAAGCGAGCGCGGCTTCGCGCAGCGTGGTACCGTCGGCGATCGCCTTTTCGGCGATATGCGCGGCGTTCTGGTATCCGATCACCGGCGACAGCGCGGTGACCAGCATCACGCTGCCCTCGACATAGGACTGGATCTTGTCGCGCAGGATTTCGGTCCCCTCGACCGAGAACTCCCGGAACCGGTCGCAGCCATCGGCGAGGATGCGGATCGAATGCAGCACGTTATTGATGATCACCGGGCGCATCGCGTTGAGCTCGAAATTGCCCTGGCTACCGGCAAAGGCGACGGCGCTGTCATTGCCGAGCACCTGGATGGCTATCATGACCATCGCCTCGCACTGGGTAGGGTTGACCTTGCCCGGCATGATCGACGAGCCGGGCTCGTTGTCGGGCAGCTTCAGTTCGCCCAAGCCGCAGCGTGGACCGGAGGCGAGCCAGCGCATGTCGTTGGCGATCTTCATCAGCGCGACGGCCAGGCCGCGCAGCCCGGCGGAGGCCCTCACCATCGCGTCAAGCGAGCCCTGCGCGGTGAACTTGTTGGGCGCCGTTATGAACGGCTTTCCCGTAAGCGCGGCGATCGTCACCGCGACGTCCTGGGAGAAGCCGGCCGGCGCGTTGAGCCCGGTGCCAACCGCCGTGCCGCCCACCGCCAGTTCGTAAAGCGCGCCGCGGCTTTCCTCGATCGCGGCGATGCAGGCACGGATCTGCCCCGCCCAGCCGTGCCATTCCTGGCCGACTGACAGCGGCACCGCGTCTTCCAGATGGGTGCGGCCGATCTTGACCACATCCATCCAGCCATCGGCCTTGCGCTCGATCGCCTCGGCCAGCCGGGTGACGGCGGGCAGCAGTTCGGCGTCGATCGCGAGGACGGTCGCGATGTGCATCGCGGTGGGGAAGGTGTCGTTGGACGACTGGCCCATATTGACGTCGTCGTTTGGCCCAACCGGATGCTGGCTGCCGAGCGTGCCGCCGAGCAGCTGGATTGCCCGGTTCGACAGCACCTCGTTGACGTTCATGTTCGACTGGGTGCCGGAACCGGTCTGCCACACGTAAAGCGGGAAATGCTCGTCGAGCTTGCCGGCGATCGCCTCGTCCGCGGCCTGTACGATCGCGTCGCGTTTCCAGTCAGGCAGACGGCCGGCGGCTGAATTCACCAGCGCGCAGGCTTTTTTTACATAGCCGTAGGCGTGGTATACGTCCTTGGGCATGCGGTCGCCGCCAATGTTGAAGTGGTGAAGAGAACGTTCTGTCTGCGCACCCCAATAGCGATCGGCAGCGACGCTGACCGTGCCCATGCTGTCGAATTCCTCGCGCATACCGCTGGCGTTGATGCCAATCGCAATCGCCTGGACGGTTGGTATCTCGGTCAATGCAACGCTCCCTTCTTGGCGGCGAAATGCGTGAGTGAGGGTTCTGCGCCAGGCTCGCGATCTCCGTCATGGGATCCGCCCGTGAGCCCAGACTGCCCGCAAACGATCGAGCCACCAAGCTATCGGCGTCCCCCTCGATCCATCTTGTCGAATTGCGCTGATTTTTGGACGGGTAGTCCTCGCTGCAAAGCCCGTCCGCGTGGTCTTGGGACTTGTTGCAAAGGCGTAGTCAGCCGATCACACTCCGCAACTAATGGATAAATGATCCCATTGGCATCCATCCTGTGCAAGCCCGACGGCCGGGACCGCGGCTATCCATGGGGTCGCTTCGCCGCTGGATAATCGAGTTGTCGCAGGCGCTTGCCGAATAGCCTGAGGCTGGCGCATCAATCCCGGTAGGTTACGGAGAATACCGTCATGTCCAAACAGACGATCGCAGATCTGGTCGCCGCCACGCTCGCCGATGCCGGCGTCGAGAGAATTTGGGGGGTCACGGGAGACAGCCTCAACGGGTTGAACGAAAGCCTTCGACGGCTGGGCACGATCCAATGGATGATGACGCGCCACGAGGAGGTGGCAGCCTTCGCCGCGGGCGCCGAAGCCGGCCTTACCGGCAAGCTGAGCGTTTGTGCAGGGTCGTGCGGGCCAGGCAATCTCCACCTCATCAACGGGCTGTTCGACTGCCATCGCAACCATGTGCCCGTGCTGGCGATCGCGGCGCATATCCCGTCGTCGGAGATCGGCCTGGGCTATTTTCAGGAAACGCATCCGCAAGAGCTGTTCCGCGAGTGCAGCCACTTCGTGGAGCTCGTCAGCAACCCCAAGCAAATGCCGGAGGTGCTGCACCGCGCCATGCGGGCCGCGATCGGAAAGCAAGGCGTCGCTGTCGTGGTGATCCCGGGCGACATCGCGCTCGCGGAGGCACCCGCCGAGGCCGCTACCGTCTTCCCGGCGCTACGGCCGCCACGGCTGCTTCCGCATCCGTCGGATATCGACCAGGTCGTCGCGCTGCTCGACGGATCGCGAGCAACCGCGCTGCTGTGCGGCAGCGGCTGCGCCGGCGCTCATGACGAAGTCGTCGCGCTGGCAGACAGGCTCGGTGCCCCGGTCGTTCACGCGCTGCGCGGCAAGGAGCATGTCGAATGGGACAACCCTTTCGATGTCGGCATGACCGGCCTGATCGGCTTTTCGTCAGGCTATCACGTCATGGAAAACTGCGACACGCTGCTCATGCTCGGCACCGATTTTCCCTATCGCAATTTCTATCCCGGAAGCGCCAGGATCATCCAGATCGACCGCGACCCCTCGCAACTGGGCAAGCGGGCTCCCCTTGCCTTGGGGATCGTCGGTGATGTCGGTGAAACGATCCGCCAGTTGTTGCCGCGGTTGGAGCGTCGTGAAGATAGAACGTTCCTGACCCGATCGCTGGAACACTATGCCAGCGCTCGCAAGGGACTGGATAGCCTCGCCACCCCTGACAAGCCCGGCCGACCGGTCCACCCGCAATACATCGCCAAGCTGGTCAGCGACCTCGCGGCGGACGACGCGATCATCACAGCCGACGTCGGGACGCCCACCGTGTGGGCCGCGCGGTATCTCAAGATGACGGGTAAGCGGCGCCTGCTTTTTTCGGGCAATCACGGCTCGATGGCCAACGCCCTGCCCCAGGCGATGGGAGCGCAGGCCGCCTTCCCCGATCGGCAGGTCATTTCTCTCTCGGGAGACGGCGGGTTCGCCATGTCGATGGGCGATTTTCTGAGCCTCGCGCAACTGGGCCTGCCCGTGAAGGTCATCCTGTTCGACAACAGCCTGCTGGGCTTTGTCGCGATGGAACAAAAAGCGGGCGGGTTCCTGGACGTAAACGTACACCTGCAAAACCCGGACTTTGCCGCGATCGCCGAGGCGTGCGGCGTCCTGGGCCTCCGCGTCGAGGATTCCGACGCGCTCGAGCCTGCCCTGCGCCGTGCCCTGGCGCATGCCGGGCCGGCGTTGGTCGATGTGCGAACCGCTCCCCAGGAACTGGCGATGCCGCCCGCGATAAAACTCGAGCAGGCAAAGGGCTTCAGCCTTTATATGCTCAAAGCCATCATCAGCGGTCGCGGCGACGAGATCATCGAGCTTGCCCGGACCAATCTGCGCTAGTCGATGACAGGGCGACAGTATCAGGAGTCCGTTTCAGCCCCGAATCCCGCAGCGAGGATTTCCGCCCGGCAAGGCCCGAAGCCGATCGGCCGTCGGCCCGGGCTTTGCCGCCGAAGGCGATCTCGTCGCCGTCGATCAGGAACGAGCGCTCCTCGCCGCCCGGCAGCGTGATTGGCGCTTTGCCACCCCGCGTGATTTCCATGAGGCTGCCAAGGCCCGAGGGTTCGTCTGTCGACAGGGTGCCGGTGCCCAGCAGATCCCCTGGGTTGAGGTTGCAGCCGTTGACCGTGTGGTGGGCAACCATCTGGGCTGCGGTCCAATACATCGCGCGCGCATCGCTCAGGCTCAACCGATGAGGGCCAAGCCCCCGCTCACGCATCGCGCGTGAGCTGAGCGTCACTTCCAGCTCGATCGCAAAGGCTCCGTTTGCCTGGTCGTTCTCGTCCCAGAGGTAGGGAAGCGGGCAAGGATCGCCTTCGCGGCGCGCGGCCTGGGCAACGCGAAAGGGCGCGAGCGCCTCCATGGTCACGATCCACGGCGAAATGGTGGTCTGAAAGTTCTTCGAGAGAAACGGACCGAGCGGCTGGTATTCCCACGCCTGGAAATCGCGGGCCGACCAATCGTTGAGGAGGCTGATGCCGGCGATATGCCGGTGCGCATCCCCGATTGCGACCGGCGCGGCGAGCCGATTGCCCGTGCCGATCCAGACCCCGAGTTCGAGTTCAAAATCCATCCTGGCCGTCGGCTCGAAAAGCGGCATGCCATCCTCAAGGGGGGCACGCTGCCCCACGGGCCGAACCACCGGTTGGCCCGACAGCCGGATCGACGATGCGCGGCCGTGATAACCGATCGGGATCCACTTATAGTTGGGAAGCAAGGGCGTGTCGGGGCGGAACAGCCTTCCGATATTCATGGCGTGGTGGATGCCGACATAGAAATCGGTGTAGTCGCCTATCCGCGCCGGCAGATGCAGGCGGCATTGGTCCGCTTCATGAAGATGCGCGCGCACCGCCGCTTCGTGGCGGGGATCGGACAGCAGCGTGGAAAGCGCCTGACGAAGCGTCCGCCGATGCTCGGCCGGCAGAGCGAGCAGATCATTGAGCGCCGGTGATGCAAGCGCCCCGTTCGGCATTGCCGGCAGAAGAGGGGCGATCGCGCGCAGGTCGACGATCGAATCGCCTATCGCGGCGCCCGGTCGCGGATCCTGGCCTTGGGGCGAGAAGATGCCGAATGGCAGGTTCTGGATCGGGAAGTCGGGGTGGCCCTGCGCGCTTTGCACCCAGCTCGCGCGTGCGGGATCGTGCGTTTCGTCGATCATCGTCGTCATGCGATCCGTGCCTTGGGAAAACCCGCCCAGACCCCGTCATAGTCAAGCTGCGCGCTGGTGGAGGCGTGCGCGGTCGGTCGATACGGCCAGCAGCTCTCGACCATGAAGGCCATGGTGCTTTCGATCTTGTGCGGCTTCAATTCAACTTCGCTTGCGCCTTTCCAGCTCGCCACGTCCGGACCGTGCCCTGTCATCAGATTGTGCAGGCTTATGCCACCAGGTGCGAAACCATCGGCCTTGGCGTCATACGCGCCGTGGATCAGCCCCATCGCTTCGGACATGACGTTGCGGTGGAACCAGGGCGGCCGGAACGTGTCCTCAGCCACCATCCAGCGCGGCGGAAAAATCACGAAATCGGCATTGGCGCGCCCTGGCACGTCCGACGGCGAAGTCAGTACGGTGAAGATCGACGGGTCCGGATGATCGAAGCTTACCGTCCCGATCGTGTTGAAGCGCGCAAGGTCGTAACGATACGGCGCCAGATTGCCGTGCCAGGCGACGACATCGAGCGGCGAGTGGTCGAGCCGGGTGACCCACAGGTTGCCCAGATATTTCTGGATGACCTCGACGGGCTCGTCGCTGTCTTCGAACCAGGCTTGTGGAGTCTCGAAATCGCGGGGGTTGGCGAGGCCGTTGGAACCGATAGGCCCAAGATCGGGCAAACGGAACAGGGCACCGTAATTCTCGGCAAGATAGCCCCTCGCCCGCCCATCGGGCAGGAGCACGCGGAAGCGCACGCCGCGCGGCACCAATGCGATTTGGCCGGGCGTCAGGTCGATCCGGCCGAGTTCGGTCAGAACCGTAAGCCGACCCATTTCGGGAATGATCAGCAGTTCGCCATCGGCATCGACAAAGACCCGATCATGCATGTCGCGATTGGCCGCGTAGATATGGAAGACGACGCCCTCGAGCTGCTCGGGCGCGCCGTTTCCGAGGATCGTCACAATGCCGTCGATGAAATCGGTAGGGCCTTCCGGAAGCGGCTGCGGACTCCAGCGCAGCCGGTTCGGCGCGAGCGGTTCTGCCGATGGCGCAGCCACGAACAGCGGCGCGCCGGCATAGGGCGCAAACGGGCGGTGATCGGCGCTCGGCCTCAGACGATAGAGCCAGGAGCGGCGGTTTTCGTTGCGGGGTGCGGTAAAGGCGGTGCCTGACAACTGCTCCGCATAGAGGCCGAAGGCAGGTCGCTGCGGTGAATTGCGTCCCTCGGGCAGCGCTCCGGCGACCGCCTCGGTCGAGACGTGGTTTCCGAAACCCGGAATATAGCCGGTGTTCGATTGCGCGCTCATAGCCTTCTCTCCTTCGCCCGACGAATCCGGCGATTTTCATCCGTTACTGTCTCTCTACAGAGTTGCGAATGATTGGCCTGATGAACAGCTCCGACGGCTTATCGATGAGTCCGACAATCGGTGACCGGTGGATTGCAAGCCGTCCTGCGACCCGCTCTTGTCCGTCCCAGAATATCGACAGGAGAGATTTGACGTGCCGATCAGGACACACGGGCACGGCCCTATCCGGGCCATTGCAATCCATGGCTGGTTCAACAACCATGCGGCGTTCGAGGCCTTGCTCCCGGCTCTCGATGCCGAGCGCTTCACCATCGCCCTTCCCGACGTGCGCGGCTATGGGGCCCGGCGCGGCTCGGACGGTCCCTACACTGTCGCGACAATGGCTGAAGACGCGATCGCGGCGGCGGATGCGCTCGGCTGGGAGCGCTTTTCAGTCATCGGCCATTCGATGGGCGGCAAGGCCGCGCTCCGCGTCGCGGTCGGCGCGCCGGGCCGTGTCGAGCGCATTGTCGGGATCACGCCGGTCTGGGCCGGCCCCGCCCCGTTCGATGCGGAAACGTTCGCCTTCTTCCGCGGGGCCGCCGACGATGTCGCCATCCGACAGGCGATCCTCGACATCACGACGGGCGAACAATTACCGCTGGCGTGGCTCAGGGAAAGCGCGGAGCGCTCGGTCGCTATCTGTGACCGCGATGCTTTCGCCGCCTATCTCGAATCCTGGGCGGGGGACGATTTTACCGCCCAGGCGACCGGGATCGAAGTGCCGGTGCTGGTAATCGGCGGCGCGCATGACCGTGGCGTCCCCGAAGACGTGATCCGTTCGACCTGGCTTGCTGCGCTCAAGCAGGCGCGGATTGTCGTGCTGCCCGGCGCTGGTCATTACCCGATGGACGAGTGCCCGCTCATTCTGGCGCGCGAGATCATCGGGTTTCTCGACACCGGTCAATCGCGCTGAAGGGAAGCAAGGGGAAATCCCCAGCGGCTTTTTCCGCGAACCGCCGGGGATATCGCTTCAGGCGACGGCGAAAGTCTGACGGCGATATTCGCTGGGAGACACCGCCATGTGCTGAGCGAAGAAACGGGTGAAATTGCTGTGCGCGCCAAAGCCCAGCTCGTCGGCCACCTCCACCAGCGAGCGTTCGCTGGTCGAGAGCCAGCGCATCGCCGCCGACATGCGGATATGATCGATATAGTGGCGCGGCGAGGCCCCGACGCAGCGGCGGAACTGCTCGAAGAAATGCGAGCGTGACAATCCCACCGTCCGCGCGATTTCGTCGATCCTCGGATTCTCGTGCGCATGTTCGTGGATGTAGAGAAGCGCCTTGCGGATGCGGAAGTCGATCGGACGTCCGCCCTTCGCAACGGTCGCGGCTTCCGGGGCGATGTAGGCCGCGACCACGGCATCGATCAGTTCCATCAGCGGCTGCTCACGGTCCTCCACGCTGTCGCATAGCCCCCGCGAGATGGCGCCGGCGAGCCGCTGGGCGGCGAGCTGGACGGCCGAGGTCATGCGCTCGAGGACATTGGGGAAGACAAGACCGCTGCGCAGGCCCTGGGCCTCGAGCATGCGGTCGATCCAGCCCTGCTCGATCACGAGGGACAGGATCATCGTGGGCTCGCCGTCGTTGGCAAGTTTCAGGTGCGGGACCCAGGGATTGAACAGGATGACGCTGGACCGGTCGAGCGGGAGATCGGTGGTGCCGGTGCGAAAGGTGGTCTCGGCCCCATCGAGCATGAAAAGCATGTTGAACTGCTGATGAGCATGCTCGACGAGCGCGCGATCGGTAACGTTGACCGTTGCGCGACCGAAATCTCCGGTGACGATCCAGATCGGCGTCTCCTGATGCATAGCCACAATCCTCTCGTATCTTTTTTCAGGGGTTCCCGCCGTGCCATCTCATCCGTGACGCGGTTGGTCGGGAAAGGTCGGCGTCAGGCCGGCATCTCGGCGTGGCGGTGGCGCAAACCGTCGATGGACAAGCGCCCGCCGCCTACGACAAGCACATGGAAGAGGCCGCCCAGGATCGCCAGGTTCTTCATGAAATTGGTGAGTTCCTCCCGATCGCCGAAATCGTTGTGAAACGCGAGCGCGGTCGCGAGCGTGAAGAGCGCAAGGAGCATCGCCATGGTGCGCGTTCGATAACCAAGCAGGAACAAGGCTCCGACGCCCAGTTCGCAGGCAATCGAGAGGGCGAAGCCAAGCGTCGGAAATGGCAGGCTGTGGCCGATCATGTCGATCACCGCGCCCGGGTGACCGAGCTTGCGATACCCGCTCCACAGGAACAGGGCGGCGATGAGTGCGCGCCCGGCAGGGAGCGTCAGGTCTTTCAGGTCACGCATGGGATGCCTCATGAAACATGGGTGAGAATGGTCTTGGTCTGGAGGCATTGCTCCACGGCGTCGGGGCCAAGATCGCGGCCGAAACCCGACCCCTTATACCCGCCCTCGGGCAGCCCCGGATACGGGAAGCCACCGGCGTTGACCGTGACCTTGCCGCACTGCAGCGCGGAAGAGACGCGGTGGACGCGATCGATGTCGCGGCTCCACAGGCTCGCGGCGAGACCGAACTCGGTGCCATTGGCGGCGGTCACCAATTCCTCCTCGTCGCAGAAGCGGTAGATGCCGAGCACGGGTCCGAAAATCTCCTCCTGGGTAATCGGATCGTCATGCGCCGCGCCGGTCACGAGCGTGGGCGCGACATAGAAGCCCGACGCGGCGGCATAGTCGGCTGCCGCATCGACGCCGAGCCCGCCGCCGCGCGCCGCATCGAGATAGGCAGCGACGCGATCGCGCTGGCGGGCGCTCACCAGCGGCCCCATGAAGACGCCTTCCTGCATTCCGGCACCGACCGGGATTGCCCGGATATGGGCCTGTAACCGCTCGACCACTTCGTCATGGATCCTGTCCTCGACATAAAGCCTGGAGCCGGCGACGCAGACCTGACCTGAATTGAGGAAGATCGCGTTGGCGGCGCCAACGATCGCGCGGTCGAGATCGGCATCGCCGAACAGGATGGTCGGCGACTTGCCGCCAAGCTCGAGCGTCAGCTTCTTGAGCGATCCGCCCGCTTCACGCGCAATGGCGCGGCCTGTGGCGGTCGAGCCGGTGAAGGATATCTTGTCGATGCCTGAATGCCGCACCAGCGCGTCGCCGGCCTCGCTGCCAAGGCCGGTCACGACATTGACGACGCCTGCGGGAAAACCCGCTTCCTCGATCAGGTCGGCCAGCGCGAGCGCGGAGAGCGAGGCTTCCTCGGACGGTTTGAGAACGACGGTGCAGCCCGCCGCGAGCGCCGGCGCCAACTTCCACGCCGCCATCATCAGTGGCACGTTCCATGGTACGATCGCGGCGACCACGCCCACCGGCTCGCGCCGGGTCAGCCCCTCGAAGCGGCCCATGCCCGGCGGAGCCGAAACCTCCAGCGTGCGTCCGGCAAGCTTGGTCGGCCAGCCCGCATAGTAACGGAATACGTCGACGCTGCCGCCGACATTCACGCCCCGCGCAAGCCAGAGCGGCATGCCGTTGTCGATGCAATCGAGCAGCGCCAGATCTTCGGCCCGTGCCTCGATCAGCGCCGCCAGGCGATGCAGCAGCGCCTCGCGCGCGACCGGCCCGGCATCGCGCCAGGCCGGTGCGGCCAGCGCGGCGCGGGCTGCCCGCACCGCCGCATCGATCTCCGCGTCCCCTCCCCGCGCGATGTTTGCGACAGGGCGGGCGCCCGATGGCTCGATCACCGGCAGACCGGCGCCGCCGGCATGCCAGGCGCCATCAACGAAGTGCGCGGGCGTCCGATCGAGCCAGCGGCGGACCCCCGACGGCAATTGCGACAGGTCATTCTCAAGCGCGAAAGCGGTCAACACCCTCTCCTATGTCTTGGTGCCGTTCGGGCACTCGGTCATCAGTCGGCATAGCCGGGGGCAACTTCATCCATGAGCCGGCGCCAGGCTGGCCAATCGGCCTTGCCCCGGCCACTGTCGTGCAATTCAAGCTGGCGCACGGTGCTCTCGCAAACGGCGTCAGGAACCTCGACGATGTTGTCGGTGGCGGCTTCGAGCGCGAGCTGGATTTCGCAGGCGGTCATGAGGTCGCGGGTGCGCTCGAAGGCTTCACGCACGCTTGAACCGGTAACGACGATGCCATGATTGCGCAGGAACAGCGCGTGATTGGTTCCGAGCGCCGCCGCGAGCCGCTCGCGCTCGTCCGGATTGTCGGTGACGCCCTCGAAAGGATGATATCCGATGCGCTTGTAGAAGCGGATTGCAGCCTGCGAGATCATGCGCAGTCCCGCGCCATGCGCTGACATGGCGATGCCGGGGACGGTGTGCATGTGGATGACGCACTGGACATCCGGCCGCGCGCGCAGCACGCCGCTATGCAGGACGAAGCCAGGCCGATTGACCCCTGCCCGCTCGTCGAGGTCGGCATCCATATCGACTGCAACGAGGTTCGACGCGCTGACTTCCCGGTAGAGAAGCGCGTGACGCTTGATCAGGAACTGGCGCGACGATCCGGGCAGTCGCAGGCTCAGATGGTTGTAGATGCCGTCGGTGGTCGGGAAAAAGCGGTCGATCATTCGATAGGCCGCGGCAAGGTCCTGCCGTGCCGCCCATTCGGTGCTCTCCCGGTCAACCCGTTTTGGTGCGAGGTCGTTCTGCATGCAAAATGGATAGGCATTGGCAACGAGGCCGGTCAATTCGGCCCAGCCCCCTCCGGCGCGATATTCGGACTTACTGATAAGGCATCCTGTCCCACCTCGCCGCATAGGTCGCACACCGTAACCCGCCCGCTAATTCTGCATGCAGAATGATGCCGAAGAGTGGGGCGTCGGATTGCCGAGGATGACCAAGGAGAGCCACTTGCCCCAGGGCCAGCAAACGCGGGAACGGATCGAACCCGTGGAAATCGACATAGGGCGCGCCATCGACGAGGCGCCGATCAGTGCGCTTCAGTGGCGTGTCTTCGCGCTGACGCTCATCGCCTCGATCGTCGATGGTTTCGATACGATGGTGATGTCGTTCCTGGCCCCCGCGATCACGCATCAATGGGGCGCCTCGCACGCCGCCTTCGGCCTTGTTTTCAGTGCGACGTTGCTGGGCGCCGCGATCGGCGCCGCGACGCTGGGCCTGCTGGCCGACCGGGTAGGCCGCAAAAAGCTCGTGATCACTGCCATCCTGTGGTTTGGCCTGCTGACAATCGCCTGCGCCTTTGCGAGCGGCATCTCCTCGCTTGTCGCGCTCCGTTTCCTCGCGGGTCTGGGGCTGGGCGGCGCGATACCCAACATGCTCGCGCTCGCCGCGGAATATTCGCCCGCGCGCAGACGCTCGACGATCGTCTCGGTGATTACCTGGGGAACACCCCTCGGCGCGGTTTTGGGCGGGCTGCTGGCGCCCGTCGTGCTGGCCGCTGCGGACTGGCGCGCCATGCTGCTCGTCGCAGGCGTCGCCCCGGTGCTCCTGGTGCCATGCCTTGCGATCGGCCTTCCTGAATCGGTGCGGTTCCTGGCTCTTCGCGGCGGCGACGATGCGGGGCTGAGGACCATCCTGCAACGGATATCGCCGGGACTGCTCGCCAAACCCGATACGCGCTTCGTGCTGCCCGAACGCACTATCGCGCGGGCCACGATCGGGGCACTGTTCCGGGATGGTCTTGCTGCTGGTACCATCCTGCTGTCGGCAGCGATGTTCAGCAGCCTGCTCTTGTCGTTCATGCTGGTGAACTGGACCCCCACCCTGCTCGAGCGCGCTGGCATTCCCCTGAGCGACGCGATTCTCGGGACGATCGTTCTCAATCTTTCGGGAATCGTCGGCAGCCTCGCGATCGCCCGCGTTGTCGACGGGCGGATGCGCGGGTCGGCCGTGCTGGCGGCCTCGTATGTCTGCGCGGTCGCGGCGATCCTCTGCGCGGGCACGGCGACGATGATCGCGGGAACGCCGCTTCTCGTCCTCATGACAACGCTGGGTGCCAGCGGCTTCTTCCTGATCGGTTCGCAGATCACGCTGTCCGCCTATATCACCGCCTATTTCCCGACCGCGCTGCGCGGCACGGGCATCGGCTTCAACAATGCGGTCGCACGGTGTGGCTCGCTGCTGGGACCGGCACTCGGTGGTCTCCTGCTGAGTTCCGGTATCGACCCGGCGCACATCCTGTTCGCCGGCATCATCCCCGGGACGCTCAGCGCGATCGCGCTCGCCTGCCTCGCCGTCAGCCAGGCGCGCGCGCAGGCGCCCGCACCCACCCATCTCGTCAAGAACAGAGGTATCGCATGAATCTCACGCCCCGTGATGGCGGCCCGGTCGTATTGACCGGCGAGCCCTGCTCGATCCCGCTGCCTGGCGGCGCATCGGTCAAGGCTTTGCTCTATCGCGCCGCTACCCGTGGCCCCGCGGCGTCGATCGTGGTGTGTCCGGGCGGCATGGGCACGGGTATGTTCGAAATCGTCGAATGGGCCGCCTCCCGTCTCAGCGCGGCCGGCTTTCATGTGGTGAGCATGAATTACCGGGGCGACCTGCCGACTCATGATCCGGACGATATCTCTGCGGCCTTCGACTGGCTCACGCGCCAACCTTTTGCCGACGCCGGCAGGATCGGCCTGTTCGGGGTCTCGCGCGGCGGCAACGCCGTCCTCCGCGCGGCGGCCGCCGATCATCGTTTCAAGGCGGTTGCCACGTTCGGGGCTGTGTCTGATTTTCTCCAGCAAGCCTTCGGCACGGCCGCTTTCGCGCCCGCGCGACATCGCCTGATCACCGGCTGGCTTGGCGATCCGGTGACCAACCGGGCATTTTATGAGAAGATCCAGGCCATCGACCATGTGCAGGGCATCGTCCAGCCGCTGCTGCTCCTGCATGGCGAGCATGACATGCACGCACCGGTGGAGCAGTCGATCATGGTGCGCGACAAGGTTGTCGCGGCAGGCAACGCGGATGTGACGCTCGAACTCTTTCCGGTGCTTGGTCATTTCGGGGAGGTGGTGCCCAGCGGCTTCGCCTATGACCATCTGGCAAGCCGCTTCATTCCCTTCTTCCGCGAGAAGCTTGGATGACCGCTCAGCCGCTGTCCTCGCCCTCCACGATCACCAGTTCGTTGATGCCGGCGCCGCTCAGCCGAAAGGCAGCCGCCTCGCGATAGGCTTGCGAGTGATAGAAATCCATCGCCGCATCGAAGGAAGGATACTTCACCAGAACAAACCGCTGAAATTGTAATGTTCCCTCAAGTATCTCGAAGCGGCCGCCGCGGGACAGGATCTCTGCCCCGTAGTCGCGCGACGCTGGTCCGGCTCTTTTGACGTATTCCGAATACTCCGCGGGGTTTATTACTTGCGATCTTGCCATCCAGTAAGCCGGCTTAATCATATTATATCTCCTTACAGTGATTCTATATTATAGATTGGGGGTTCTGTGTCACGGGAAATCAAGACAAAAAATACAGCTGAACTGACCGTGGAAACGCTCGAGACGCATGGGATCGACGTCGTCTACGGCGTCCCGGGGATCCACAACGATGCCCTGTTCGACGCGCTCCATGATGTCCGCGCGCGGGTCCGCACGATCCACGCGCGGCACGAGCAGGCGACGGGCTATATGGCGTTGGGGGCAGCCCTTGCGACGGGACGTCCGCAGGTCTTCGCGGCCGTCCCGGGGCCCGGCATTCTCAACGCTTCCGCCGCGCTCCTGACCGCCTGTGGCATGAACGCGCCGGTACTGGCGCTCGCCGGCCAGATACCCACCGCTGCTATCGAGCGCGGCTATGGGCATCTCCACGAGATCCGCGACCAGCTGGGGCTGCTTCGCCATATCACCAAGGACGCCCAGCGTGTCTCGGGGCCTGCCGACGCGGGCATGAAGGTGGCGGCAGCGATCCAGCTTGCGCGCTCGGGCCGTCCTGGCCCGGTGGCGATCGAATGCGCCATCGACGTGTGGCCCGCTCGCGGCCCGGGCAGCTCCGCCGCCGCCCTGCCGGTTGTTCAGCCACAGGTCGACAGCGACGCGATCGAGGAGGCCGCGAAGCTTCTGGGACGCGCAAAACGCCCGCTCATCATGGTCGGCGGCGGCGCGCAGGACTCCGGCGAGGCCCTGGTAAGGGTTGCCGAGATGCTGCAGGCACCCGTCGGCTATTATCGTCGTGGCCATGGCGCGCTTCCCGGAACCCATCCGCTTGCGGTCAATCTGCCGATCGCACATCGCTTGTGGGAGGAGGCCGACGTGGTCCTGGCGATCGGTACGCGCCTTTACACCCAGCAGAGCGTGTGGGGTGTGGACGATGACCTGAAGATCGTGCGGATCGACATCGAGCCGGAGGAACCGGGGCGTTACCGCAATGCTGATTGCGCGATCGTCGCCGACGCGCGCGCGGCGCTTGAAGCGCTTGCCCGGGCATTGCCGCGCCACAATGCGACGCGAAGCCCGCGCGATCTTTCAGCGGAACGTGGCTGGATGGCGCGGGAACTGGGGCGAATGGCTCCGCAAATGGCGTTTCTGGCCGCGATCCGCCGTGCGCTACCACCAGAAGGAATCCTCGTCGATGAAGTGACCCAGATGGGGTTCGCGGCAAGGCTCGGCTACGAGGCTGCGCTTCCCCGAACCTTCCTCTCGGGCGGACAACAGGACAATCTCGGCTTTGGTTTCGGAACGGCTCTTGGCGCCAAGGTCGCGGTCGGCGACCGGCCGGTGGTGGCGATCGCCGGCGATGGCGGCTTCGGCTACCAGGCGTTCGAACTGGCGACCGCCGTCCGTCACAGGATCGCGCTCGTCACGATCGTGTTCGATGATGGCGCCTTCGGCAATGTCCGGCGAATCCAGGACATGGCCTATGGCGGACGGCGCATCGCCGACAGCCTGCACAATCCCGACTTCGTCGCCTATGCCGACAGCTTCGGCGTTCGCGCCGTGCGTGCCGGGACGCCGGCGGCGCTCGAACAGGCTCTGGTCGAGGCGTTGCGGGCGAACGAACCTGCGCTGATCCATGTGCCCGTGGGGGAAATGCCCAGCCCGTGGCCGCTGATCATGCTGCCTCGGATACGCGGGCAGGCGCAACCGGGCGAGCGCATATGGCCCTGAATCCGGCCGGATATGTCACCTCAAAGATGGCCGACATTGGCGGGGGCGGCCCCGCCAATGTCGGCCGAATCCAGGATTTGCCGGGGCGGCTTTCCGTTTAGGGCGTCACGGCCCCGATCGACGAACAATCCGCGTTGTCGCGCTGGGCCTTTTCGGCATAGCGCCGCGCCAGGATCGAACAGATGATCAGCTGCGCCTGATGATACATCATCAGCGGCAGCACGATCATCCCGAGCGCCGGGTCCTGGCCGAACAGCACGCGCGCGATCGGCGCGCCGTTCGCGAGGCTCTTCTTCGATCCGCAGAAAACCGCTGTGACTTCGTCGGCGCGATCGAACCCCAGAAGGCGGCTGACCAGCGTGGTCGCCGCGATCACACTGCCGAGCAGCAGCAGGACGAGCAAGGCGATGACAACCAGCGTCACCGGCGCGTAACGCGACCACAGCCCCGCTTCCGTCGACTCGCAGAATGCCGAATAGACGATCAGCAGAATAACGAACCGGTCGGCCTTGGACGTCCACGCCTTGTTCCTGGCGACAAAGTGGCCGATCCATGGGCGCAGCAACTGCCCGGCCGCGAACGGCAGGAGCAGGGTCTTCATCACGTCCCATATGGCGGGGAGCAGCGGCAAGTGGCCCGTCGCGGTCTTGGCGACCAGGCTGACCAGCAACGGTGTCAGCACCATTCCCAGCAGGCCGGAAAGGGTCGCGTCGAAGATCGCCGCCGGAACGTTGCCGCGCCCGATCGCGGTCATGGCGACCGAGGAGGAAATGGTTGAGGACAAGGCGCAGAGATAGAAAATACCAAGCCGGATTTCGGGAGCTAGCAAACCGTTCAGACCGAAGAAGAGGATTGCGCCAATGGCCGGGAAGAACAGGAACGTGCTGCCATGGACCACGAGATGCAACCGCCAGTTCGCGGCCCCCGCCTTCACCGCCGCGGGCGAAAGGGCAGCGCCGTGAAGAAAGAAGACGATGCCGATACCGATCGTCGTCACCAGCCCCAGATGAAGCGGGCCGTCTCCGGTCCCGATCCAGGGCACGGCCAGCGCCAGCGCAACCGCGCCGAGCATGGCAAGCACGAAGCCATCAATCTTCATCACGCGCGCCCTTGCCCGCTGCCTTGAGCGACACCAGCACATGATCGGCAACACCGGCCTGGTGCCCCGCCATGCGGCGCCCCGCCACTTCGGCATCACGCCGTTCGATCGCCTCGATGATCTCATCATGATCATGCGCGAACTCCAGGTTCACCTCGCTCATGGTGAGCGCGAAGTGGCGTGCCCGATGGAGATGGATGATGAGCCCCGCATGGATGTCGGCGAGCGTCTGGTTATGGCTCTGAACCACGACAGCGCGATGGAACTGCTCGTTCGAAAGATAGTAGCGCGCGGGATCGTGGCTGACATAAGCGGATTTGAGGGCGTCGTGGATGACCCGCAGATTGCGGATCTGCTCGTCGGTGCCGGACCGGCAAAGAATGCGGGCGGCCTCCGCTTCGACCATGGCGATGACAGCGAATTGTTCGCGCAATCGCCCGGGATCGAGCGCGGTCACGCGAGCGCCGCGCCGAGGCAGCAGCTCGACAAGATTTTCCGTGGCGAGCACCTTCAGCGCTTCGCGCAGCGGAGTGCGTGACAGGCCAAGCCGTTCGCAGAGCTGCTTTTCCTGGATACGCGATCGCGGCGGCAATTCGCCGCGCACGATCAGGTCCCGGATATGATCGACCGCCTTGCGAGTCAGGGAAGATGAGGTCGCTGGAGATTCCATGGCGGCCGGTATCGGTGCCCGAAAGGTTTCGGGCTTGGCAACATCCCGAAGGGCGACCGGATCATGCAGGCTCATTGACGATCTCGTTCCGTAACGTTCCGATCTGGGCGATCTCGATCTCGAGCACATCGCCCGCCTTGAGCCAGAGCGGTGGCTTGCGTTTGGCGCCGACGCCGGCCGGGGTGCCACTGGCGATGATGTCGCCCGGCTCCAAGGCTACAAAACGCGAGGCATATTCGATCAGGCGTGCAGGCCCAAAGGTGAAGTTGTCGGTGTTGTTGTGCTGGCGTACCTCGCCGTTCACGCGCGTTTCGAGCGTCAGGGGATAGGAAATGTCCGTCGCCGGCACGAACCATGGTCCGATCGAGCCGCTCGCGTCGAAGTTCTTGCCGACCGGAAGTGACACCTGCTGATAATCGCGAACCGTGCCATCGTTGAAGATCGTATAGCCGGCAACGTGGTCCATCGCATCTTCCTCGGCGATATGGCGCCCGCCTTTCCCGATCACGATCGCGAGTTCGCCTTCGTAGTCGAGATGATCGGAAACCCTGGGCTTCAGGATCGGTGCCCCGTGCGGGACGACGCTCGAGGGCACGCGGATGAAGAATTGCGGGTCGCCACCAACGTCGCGGTTCATCTCGGCTGCATGGTCGGAATAGTTCGCACCGACGGCCAAAATCCGTCCGGTGTCGGGCAAGGGACTGTCGAGCGTGACATCCCCGAATTGACAAAGCGCTTCTCCTGCCTCCGCCGCCAGCGTTGCCGCGCCGAGCCGGCCGGCTGCGATCGCCTCGCGCAGCGTCACGCCGAACCCGGCACCGGTGAGATCGACGACCGCTCCATCGTCCCTGACCGCGCCCCAGCGCGCCACACCACCGAAGAGGAAACTGATGAACTTCATGGGAAGGCTCCTATTCGGCGTCGGGTTGCGCGCCGGCATCGGCGGCGAGAAAGGCCGGATGGGTGGCTGCCAAGGCGGCAATGGCGGCGATGCGCGGCCAATCCCCTTCCGCGCCGAAGCGGCGCGCATTGGCAAGCTGCGGCACGAGCGTCGCGTCGGCTATCGTCGGCCGATCGCCGAGACACCACGGCCCGGCATACCGGCCCAGCAGCACTTCGCAGGCGTCGAGCCCCTCGCGGATCGTGTCGGCCGCCCAACGGCGCACCGCGGCTTCATCGTGACCGAGCGCCTTCAGCCGGTCGAGAACGCGCAGATTCTGGATGGGATGGATGTCGCAGGCGATCAGCTGCGCGATGGCGCGGGCATGGGCGCGTGCGACCGGTTCAGCCGGCAGCAGTGGTGGTTCGGGTTGGATGTCGTCCAGGTATTCCGCGATCGCGAGCGATTGGGTGAGCACCGTGCCGTCATCGAGTTCGAGTACGGGCAGCAGCCCTTGCGGATTGAGCGCGAGGAATGCCGGCAGGCGCTGCTCGCCCCGGCGCAGATGGTGCGCGCGTTGCTCGACCGCGATACCCTTCAACGCCAGCACGATGCGCAAGCGCCAACTGGCCGTGGAGCGGTAATAGCCGTGAAGGATCACGCAGCCGGCCCTACCGTTACCGTCAACGGGGTCAGGCCCTCGATCTCGACCCGAACGACATCGCCGGTAACGATCGGCCCGACGCCGGCCGGCGTTCCGGTGAAGATCAGGTCTCCGGGCTGAAGCGTCCATAGCGTCGAGAGAATCGAGATGACCTCGGGCACCGACCAGATGAGATCGGCAAGATCGGCGTCCTGCTTGATTACCTCGTTGACCAGCAGCCGGATTGCCCCCGCGGAGAGATGCCCCACTTCGTCCACCGGGTGGATAAGGCCGAGCGGTGCGGAGGCCTCGACATTCTTGCCACTATCCCATGGGCGCCCGGCCTCGCGTGCGGTGAGCTGGAGATCGCGCCGCGTCAGGTCGTTGCCGGTTGCATAGCCCCAGACGTAATCGAGCGCTCCCTCTTGCGCGATATTCGTCCCCCCCTTGCCGATCGCGACCACCAGCTCGGCTTCGTAGTGGAAGTTCCCTGTCTGCGGGGGATAGGGGATAACCGCGCCATCGCACACGACGGTTTCCGCCCATTTCGTGAAGAAGAAGGGCGCCTCACGGTCGGGATCGCGGCCCATCTCGCGGGCATGTGCGGCATAGTTGCGCCCGACGCAGAAAACGCGGCGCACCGGGAACTGACGACCATCGCTAGTCGGTGCAAAGGTGTGGGGAGCGGGTTCGAATACGGTGGTCACAGACGGTCTTCCCGATAGAGTTCGAGGCGCGCCTGCGCGGCGCGGTCGGAATAGCTGAACAGGACGAGGTCGCTGCCTGCCTGGAGTTCGAGCAGCGTCCAGGAAGGCACAACGAAGATGTCGCGAGGCGCAAGCGCCACTTCGCGGTCGGCGATCCGGGCGATGCCGCTTCCCTCGACAACGACATGGATCGCGCCGTCGCTCGATCGGCGCGGGCGCGTCACAAAGCCTGCCGGCAGGAGCTGGACCTGGGCTGCGATCGTCGGAAGGATCGCTCCGCCGTCGGCGGGATTGATGAACTCGAGCGCATGGCCGAGATACGGATCGGGCGTGCCGGCGGCGAGATCGGCGAGACTGCGGCGCCATTCGGCGTAAGGGTAATGGAATAGCGGACGGTTAGCCGGCCGCCGATCGGCGACGCTGCCCCGGAGGGGCCGCAGATTGCGGCCATAGCGGCTGAGACTGTCGTCGTCGGGAACGAGCCGGGCCTGAACGGGGTCTTCGGTCTTCTCGGCAAAACTCGCCGCGAAGTGCCGCACCGTCGGGATGTCGAGCCCGTCGAGCCAGATCATCGGGCGCGTGGTGTCGTTACCATGGTCGTGCCACTGCCACGATGGCGTCAGCACCAGATCGAACGGGCGCATCACGGCGCGCTCGCCATCTACGGTCGTATAGGCGCCCTCGCCTTCCAACACGAAGCGCAGCGCGCTCTGGGTGTGCCGATGGGCGGGGGCGACCTCGCCAGGCAGGATCAGCTGCAATCCCGCATAGAGGCTTGGCGTGATGGCCGACTGGCCGGGCAGGCCCGGATTTTCGAGGATAAGCACACGCCGTTCGGCCTGTTCGGCGCTAATCAGATCGCCTGCGCGCATCAAATGCCTACGGGCATCGTCATAGCGCCAGTGATGCGCGATCGCCGGGCTCTGCGGCGTCGGCGAGACCAGCGCGGCGAGCACTTCCCACAGGGGAGCCAGGCTCTCGGGCCGCATCGCCGCATAGAGCCCCTCCAGCTGGGCACGCTGTTCGTTGGGCAGAATGGCGGTCATGGTCAGTGCCTTTCACTGGCCCAGGCCGAGACGGCATCGGCCACCATGGCAAGCGCGTCCGGCTGCCCCTGATAGCTGTGGCTGGCGCCCGGAACCCGGAGATATGTTTTGTCGCGGGAGGCAGCCGTCTCGAACGTATCGCGCAGATGCCGCGGCGGAACCGCATCATCGGCGCCGTTCTCGATCACCAGCAGGGGTGTGAGAATGGCACTTGCGGAGCGAACGGCGTCGACATTGCTGTCGGCGATCGACCACTGCGAGAGCCATGCCTCCGGTGTCGTCACGCGGGCGATTCCCGAAGCCACCTCGTTGACGACACGCGGCACGCCCAGCCAGCAGCGCCCCGGTGGCCGCTCGTTGGGATCGATCGCGGAATCAAGAAAATGCGGATCGGCCATGGTGCGCCGGACGATGAACGGATCGGGCAGCCCCCGCTCGATCTGCCGCCGGGCGAAAGCGGTAATCCGGCGGATGCGGGCCAGCTGTGCGGCGCGATAGGACGCGATGAACGCGGGGTCGAACGGTGGCTCCGGGGCCATCGCTCCATAGAGATCGAAGGCCGGATCGCGCGCCGTTGAAAGGTCCTCCTCGATCACCGAAGGATCGATCATGTCGGCGAGCATCCGGGCACGCGAGACATGCGCTCCCAGGAAGACGAGACCATCGGCGGGTTCGAGCCCGGCGGCTGCGAGATCGAGACCGGAGCCGTCGGGTGTTGCCGTGATCGTCGGCCGGGCCGCCTGTTCCTGGTAAAAGGCCGACTGCGTCCCGCTGCCGCTCCAGCCGAGCAGATTTACCTGGCGATAGCCGAGCGTTTCACGCGCGAAGCGGACCCAGGCGCCGATGTCGAGCAGCGAGTATTCGGCAACGGCGAGCGCCTCGTTGCGGGCATAGCGCGTTGATACGGCAAGCACGTCGATTCCGCGCGACGCGATCGCTTCCTCGATCGGAAGCAGATGCCAGACGCCTGCCGGACGGAGGAAAAGGTAAATCGAAGGCGATGGGCGCTCGCCCGCCTGCAGCAGGAGCCCGCCGAGCGGCACGCGTTCGGTATCCGGTGCCGCATGCGCCGCGCCCGCGGCCGTTGCGACCCAGCGCATCGTCAATTCGCTCATGCGCCCACCCGTGCGGGCTCGATCCAGCAAGATAGCCATCGGGCCGGATCAGCATCAGGCAATCACCTTCCAGCCCGCAATTGGCGCGCAGCTCTCCGGCTCGATCCTGCCAGGTTCCCGGGCCGCGATCGATCTCGACCATGCGCATTCCGGGACGCGCCAGCGCACCGGAAATGGCCGCGCCGCCGATTGCGAGCAGGGTGAAGTCCGGATGCCGCAGAAGGTCGAACAAGCGAACCGTTTGCCCCTCGGGATCTATGATCGTGGCGTCTGGGACGCGGTCGCCCGCCTGGACCTTACCCGGATGGCTCCGCGCCTCGGCGGCGATTGGCGAGGCGCGATAATTGAGATCGAGCTGCAGCGTATCGCGCCCTCGCCGCATGTCCGCCTTGTCGGTCATTTGCGTGAGTAGGCCCTTGCTCATGGCAAGGACGCCGGCGCCGATATCGCGGCGCTCGGATTCATAGGTGTCGAGGAGCGCCGCATCGGCCCCCCGTAGCACCGCAGCGAGCTTCCACCCGAGGTTGAAGCTGTCCTGGACGCTGGTATTGAGGCCCTGCCCGCCGGTCGGCGGGTGCGCGTGCGCGGCATCGCCGGCAATGAAGGCGTGGCCGCGGCGATAGGCGTCCGCGAGGCGGAAATTGACGCGGTAGATCGAGGTCCAGGTCGGCTCGCCCGCGATAAGCGATGGATCGCCGGTGCGTGCCGCGATTAACGCCTGGATCGCCTCACGGGTCTGGTCCGGCGTGTCGTCGGTCGTGAGTTCCGCGGAGAGCTGGAAGCTGTTGGTCTTGGCGAGCGGGCAAAGCGCGAACTGCCCCCCCGGGGCTTTCGGCCAACGGTGCCAGCCATCCGCCGACAGGTTGGCGACCGGAAGGTCGGCGATCAGCATGCGGAAGGTGCCGGTCTCTCCGGGATAGCCGATGCCGAGTGTCTTGCGCACCGTACTGCGCGCACCATCGGTTCCGATCAGCCAGGCACAGGTGATCGTCTGTGCCTGGCCATCAACCATGACGCGGGCCTCGACGCCGTTTTCCGTCTCGGCGAGCCCGGCGAACTCGACCCCGAATTCCACCTGCCCCCCCAGATCGGCGAGACGGGCGCGCAGTATCTCTTCCGTGCGCCACTGGGGAATCATCAGGGAAAGCGGATAGGGTTCGCCGGGCCGCGCGTCGGTCTTGGCCGCGATGACCTGTGGGCCGTTCTCGCCGACGCCGTAGTTGACGATCGGGGGATAGGGCGCCGAGGCGTTCAGAAACGCCTCGATCATCCCCAGTTGTTCGAAAATCTCGATCGTGCGGGGCTGAAGACCTTTGCCGCGCGATCCCGCGAACGGCTGCTTGCCGCGTTCGATGATGCGGAAGGAGACGCCCCTGCGCGCCAGGTCGATCGCCAGCGTCAGCCCGGCAGAGCCGGCGCCCACGATCAGGACCGGGACATCCTCGCCCGCCGGGATACGGGCGGGCGAGGCCGATGGGTCACGAGTGCTCAAAACTTGAACCTCACGCCCGCGCGGAACTGCCGGCCGATCACGTCATAGAGATAGCCGTTGGTGCCGGTCGAAAGGAAACCCGTGGCGCCGTAGATCGGGGCGACGGGCGGGCTCCGGTCGAACAGATTCTGGACCGCGAAATAGACTTGCGCGCCCTTGCCGAAATTCGGCATTTTGAAACCAAGCGTGAGGTCCGTGTAGAACACGGCGGACACATGGTTGTTGTTGATGTCGACGCCTTCCACCCAGGCGTTGTTAAGCTTGCCGGCGCTGATGAAGCGCTCGGTGAGAGTCGCGGTGAAGTGATCCGAATCGTAGCCCGCCGATGCCAGCCAGCGCCAGCTGGGCACGGCCTGCGAGTTCTGGTCGAAATTGGCGTTCTGCCCGGCGTATTCGGTGGTCACGCCGCCGATGGTTACGGTGCGGTGCGCAACGTAGGTCCCGACCAGTCTCAAATCGAGCGATCCGCCCCAGTTGCTAGCGATATCCGAAAGGTTGCGACGGTAGCTCGCCTCGATGTCGACACCGCGCGTGGCCTCGCCGCCAATGTTGAGCGGGAGCAGCTTGACCAGCGTGATCTGATTGGCGGGATTGCGCGTGATGAACGAGCATTGCAGCGCATCGCCGCCCTGGCACAGGTTGATGACGGCCTGCGCGGTGTTCGAATAGATCGCCTTGTCTATCTTGATGTCGAAATAGTCGACCGAGATGCCGAAGCCCGGCAACCATTTGGGACGATAGACGATGCCAGCCGAGGTCGTATCCGCCTTTTCCGGCGCCAGGTTCGGATTGCCCGAAGCGAACTGCTGGACACTGTAGCTCCTGTTCAGCACCGGGTCGTTGATGGTCTGGTTGAGATTGTTGCCGGCCTGGAAGAGTTCGGCGAGATTGGGCGCGCGGATGTCGCGCGAGCGCGTGCCGCGCAACCGGAGCTGGCTGTCGACGTCCCAGGTCAGACCGACCTTCCAACTCGTCACGTCGCCCGACAGACTGTAACTGGTGTAGCGGACGGCGCCGTTGAAATCGACTTCGCGAAAGAAAGGCTTGTCCTTCAGAAGCGGCACCACCGTTTCGAAGAACCCTTCCTTCACGTCATAATGACCTTTCGACGGACGGAAATTGCCGAGAAAGAAGGCGTTGGTCTGGTCCAGCGCCGTCGTGGCGGCGGCATAGGATTCCCTGCGCCATTCGCCGCCGAGCGCGATCGACACGGGGCCCGCCCAGGTCGAGAAGGGCTCACCGCGGAGCGATCCCGAAACCACGTCCTGCTTGATCGTGATATTCTGATAGGACTGGCCGTAGATATAGGCGAGCGAAGCGGGCGTGCTCTTGTTGGTACCGAACACGTTATAGGGGACGCAGCCGTTGGTGGGGTTGGTCAGCGTCGAGCGGCAGACGATCTGGTTGTTTGCCGGGTTCACTACCGCATCGACGGCATTGTTGAAATTGGCGGTGATCGGATTGTTTGAATAATCGCCGTTCAGGAACTTCGTTTCGCCATGCTGGCCGTAGATGTCCCAGCTCCAGCCATTGCCGAATTTGCCCTCGACCCCGCCGACATAGCGGAACTGCTCGCGATCGTTCCGCCCAACCGATGGCCCCCAATCGAGAAAGATCTTCCCCAGCGTGAAGCTCGCAAGGTTGCCGGCAGTCATGGCCGCCTTGGTGGCCGGATCGAGATAGGCATTGTCGGCCTTGATCGCTATGTTGCCGTCGCGTTCGTAAACGCGGGCGAAAATCTTGCTCTTGACGTTGGCGTAGCCGAATTCGGCATAAGCCGTGATATTGTCGGTGAGGTCGTAACTTGCCCGGGCGAAAACGGTCCCGCCCTTTACCGGAGAGCCGAGCCGGATGATCTGGCTCACGTCCTGGCCATCACCACCGAACGAGAGCACGCCGGACTTGAAGCCTGGCCGAAAAGGCACCGGGCTGCCTGCCGAGGTAAATTGCGTGTTGACGAGCCCACCGGTGGACGACGTGACGCCGCCCGTCGTCGTGGTCGAGGTGATGAGGCCGCCATCGGTCGCGACCCCCAGGCCGACGCCGGGCTGCAGCAGCATCCTGGGCTGCCCGTTTCCGGCAACGAATGCCGGGTTGTTGACGACCTTGTAGCTCTGGAACCAGTTGCGCGACGTCACATAGTCCGCAGCGCCATCATCGTGGTATTCGCCGGAAACGAGCACATGCCCGCGACCGCCGGCGAACTTTGCGCCAAAGCTCAGCTCGGCCTTGAACGTTCGGGCATCGCCTTCGTCCGAGATACCGGACTGGATGTTGCCCATGACGCCCGTGAAATTCTTGTTGAGAACATAGTTCACGACACCGGCGACGGCGTCCGAACCCCACGCGGCCGATGCGCCGCCCGTCACGACGTCGACGCGTTCGACCAGCGCCTGCGGGAGCAGGCCGACGTCGATGTTCCCGGTCAGCGTCGAGGGCGCCACCCGGTGCCCATCGAGCAGGACCAGCGTGCGGTTGGCGCCAAGAGCGCGCAGGTTGTAGAGATTTGCGCCGACGGTCGCCGATGCGCCGGTGGTTGCGACACGCGGCGTGGTCGAACCGACCAGTGCGGGCAACTCGTTCACATAGTCCGCAAGCGAGGCAGGCGCGGCAGACTGGATTTGCGCGGAACCGATGACGGTGGTCGGCGTGGGCGCCGTATAGCCAGACCGCGCAACGCGCGTGCCGGTCACGACGATGTCGCCTGCTGCCGAGGCACTCTCCTCTGTTGCGGCAGCCTGCCCTTCCTGCGGGGGCGAGTTGGTCGTCTGTGGAGCGGCTGCCTGAACGACAGCGGCGGCTGCAACGATTTTATCCTGCGCCAACGCGGGCTCGGCACCGCATGCGATGGTCAATGCCAGCAACGATGCCGCCTGGCAGAGTTGAGGACGACGTGTGCGCTCTTGCATGCGGTTCATGAACGGCTCTCTCCCATCTCCAGCCTCTTCACGTGACCATCTTGCCGACGCTTCGGGCTTGCCGTCTTATGAGGCAGGCCGCCCGTTTCCTTATAACAGCACGCTCCGGAACCTTATCAAAGCGTCCGATAATCGCGTGGGCTATCAAGTGAGTATGAAAGCCGAACTGCAGGGACTGCATGCAGACCGCGTTTTCGCCGCGACAATGTTGCGCAGCATCAGCACCGCGCATAGAGTTCAAAACGGATGAGCGCAGCTCACCGGAAAGGCGAGGTAACGGCGCCGCAAAAGGAGTGGATGGGTGGCGCACGAACAAACACCGATCTGGATCGTGACCGGTGATTTCGGTCGCGCGACCGTGAACATCACGGGCCGCGCGCTGGTCGAACATGCGCACCAGCAGTTCAACATGCTCTTCATGCTCGGTGGTGCGGACACGAAGTTCCGGTCAGGATCGGAAACACTCCCGCTCGATGAAGGGTCGGTGCTGCTTTTCAATCCCTGGGTGCCGCACCTGAAGCTTGCGAATGAAGACGGCCCGACAATGATTCTGTCGCTGATCATCGAGCAGGCATGGATCGATCGCGTGCTGGAAGCGCAAGGACTGCGTGCCGGTCTGGTCTTTCCGCGCTTGCTCGAGCAGATGACGGAAAGCGTCCGGGTGCAAGCCGAACGGCTTGCGGCGTCGATCTCGCGCGATCTGGTCGAAAAAGCGGATGACCGCGAAGCGTTGCTTATTGACCTCATCGACGCTGTAACCCGCGCCTATATCGCGCCAGACGTCGAAAGAACGGGGACCACCAGCGTCAGGCCGATCGATTTCCGGATTCGCAAGGCGCTGAGGCTCATCCACGATCATGCCTACGAGAATCCGCGGATCGACGAGATCGCGAAAATGGTCGGCCTTTCGCGATCGCACTTCTTCGAGCAGTTCCGGCGCTGCATCGGCGCCTCGCCACAGCATTATATCGACCATATCCGGATGCGGGCCGCGACACGGTGCCTTAGCACGACCGACGAGCCGCTGGTCGAACTGGCCGATCGCCTGGGCTTTGGCGCGCACAGCAATTTCACCCGGTTCTTCGCCCAGCACATGGCGGTCAGCCCGAGCGAGTTCCGTCGCCAGACTCATCAGGTGGACGGCGATCCATCAGCTTGACAGGAGCGCAGCGCCCGGGCGCCGCCGCACCTCGTCGAACCATTGGCCGAGCGCCGCCAGCGGCGCGCGCTTGACTGGCAGCGTCGTCCAGCGACGCACCGCAATCCCGATCGGAATGTCGGCAAGCGTGAACGCCGACCCGGCGATGAAGCGCGACGCCTCAAGCGCGGCGTCGACGATCCCGAACAGCACGTCGGCCTCCGCTTCGGCGCGCGCCAGCTGTTCGGCCGGCGGCGGCGTGCCCGCCTTGATCGTCAGCCGGACCAGATCGCGCACGGCCTGGGCGAGGTGCGCGGCCTGCCAGTCGAGCCATTGATCGACCAGGGCAACCGTGCGCGGGTCGCCGGGGTAAAGCGCGTCCGCGCCTTCGCGCCGCGCCAGATAGCGCATGATCGCATGGGATTCCCACAGGATGAAGCCATTGTCGTCGATCGTCGGGATACGACCATTGGGATTGAGGCGGCGATAGCCCGCATCATCGAGCCCCCCATGCGACCCGCCAATAGGCAGCAGCTCGTGATCGATACCCAGCTCGGTACAGGTCCACAGAACCTTTGCCACGTTCGGCGCCGCGCGATGTCCCCAGATCTTCAACATGCAGCATCCCCTCCTGTCGGCCGTGTCCATCGGCCAGCCCGACCTTATGGGAATGGATGCGCTCGGCTGATGTCGCTCAGTCCTGCCGCTTATCGCGTCGTCCGAATGTTCGGACCAGCCCTGAAATCCGGATGATTTGATAACAGCGGACCGGTTGGTTTCGGCCAATACGGGTCGCGACGGTACCATTATGCCCGGGCCCATCAACAAGGGCCGATTGGGAGAGAACGAACATGACGCAATCATCGCACAGCTGCTGCCCTGCATACGATCCCTGTCCGCATCATCTGTGCGCGCAGGACGCGGCGGCCAACACGGATCGCGCGCGCGCCGCGGATGGCGTCGATCGCGAAGCCGTCGATCTGGCGCTCGACCAGCGCGGGATCAGCCGGCGGGGCATTCTGGCTGCCGGCGCGGGAGCCGCCATGTTCGTGCGCGGCGGAGCGGCCCCTGCCCTCGCCCGGAGCGCAGGCAGCACGCTTGCGCCGATGCCAGCCGGCCGGGTTCATGAGCTGCCCTCGACGCCGCAGACAGTGAAGGTCGGCGCGATGGACCCGGCGACGCCCGTCGTGCTCGAGATCGAGAGCGGCGACATCGTCCATTACCCGAACACGTGGGTGAACTGGGCGAACGAGGCCAAGCTCGGCATGGCGTTCGCCGAGCGCGAGAGCATTCGCAAGCGGTATCCCGCCGGCCCCTATTCGCTGATCGGCCCGGTCGCGGTCAAAGGCGCGGAACCCGGAGACGTGATCGAGTGCCGGATGGTCCGTCTGAAGCCGATCGACTGGGGCTGGAATTCGACGCCAAAGGGCATGGGAGCGCTGCCGGACGCGTTCGACCAGCCCTATCTCCGCTACGTCAAGATGGATGCCCAGCGCCGCTTTGCGAACTTCGCCGAAGGCGTGCGCATCCCGCTGGCGCCGATCCAGGCGGTGATGGCAGTCCAGCCCGCCGGCGACAAGCCGGTAAGCGGGATCCTCAGCGGCCGCTATGGCGGCAACATCTCGCTGCGGGATCTGACCGAAGGCACATCGCTGTTCCTCGGAGTCGAAGTCGCAGGCGGGCGTCTCTGGACCGGCGATAGCCATGCCGCGCAAGGCGACGGGGTGGTCGATCAGACGGCGATCGAGACGGCGATGGAAGACCTGCGCATCCAGTATATCCTGCACAAGCAGGTGCCGGTCGCAACTCCCGTGGCCGAGACGCACGACGCCTGGATCGTCCTTGCCTATGGCGACACGGTCGATCAGGCGCTCGCCGCATCGATCCGCCAGATGATTACCTGGCTGTCTGGCGCTACCGGACTTTCGGGGCAGGACATCTATGCGCTCGCCAGCATCGCCGGCAGCTTCCGCATCACCCAGTATGCCAATCAGACCGGGAGCGTTTACACGAGCTCGCCGCGCAAGGCCGTCCACGGCGTGTTGCCCAAGGCGATCTTCGATGCGGCCAAACTCGCGCAGATCTCGCGCTCCCTCCGCCCCGGTGCCTGACGTGGAAAGGCGCGAGTCCACTGACGCCGCGCGAACGGCACTGGCGAGGCGAGTCATCTTCGGCTGCGTGATCGTGGCCTTTCTTGACGGCTTCGATACGCAAGCGATCGGCCCGGCGATCCCAGCGATAGCCGCGCAGCTCGGGCTCGAGCCGGATGCGATGGGGTCGGTGCTCGGCGCCTCGCAGATCGGCTTCCTGATCGGCGCGTTCCTGTTCGGGGCACTGGGAGACCGGTTCGGCCGAAAGCGCATGCTTCTCCTCTCCACCGCGCTGTTTACGGTGGGAACGCTGGCCACCGCGCTGTCAAGCTCGCTGCCGGCCCTG
The DNA here is from genome assembly GCA_001725355.1 of Novosphingobium sp. SCN 66-18. GTDB lineage: Bacteria > Pseudomonadota > Alphaproteobacteria > Sphingomonadales > Sphingomonadaceae > Novosphingobium. The sequence goes on from MEGD01000005.1 coordinate 41,938, forward strand.
CTGCTCAGTCGGGTGATCACCGGTCTCGGCCTCGGTGGCGCCAGCCCCAATTTCATCAGCCTGGTCGGCGAGTTCGCTTCCCCAGAGCGCCGGGCTCGCACCGTGACCATGCTCTGGGCGGCCGTTCCGCTCGGTGGCATGGTCGGGGCCTTCGCCACAGGGCAGATCGTGCCGGTCTATGGCTGGCATGCCGTTTTCCTGATCGGCGCCATCGCGCCCGTGCCTGTCCTGGCGGGGGTCGCCTTGTTGTTCCCCGAGTCCCGCGAAGCTGCCGATGTCGCGGCGCGGCCGGTCGGCGCGCTCTTTGCCAGCGATATTCGAACGACAACGCTGTTGCTCTGGATCACGTCTTTCCTCACCTGGTCCACCATTGTCGTCACCGCCCTCTGGCTTCCCGCGCTGCTCCAGCGCGCCGGCTGGAGCGGTCCGCAAGCAGCGACGATGCTCGCGCTCAACAATGGCGGCGGGATCATCGGTACGCTCGTCGTGGGCTTGCTGATCGGACGCGGCGGCGCGCATCGTGCGCTGGTAGCGACCCTGATAGCCGCGTGCGGGCTGATCGCGCTGATGGGCAGTCTCACCTCGATCGTTCCAGCCTTCGCCGTCCTCGCTATCGCCGCGGGATGCGCGACGTCGGCCGCCGGCGGCACGCTGCTTGCCGTCTCGGCGGGAACCTACCCCCCCGCCGCCCGGTCGACCGGCGTCGGCTGGGCGCTCGGCGTCGGCCGCACCGGTACGGTGCTTGGCCCCCTCGCGATCGGCATCATGCTCGGCATGGGCGCCACGGTTGCCACGGCGTTCGCCGCGATCGCTGCGCTGGCCCTTCTCGGGGTTCTGACCGCGCTTCTTCTCATGCGGGCGAGCCGCTCGCCCGCTTTCCGACACGGAGTTTAACCAACATGGAATCGGATTCGACCTGCATCGTGCAGTATCTCGTCAGTTGCCGTATGGCGCGCAAGCTGATCGACGCCGCCATCGACGAGGCCGAACGGCTGGGCCACACGCTCTCGTTCGCGGTGGTCGATACCGCGGGGCATCTGGTCGCCTCGGCCCGCATGGACGGCGCGCCGTTCGTCACCGTCGAGATCGCCCGGGGCAAGGCCTTCGCCAGCGCCGCGACGGGCGGGCAGCCGGGGGACAACCTCGATCAGCGCTATCGCGACAATCCGATGGTCTGGGGCAACGCGGGGCCTTTGGGGTATGGCGCGCCGATGCTGCCGGCGATCGGGTCGCTGCCCATCAGGATCGATGGCCGGGTCATCGGCGCTATCGGCGCGAGCGGTGCGCCGTCCGCGGTGGATGTCGCGGTGATCACCGCGGCTATCGAAGCCGTGGCCGGCCCCACCGGCAACTGAGGACGATCGAACATGCGTCTCCTCGCTTTCCAGGACAGCACGGGTCGCGCGCTTGGCGTGTCGGCCGACGGGCTCAGCTTCCATCCGATCGCGGCGCTGGCACCCGACCTGCCGACCGCCATCGAAACCTTGCTTGGTCTCGACGGCGCGCTCGATCGGCTGGCGAGACTGCTCGCGGCAGCCGGTCCCGGCCGTCCGTTGAAGGACGTCACGCTCCTTCCCTTTCTCGGCCGCTCCAATGCGTTCTGGGCGCTCGCGCTCAACTTCAAGACGCATATCGCCGAAACGGGTCTCTCCACGTCGCTCGACTATCCGCACCTCTTCCTGCGCACGGCTGCCTCCTATGTCGGAAGTGGCGAGCCGATCCTCGCCCCGCCGGAAACCATCGCGAAAGCCTTTGACTACGAGGGCGAACTGGGGGTCGTGATCGGCAAGGCCGGCCGACATATTCCGGTCGAACGCGCGCTCGAGCATGTAGCCGGTTATACGATCGTCAACGAAGGGTCGGTCCGCGAGTACCAGATGCACAACCGCCAGTTCGGCCTGGGCAAGAATTTCGAGGCGTCGGGCAGCTATGGGCCGTGGATGGTGACACCCGACGAGTTCGGCGATCCGACCCGGCACAGCCTCGAGACGCGCCTGAACGGCGTGGTTCGTCAGCGTTCCGGTCTGGATGACCTGCTGGTCGGCGTTGCCGAGACCGTGGCCTATCTCTCGCAAGGCTATCGCTTGCGCCCCGGCGACATGATCGCCATGGGCACGCCCGGTGCGCTGCCGCCGTCCGAGGATGATGCGGAAGGACGCGATCTCTCGCGCCAATATGGTCCCTTCCCGACGCCGGGGCTGGTCCACATGCGGCCGGGCGATCTGGTCGAGATAGAAATCTCGGGTCTGGGCATCCTCTCCAATCCGGTCGTCGCCGACCAACCCGCGGGCTATCGGATCGACTGATGCGGATGCCGTTGATCGCACTGCTCGCCACTCTGGGCCTGCCGGCTTGCTCTCCGCAGGCCGCGACCGACGGCAGGAATCTCGGTGGCGATCCGCGCCTGGGGATGGCGATCGCGCAGGCGAAGTGCGCGGCATGCCATGGCGGCCCAGGCAGCGATGCGGCACCGGGCGTACCGTCCCTCAATGAGCAATATCCCGAGTATATCAGCAAGCAGCTGGCGGCATTCGCCGCGCCGCGCGGTGCGCCGAATCATCGTGAAAGTGCGGTCATGGCCCCTATTGCCCGTGCCTTGACGGGCCGGGATCGGGGAGACGTCGCCGCCTGGTATACGGTGAACTGGCGCAAGCCATTGAAGCCGCGCAACCCTGCCAATGTGGCCTTGGGCGAGCAGTTGTTCCTTCACGGCCGTCCTGAGGACGATCTGCCCGCCTGCGCGGCGTGTCACCGAGCGGATGCCAACGGCATTCGACCCGACTTTCCCAATCTGGCCTCGCAGGATCCGGCCTATATCGAATATGAGCTGAAGAACTGGGAACGGCTGCGAGGGCACCGTGGCAAGCTGATGTCGATCATTGCGCCGCGGGTGAAACCGGAGTGGGCCGGCCCGATTGCCGAATATCTAGCGGGGCGCGCGAGCAAGCCGGTCCAATAGGCGTTTCAGAGAAAACGCGAGGCTTGGGCCGGGCTTCACCCTTCACCCTTCACCCCGCCACCGGCACCTCTTCCGGCGGCAGCGGCGCCCTGCCCCGGATCACGTCGGCGATCTTTTCCGCGATCATGATCGTGGGGGCGTTGGTGTTGCCGCCGATCAGGGTGGGCATGACCGAGGCATCGACCACGCGCAGGCCTTCGAGGCCGATGACCTTCAGGTCCTTGTCCACCACGGCGAGCGGGTCGGTGGGCAGGCCCATGCGGCACGTGCCCACGGGGTGATAGATCGTTTCGCCCTTGGCGCGGATGAAGGCGTCGATCTCCTCGTCGGTCTGCACGTGCTCACCCGGCGCGAACTCCGCGCCCCGGAACGCCTCGAGCGCGGGCTGGGCGACCACCGCACGCGCCATGCGCACGCCTTCGCGCACCGCGCGGCGGTCCTCCTCGGTCGAAAGGAAGTTGGCGAGGATCGCGGGATCGTCATAGGGATCGGCCGAGGATAGCGAGACGGTGCCCCGGCTTTCGGGGCGCAGCTGACAGACGTGCATGGTGAAGCCATCCTGCTTCACCGCGATCTTGGCATGGTCCTGCATGATCGCGAGCACGAAGTGGAACTGCAGATCCGGCCGGTCGAGGTCCGGGCGGGACTTGAGGAAGGCGCCCGCCTCCAGTCCGTTCTGCCGCCCCGGCCCCTTGCCGGTGAGCAGGTATTGCAGCCCGACCTTGAGCTGCTTCAGGCCCTTCGTATCGTTGTAGAGCGTTATCGGCTGCTTGCACGTCCAGTTGAGCGTGACGTCGAGGTGATCCTGCAGGTTGCCGCCCACGCCCTTGCGCGCGTGGACCATGCGGATGCCGTGGCCGGCCAGCGCGTCGGGATCGCCGATCCCCGAGAGGTTGAGGATCTGTGGCGACTGGAACGCTCCGGCGCAGAGCAGCACCTCGCGCGCGGCATGGGCGGTCTGCACCGGCTTGCCCTTGCCCAGGCTGTATTCCACCCCGGTCGCCCGGCCGTTTGCGATGACGATGCGGTGGGTGCGGGCCCCGGTCACCACGGTCAGGTTGGGGCGCTGGCCGACGATCGGCTGTAGATAGCCGCGCGCCGCGCTCCAGCGCTGGCCATCCCGGATCGTCAGCTGATACCGGCCGAAACCTTCCTGATCGAACCCGTTGAAATCCGCGGTGATCTTGTGCCCGGCCTCACCGCCCGCCCGGATCACGCCGGCATAGAGCGGATGGTCGGACCGTTCGCCCCAGCTGACCGAAAGCGGCCCGCATTCCCCGTGGTAGGTCGAAGCGCCGTCCTGGAAGTTCTCCGCGCGTTTGAAGTAGGGCAGCGTCTCGGCATAGGACCAGCCATCAAGCCCCAGTTGCCGCCAGTGATCGTAATCGCGCGCGTGGCCGCGGATATAGACCATGCCGTTGATCGCGGACGAGCCGCCCAGCCCCTTCCCGCGCGGATGCCACAGGCGGCGGCCGTCCATGAACGGTTCCGGCTCGCTCCAGAATCCCCAGTTGAACTTGCTTTTCTGCTTGATCAGCGTCCCCACTCCGGCCGGCATCCGCACCAGCACCGAGGTGTTGCGCCCGCCCGCTTCGAGCACCAGCACCTTGACCTCAGGGTCTTCGCTCAGCCGCGCGGCCAGGACCGATCCCGCGCTGCCCGCGCCGATGATGATGTAATCGTATTCGCCCGAAGCCATGGCACGCCCATCCCGATACCGTTCTTATTGACACGCTTGTCATCAAGAATCCGCCCGAGTGCAAGGGCATTTAGGCGATCGGTTAAATTGCCGTTCTACAGAGCGAGACCGGCCGCCCTGCCGCTGGCCCAGGCCCATTGGAAATTGTACCCGCCCAGCCATCCGGTGACGTCGACCGCCTCGCCGATCGCGTAAAGGCCGGGCAAGGTGCGCGCCTCCATCGTTTGGGAGGAAAGGCCGGCGGTATCGATCCCGCCGGCGGTGACTTCGGCCTTGGCGAAGCCTTCGGTGCCGTCGGGGTTAAAGCGCCAGTCGGCCAGCCGGGCTTCGGCGGCGCGCAGCGCCTTGTCGGTCATGCCGCCAAGTTCGCCACTGCCGCCAAGCCGTTCGCATAGCGCAGTGGCGAGCCGTTCGGGCAGCGCTTCGGCCAGCACCTTGCGCAGGGCCACGCGCGGGCGTTCGCGCTTGGCCGCCAGCAGCCATTCGCGCGAGCGATCCGGCAGGAAATCGATGCCCACCGGTTCGCCATGGCGCCAGTAGGACGAGATCTGGAGAATGGCGGGGCCGGAGAGCCCACGGTGCGTGAACAGCGCCGCCTCGCGAAACGCCGTTTTGCCGGCACGCGCGGTCACCTCGGTCGAAACGCCCGACAGATCGCGGAACAACGCTTCGTCCCCACCCAGCGTCAGCGGCACGAGCGCCGGACGGGGTTGCACCACTTTCAGCCCGAAGCGTCGCGCCAGATCATAGGCGAAGCCGGTCGCGCCCATCTTGGGAATGGACGGCCCGCCCGTGGCCAGCACCAGCGCCGGCGCGGAAAAAGTACGGCCACCCGCCTCCACGCGGAACAGGCCATCGGCGTGGCCGACCTCGCCCACCGCCATGGCGCACAGCACCTCGACCTGCCCCGCCGCGCATTCGTCGAGCAGCAGCGCCACGATCTGCCGCGCCGATCCATCGCAGAACAGTTGCCCCAGCGTCTTCTCGTGCCAGGCGATGCCATGGCGGTCGACCAGCGCGATGAAGTCGGCCGGGGTGTAGCGGCTCAGAGCCGAGCGCGCGAAATGGCGGTTCTGCGAAAGATAGCGGTCATGCGCGGTGTGGATATTGGTGAAGTTGCACCGTCCGCCCCCGGAAATCAGGATCTTTCGGCCAGGCTCGTCCGCGTGATCGAGCAGGACCACCCGCCGCCCGTTCTGTCCGGCGGTGGCCGCGCACATCAGCCCCGCCGCGCCGGCGCCCAGCACGATCGCATCATGAGTCGCGGTCATGCCGGAACGCCGGGGTGGCCAGGATCAGATATGCAGCGCGCGGCCGTAGGCGGCGAGCACGCTTTCGTGCATCGATTCCGAGATCGTCGGATGCGGGAACACGGTGTTCATCAGTTCGGCTTCGGTCGTTTCCAGCGTCTTGCCGACGACATAGCCCTGGATCATCTCGGTCACTTCCGCGCCGATCATGTGCGCGCCCAGCAGTTCGCCGGTCTTGGCGTCGAACACCGTCTTCACAAAGCCTTCCGGCTCGCCCAGCGCGATCGCCTTGCCGTTGCCGATGAACGGGAACGTGCCGACCTTGAGTGTGTAGCCCGCTTCCTTCGCCTTGGCTTCGGTCAGGCCGACGCTGGCGATCTGCGGGTGGCAATAAGTGCAGCCCGGAATGTTACCGCGATCCATGGCGTGCGGATGCACGTCCTTGTTGCCCAGTTCCTGCGCGATGGCTTCCGCCGCGATCACGCCTTCGTGGCTGGCCTTGTCACGTTGGTGCGGCCGTGGCCATCGATCTGAATGATGCCGCGTTCGGCCTTCACGCCCAGCGTTTCGAGGCCGATGTTCTCGGTATTGGGCACGATGCCCACGGCGACGATGACGTGGCTGAACTGGCTTTCGACCACCTTGCCGTCCTTGCCCTTGATCTTCGCCTTCACGCCACTGGCGTTGACGTCGAGGCTTTCGACGCCCGCCCCGGTCAGGATCGTCATGCCCTGCTTGACCAGCGCCTTTTCGAGGAAGGCGGAAACGTCGGCGTCTTCCACCGGCACGACCCGGTCCATCATCTCGACGACCGTAACTTCCGTGCCCATGTCGTTGTAGAAGCTGGCGAATTCGATGCCGATCGCGCCCGAGCCGATAACCAGCAGCTTGCTCGGCTGTTCCTTCGGCGTCATCGCGTGGCGATAGGTCCACACGCGGTTGCCGTCGGCCTTGGCGAACGGCAGATCGCGTGCCCGCGCACCCGTGGCGACGATGATATGCTTCGCGCTCAGCGTCTCGACGCCCTTGTCACTGGTCACTTCCAGCGTGCCCGGCGCCTTCAGCACGCCGGTGCCCATGTGGACGGTGATCTTGTTCTTCTTCATCAGGTGCGTGACGCCCTGGTTGAGCTGCTTGGCCACCCCGCGAGAACGGGCGACCACCGCTTCGATGTCGGCGCGGATGTTGTCGGCAGCAAGGCCATAGGCCTTGGCGTGCTTCATGTGATTGAACACTTCGGCCGACCGCAACAGCGCCTTGGTGGGAATGCATCCCCAGTTCAGGCAGATGCCGCCCAGCAGCTCGCGCTCGACGATCGCGGTCTTGAGGCCGAGTTGCGCGGCGCGGATCGCCGCGACATAGCCGCCGGGGCCGGATCCGAGGACGATCAGGTCATACTGTTCAGCCATGTTCACTCCACTGCATCGATGGCGCGCGGCCGGCCATCATCGGCCAGCAGCACGAATTTGAATTGTCCGCGCGCGACCTCGGTCACGGCTTCGCCATTGCGTTCGCGTCCTTCGCCGCGTGCGACGATCGTCAGCGACGTGCGCCCCCGCGCGACGATTTCGGCATGGACGGTCAGTTCGTCGCCTACCGCCATCACGCCCGGAAAGGTGAAATCGGTGGCGGCGACCACCACGGCCTTGCCCTTGCCCCGGCGCGAGGCGAGCGAGCCGGCGCCCAGCGCCAGCTGGCTCATCAGCCAGCCCCCGAACACCCCGCCATAGGGATTGAGGTCGGTTGGCATCGCGGTCACGCGGATGACCAGTTCCTCAGCCATGCGCGTTCCCTCCCACGGCAATCGGCGGCACAGCGCGCGGCTGCCGGCTCTCGTCGATGGCGACGAAGATGAACCGCGCCTGCGTCACGCGCTGCCGCTCGTTGCCCGTGCGCGGGCGTCGCCAGGCTTCCACGTCGATCACCATCGACGTGCGGCCCACCGAGGCAAGATCGGCATAGACCGTCACTTCATCCCCGATGTGAACGGGGTGGTGGAACTTCATGCCTTCCACCGCGATCGTGGCCGCGCGCCCCATCGAATGCCGGGTGGCGACAATGCCCGCCGCCATGTCCATCTGCGCCATCAGCCAGCCGCCGAAGATGTCACCGGCCGGATTGGCGTCCGCCGGCATCGCCGTGATGCGGATCGCCGGCTCCGAACCGGGTAGCGGCGGGTTGTCGACGTCCGACACGGCAGCGTCAGGCGATCAGGCCGAGCGGGTTTTCGATCAGCGCCTTGAACGCCTGCATCAGTTCCGCGCCATCCGCGCCGTCGATCGCGCGATGGTCGAAGCTGCCCGTGGCGCTCATCACCGTGGCGATCGACAGCGCGCCATCGACCACATAGGGCCGCTGTTCGCCCGCGCCGACCGCCATGATCATGCCCTGGGGCGGATTGATGACCGCATCGAACTGCTTGATGCCGAACATGCCAAGGTTCGAGAGCGAAGCCGTGCCGCCCTGGTATTCGTGCGGCTGCAGCTTGCCTTCGCGCGCCTTGTTCGCCAGCTCCTTCATCTCCGTGGCGATTGTCGAGATCGACTTGGCGCCAGCATCGACGATGATCGGTGTGATCAGGCCCGAAGGCGCGGCCACGGCCACCGAGATGTCCGCGCGGCTGAAGCTGCGCAGTTCGTCGCCGGCGAAGCTGACGTTGCACTTGGGCACTTGCACCAGCGCCTTGGCCAGCGCCTTGATGATGAGGTCGTTGACCGAAAGCTTCACGCCCTGCGCTTCCAGCGCCTTGTTGAGCTGGCTACGCAGCTTGAGCAGCGCGTCGAGCTGAATGTCCACCGTGAGGTAGATGTGCGGAATGGTCTGCTTGGCTTCGGTCAGGCGGCGCGCGATCGTCTTGCGGACGTTGTTGAGCTTCTGCGCTTCATAGGGAATGCCGAAGTCGGGAACGCTGGCGGCAGCGACGGGAGCCGGCGTGGGGGGCGGGGCTGCCGCCGGCGTGGGCGCCGGGGCGGATGCGGCAACAGGCGCCGCTCCGGGCTGCGCGCCCGCGACGTCGGCCTTCACGATCCGGCCGTTGGGGCCGGTGCCCTTCACGCTTGCCAGATCGATGCCCTTGCTGGCGGCAATACGCTTGGCGAGCGGGCTCGCCACGACGCGATCCCCCCTGGGCGCGGCGGCCGCCGTGGTGGCGGCTGCGGGTGCCGGTGAAGGCGCGGGCGCTGCGGCAGGGGCCGCCGTGGCGGCGGGCGCGGGAGCCGGCGCTGCCTTCGGCGCGGGCGCGCTGGCGTCTTCGTCCTCGCCTGCCAGCGTGGCGATCACCGTGCCCACCTTCACGCCTTCGCTGCCTTCGGCCACGTCGATGGAAACGATCACGCCTTCATCGACAGCCTCGAACTCCATCGTGGCCTTGTCGGTCTCGATTTCGGCCATGATGTCGCCGGACGAAACCGTGTCGCCCACCTTCACCAGCCACTTGGAAAGCGTGCCTTCTTCCATCGTCGGCGAAAGCGCGGGCATCTTGATGGCTATGGGCATGGCGCAGTTTCCATCCTTGGTTATTGATTTGAACAAAAAGCAACCAATTGGGTTATTTCAGGCTGCCTCACCTCTTGTCGCCATTTCAACGGCCTTGCCCTGCGGGTCAAGTGGCTTGAAGCTTGCCCTGCATACGAATTTGCCGGTAGGGAGATCCGGGAAGGAAACGACCATGCTTCAGCAGCGTGTCTACCTGGTCATTATGGACGAAACGGACGAGGCGCGGCAAGCGCTGCGTTTCGCCGCCCGTCGCGCCGTTCGCACCGACGGCACCGTTCACATCCTCGCGCTCGTGCCCAAGCAGGAATTCGTCGCCTTCGCGGGCGTGCAGGCCACGATCGAGGAGGAGGCCAAGGATCGCGCCGAAGTGCTGGTCACTACCGCGGCTGGCAGCGTGGCCAGCGAATCCGGGCTGACGCCGATCATCTCGGTGCGCCAGGGCAACGGCCCGGACGTCGTGCGCGATTACCTGCGCGAACATCCCGAGGTTTCGGCGCTGGTGCTGGGGGCCGCGGCCGACGGCGCGCCCGGCCCGATGATTACCCATTTCAGCACCCACGCCGGACAACTGCCCTGCCCGCTGATGATCGTGCCCGGCGGCATGGACGATGAAGCGATCGACGCGCTGAGTTGAGAACGGCTGGGTTTGGGCTGCTTGATCCCATGCAAGCGCAGCGCGTGGTCAGCCCACCCCGCTGCAACTAACGCCGCCTTCGGCGCCGCAAGTCTCACTCCCCTCCCGCAAGCGGGAGGGGTTGGGGGTGGGCTGCAGGCAGGTTGAGTCCCGGCCCCTACTTGCGCTTGCCCTGATGGCGGATGTTGGACGGCCGCCCGCGCTTTCCGACCGCGAACTTGCCCTTGGGCTTCGGCTTCCCCGGCAGCTTGCCGCCGCGGCGCTCGATCCGGCTGACGCCTTCGGCCACGTCGACCGGCTCGAACTTCAGCGCCCCCGTCAGCGGATTGGCCTCGGCCAGCCGCAGCTTGAGGATCATGCCCATCGCAAACTGTTCGCCGCTGCTTTCGCCTTCCAGCACTTGCGCCTTTTCGTCATAGGCGAAGCGTTCGGCGCCCAGCACGGAAACGGGCACCAGCCCATCCCCGCCCAGCCCGATGATCGTGGCGAACAGGCCGAACTTCTGGACGCCGGTGATGCGCGTATCGAACACTTCGCCCACGCGGCCCGCTAGCCAGGCCGCCACATAGCGGTCGATCGTCTCGCGCTCGGCCTCCATCGCCCGCCGCTCGCTGGCGCTGATCGCCTCGCTCACGCGCGCCAGATCGTTGCGGTCGCGGTCGGCAAGGCCGGTCGCTGGCGGCAGGTCGTGGTCCTTCGGGCGCGGCTGCTCCAGATCATAGGCATCGACCAGCGCGCGATGGACCAGCAGGTCCGAATAGCGGCGGATAGGCGAGGTGAAATGGGCGTAACTGCCCAGCGAAAGGCCGAAGTGGCCGGCGTTGCGCGGGCCATAATAGGCCTGTGTCTGGCTGCGCAGCACCGCTTCCATGACCAGCGCCTTTTCCGCGTCGTCGGTCACGTCCTTCAGCATCCGGTTGAACAGCGACGGCGTGATGACCTGCCCCAGCGCCAGCTTGCGATCGAACGTGGCCAGGTACTCCTTCAGCGCGATCAGCTTTTCGCGCGTGGGCGGTTCATGGATGCGATAGACCACCGGCGCGACTTTCGCCTCCAGCGCCTTGGCAGCAGCGACGTTGGCGGTGACCATGAAATCCTCGACCACGCGATGCGCGTCGAGCCGTTCGCGCAGCGCCACTTCGGCGATCCGCCCCTGTTCGTCGAGCATCACGCGCCGTTCGGGCAGGTCGAGCTCCAGCGGATCGCGATCCTTTCGCGCCTTTTCCAGCAGCCGCCACGCGGCCCACAGGTTCACGAGGTGCGCCTCGGCTTCGTCGGCATCGATCCGCCGTTGCGCTTCCTCGTAGGCGATGACTTCCGCGATCCGCACCAGCGCGCGCGTGAAGCGCCATGACGTCACGCGGCCCTGCGCATCGATCGTCATGTGGCACGCCATCGCCGCGCGGTCCGATCCCGCCTTGAGCGAACAGACATCGGCGCTCAGCACTTCGGGCAGCATCGGCACGACGCGGTCGGGGAAATAGACCGAGTTGCCCCGCTTGCGCGCATCCCGGTCCAGCGCGCCGCCCGGGCGAACATAGAAGCTCACATCGGCGATGGCGACGAGCGCGCGGAAGCCGCCCTCGCCATCCGGCTCCGCCCAGATCGCGTCGTCATGATCGCGCGCGTCGATGGGATCGATGGCGACGATCGGCAGGTGGCGCAGATCCTCGCGATGGTCCTCGCTGAGCGGCAGGGCCGCCGCGAGCCTCGCTTCCTCGATCGCCTTTTCCGTGAACGAGAAGGGGATGCCGTACTTGTGGATGGCGATCAGGCTGAACGCGCGCGGGGCGAGCGGATCGCCCAGCACCGTCGTCACTTTGAGGCCCGCGCGGGGCGAGCGCCCGGCCGGTTCCGCGAGCACCAGATGCCCGGCTTCCGCCTGCCCCAGATCGCTGATCGGCACCGCGTTGCGCACGCGCTTGTCCACCGGGGCGAGCCATCCCTTGCCCGCGCCGTCGATCTCGACCACGCCCAGCATCTGGTCGGTCTGGGCGGGGAGCTTCTTCATCGCGTGGGCGATCCAGCCCTTCCCGGCTTCCTCGGTGCGCGCCAGCACCCGGTCGCCCACGCGCAGCGCCTGCTGCCGCTGCTTGCCGCGCTGCTCCACCAGCCGCAGACGCGGCGGCGGCGCGCCGTCGTCGGGATGCCAGCTATCGGGAATGGCGATCGCCTCGCCGTCCTCGGTATCGACCACGCGCAGGACGGTCACGCGCGGAACGCCGCCCATCCGGTGGAACGCGGTGCGGTTGCCGTCGATCAGGCCTTCCTCGGCCATGTCCTTGAGCAGCGCCTTGAGCGCGATCTTCTCCTGCCCCTTCAGCCCGAACGCGCGCGCGATCTCGCGCTTGCCGGCAGGCTCGTCCGACCGGGCGATGAAATCGAGCACCTGCTGACGCGTGGGCAGGCCGGGCTCTGGGCGAAGCGTTTTGGGGAAAGGCATCCACGCCATGTGGCGCTTTGCCGCCCGCAACTCAAGGCGAACGTCACTTGAATCACACCTGATCGCGGTGGGACACGCCCCTATTTCGACCTAGAAGCGCGTGGGCTCGTCGCCGTAGCGATTGGGCCCGTCTGTCGATTTCAGGACCCCGAAAATCACCACGAACAGCGCAGGAGCCCAGCCCAGCAGCGCTATCGGTCCCTGCGCCTGCATCATCGCCATGGGATTTGTGGCGGCTGATCCCGGCGCCTGCATCCGTTGCATCAACGCGATCGCACGGTCCATCTGCGTCGGCAGCATCGCCAGTGCCACGGCGTAAGACAGGCCCGGCACCAGCACAAGCCAGCCGGAAAGGCCGCTGTCGTGCAGCCGCCGGACCAGACTGGCAGCCAGCAGCACCATCGTGACCACGCCGATGACGATCCCCACACCGGCCATGGTCTGCATCATGCCCGTCATCTGCTGCATCATCTGCGCCTGGACAACGGCCTCGCCATCGTTGCGTTGCGCCGCCTCAAACCCTGCGCGCATCATGTTCACCGTAAGCGGAATCGAAACGGCCATACCGCCCGCGACGCGCAACAAGACCACGAACAGCACGTAATACCAGAACGTCTGACGCGCATCGCGACCGCGGGGATCGAAAATATGGACCAAGCCGTGCCGAACCGCTCCAAGCATCCCTCGATCCAATCTCCGCTGCAAGACGCGTTGTTTCTGCCGCGCCTGCGCAATCGCGTCTAGCGCCAATGGATCGGCATTGGCGCTACCGTCAGGGGAGTGCGGACGCGACCGGCACGAACCCACCCCCGGGCAGCGCCGAGGCGACCGGGCTTTCGCTGCCGTCGGCCGCTTTCGCGCTGACCCCGAAGAACCAGTCGTCACCGCGCACGCCATCGAAACGGACGCTGGTGTCGGTCACACCTTCGCGGACTTTCTCCTGCCATGCCGGGGCATCCGTGCGCCGCCGCCAGACCGTGTAGCTGGCGGCGCCATCCACCGGCTTCCAAGCCACGTCAGTCCAGGTCGATACGGCCGCCTTGACCGTCGCCACCGGCGGCATCGGCGCGGCGGCCAGTGCCGCCAACCCGCGCACATTGATGCGGACGACCTTGGCCAGATAGGGGAAGTCCATCTCGCCGATCGTATCGCCGAACTTCACCCCGTTTTCGGTGCGGAGATCCTGATGCTGATGCTCGTAGTCCTCCACCGCCACGGTGAAGCGCACCGCGGGATAGCCCTTGTCGGAGAACGGCAGCTGGTCCCCGCCACGCCCCATGCGGTCGGCGCGCCAGATCTGGCGGACTTCCAGCCCCGCCGCGTCGCTCGTGGCCAGCCCGGCCAGCCAGCGCGAAAGGTTGCGCGAAGGACTGTCGTTCTCGCCGCCGAAGCGCCGCTGCGCCGCGCGAAGCGCGTCGGTGCCATCGGCGCGCGGCCCTTCGGAGAGGATGCGGACGTGGGTATCGTCCTTCCACCCGTCAGACCCGCGCGATCCGCCGACGATGTCGTTGTTGAACACGGCCTTGATTGTCCAGCCATGCTCCGCCGCGTAATCGGCCAGCAGCTTGCCTCCCAGCAACCCCTGTTCCTCGCCCGAAAGCGCGGCATAGACGATCGTCGAGGGGAATTTCTGCCGCGACAGCACGCGCGCCGCTTCCAGCACCAGCGCGGTTCCCGAACCGTCATCGTTGGCGCCCGGCGCGTCGATCGTGGCGTTGAGGACGTCCGAGGCGCGGCTGTCGATGTGTCCCTGCACGATCACCACCTCGTTGGGGCGTTCGGTTCCACGCTGGATCGCGACCACGTCGACCAGGCGCGTCGGGGTGGGCACGCGCTCGCCCTGCACCATGCGTTCGGGCAGCACGATCTCGAGGCAGTTGCCACAAGCCTTGGAGATCTTGCGGAATTCCGCTTCGGCCCAGGCCCGCGCCGCGCCGATCCCGCGTTTGGGGTCGGTCTGTGTGGACAGGGTATGGCGCGTGCCGAACGACACCAGCTTCGCCACGTCCGCTTCGAGACGGGCTTGCGAAATGGCGTCTTCGGGCGCCGCGATGGCCGGGGCGGAGCAGGTGACGGCGAGCAGGGCGATAACGGAGAGGCGCTTCATGCCACGCAGGGTAACCGGTCGCCCCTGCCCCTCGCAAGCGCCGGCAGGAAAAAGGGCGGAGAACCCGATGGTTGCCCGCCCTTTCCGATCAATAAGCCCGTGCGATCAGGATGCGTTCGACCACCGGTTCGCCGGTGAACGGACACAGCCCTTCCGGAGGCGCGGCATCCATCGGGGTGTTGCGGATGGTCAGCTTGAGGCCCTTGAGCGTTTCGACGACCTTGTCGAGCGCCGCACCGGTGGGGCGGGACCAGCCCATTTCCACCCAGCCCGGGAACTTCCGGTCTTCTGCGAAATAGGCGGCGAGGCCGTCCAGATCGGTCACGTCGCGCACCACTTGCGCATCGCGCTTCGCCCGCGCTTCGGCAAAGAGCGCCTGCTGGATCGCTTCCAGTTCGGCCACCGCCGCGGCGACGAAATCGTCCTTCGCCTGCGCCACGAAGTTGGGCTTGCCGTCCTCGCGCCACAGCCGGTCGCGGCGCAGCGCGCTGACCTGGCCGCCTTCGGCATCGCGGCCGCCGATTTCGAGCACCAGCGGCACGCCCTTCTTCACCCAGGCCCAGCGCTTGGCGGTGGCCTTGCCGGGGCGCTTGTCGAGCAGCACGCGCACGCGCTCCCCGAACGCCGATTGCTTCGCCAGAGCGGCGCGCAGGCCTTCGCAATAGGCGAGCAGCGCCTCGTCACCGTCGTTATCGCGCAGCATCGGCAGGATCACGATCTGCTGCGGCGCCACCTGCGGCGGCACGCGCAAGCCGTCGTCGTCGCCATGCGTCATGATGACGCCGCCGATCATGCGGGTGGATACGCCCCAGCTTGTCGTGTGGCACAGCGTCTGCTGGCCTTCCTTGTCCTGGTAGCGGATGCCCGCCGCCTCCGCGAACCCAGTGCCGAGATAGTGCGAGGTGCCGGCCTGCAGCGCCTTGCCATCCTGCATCATAGCCTCGATCGAATAAGTCGCGACCGCGCCGGGGAAGCGTTCGTTCTCGGGCTTGGCACCGGCGATGACGGGCATCGCCAGCACGTCCTCGGCGAAGGAGCGGTACATTTCCAGCGCGCGCAGGGTTTCCTGCATCGCGTCGGCCTCATCGGCGTGCGCGGTATGCCCTTCCTGCCACAGGAATTCGCTGGTGCGCAGGAACATGCGCGTGCGCATTTCCCAGCGCACGACGTTGGCCCACTGGTTGGTCAGCAGCGGCAGATCGCGCCAGGATTGCACCCAGCGGGCCATCGCGGCGCCGATCACCGTTTCCGACGTGGGACGAACGACCAGCGGCTCTTCCAGCTTCGCCTCGGGATCGGGCACGAGGCCGCCCTTGGCGTCGGCGATCAGACGGTGGTGCGTAACGACCGCCATCTCCTTGGCGAAGCCTTCCACATGGTCGGCTTCCTTGGCGAAGTAGGACAGCGGGATGAACAGCGGGAAGTAGCAGTTCTCGACGCCCGCTTCCTTGATGCGTTCATCCATGATCTTCTGGATGCGTTCCCAGATGCCATAGCCCCACGGCTTGATCACCATGCAGCCGCGCACGCCCGATTCCTCGGCAAGCTCGGCCTCGGCGATCACCGCCTGGTACCACTGGGCAAAGTCTTCATCGCGCGTGACGTTCAGCGCGTGCTTGATCTTGGACTGGTTCATGCCGCGCGGGTTAAGCGGCAATCGGCAAAGGGGCAAGACGGTTTGCGGCGGCTCCGCAAGGTTCATCGCCGGTGGACGAGGCCACCGGCGTCCGCGCGTGCCCCAGCGATCAACGCTATTTCGTGATCTGGTCCAGCTTCTTCTGCATTTCGGCCATCTGCTTGCGCAGTTCGGCCAGTTCGTCACCTTCGCCGGCGGCGGGCTTTTCCGCTTCACGCGCGGGGGCGCCCGGCACGAAGGCGGCGGCGGCGGCCTTGAAGATTTCCATGTTGCGCTGGGCCAGTTGCGCCAGCGGGTTGGCGCCGATGCTGTCCTCGATCGCCTTGCGCAGCTTGTTCTGGTTTTCCCGGAAATAGTCCATCGACGCTTCGAGATAGCCGGGCAGCAGCGCCTGCATCGAATTGCCGTACATGGAGATCAACTGGCGCAGGAAGTTGGTGGGCAGCATCTGCTCGCCCGCCGATTCCTCTTCCATGATGATCTGCGCCAGGATCGAATGCGTCAGGTCCGCGCCCGTCTTGGCATCGATCACCTGGAAGTTCCTTCACCATCTGGGCGAGATGGTCCAGCGTGATGTAGCTCGACGTCCGCGTGTTGTAGAGCCGCCGGTTGGCGTACTTCTTGATGATTACGGTATCGCCGTCTTTGGACTGGTTAGCCATCGTTGCGCGCCCTTCAAGTTATTGGCGTCATTAGCAGACGCAGTATGTGCGGTGCAACAAGGGTACACAAGCCCACTTGTCTCAGGATTGGCGGAAAAATCGACGCCCGAGCAGGGTAAAGAGTTCATATTGAGACAATCCGCTGATCGCGGCCGCCGAAACGGGGTCATAATCGACCGTCAGCCAGTCGCCCTCGCCGCAACCGGGCACATCGTCCAGCGCGACGATAGTGAGGTCCATCGAGATTCGCCCCAGCACCGGAACGTGGACACCCCGCCACGAAAGGCCGCCCTTGCCCGACCAGCAGCGCAGATAGCCGTCGGCATAGCCCAGTGCGATCACGCCCGCGCGCATCGCGCGCGGAGCAATGAAGGTGGCGTTGTATCCCACACCCTCGCCCGCCTCGATCCGGCGGACCTGCAGCACCGCCGCTTCGGGATAGGCGACCTGGCGGATCGTTCCCGCCATTTCCGCGCGCGCGATCCCGCCGTAAAGCGCCAGCCCCGGCCGCGTCAGGTCCGCATGATAGGCATCGCCCAGCATGATTCCCGCGCTGTTGGCCAGGCTGTAGCGCCGCGCCGGCACCTGCTGGCGCACATGTCCGAACCGGTCGAGCTGTTGCGCGTTCTGCGGCACGTCCTCGTCCGCCGAGGCCAGATGGCTGATGCAGCAATCGATGGAAAGCGCACGCAGCACCGGGTCGCCCAGATCGCCCATCGCCAGACCCAGGCGGTTGATGCCCGTATCAACCATGACGTGGCACGCGCCACCGGCAGCGGCGGACCAGCGCCGGGCCTGCTCCAGCGAATTGAGCACCGGCCGCACGCCGCTTTCAAGCGCGAATGCCACGTCGGCATCGTTCAGCGGTCCATGCAGCACGGCGATCTGCTCCGCCGGCACATGCGGCAACAGCGCCGCCGCCTCGCTCCAGTGCGCCACGAACCAGTCACGACACCCCGCGCGCGCCAGTTCCGGCACCACTACGGTTGCCCCCATGCCATAGGCATCGGCCTTCACCGCCGCGCCCGCGACCGCCTTGCCCGACCAACCGTTCAGCGTCCGCCAGTTGTGGGCGAGCGACTCCCGGTCCAGCCTCAGGCGAAGCGCGGCGGGAGGAACAGCGAAACGGGTGGGATCAGACGGCATCGTCACCATAGGCTTGTGGAGGACCGCCCTTTAGCCCCCACATCGCCACGAGGAAAGCCACCGCCACCACGACCCAGGTGTACCACAGGCCCGAGTAGGGATCGCCGGTCTTGGCCACGATAAGGCTCGATATGAACGGCAGGAAGCCGCCGAAATACCCGGTGCCGATGTGATAAGGGATCGACATCGAGCTGTAGCGGATGCGGGGCGGGAACATTTCCGTCAGCAGCGCGGCGACCGGGCCGTAGGTAAAGCCGGACAGAGCCATCAGCAGCAACAGCGAGGCGATGATGCCGGCAATCTGCACCGGGCCGGGGCGAACCTTGGTGAAATCATACCCGGCATCGGCCAGCGTCGCCTGCAAGGCCTTGGCGCGCCCTGCCTTGTCTCCCCAGGGATAGGCATCGAGCGGCAGAATGCGGTTCCCCGCGCTCAACGAAAGCGCCGGCGCGGTCTTCAGGCTATAGGGCACGCCCGATCCCGCCAGATCGGCCAGCAGCTTTCCGCACTGCGTCGATTGCTCGGTCGAAAACGCGCTGTAGCTGCAATCCGGGCCAGCGACGGTGACCGGCGCGCGGCGTGCCTGTTCCGCCAGCGCGGGGTTGGCGGAGGCGCCCATCAGCCAGAATGCCGGGAACAGCAGCAGCAGCGTGGCGAGATATCCGATCACGATCGGCTTCTTGCGGCCGACCCTGTCGGAAATGTGGCCCGCCAGCAGGTAGAACAGCATGCCCACCGCCGCGCCCACGCCGACGACGATTTCGGCCAGGGTATCTTCCACGCGCATCGCCGATTTCAGGAACGAAAGGCCGGTGAACATCGCGGTGTACCAGATCACCGTCAGCCCGGCCGCGATGCCGAACAGCGCGATGAACAGGCGCTTCCTGTTGCCGGGATAGGTCAGGCTTTCGACGAAGGGATTGCCGGCGATTTCGCCCTGTTCCTTCATCGCCTGAAACACCGGGCTTTCCGACAGTTTCATGCGCATCCACAGCGATACCGCCAGCAGCGCCAGGCTGACGAGGAACGGCACGCGCCAGCCCCAGTCCTTCCACACCGCCTCGCTCATCAGGCTCTTGCAGGTAAGCACCACGATCAAGCTGAGCACGAACCCGCCAACCACGCTGGCCTGGATATAGCTGGTGAAATAGCCGCGGCGGCCGGGTTCGGAATGCTCGGCGACATACACGGCGGCACCGCCGTACTCGCCGCCCAGCGCCAGCCCCTGCAGAATGCGCAGCAGGATCACCAGCACCGGCGCGGCCATGCCGATGGTCGCGGCGGAAGGGATCAGGCCGACCCCCGCCGTGGCGATGCCCATCAGCGTAACCGTGACGAGGAACGTGTATTTGCGGCCGAGCCGGTCACCCAGAAAGCCGAACAGGATCGCCCCGAGCGGCCGGAAACCGAAGCCGACCGCGAAGACCAGCCAGAACAGCAGCATTTCCAGCGTGGCGTTGCCGGTAGGAAAGAACGCCTTGGACAGAATGGCCCCGAGCGTGCCGTAGATGAAGAAATCGTACCATTCGAACACGGTGCCGGCCGATGATGCGGCGATAACCAGCCGAATGTCCGCCGCGCTTGGTTCAGCGCCCGCTGCTGCCATGGTCCGTCCTCTTCCCCGTTTGTAGCCCCCGCTCTAGCGAACGTGGCGGGATCGGGAAAGAGCCGTTCAAGCCCCCTGTTCAAGCGCGGAAAGCGCGGCCTCCCAGGCCAGCATGATCGCGCCATGGCGTGCCGGATAATCGCGGGCGACGGCGATCAGGTCGATGCCCGGCCAGTCCGGCATCGCGCCATCGCCCGCCAGCCATGCTGCCAGCGCATCGCGCGCGGCCGCGATGGCGGCGGCATCGCGCCCGATCGCGGCTTCGGCAAAAACGGACGCCGCCGCCTGCCCTACCGCGCAGGCGTGCGGCCGCAGGCCCAGCGCGCTGATCCTGCCATCGGCATCGGTCCGCAGCGCCAGCCCGATCGTGCTGCCGCAGCTGCGCGAGCGCGCCTCGCCCCGCAAGGGCAGGGCTTCATCCCATGGCCAGTTCGCCAGCCCCGCCGCCGCCGCCAGCATGGCCGGCGTGTAGAGAGCGCGCGCGGAACTGGCCATGCTTCAGTCTTCCTTGTCGGCGGACGTATCGGCGCGATGGCGTGTGGCCGACTTCCTGGCCGCTTTCTTGTGCGCGGCGGCCTTGTCCTTCTTTGCCTTGGCGGCTTCGTCGGCCTTGGCGTCCGCTTCCGCCGCCGCGCGGCGATCCGCGATCATCGTCATCAGTTCCTCGCTGGCCGCGTTTAGGAACGGATAGGTGCGCGCCTGCGAAATCCACATGGGCCGGCCGCTGACACCCCACACCACGTCATAACCGAAGACCAGGATCGAAAAGCCCAGAACGACGATGATGAACCCCTTCACCGCACCGAAGCCGAATCCCAGCAACCGGTCGATCGGCCCCAGCACCGAATTCCGGCTGGCGCTGCCCATTCTTCGCGCGATGAACCGCGTGATGCCATAAGGCACGATCAGCAGCAGCACGAAGGCGAGCACGCCGCCGCCGGTCTCGTTTTCCAGATAGGGGGTCAGCAGTTGCGTGAGCGGTTCGTGCAGGTAATGCACCGCGAACAGCGAGATGCACCACGCCGCCACGGCGAGGATTTCCTCCACGAAGCCGCGAAAGAATCCACCGATCGCGCCGACCGCGACGATCAGGAATACAACATAGTCGAAGCCGGTCATTGCCCGATGAAATTAGGAGCCGCCCACAATCCGGTCAACGAGATTTGGCAGCAATCGCAACGGCGCATAGCTGAGGCCGGCCACCTTCTCGGTGCTTCCATCGGGGCCATAGGCGCGAGAAAAGCCGAGTTTCGCGGCTTCCTTGAGGCGAATGGAACTGTGCGCCACGGGCCGGACTTCGCCCGCCAGCGATATTTCGCCGAACCACGCTGCTTGCGCTGGCAGCGGCCGGTCGGCCAGCGCCGAAACCAGCGCCGCCGCGACCGCGAGATCGGCGGCCGGATCGGTCAGGCGATAGCCGCCCGCCACGTTGAGATAGACTTCGGCCGCGGAAAAATTCAGGCCGCAGCGCGCTTCCAGCACGGCCAGTAGCATGGCCAGTCGTCCGCTGTCCCAGCCCACCACCGCGCGCCGGGGCGTGGCCCCGCTGGCGAGGCGCACGGTGAGCGCCTGGATCTCCACCAGCACCGGCCGCGTCCCTTCCAGCGCGGGGAACACCGAACTGCCCGGGACCGGTTCGTCCCGGCCCGACAGGAACAGCATGGAGGGGTTGCCGATCTCCTCCAGCCCCGCCCCCGCCATCGCGAAAACGCCGATCTCGTCCACCGCGCCGAAGCGGTTCTTCAACGCGCGCAGGATGCGGTACTGGTGGCTGCGCTCGCCCTCGAAGCTCATCACCACGTCGACCATGTGTTCCAGCACGCGCGGGCCGGCGATCGAGCCGTCCTTGGTGACATGGCCCACCAGCACCAGGGCGACGCCGTTTTCCTTGGCATAGCGAATCAGTTCGAACGCGCAGCCGCGCACCTGGCTGACCGTGCCCGGCGCGCCTTCGATCTGGTCCGAATGCATCGTCTGGATCGAATCGATCACCAGCAGCGCCGGCGGCGTCATTCCGCCCAGCGTCGTCAGGATGTCGCGCACCGAAGTGTTGGACGCGAGCCGGATCGGCGCGTTGCCCAGGCCGAGCCGGTCGGCGCGCAGGCGCACCTGGTCGGACGCTTCCTCGCCGCTGATATAGACCGCCTCCGCGCCCGACAGCGCGATGCAGGCAGCCGCCTGCAACAGCAGCGTGGACTTGCCGATTCCCGGATCGCCGCCCATCAGGATCGCCGATCCCGGCACCAGCCCGCCACCGAGCGCGCGGTCGAATTCGGCAAGGCCGGTCTTGCGCCGCTCCGGCAGCTTGACGGGCTGATCGAGCGAAACGAACGATACCAGCCGCCCGCCGCTCGACAGATCATGCCTGGCAGAAAACACCGTCTCGGGCGCTTCCTCCACCAGCGTGTTCCATTCGCCGCAATCGGCGCACTGTCCCTGCCAGCGGGGAGAAACGCTGCCGCAGGACTGGCAGACATAGCGGCGCTTGGGTTTGGCCATGGCCTGCGCTTAATGGGAACGTATCAGGAACGCAAGCCGCATGATCGCCAGAGTCCCCGCCGCTGTCACCCCTTGGGCATCAGCCGCATCGCCTCGCTGGCCAGCGCTTCCGCGCCGGCGGCGATGACCTTGTCCGCCTCGGGCGCCCAGAACGGGCTGTGCAGCGATGGCAGCGCCCGTCCCTCGCGCTTCGCGGCGTCCAGTTCGCTGGCCGGGCGACCGCCGACCCAGAAGATCGTCGCGCCCATGTGATCGGGATCGGTACGCCAGAACTCGCCGAAGTCCTCGCCCGCCATCACCGGCGGCGTCTGCACCGCGCCGTCCTCGCCGAACTGCCGCTTCATATCGGCCAGCACGCGCTGGCTGAACGCGGGCGGGTTGAACGTGGCGCGGGTATAGGGATCGAGCACCGATACCGTGGGCATCCGGTCCTGCGGCACCCCCGACGCCATGGCCTCGCCCGCCGCGATGCGCCGGATGCCATCGAGCAGCAGCTTGCGCTGATCGTCGCTGTAGCTGCGCACGGTCAGTTGCAGTCTGGCCTCATCGGGGATGATGTTGTGCTTGGCGCCGGCATGGAAGCTGCCGACGGTGACCACGCCCGGCTCGAACGGGCTGTTTTCGCGGCTGATCAGCGTCTGCAGGCGCATGACGATGGCGCTGGCCAGCACGATCGGGTCTTTCGTCGTCTGCGGATAGGCGCCGTGCCCGCCAAGGCCCTTCACGGTGATGTCCACGCTATCGACATTGGCGAGCGCGTAGCCCGGCGTCACCCCGATCACGCCCGAGGGGAGATCGCCGGTATCGTGAAACGCCAGCGCGAAATCGGGCTTGGGGAAGCGGGTGAAAAGGCCGTCCGCCAGCATCGCGCGCGCGCCAAGGCCCACTTCCTCCGCCGGCTGGCCGATCATCACCAGCGTGCCCGACCACGCATCGCGGTGCGCAGCCATCAACTTGGCGACTTCCATCCACGCGGTCATGTGCGTGTCGTGCCCGCAGGCGTGCATGATCCCGCTTTCCACACCTGCCGTGGACGTGCCGCGATCCTTCGAGGCGAAGGGCAGCCCGGTCTGTTCGACCACCGGCAGTCCGTCCATGTCGGCGCGGATCAGCACGGTCGGCCCCGCGCCGTTGCGCAGCACCGCCACGACGCCGGTCCGACCCACTTTCTCCGTCACCTCGAACCCCGCCTTGCGCGCGGCGGCGGCCATCTGCGCGGCGGACTTCACTTCCTGGAAGCTGAGTTCCGGGTGCGCGTGCAGGTTTCGGTACGTCTGCACCAGCCCCGGCAGGTCGGCGGCGATTTCCGCGCGCAGATCGGGCGCTGCAGCGTGGATGGTGGCGGGGAAGCAAAGGGCGGCGGCGCCGAGCGCCAGCAGGGAGCGGAACGTCATCGCGCCACTCTATCGCCGGGCGGGGCCGGTGCAAACGTCCTTTCCCGGCCCCGAAGAAATGCTTTGTGGCAATGGCGTGCGCAGGCCCCACATCGGCTCCCACATCGACAGGGCAACAGGACAGGACGGATCATGACGGACACAGCAACGATCGACATCGCGCGGCAGGCGGCCGCCCGGCACTTGCGCGACGGCGGCTTCGAGACCGAGGCCGCGATGGTGTCCGAAGGGCGCGGCGACGATTTCGCGGAGGTGCGGATCGCGCTGTCGCTGCTGCGCATCCTGGGCGAGCGGCCCGCGCGCACCGCGCCGCCGGTCAAGCGCAACGGCCGGCGCCTTGTCGGCGAGGAGTGTTGAAGCGGGGAGTGTTGAAGGGGGGAGTGCTGAGGCTCCCTCGCTTTCAGGAGTGTGGTACGGGCGGCCGGACTCGAACCGGCATGTTGTCACCAACGGCGGATTTTGAATCCGCTGCGTCTACCATTCCGCCACGCCCGCGCGTTCGACGAAACCCCGGCCTTGCCGGAGAACGAAGGCGCCCTATAGGGCGCTGTTTCCCGGCAAGCCAGAGCCAATGTACAATTTTTGAACAGGCCCCCGCCCCCCCCCCGGGGGAGCCTGCCCGCTCAGCGTGCCTTGAGCGCGCCCACGACCAGCTTGTGCAGCTTGGAATGGAGCGCGTCGTTGCCGGCCAGGACGGTTTCGTCGCAGATCGGCAGCGAACGGCCCTTGTAGTCCGAAACGAATCCCCCGGCTTCGCGCACCAGCAGGCATCCGGCGGCGCTGTCCCACGGTTGCAGGCTGCTTTCCCAGAACCCGTCGTAACGGCCTGCCGCCACCCACGCGAGATCGAGCGAGGCCGCGCCGAAGCGACGGATGCCGGCCACGCGCGGGCCAAGCTCGTGATAGATCCGGGTCCATTCACCCATATCGCCCCGGCCCGCGAAGGGAACGCCGGTGGCGATCAGCGCCTCGTCCAGATGGCGGCGCGCCGAAACGCGCAAGCGGCGGTCCTGCAACCAAGCGCCACGGGTCTTTTCAGCCCAGAAGCTCTCGTCGGTCACGGGTTGATAAACGATGCCGGCGGTCACTTCGCCCCAGCCCCGGCCATCCAGCGTCGGTTCCTGCACCGCGATCGAGATCGCGAAATGCGGGATGCCGTGGAGGAAGTTGCTGGTGCCGTCGAGCGGATCGACGATGAAGCGCGGCTTGCCGGGCTCGCCCGGGATCTCGCCGCCTTCCTCCATCAGGAAGCCCCAGTCCGGCCGCGCCTGGCGCAGCTCGTCCCAGATCGTCCGTTCGGCGGCCTGATCCGCCTTGGACACGAAGTCGGCCGGCCCCTTGCGGCTGACCTGGAGATGTTCGACTTCGCCAAAGTCACGGCGCAGGCGCGTGCCGGCCTTGCGGGCGGCACGTTCCATCACGCGGATCAGTCCGGAAATTGCGGCCATCGTGGATCAGCCCGCCTTGCCGACGTAGGAGCGTTCGTACACGTCCACGACGATGCGCGTGCCGCTTTCGATGTGCGGCGGCACCATCACGCGCACCCCGTTGTCGAGGATCGCGGGCTTGTAGCTCGAGGAGGCGGTCTGGCCCTTCACCACGGCGTCGGCCTCGACGATCGTGGCTTCGACCTGTTCGGGCAGCTGCACCGAGATCGGGCGTTCGTCGTACATTTCGAGCAGCACGGTCATGCCGTCCTGCAGGAAAGCGGCGGCATCGCCGAGAAGATCGCTGGGCAGCGTGATCTGGTCGTAGGTTTCGACGTCCATGAACACCAGGTCATCGCCTTCGGCATAGAGGAACTGGAAGTCCTTGGTATCGAGGCGGACGCGCTCGACCGTGTCGGCGCTGCGGAAGCGGACGTTGGTCTTGCGGCCGTCGATGAGGTTCTTCATCTCGACCTGCATGAACGCACCGCCCTTGCCGGGCTGCGTGTGCTGCGTCTTGGCAACTTTCCAGATGCCCTTTTCGTATTCCAGGATATTGCCCGGACGGATGTCCACGCCGCTGATCTTCATGATGGAAAGAGCCTTACCGTGAGTAGGGAAGCGCGCGCCTTAGCCGCTGTGGCCGATTGCTTCAAGCGGCAGCCGCGTGCTAGCGCCATATCCGTCATGAACCGTCGTCTTTTCCCTGCCTCGCTCGCCGTGATCGGCGCGCTTGTCGTCACGGCTCCGGTTGAGGCCGTTCCGGGCGGCCCGATCCACACCTTGCTGCGCGGGCGCTGGATCTGCGAACTGCCGGGCGATGCCGAAGTGCAGCCAACCGCGCTGCCCGACGACAGCTTCCGCGCAATTCCGGATTCGAGCTACCAGATGGCCGACGGAAAACGCGGCACCTATGCGCTTTTCGGCCGTATCCTGACGATGACGAGCGGCCCGCTGAAGGGCCGGCGCTATCAGTTGAACAACCGCGCGATGGCCCGGCAGATCGATGCGGCAGGCGAGTTCATCGGGCCACGCTGCATCCACGCCGGGACGCCGACCGGAGTCGATGCGGGCGACGATTCGTCCGGGTCCGACAACGGCAACTCCGACATCTAAGCCGGATCAGCGCGCGGCGCCATCGCGCCGCATCCGCCAGTAGGCATAGCCCACCAGCCCCGCGAACACGGCAATGCCCAGCGGCATGGCCACCGGGTTTTCATGCACAACCGCCAGCGAATCTGGGTTGTTGGTGGCAGCCACGATCGCGGCATAGGCGATGTTGAACAGGCCATCGCCGACGATCAGGCCGGTGGCGGTCAACACGCCCATGCGTTCCGCCAATTCCGGATCAGACTGCCGCTTGGCCCAGCGGTTGTAGAGATGCCCCAGGATAGCACCGATCACGACCATCCCGGTGGTCTGCGTCGGCAGATACATGCCCATGCCGACCGCCAGCGGCGGCAACGCGCCGCGCCCCGACCGGCGCAGCGCGCCATCGACCGCCAGCGCCGCCACGCCGATCGCCGCGCCAAGGCCCACGAGGTTCCAGTCCAGGCTGCCGCCCAGCACCCCTTGCGCGATGGTGGAGATCAGCGCAGCCTGCGGCGCCGCCAGCGCGTTCTCGCCCGCGCCCGGCGCGCCAAGGAACCCGAAGGTGCCGTTGAGCAGATCAAGGATGGGCGGGATCACCAGCGCGCCGAACAGCACGCCCAGCACGAGCGCGATCTGCTGACGCCATGGCGTCGCACCGACAAGCTGGCCGGTCTTGAGATCCTGAAGGTTGTCGTTGGAAATCGTGGCCACGCCGAACACGATCGCGGTGACGAACAGCGCAAAGGCGACCAGCGCCTTGGTCGCCGCCGCATCCCCGCCCCGCCCGTAGAGCGCCAGCAGGATCAGCGAGATGCCCAGCGCGGCCAGGATGCCCACGCCGGAGATCGGGCTGTTCGACGCGCCGATGAGACCGGCCATGTAGCCGCAGACCGAAGCGATGAAGATGCCGGCGACCAGCACATAGAGCACGGCGGCCGCCAGCCCGATTCCCAGCGATTCAGCGACCGGGCCGCCGGCCGCGAAATCCGCAAGCAACAGGGCGATCGGCACCATCGACAGCAGGATCGTGCCGCCGACAAGGCCGATCGGCAGGTCGCGCTCGGTGAGGTCCAGCGAGGCATAGCCCGCCTGCTTGCGCGCCCGGCTGGCGGCGATCGCGCCCGCGATGCCGCGCACGATCGGGCCGATCACCCGCAGCAGCGTCCAGATCGCGGCCACGCCGATCGCGCCCGCCCCCACGAAACGGATGCGCTGGCGGAACACGGTGGAGATGAAATCGGCGAGCTCGGTTCCTGCCGGCGGGCCGCCGGCGGTCAACACCGGCAGCAGCACGCCGAAGCTGATGACGATGCCCACCAGCATGGCGATGCCCACTGCCAGCCCCACGAGATGCCCGACCCCGACCAGCGCCATCGACAGCCCGCCGCCGAACGCGGTGCCGCCCGCGCCGACGCGGATCAGGGTCGAGGCTTCCTCCGCCACCAGCTTGAGCTTGGCGAGCAGTGGATAGAGCGCCGCCAGCAGCGCTCCGCGCATCACCGCCGCCAGCCCGCGCCGGTTCTCTTCCGCGCCACCGACACCCGCGCCGACCTTGAGCACTTCCGCCGCGGCGACGCCTTCGGGATAAGGCAGGTCCGATCCCGTCACCAGCGCGCGGCGCAGCGGCACCGAATACATCACGCCCAGAATGCCGCCGACCGCGATCACCGCCACCGATTCCCAATAGGGAAAGCCCGTCCACCACCCGATCATGACCAGGCCCGGTAGCACGAAGACAATGGCCGAAAGCGTGCCCGCCGAACTGGCGATCGTCTGGACGATGTTGTTTTCCTGGATCGTCGCGCCCGAAAGCAGCCGCAGCACCGCCATGGAAATTACCGCCGCCGGGATCGAGGTGGCGAACGTCAGCCCGATGCGCAGGCCCAGATAGACGTTGGCCGCCGTGAACACGACCGTCAGCACCGCGCCAAGCACCACGCCGCGCAAGGTCAGCTCCCGGACCGCCCCCGTGCCCGATTCGCCTGCGCTCATGCTCGATCTCCGTTCAGGAAACTCCGCCTTTTCCTGACGAAGTAGACAAAGTTGACACGGTCCAGCGGAAAGGATCGCCCCTCACCCGCGCGGACTTCGCAGGCCCTGTCTGGCATGGTGCGGCGGATTAGGAAAGCGGGGCGCAGTTACCCCTGTGGCGTCTCGTTCTGTTCCGCATGTTGACGGCGCACTTCCTCGACCCGCCCGTCAAGCATGGTCACGCGCACATCGGCCAGTTCGGCGATGCCCGTATCGTGGGTGACGCAGACCACCGCGCGGCCCTGCTCGTGCGCCAGCGTGCGGAACAGGTCGACCACGCGCGCCGAATTGGTGGAATCGAGATTGCCGGTCGGCTCGTCGCCCAGGATCAGCGCGGGATCGTTGGCCAGGGCACGCGCAATGGCCACCCGCTGGCGTTCCCCGCCGGAAAGCTTGTCGGGGGACTTCAGCACCTTTTCGCCCAGGCCTACGTCAGCGAGCAGGGTCCGCGCGCGTGTATCGGCCTCGGCGCCGGACAGTTTCCCGAGCCTGCGGATCGGCAGCATCACGTTTTCCAGCGCGTTGAATTCGGGCAGCAGGAAATGGAACTGGAACACGAAGCCGAAATGTTCGAGCCGGATGCGCGCGCGTTCGTCGCCCGAAAGCGGGGTCATGTCGCGCCCTTCGAACAGCAGCCGTCCCTGCGTGGGCCGGTCGATCAGGCCCAGCAGGTACAGCAGCGAGGATTTGCCGCAGCCGGAAGGCCCGACGATGGCGGTGAAGCATCCGGGCTGGATGGCAAGGTCCGCGCCGTCCACCAGCGTCACCGGGGGATCGACGGGCAGCCGCCGGGTCAGTCCTTCGGCAACGAGGACGGGCCTCTCAGGAGCGGGCGCGCTCACATCGCCCCCCGCAGGATGTCCACGGGATCAACCTTGGCCGATTTGCGCGCGGGCAGCCATGCCGCAACGCCGCCCGCCACCAGCGAGGCCGCTGCCGCGATCAGGTATTGCCGCGCGCTGCGGTCGATCGGGATCGACTGGTCCTCGCCCCCGATGGAAAAGCGCAGCGAACCGAGAATGCTCATCAGCGCATAGCCCAGCAACCAGCCCAGCAGCACGCCGATCACCGCCAGCGCCAGCCCTTCGACGACGAACACGATCTGCAGGTCCGCTTCCGAAAAGCCCATTGATCGCAGGATCGCGATGTCGCGCCGCTTGTCGGCCACGCTGTTGGAAACGGCGGTGTAGATGCCGAAGCTCGCCACCAGCAGGATGGCGGAAACCACCGTGTACATGATGATGTTGCGCGTCACCAGCAGCGAGAGGAAATCGGACGAGCGTTCCTGCCAGCTTTCCGCCTTGTAGCCATAGCGTTGCTCCAGCGTGCGGGCGATATCCTGCGCGGTATAGGGATCGCTCAGCTTGATGCCGATGCGGTTGATGATGAACGGACGGCCCAGCAGCGATTGCGCCTCGCGCAGCAGCATGTAGCCGTTGGACGATCCGAGCTGCGAGTTGCCCTTCTTGACGAGGCCGACGATGCGCAGCGAGCGCGTGGTGCCCGATGCCGCCGTCGCGCCGACGATATCGCCCATGTTGAGGCCGAGCCGGCTGGCCAGTTCCTCGCCGATGATGACGCCGCCCTGCACGCGCTCCAGATCGTCGAGATGCCCCGCGCGCAGCTTGTCGGAAATGGTGCTGACGCGGGCTTCCAGCGCGGGATCGATGCCGATCACCCCCAGCGGCTCCTCGCGCCCGCCAAGCCGCAGCGTGACCGCGCCCGAAAGGCTGGGCGAGACGACCGCGCCGGGGATGGCGGCGGCGCTGGCCATCACCGCCTGCCAGTCCTTGATGCCGCGGACCTCGTTGCGGACCTTGTAGCCGTGCAGCACCACGGCCCCGTCGGGAAAGGCGCGCCGCCCCGGCTGCGGCGCGGGGCTGCGCAATTCGTCGGAGATGATGATGTGCGGGGCAACGTCGATCAGCTGCCGCACGAAATCGGCCTGGCTTCCCACCATCAGCGCCGAGACCGCCAGGAAGAAGCCGACCCCCACCGCCACGCCGCTTGTCGCCACCAGCGTCTGCCGCTGGCGCATCAGCAGGTGGCGCGAGGCGATGTGCAGCAACAGGAGCAGGCGGCCGATCACGGGGTCTTGATCCTGACCTTCCGTCCTTCCGCAAGGTCGGCGGGCGGGGCGACGACCACCGTCTCGCCCGCGCGCAGCCCGCTTACGATCTCGGCCATGTCGTTGGCCTCGATCCCGCGCCGGACCGTGCGAGCATGGACCTGTCCGTCCGCCACCACCCACAGGCGGTCGCCGGCCACAGCGGTAGCCGGCACCAGCACCGCGCGTTGCGTGCTGCGCGTGACGACGTTGACCTCCAGCGTGATGCCCAGCGGCAGGTCACCGGCGCTTTCGGGCAGCAGGCGAACGCGGAAGGCGCGGGCGTTGGGATCGCCGCTGGGGGTGACTTCATGGACGCGCGCATGGATCACCCGTCCGGGCCAGGCGTCGCTGGACATCAGCGCGTCCTGGCCGACGCGGACGCGCGTGATGTCGCGCTCGTCCACGGTCGCGGTGATGCGGATGCGCGCCGGATCGCCCAGCAGGATCAGCACGCGCGTGGGCGTGGCGAGATCGCCCGGTTCGACATCGCGCTTGGTGACCACGCCATCGGTATTGGCGCGCACGACAAGCTGGTCGCGCCGGGCGGCGGCGGTACGCTCGCCCCCGCGGGCGGCATCGGCGCTGGCAACAGCCTGATCGCGCGCGGCGCGGGTCATCCAGCCCTGGCGATAGAGCGTCACCGTGCGGCGTTCGGTCTCCTCGGCCGCACGCCGCTGCGCCGCCGCCTGATCGAGCAGGCCGCGCTGCTCGTCGTCCACCAGAAGGACAAGCGGCTGACCGCGTCGCACCCTGTCGCCTTCGGACACGAGCACTTGCGCCACCGGTGCGGTAATGCGGGCGGCGACGGAGACGGGCTGCTGCGCCTCGACATAGCCGGTGGCATAAACGAGGTCCGCCGCCGGCCCGATCCGCGCCTTGGCGACCTCCACTTCGGGCGGCCGGGCACGCCACGCCAGTCCTCCGGCGATCGCCCCCGCCAGCAGCAGCCCCACCACGATCCAGACCAGCCAGCGCTTTCGTCCCACGCACCGTACCCCATGTCCGCCAGGGCCCACGCGCCCCTTCGGATTTCCGGTCATTGGCGCGATAGGTGCGCCCGCGCCTTGCGTTGGGTCAAGCGCGGAACGGTGTTCGCAGCTTATTCGTCTTCTTCACGCCGGGGCGCGGCCGCGATGGCCGCCAGCAGGTCGCGCACGCCCTGCGCCTCGTCCCCGCCCCAGACAGCGTGGCTCACCGCGAGGAAATCGGCGCCGGCCGTGACCAGCGGCGCGCAATTGGCGGCGGTGATGCCACCGATGGCGACGCAGGGCAGTTCGAACAGGGTGGACCACCAGGTCAGCAGGTCCGGTTCGGGGCGGTGCTCGGTTTCCTTGGTGTTGCTGGGGAAGAACGCGCCGAAGGCCACGTAGTCGGCCCCGGCCTCGCCCGCTTCCATGGCGAGGTGGCGGCTGGCGTGGCAGGTCACGCCGATCTGCGCGTCACGCCCCAGGCGCTGGCGCGCTTCCTGCGGATCGCCGTCCTTCTGGCCCAGATGCACGCCATCGGCGCCGAGCCGCTTGGCCAGGCTGACCGAATCGTTGACGATGAACGCCACGTCGCGGTCGGCGCAGATGCGCTGGAGCGGTTCGGCCAGCCGCGCGGCGGCATGATCGTCCACGTCCTTGACGCGAAACTGGAACGCGGCGACCGGCCCGGCGTCCAGCGCGCGGACGAGCCGTTCGGGAAACGTGCCCGAAACATCGAGCGGGGAGATCAGGTACAGTTCGCTGGCGGGTTGCGTCATCGGCGCGCTCTACCGCCGTTGCGGGGCGGCGGCAATCACAAGGTCAATCTTCGAAACGCACGCCCTGCGCGGCCAGCCCGGCATCGAAAGCGGCGGGATCATCAAGCCTGATCATGACCGCATGAACCGGGCGCCGATCCGCCAGCGGTGGCGAGAGCACCAGCATCCGGTTCGGATAGGCCAGTGGCACGAGATTGCGCACACCCGCTTCCTTGTGCGCGCCCGGCGGCCAGCTTCTGCGCACAACCGAAATGGCGCCCAGCGGCACGCTGATCTGCCGCAGCGAACCGGCGCGAAGCAGCAAGCTCCCTTCGCCAAGCATATGGGGCAGCCGCGCCATCGACCGTATCCACAGCACGATCCAGGCAAGAGATGCCGCCGTCAGCGCGGTCAGTGGCCAGGCCAGCCATGGCCAGCGCAGCGCAACGAGAAGATGGACCACGACAAGTTCGATCGACGCCAGCCCGAACAGCACCCACGCCATGGGTGCCACGCCGCGATGATAGGCAAAGGTGGTCGATGAACATGCCGGTCCGGTCATGGCTTCTCCCCGGCTATCGGTCCCCCGACAGCAAAACGCCCCTCCCCCGCTTTGCGGGGCAAGGGGCGGCCTTTCCCATCCTCTGCAATCGATAGATCGTCAGGCGGACTTGACGGTCGAACCCGTAAAGATTTCGTCAATGGCGCCCGCCAGCGAGGCATCGAATTCCGCGTCGGTCATCTGGTGGCGCAGGTCTTCGAGCAGCGCGCGGCTGAAGCTGGCGATGATCCCGGCGTTCTTCGCCAGTTCGACGCAGGCTTCGGGGCGCTTGTAGCCGCCCGACAGCGCAACGACGCGCAGCACCTTGGGATGGGCGACGAGCGGATCGAACGTGCCCGGCACGATCGGCAGCGAAAGCTTGAGCATGACCTGCGTGCCTTCGGGCAGTTCGTCCAGGTTCTTGAGAATTTCCGCGAGCAGGATCGTGTCGCACTCGGCGCGGGTCTCGCTCTTGATGTTCACTTCGGGTTCGATGATCGGCATCATGCCATGCGCCAGCACCTGCTTGCCGACTTCGAACTGCTGCTTCACCACGGCGGCGATCCCGGCCGGGTTGGCCGAATTGATGACCGAACGTTCCTTGGTGCCATAGACGCCCAGCGCCTTGCTGCGTTCGAGCAGCGCATCGAGTTCGGGCATCGGCTTCATCAGCTGAACGCCGTCCTTCTCGTCCTCAAGCCCCTTGTCGATCTTGATGAAGGGCACCACGCCGCGTTCGATCAGCGCGGCGGGAACAGCCTTGCCACCGGCATCGCCGTCCATCGTGCGTTCGAACAGGATCGCGCCGATCACTTTTTCGCCGGTGAACGCAGCCGAAGTGATGATGCGGGTGCGCATCTGGTGGATCAGGCCGAACATTTCCTCGTCCGTGCTCCACGCGCCTTCCTCGATGCCATAGCCCTTGAGCGCCTTGGGCGTCGAGCCGCCGCTCTGGTCGAGCGCGGCGATGAAGCCCTTGCCGGAAGCCATCTTGGCGGTCATTTCAGTGACGTTCATGATCCCATCCTGTCCTGTGGCGCTTTTGGAAATCCAAGGATTCTCAAAAGCGCATACCTATGCACAAACTTCATTTGAAAAGGCGTCCGTCTTGTAACGGACGCCTTGGAAAAGGTTACCGGCCGAGCGCAGCGACGCCCGGCAGTTCCTTGCCTTCCATCCATTCGAGGAAAGCGCCGCCAGCGGTCGACACGTAGCTGAAATCGCCCCCGACTCCCGCGTGGTTCAGCGCGGCGACGGTATCGCCCCCGCCCGCCACCGAAATCAGCGATCCTTCGCGGGTCAGCGCGGCGGCGGTCTTCGCCAGCGCCACCGTGGCCGCATCGAACGGTTCGGTCTCGAACGCGCCCAGCGGGCCGTTCCAGACCAGCGTGCGGCAGGTCTTGAGCACGTCGGCCAGCGCCTCGACCGCGGCCGGACCGACATCGAGGATCATCTCGTCCCCCGCGACCTCATGCACGTTGCAGGTGCGCAGGCTGGGCGGATTAGCGGCGAATTCCTTCGACACCACCACGTCATAGGGCAGATGGACCGTGCAATTGGCCTTGTCGGCATTATCGAGGATTTCCTCGGCGGTGCCGGTCAGGTCGTGCTCGCACAGCGACTTGCCCACGTCCACGCCGCGCGCGGCCAGGAACGTGTTGGCCATGCCGCCGCCGATGATCAGGTGATCGACCTTGCCAACCAGGTGCTTGAGCACATCGAGCTTGGTCGAAACCTTGGCCCCGCCGACCACGGCCGCAACCGGCGACTGCGGATTGCCGAGCGCCTTTTCCAGCGCCTCCAGCTCGGCCTGCATCGCGCGGCCGGCAAAGGCCGGGAGAACATGCGCCAGCCCCTCGGTGGAAGCATGGGCGCGGTGTGCGGCGGAAAAGGCATCGTTGACGTAGAGATCGCCGAGGCTGGCGAAGCGTTCGACCACGGCGGGATCGTTCTTTTCCTCGCCGCCGAAGAAGCGGGTGTTCTCCAGCACGGCGATGTCACCGGGTTGCAGCGCCGCGACGGCGGCCTTGTCGCCTTCCCAGTCCACGTACTTGACCGGACGGCCCAGCACGTGCGCCAGCGGCGCGACGACCTGCTTCAGCGAGAACTCTGCCGAAGGCTGGCCCTTGGGCCGGCCGAAGTGGGCGAGAACCAGCACCACGGCGCCCTTGTCGGACAGTTCGGTCAGCGTCGGCACCGCCGCCCGCAGGCGGGTATCGTCGGTCACCGCGCCGTCGGCCATAGGCACGTTCAGGTCCTCGCGGACCAGCACGGCCTTGCCGGAAACGTCACCGATATCGTCCAGCGTCTTGAAGCTCATTCGTCAGCCCTCGCTTGGCTTGTCCCAATCCACGCGTTGATGCCCCGCACCGGACCGGACGAGCCCGGACCGGCGCGGGCCGGGCCGATCAGAGCAGGCCGCCCATCACGCCGGCGGTATCGAGCATCCGGTTCGAGAAGCCCCATTCGTTGTCGTACCACGAAAGCACGCGCACCAGCTTCCCTTCGAGCACGGCGGTTTCGAGGCTGTCGATCGTCGATGAGTGCGGATCGTGGTTGAAGTCGATCGAGACCAGCGGCTCGTCGGTGAAACCCAGCACGCCCTTCAGCGCGCCTTCGGCGGCGGCCTTGAGCAGGCCGTTCACTTCCTCGACCGTGGTATCGCGCTTCGGCGTGAAGGTCAGGTCCACGACCGAGACGTTCGGGGTCGGCACGCGGATCGACGAACCGTCGAGCTTGCCCTTCAGGTCGGGCAGAACCTCGCCCACGGCCACGGCGGCGCCGGTGCTGGTCGGGATCATGTTCATCGCGGCGGCGCGGGCGCGGCGCGGATCCTTGTGGATCTGGTCGAGGATCTTCTGGTCGTTGGTGTACGAGTGGATCGTGGTCATCAGGCCACGCTCGATGCCGATCGATTCATGCAACACCTTGGCCATCGGCGCGAGGCAGTTGGTGGTGCACGAGGCGTTCGAGACGATCTTGTGATCGGCGGTCAGCTTGTCGTGGTTCACGCCAAAGACGACGGTGAGGTCGACACCCTTGGCCGGAGCCGAAATCAGCACGCGCTTCGCGCCCGCGTCGAGGTGCTTCTGGCCGCCGGCGCGATCGGTGAAGAAGCCGGTGCATTCGAGCGCGATGTCGATGCCATTGGCGGCGTGCGGCAGGTTGGCCGGGTCTTTCTCGGCCGTCACCTGGATGCGCTTGCCGTTGACGATCAGATCGCTGCCGTCGACCGAGACATCGCCCGAGAACGCGCCGTGCACGCTGTCGCGCTTGAACAGCAGCGCGTTGGCCTTTGCATCGGCGAGGTCGTTGATCGACACGAGTTCAAGGCCGCAGTCAGGCCGTTCGAGGATGGCGCGCGCGACATTACGCCCGATACGTCCGAAACCGTTGATCGCAACCTTGATCGCCATGTCAGCTTCTCCTGATAAATTACGAAATTCGTGAAAGAATCTTGGGAACGATCTTGTCGACCGCAAAGCCGAAGTGATCGAACAGCACTTCCGCCGGCGCAGAGGCGCCGAACGTGTCCATGCCGATGGTCAGGCCATCGCCGACATACTTCTGCCAGCCCAGCGTGACACCGGCCTCGATCGAGACCTTCAGCGCATCGGCCGGTAGCAGATCGGTGCGGTATGCGGCGTCCTGTTCGTCGAACAGTTCCCAGCACGGGACCGAAACGACATCGGCGCCGATGCCCTGCGCTTCGAGCGTGGCGGCCACGTCCTTGGCCAGCGCGACTTCCGAACCGGTGGCCAGCAGCACGACCTTGCGCGCGGCTTCGGCGGCGACGAGGCGGTAGGCGCCCTTCGCGCTCTTCATCTCGGCATCGAACCGCAGCGGCGGCAGGTTCTGGCGGGTCAGCGCGAGAACGGTGGGACGATCCTTGCTGGCCAGCGCGATCGCCCAGGCTTCCGCCGTCTCGATGGCGTCGGCCGGGCGGAACACCAGCAGGTTCGGGATCATGCGCAGCGACATGACGTGCTCGACCGGCTGATGGGTCGGGCCGTCCTCGCCCAGGCCGATCGAATCATGCGTGAACACGTAGACCACGCGCTGATGCTGGAGCGCCGAGAGGCGCACTGCGTTGCGGCAGTAGTCCGAGAACACCAGGAACGTGCCGCCATAGGGGATCACGCCGCCGTGCAGCGCCATGCCGTTCATCGCGGTGGCCATGCCGAATTCGCGGATGCCGTAATAGACGTAGCGACCGTCATAGTGGTCGGCGTTGAACGGCGGGGTCGACTTGGTCTTGGTGTTGTTCGAGCCGGTGAGGTCCGCCGAGCCGCCAACCATTTCGGGAATCGCGGCGGTCAGGGCTTCCAGCGCCATTTCGCTGGACTTGCGGGTCGCGACCTTGGGCGGGTTGGCGATCAACGACTGGATGTAGGCATCGAAGCCGGTCTCGGCGGGCAGTTCGCCCGCCATGCGGCGGGCGAGTTCGGCGGCGTGCGGATGATCGGCGGCGCGCGCTTCCCATTCGGCGCGGGCGGTCTTGCCCGCCGCGCCGGCAGAGCGCCAGCAGCGCCGCGCCATGCACGCTGTGGCTACCCTGCTTGTTGGGCGCACCCTTGCCGATGATCGTGCGGCAGGCGACCAGCGAGGGGCGCGGATCGGCGGCGGCTTCGGCCAGCGCGCGGGCGATATCGGCGAAATCGTGCCCGTCGCACGAACCGACGTGCCATCCGGTCGCGGCGTAGCGGGCAAGGATATCCTCGCTCGTCGACAGCGAGGTATCGCCGTCGATGGTGATCTTGTTGTCGTCCCACAGCACGTTGAGACGGCCCAGCTTAAGCGTGGCGGCAAGGCCGATCGCCTCATGGTTGATGCCTTCCATCAGGCACCCGTCGCCCGCGATCACCCAGGTCCGGTGGTCAACCAGGTCATCGCCGAACGTGGCGTTGAGGTGGCGTTCGGCCATTGCCATTCCCACCGCCATCGCCAGGCCCTGCCCCAGCGGACCGGTGGTGCATTCCACGCCTTCGAGCAGGAAGTTTTCCGGGTGCCCGGCGCAGGGGCTGGTCATCTGCCGGAAGTTGCGGATGTCGCCCATCGTCGGCGCTTCGTACCCGGTCAGGTGCAGCAGCGCGTAGATCAGCATCGAACCGTGGCCGGCCGACAGCACGAAACGGTCACGATCGGACCATTTCGGCTGGGACGGATCGTGCTTGAGGAACTGCGTCCACAGCACGGTGGCGACGTCGGCCATGCCCATCGGCATACCGGGATGGCCTGAGTTGGCTGCCTGAACCGCGTCCATGGCAAGCGCACGGATCGCGTTGGCCATGGGAGCCAGCGCGGAGGGATCGCGTGTCATCGCTTGAAAAAGGCCCTTCCCTGTCGCGCCATCGCGCGAATTCCTGATGATTCGGAGCGGGGTCTCTTTGATCACGGGACCGTTGCAGGTCAAGCGACCGGTCGCACAATGATACAGTTGGGGAACAATTCCCGCGATATATTGCGACGCCAACCGTTTATGCTAGCGCTTGTTCATGGCGACCGAAGCATTGAACGCAGCGCTCGACCAGATCGAGCAAGCCCTGGGCCGGCTGGAAGCGGGAGTCGTCGCGCTGCGCACGGCCGCTTGCGCCGAAGGTGAGGCCACGGTTGAACTGAAGGCCTTGAAAACCCGGCATCGCAAGCTGAAGGACAAGGTGGCAGAGGAGCTGCAACAGCTCGATCTGCTGCTGGCGGGGATTCCCAAATGAGCAACGTATCGCTCCAGATCGGGGGCCGCCCGTTCACCGTCGCCTGCGCCGAGGGCGAGGAAGCGCATCTCGAAATGCTGGGGCGGATGATCGACGAGCGCGTGCGCAAGCTGGGCGCAGCCGCCGGACAGAGCGAATCGCGGATGATGCTCTATGCCGCGCTGTTCCTGGCCGACGAGTTGCACGAGGAGCACCGCAAAGCGCCTCCTCCCGCCGGGGAGGCCCCTTCCGCCGAGGCGCCCGCCAGCGTGGTCGCGCGGGTGCAGGCGCTGGCCGAGCGCGTCGAAAAACTGGCGCAACAGATCGAACAGCCATCTTGAGCCGGGGCCGCGGACGCCCTACATCGGGGTCGACGGGATCTGCCCGGCACGAGCCGCATGAAACATCCCTGAGGCTATAAGCAATCCAAGGGGGCTGTCCCTGCCCTGGCCCTGGCCAGTGGTACATGGTCCCCACCTGACGTTGAGGCGTCAGAGGATTTTCCCGGAAACCGACCCATGGTGGACCCGTCACCCCCATCCCGTCCATGACCCAACCGCCTTCCCCCGCTGAAACCGCCATGGCCAAGACGGCCCTGCGCAAGGACCTGCGCGCCGCGCGCCGCGCGCATGTCGCCGCGCTGGACCCGCGCGTGCGCGCGCTGCTGCTGATGCGGCCGCCGCGCCCCTTTGCCGATCTGGTGCAGCCGGGGCAGACCGTGGGCCTCTACATGGCCAACGCGGAA
Organism: Novosphingobium sp. SCN 66-18; assembly: GCA_001725355.1. Classification (GTDB taxonomy): domain Bacteria; phylum Pseudomonadota; class Alphaproteobacteria; order Sphingomonadales; family Sphingomonadaceae; genus Novosphingobium. The sequence continues at coordinate 80,827 of MEGD01000005.1, forward strand.
GAGGCGCCGGCAGGCGGCTATGCCCGGTTCTTCCACGATGCCGGCCACACCATCGCCCTGCCCCACTTCGCCACGCGCGCAGCGCCAATGCGCTTCCGCGCCTGGGCGAGCCCGCATCTCGACGATCTGCTGGTGCCGGGGCCGTACGGCGCGCCCCAGCCTGCCGACGAGGCCGAAGATGTGGTGCCTGATGTCCTGTTCGTGCCGCTGGTGGGCTTCACCGCCGATGGCGGGCGGCTTGGCCAGGGCGGCGGGCATTATGACCGCTGGCTGGAAGCGCACCCCGGAACGAAGGCGATCGGCCTTGCCTGGGATTGCCAGTTGGTCGAAGACCTGCCGCGCGAACCGCACGACCGCCCGCTGCACGCCGTAGTCACGCCGACACGGCTCTATGGCCCGTGGGAGGAGCATCGATGAAGCCTGGCGAGACAAAACCGACGTGGCGCAAGCCCGTGGGGATTCTGGCGCTATTCATCGCGCTGCTGGTTTATGCCGTGATCGTGGCCGGGCTTTCGACGCCGATCGGCCAGTTGCCGGTGCTGGTACAGACGCCGATCTATATCGTGCTGGGCACTATCTGGCTGGTGCCGCTGCGGCGCTATCTGATCTGGATGGAAACGGGCCGCTGGGGTTGAGGCCCCGCGCCGCCGCGAAAGCGGCTTCACGCGCTACCGGTGAAGTGAAATGGTCGGGGAGAGAGGATTCGAACCTCCGGCCCCTGCCTCCCGAAGACAGTGCTCTACCAGGCTGAGCTACTCCCCGACCGATCCGCCACCGGTCACCCGGCTGCGAGGCAGGCGCGCCCTATAGGCGGCGGTTCCACGGGTGGCAAGCGGGCAATCGAAAAGTTTTTCCACATTCCCGCCGGCCTAAATCCAGCCTCCCTTTGCGCCCGCCGCGATCGCGGCCTAGGTTCGGAACATGGCTTCCGTCCTCCGTCCCGATTCCCCGCCGTCGCGCGCAGCGCCGCATTACGAATGGCAGTATCTCGACCTGATGCGCCGCATCTGGGAACAGGGCGACGAGCGGGTGGATCGCACCGGAATCGGCACGCGATCGGTGTTCGGCGCGGAACTGCGGTTCGACCTGTCGGGCGGACGCGTTCCCTTGCTGACCACCAAGCGCGTGTTCTGGAAGACCGCCACGCGCGAATTCCTGTGGTTCCTGACCGGAGACACCAATATCCGCGCGCTCTGTGCGCAGGGCGTGGAAATCTGGACCGACTGGCCGCTCGACCGCTATCGCCGCCAAACCGGCGATCCGATCAGCCGTGCCGACTTTTCCGCGCGGATCGTGGCCGACGAAGCCTTCGCCGCGCAGTGGGGCGATCTCGGCCCGGTCTATGGCAAGCAATGGGTCGACTGGCCGGTGTACGAACCGGACGGCCAGGGCGCGTTCCGGCGACGCGAACAGGGCGTCAACCAGGTGGCCGATGTGGTGCGCAGCCTGCGCACCAACCCCGGCAGCCGCCGCCATATTGTCGAAGGCTGGAACGTGGCCGAGCTTGACGCCATGGCCCTGCCGCCGTGCCACAAGACTTATCAATTCCACGTTTCGGGCAACCGCCTGTCGGGACTGCTCTACCAGCGCAGTTGCGACGTGGCGCTGGGGTTGCCGTTCAACCTGTGGGGCGCGGCGCTGTTCCTGCGCATGCTGGCGCAGCAGTGCGATCTGGAGCCGGGCGAACTGGTGTGGATGGGGGGCGACGTGCATCTCTATCTCAACCACGCCGATCTGGTGGAAGCGCAGATCGCGCGGACGCCCGCGGGCGATCCCCGCCTGGACATCGTGCGCCGGCCGGATTCGATGTTCGACTACCGCATCGAGGACTTCGTGGTGCGGGACTACCAACCTGCCGCGCACATCGCGGCACCGGTTGCGGTGTAAGGCAGCGCTTGTTCCTCTTGTGCGCAGTATTGAAATAAAATAACATCGTTGAGTAATTTTGCACCCAACGGATCGCGATGCCGAGTCGCGCGTTCAACAGTGCGGGAGAGACATCGATGCTGGATCTGCAAGCATGACGGACGCGGCCGATACCCGAGCCGCCGGAGCCGGGGGGCGTGGTAACCTGCCGCCCCTTGCGCTCCATGTGCCCGAACCGAAATTCCGGCCGGGTGACACGGTCGATTATAGCCACATCAAGGTTCCACCGGCGGGCGCGCAGCCCCGGCCCGACGAAAGCTGCGCCGCGTCCGAAACGCATTCGCTGTGCCTCGACCTTGTCCGCGTGCTCGATGACGAGAACCGCGCGGTGGGGCCGTGGAACCCCAAGCTGGATGCCGAAACGCTGCGGCGAATGCTGCGCATGATGGCGCTGACCCGCGCGTTCGACGATCGCATGTATCGCGGCCAGCGGCAGGGCAAGACCAGCTTCTACATGAAGTGTACCGGCGAGGAAGCGACCTCGATCGCGCCGGCGATGGCGCTGGCGCATGATGACATGGTGTTCCCCAGCTATCGCCAGCAGGGCATCCTGATTACGCGCGGCTATCCGCTGGTGGAGATGATCAACCAGATCTATTCGAACCGGGCGGACAAGTTGAAGGGCCGCCAGCTTCCGATCATGTATTCGGCGCCGGAGCACGCGTTCTTCACGATTTCGGGCAATCTCGCCACGCAATACCCGCAGGCGGTAGGCTGGGCCATGGCCAGCGCGATCAAGGGCGATACCCGCATCGCGGCCACCTGGATCGGCGAGGGATCGACGGCGGAAGGCGATTTCCATTCGGCGATGACGTTCGCCGCCGTCTATAACGCGCCGGTCATCTTCAACGTCGTCAACAACCAGTGGGCCATTTCCAGCTTCTCGGGCTTTGCCGGGGCGGAACGGACCACCTTTGCCGCGCGCGCGATCGGCTATGGCATTGCCGGGCTGCGGGTGGACGGCAACGATCCGCTGGCGGTCTATGCCGCGACGCAGTGGGCCGCGAACCGCGCGCGTGCCAACGCCGGGCCGACGCTGATCGAGCATTTTACGTATCGCGCCGAAGGGCATTCCACGTCGGACGATCCCACCCAGTACCGCTCCGCGCAGGAGCGCGAGGAATGGCCGCTGGGCGATCCGGTCACGCGCCTGCAGCGCCACCTGATCGGGCTGGGCGAATGGTCGGAGGAACAGCACGCGGCGATGGACCGCGAACTGGTCGATCTGGTCAAGGCCGCCACGCGCGAGGCGGAAAAGAACGGCGTGCTGGGCCACGGCCTGCACCATCCGTTCCACACCATGTTCGAGGACGTGTTCGAGGAACTGCCCTGGCACCTTCGGGAACAGAGCGAGCAGGCGATCCGCGAACGGCGGATCAAGTGGCCGGAATGGTCGGACGAAAGCTGGCGGGAGAGTGGCCGGTGAGCGAACCGATGACCGAGGAAGCACCCGTGTCGCTGGCCGAAGCGCCGACGCGGCGGCTCAACATGATCGAGGCGATCAACGACGCGCTCGACCTGATGATGGAACGCGATCCCGATGTGGTCGTGATGGGCGAGGACGTCGGCTATTTCGGCGGCGTGTTCCGCGCGACGGCCGGCCTGCAGAAAAAGTATGGCAAGACGCGCGTGTTCGATACGCCGATCAGCGAATGCGGAATCATCGGCGTGGCGGTGGGCATGGGCGCCTATGGCCTGCGCCCGGTGCCGGAAATCCAGTTCGCCGACTATATCTATCCGGGGCTGGACCAGCTCGTTTCGGAAGCGGCGCGGCTGCGCTACCGCTCGGCCGGCGGCTTCATTGCGCCGCTGACGGTGCGTTCGCCCTTCGGCGGCGGCATCTTCGGGGGCCAGACCCACAGCCAGAGCCCGGAGGCGCTGTTCACCCACGTCGCCGGGATCAAGACGGTGGTGCCCAGCACGCCGCACGATGCCAAGGGCCTGCTCATCGCCGCGATCGAAGACAACGACCCGGTGATCTTCTTCGAGCCGAAGCGCATCTACAACGGCCCCTTCAACGGCTATTACGACAAGCCGGTGGAGCCGTGGAGCCGCCATCCGGACAGCGCGGTGCCCGAGGGGTACTACTCGATCCCGCTCGGCAAGGCGCGCATCGTGCGCCCTGGCGAGGCGGTAACGGTGCTGGCCTATGGCACGATGGTCCATGTGGCCGAGGCGGTGCTGCGCGAAAAGGGCGTCGATGCGGAGATCATCGACCTGCGCACGCTGGTTCCGCTCGATATCGAGACGATCGAGCAATCGGTGCGCAAGACGGGCAAGTGCCTGATCGTCCACGAAGCGACGCGGACCTCCGGCTTCGGCGCGGAATTGTCCGCGCTGGTGCAGGAACGCTGCTTCTATCATCTCGAGGCGCCGATCGAGCGCGTGACGGGTTTCGACACGCCTTATCCGCACAGCCTTGAATGGGCCTATTTCCCCGGTCCCGTCCGCATCGGCGAGGCGGTCGATCGACTTCTGAAAGCGTAAGAACGATGGGCAAGTTCATTTTCCGCCTCCCCGACATCGGAGAAGGCATCGCCGAAGCCGAAATCGTCGCCTGGCACGTCAAGATCGGCGACCGGATCGAGGAAGACGGCCGCGTGGCCGACATGATGACCGACAAGGCCACGGTCGAGATGGAAAGCCCGGTCTCGGGCGTGGTGATCGAGGTTGCGGGCGACGTGGGCGACGTGGTCGCCATCGGATCGCCGCTGGTGGTGATCGAGACCGAGGGCGAGGACGACGCGGAGGCTGGCGCAGAGCAAAAGCCCTCTCACCCCTCCGGGGGGAGAGGGTTGGGAGAGGCGGACGCTGGGCCTGCCCCATCAACCGCCGCCGAACCCGAAGCGCAGCAGCCCCCTCTCCCCAACCCTCTACCCCTGAAGGGGGAGAGGGAGAAGACCGCGCCCCCCACTCCCACCCCCGCTCAGCCTGAGCCTGTCGAAGGCCGCGCGCCCACACCCGCCCCCCAGGCGAAAGTACTCGCCAGCCCCGCCGTGCGCCAGCGCGCCAAGGAACTGGGGATCGACCTCGCCCAGGTCCGCCCGTCCGAGGAAGGGCGCATCCGCCATGCCGACCTCGACCAGTTCCTCGCCTACAACGCCGCCGGCGGCTATCGCCCGGCGAGCGTGGCGCGCGGGGACGAGGTGATCAAGGTTATCGGCTTGCGCCGCCGCATCGCCGAGAACATGGCCGCGTCCAAGCGCAACATCCCGCACTTCTCCTATGTCGAGGAATGCGACGTCACTGCGCTGGAAGCGATGCGCGCGCAACTCAACAGCGCGCGCGGCGACAAGCCCAAGCTGACCATGCTGCCGCTGCTGATCGCCGCGATCTGCCGCACCCTGCCCCGCTTCCCGATGCTCAACGCGCGCTATGACGACGAAGCCGGCGTGGTGACGCGCCATGGCGCGGTCCATCTCGGCATGGCGACGCAGACGCCCGCCGGCCTGATGGTGCCGGTGATCCGCGACGCGCAGGACCGCAACCTGTGGCAGCTCGCGGCGGAGATCGTGCGGCTGGCGGAAGCCGCGCGCAACGGTACGGCGAAGTCCGAAGAACTCTCGGGCTCCACGCTGACGGTCACCTCGCTGGGTCCGCTGGGCGGCGTGGCCACCACCCCGGTCATCAACCGGCCCGAAGTGGCGATCATCGGGCCGAACCGGATCGTCGAGCGGCCGATGTTCGTGCCCGACGGGATGGGCGGCGAACGCATCGAGAAGCGCAAGCTGATGAATATCTCGATCAGCTGCGATCATCGTGTCGTGGACGGCTGGGATGCCGCCAGCTTCGTGCAGGAGGTGAAGAAGCTGATCGAAACGCCGGTGCTGCTGCTGGCGGACTGACGCGTCCGGAATGAAGGTGTCAGCTTCGCAGCGCGGGGTTGATGCGATAGGTTGCCCGGATGGTACAGACCGATCCGCGCATCGACGCCTTCATCGCCAGTGCCGCGCCCTTCGCGCAGCCCATCCTCGCGCATCTGCGCGCGCTGGTGCACGGCGCGCTGCCCGATTGCGTGGAAACGATCAAGTGGGGCATGCCGCACTTCACCGTGGCAGGAAAGAACGTGGCCGGCATGGCCGCGTTCAAGGCGCATTGTGCATTCGTGATTCACGGCGACGGGCGGCAGGGCGATGCCATGGGCCAGTTCGGCAAGATCACCACACTGGCGGACTTGCCCTCGGTCGCCGCGCTGACGGAAAAGCTCCATGCCGCGCGCGAAAGGACGGCCAGCGGCACGAAGAGGTCGCGCGCCAAACCCGCGCCAAAGGCGGACATCCCGGTTCCGGACGACTTCGCTGCCGCGCTCACTGCCACACCCGACGCGGAGGCGCATTTCGCCACGTTCGCACCGGGCTATCGGCGCGAATATCTGGAATGGATTACCGAGGCCAAGGCGGCGACCACCCGCGCGCGTCGCATCGCGCAAGCGGTGGAATGGATCGCGGCGGGCAAAAGGCGGAACTGGAAATACGAACGTTGCTGATCGCGCCTAGCGGACCACGCCGCGATAAGTGAACTGCCCCGCGCCGGCGAGCGCGAGGCGCGCGGGCACGCGCCAGCGCACATGCGTCACGTCATCGGGCGTGGCATGGCGCATCGAACCATCGGCATCGCGCACGCGCAGGTCCTCGAGCGTGCCCCAGGTGCGGCCGCCATCGATCGACACTTCCTCCAGCCCGTCGGCGCTGCGCTGAAACGCGACGGCGCGAGGGAGAGGGTTGGTGACGGTGAAATCGTGCCCACGATCGGCTTTCCAGTTGACCACGAAGACCACGCGGTCGCCCGGATTGAGACGATCGGGCCGTTCCAGCACGCGGCTCATCCGCCCGCCGGGGCCGGGAATGAAGCGTTCCACAAACACGTCGCTGGCAAAACGCACTGGCTGCGCAACCTGCGCGGCCAGCGGCGCGGCGACCGCCACAGCCCCGACCATCGAAGCCCCCGTCCTGAAAATCATCACTATCCCCCGGCGCACCCCCTGTGCGCCCGTCCGGGAATCATGCTAGCCGGCAGCGCCTAAAGCTTGGTTAACGCGCCCTAAATGCGCGAAATGACGCAGGCCGAAAGGCGATATCCGGCTGTGGAAAAAAACTGGCGACGAGACCTGTTGACAGCCTCGGCCCGCTCGCATAGAGGCGCGGCTCCCAAGGGAACGCGGGTGTAGCTCAGTTGGTTAGAGCGCCGGCCTGTCACGCCGGAGGTCGCGGGTTCGAGCCCCGTCACTCGCGCCATTTCCTTCATTCAGAAGGAATGATTGGCCGCCCGCTCCCTGGGAATTTCCATCAGGTTCGCGGTTCGCGCCCATCATCCCCCGCGCAGCAATTGCACGCCCCAATCGCGCTCGAACAGGTAGAGTAGCACGCGCGCCGCTTCGCCGCGCGGCGAAGCGAGGCCGCCGTCGCGTTCCATCAGCAGGCGCGCATCGTCGTGCGCCAGCGGCAGCAAGCGGGCGATCTGTTCGAAATCGGCGACACGGAACGGGGTGTCGCCCGACTGGCGCGTCCCCAGCAGTTCACCGCCGCCGCGCAGGCGCAGGTCCTCCTCGGCCAGGCGGAAGCCGTCCTGCGTCTCGCGCATCAGCGCCAGCCGTTCGCGGCCCGTTTCGGACAGCGCCTCGCCGCGCAGCAAAAGACAGGTGGAGCGTTCGCTGCCGCGCCCCACGCGCCCGCGCAACTGGTGCAGCTGGGCAAGGCCGAAGCGTTCGGCCTGCTCGATCACCATCAGTGTGGCGTTGGGCACGTCGACGCCGACCTCGATGACGGTGGTCGCCACCAGCAGCTTGGCCGCGCCACCGGCGAACCGCTCCATCGCGGCGTCCTTGGCCTCCGGCCGCAACTGCCCGTGGACGAGCACGACATCGTCTCCGAAGCGTTCGCGCAGCAGGGCGAAGCGCGCCTCGGCCGCGGCCAGATCCTCGCTCTCCTGCTCGCGCACCATCGGGCAGACCCAGTAGGCCTGGCCGCCCTTCGCGATATGCCGGCCGATCCCGTCGATGACCTCGGCCATCCGCTCGACCGCGACGACGCGGGTATCGATCGCCTGCCGGCCCGGCGGCATCTCGTCGAGCCGCGAGACGTCCATCTCGCCATACTGGGCCAGCGTGAGCGTGCGGGGAATGGGCGTGGCCGTCATCGCCAGGCAATGCGGCGTGCGCCGCGCCTTCTGCGTCAGCATCAGCCGCTGGCCCACGCCGAAGCGGTGCTGTTCGTCGATCACCACCAGCGCCAGGTTGCGATAGCTGACCGTCTCCTGAAAGATCGCATGGGTGCCGACGCAGATGTGGATCGAGCCGTCCATCAGCCCCATCAGGATCGATTCCCGCGCCCTGCCCTTGTCCCGCCCGGTCAGCAGCGCGATCTCCACGCCGGTGCCCGCCGCCATGCGCGTGAGTGTGGCGTGGTGCTGGCGGGCGAGGATTTCGGTGGGGGCGAGCAGCGCGGCCTGCCCGCCCGCTTCCACCGCGATCAGCATGGCATGGAGCGCCACCGCCGTCTTGCCCGAACCGACATCGCCCTGCAGCAGCCGCAGCATCGGCGCGCCTTGCGCCACGTCGCCCTCGATCTCGGCGATCGCGCGCTTCTGCGCGCCGGTCAGCTCGAACGGAAGGTGCAGCTTTGCCCGCAGATGCCCGTCGCCCTGGAGCGGCGTGCCCACGCGCTCGCGGTTGCTGGCGCGCACCAGCATCAGCGCCAGGCTGTTGGCCAGCAATTCGTCGTAGGCGAGCCGATCGCGCGCGAGGGCGTTCTCGCCGCGATGCGCCTCGGTCAGCGCCGCTTTCCACGCCGGCCAGTCCATCTTCTGCAACAGACCCGGCTCGATCCATTCGGGCAGATCGGGCAGCAGGCCGATCGCCTGGTGGACCAGCGCCTGAACCCGGCCCTGCGTCAGCCCTTCGGCCAGCGGATAGACCGGTTCGTTCAATTGTCCGAGCGCGCCGGCGCTTTCCTCGCTGACGTGATCGGGGTGGACGATCTGCAGAGTCTGCCCGAACTGGTCGAGCCGGCCCGCGATCCAGCGCGTCTCGCCCGGCGGCAACTGCTTGCGCGCGGTATAGGACGAGCGACCGAAATAGGTGAGCGCGACGACATTGCCCAGCGCGTCCTCCGCCATGACGCGAAAGGGGCCACGCCCGGCTGAGGCGCGGTGTTCGCGCACGGTCAGCGCCACCACGATCTGTTCGCCTACGCTCGCCTCGTCGAGATTGGCGACCGCGCGGCGCAGCACGAAGCGATCGGGCAGATGATAGGCGATATCGCGCACGCGCGTCAGCGCAAGGCGCTCCAGCGGACGGGCCAGCCCCGGCCCCACGCCTTTCAGGCTGGCGGCCTCGGCAAACAGCGGGTTGAGCAGATCGGGGCGCATCGCTGCCGACATAGTCGGCGTGAAGCCGGAGCGCTAGCGCGGTGGCAAGGCCGATGGTGCCCTTCCCACCCCCACCCCCTCCCGCAGGCGGGAGGGGAGTGAGACTTGCGCCGCCCCCGTCCGCGTTAGTCGCAGCGGGTGGGCTTCCCACGCTCCATCGCCTGCAAGCGATACAAGCACCCAATTTTGACCCAGCGCATGGAAACGATCGCGATCCGCGCGCTTGTTCACTCCCGATAACAAAGGGAGTCGAAAACCAATGCTGCTTCCCCATGGTGCCGTGATCGTGCTTGCCGATGGCAAGGCGTGGGAGATTTACCGCAACGCCGGGAACGAGGCCGCGCCGGAACTCACCGCCCTGCCCGTGCCGCATCTGGTGGAACAGAATCACGGCTCGGGCACCCGGCACGGTTCCAGTTCCGGCAATCCTTCGGGCCATCAGTTGGACGAGGACGCCCACGCGGCTGCCGTGGCCGCATGGCTCAACGCCAAAGTCGCCAGCCGTCAGATCGAACACGCGGTGGTAATCGCCGCACCGCGCACGCTGGGCGAACTGCGCCACCACTATTCGCCGCAGACCCGGCAGGTTCTGACGGGCGAATTATCGAAAGACCTGATCGGCAGGCAGCCGATCGACATCCTGGCGGCGCTGCGCGCCCGCTGAAGCCCACATTCGCACACTTCCAGATCACGGGGGCAAGGACCCGTGTGGCACCCGGCGGTATGGGGGAAGGACGCCGCCGGGTGCTTTCGTGCGCGAATACGCCATCGATTGCCGGGATTCTTTTCCGACATTGGCCGAATGGCGCCGTCAAAACGCCCGCCGCGCTTGAGTCCTGCGCGGCGATGGCCTAACCGCCCGCGCATGACTGACGACGCCCGCCTCCGCCGCTTGCAGTTCCGCGCCTGGCATCGCGGCACGCGCGAGGCCGATTACATGATCGGCTGCTTCTTCGACCGCTTCCACGCCAACTGGAGCGAAACCGAAATCGCCCTGTTCGAGCGCCTGATCGAAGAGGACGACGTGGACATCATGGCCTGGGCGCTGGGCACGCAGATCATTCCCGACGAATACGCCGGCCCCTTGATGGAAGCCATGCGCAAGCTCGACTACGTCGACATTCCGCGCTGATCCGCTCCACCTTCCCGCGCGCCTCCCCATGCCCGATCTGACCCGCATCCTTTCCGCCACCGTTCCGCTGACGCTCGCCTCGGTCGCGCGCGGGGCGCAGCCATTGGTGCTGGGCGATCTGGCGCGCGCGGCGAAGGGCCGCGCGGTGTTCATAGCGCCGGACGACGCGGCGATGCGCGCGATCGCCGAAAGCGCACCGTTTTTCGCGCCCGACCTTGAAGTCGTCGAATACCCAGCGTGGGACTGCCTGCCGTTCGACCGCGCCTCCCCCGCGCTTTCGGTCAGCGCGCGCCGGCTGGCGGCGCTGCAGAAGTTGCAGCACAGGCGCGATGGGCCGCAGCTTGTCGTCACCACGATCAACGCCGTGCTGCAACGCGCGCTGACGCCGTTCCGCATCCGCGAATCCACGCGCCTGCTGACGCCGGGCGTGGAGATCGGGCGCGAAAGCCTGATCGCGCTGCTCCAGCGGCAGGGCTATTCGCGCACGGATACGGTCGTCGATGCCGGCGAATATGCCGTGCGCGGATCGATCTTCGACATCTTCCCCAGCGGGCTCGACCACGGGCTGCGGCTCGATTTCTTCGGCGACGAGCTGGAAACGCTGCGGCTGTTCGATCCGAACACGCAGCGCAGCGTGCAGCCGGTGGAAACACACCTGCTGCTGCCCGCCAGCGAAGCGCTGCTCGACGAGGACAGCATCAAGCGCTTTCGCGGGCGCTATCGCGAACTGTTCGGCGCCAACGCCACCGGCGATCCGCTCTACCAGGCGGTCAGCGACGGCCGACGGCTGGCGGGTATGGAGCACTGGCTACCGCTGTTCGAGGACAGGCTCGTCACGCTGTTCGACCATCTGGCCGACGACGATCTCGTGCTGATCGACGGCGCGGCGGCCAAGGCGGCGGAAACGCGGCTGGCCGACATCGCCGACTACTACCAGGCGCGGATCGACAGCGCGCAGCGCAGCCCCGGCACCTATCGCCCGCTGGCCGAGGATGCGCTGTATCTCACGCGTGACGAGTTCGACCGGGCGCTGGCCGGCTGGCCGGTTCACCGCACCTCGATCTTTGCCGAACCCGAATCGGCGCAGGTCGTCGATTTCGGCTTCACCAGCTCGCGCGATTTCACGCCGGAACGGGCGCAGGCCAGCTCTGGTCAAGCGGGCGCGGGATCGAGCGGCAACATCTACGAGGCGGCGGCAAAGCACCTGACCGCGCTGGGCACGCGCGGGCTGAAGCCGGTCATCGCCGCCTATACCGCCGGATCGCGCGCGCGGCTGGCCTCGCTGCTGGGCGAAGCCGGCAAGATGACGCCGGCGCTGGCGGAAAGCTGGCAGGAAGCATTGGGCATCGCCGCCTCCGGCCGCCCCGTCGCCGTGGTGCTGCCGCTGGAGCAGGGCTTCGCCAACGCCGAACTGGAACTGCTGACCGAGCAGGACATCCTGGGCGACCGGCTCGTGCGCCGCAAGAAGAAGCGCAAGGACGCCGACGCGTTCCTGGCCGAACTGTCCGCGCTCAATCCCGGCGATCTGGTGGTTCACATGGACCACGGCATCGGCCGCTACGAAGGGCTGGAAGCGATCAAAGTGGGCGACAGCCCGCACGATTGCGTTCAGCTCACTTATGCTGGCGGCGACAAGCTCTATATCCCGGTCGAAAACCTCGACGTTCTTTCGCGCTACGGCAATGAAAGCGACGGCGTCGCGCTCGACAAGCTGGGCGGCGAGGCGTGGCAGCGGCGCAAGGCGCGGATGCGCGAGCGCATTCTGGAAATGGCCGGGCAGCTGATGGCCACCGCCGCAGCGCGCGCCCTGCGGCAGGCGGACGTGCTGCCGACCGATCCCGCCAGCTACGGTCCCTTCGTCGACCGCTTCCCGTGGGACGAGACCGAGGACCAGGAACGCGCCATCGACGACGTGCTGGGCGATCTGGTGGAAGGCAAGCCGATGGACCGGCTGGTCTGCGGCGACGTGGGCTTCGGCAAGACCGAAGTCGCGCTGCGCGCCGCCTTCGTCGCGGCGATGGCGGGCAAGCAGGTCGCCGTGATCGCACCGACAACGCTGCTGGCGCGCCAGCACTACGCCAACTTTGTCGAACGCTTCTCCGGCTTCCCGCTCAACATCGGCCGCCTTTCGCGTCTCGTCCCCGAAAAGGAAGCGCGCGAGACCCGCGCCGGGCTGGCCGACGGCACGACCGACATCGTGATCGGCACCCACGCGCTGCTGTCCAAGCAGGTACAGTTCAAGCGGCTGGGCCTGGTGATCGTGGACGAGGAACAGCGCTTCGGCGTGGGGCACAAGGAAAAGCTCAAGGAGCTGAAGACCGACGTCCACGTCCTGACGCTGACCGCCACGCCGATCCCGCGCACCCTGCAGATGGCGATGTCGGGCCTGCGCGAACTGTCCACGATCCAGACCCCGCCGGTCGATCGGCTGGCCGTCCGGACGTATGTCATGCCGTGGGACGACGTGGTGATGCGCGAGGCGCTGATGCGCGAACACCAGCGCGGCGGGCAGAGCTTCATCGTGGTGCCGCGCATCGCCGACATGCCCGAACTGGAGGAATGGCTGCGGCTGAACGTGCCCGAGATCCGCTTCGTCACCGCGCACGGCCAGATGAGCCCGACCGAGGTCGAGGACCGGATGGGCGCGTTCTACGAGAAGAAGTACGAAGTGCTGCTTTCGACCACCATCGTCGAAAGCGGGATCGATATCCCCAGCGCCAACACCATCGTCCTGCACCGCGCCGACCGCTTCGGCCTGGCGCAGCTGTACCAGCTTCGCGGCCGCGTGGGGCGTGGCAAGCTCCGCGCCTATGCCTATCTCACCTATCCCGAGGACATGGCGCTGTCCGAAGTCGCGGAAAAGCGGCTGAAGGTACTGGGCGATCTCGATTCGCTCGGCGCCGGCTTCCAGCTCGCCAGCCACGACCTGGACCTGCGCGGCGCGGGCAACCTGCTGGGCGACGAGCAATCGGGCCATATCAAGGAAGTGGGCTTCGAACTCTACCAGTCGATGCTGGAGGACGCGATCCTGGCCGCCAAGGCGGGCGACATCGGCCTGGCGCGCGAACGCGAGGCGCTGAGCCCGCAGATCACGGTCGACGCCCCGATCATGATCCCCGAGGACTACGTGCCCGATCTGGCGGTGCGCATGGCGCTCTATCGCCGCATGAACGATGCCGAGGGCGCGGACGCGGTGGAAGCACTGGCGGCCGAGATGATCGACCGCTTCGGCCCCCTGCCCGGCCCCACGCAGAACCTGCTCAAGCTGATCGAGATCAAGCGGCAGGCGATCGAGGCGCAGATCGCCAAGATCGACGTCGGCCAGAAGGGCGCGCTCGTCTCGTTCCACAACGACAGCTTCCCCGATCCGGCGGGCCTCGTCGCCTATGTCGAGCGGCTGAAGGGCACCGCAAAGCTGCGGCCGGACATGAAGCTGGTCATCGCGCGCGCATGGGGCAACGCCGAAGCGCGGCTGAACGGGCTGGTGCAATTGACCAAGGGCCTGTCCACGATCGCCCGGCGCGCCGCGAAGGGCTGAAGCCCTGGGTCAGTCGCGCGCCATGGCCGCCAGCGCCGCGCCATCGACCGGGCCGGAGCGCAGGAACCCCTGGAACACGGCGCAGCCTTCCTCGTTCAGCACGGCCAGCTGGGCCGCGTCCTCCACCCCCTCGGCCACGACCTTGAGGTCGAGCGCGCGCGCCATCGCCACGATCGCGCGCAGGATCGCCCGGTCGCGCGGGTCCTGTGCGATGTCGCGCACGAGCGACTGATCGAGTTTCAGCGCATCAAGCGGCAGCGCGCGCAGGGTGCGGAAATTGGCGAAGCCGGTGCCGAAATCGTCGAGCGCGACGCGCATGCCCATCCCGGCCAGTTCGCGCAGCGTTTCGGCGCAGGCCTCGAAGTCCGCGATCAGCGTCTGCTCGGTGATCTCCAGCGTCAGCCGTTCCGCCGGAAAGCCCGATGCGGCGACAAGCGCGCGCATCGCGGCGGCCAGATCACCCACCGCGAAATCCTCGGCCGTGACGTTTAGCGACAGGCGGAGGTCGTCCGGCCATGCCGCCGCCTCGGCCAACGCGCGTTCGGCGATGTGGTGGGAAAGCTGGCTGATGTGATCGCCGCGCTCCGCGATCGCGAACAGCGTTTCGGCGCCGACCAGCCCGAGTTCCGGATGGCGCCAGCGCGCCAGCGCTTCCGCGCCGATCAGGCGGCCATCCGCCACGGTGAACTGCGGCTGGAACAGCAGCGAGATCTCGGACCGGTCGAGCGCGCCGATAAGGTCCGCTTCCAGCCTCGCGGCGCTGCGCCCCCGTACCGCGTGCGAGCCGTCCGCCCACAGGATGCGCCGCCCCGCCCCGCGTTGCAGGCTGAGCAGCGCCTGATCGAGCCGGTCGAGCACCGGCGCGCCGCGTTCGCCGGGCTGCCCTCGCAACAGCGCCGTGCGCGGGGCAAGCCGCAACTGGTCGCCGGCCAGCGGGATCGGCCGCGCGATCGATCGCGCCAGCGCTTCGGCCTGCCATTGCCAGCGCTCCCGGCTGGCGGCCACGGTCGAAGCAACCAGGAACTCGCCGCCGCCCATGCGGGCGACAAAGCCCTGCGTCCCCAGTTCCTCGCGCGCGAAATCGACGATCCGCCGCGCGATCTCCGCCAGCACGCGATCGCCCGCCGCCTTGCCATAGGCCAGGTTCACCGACTGGAACCGGTGCAGCCCGACCAGCATGGCCTGCGCGAAGCCATCCTGCCCCGCGCGATCGAGCCACGCGCAGGCGGCATCGACGCCGGGCAGTCCGGTCAGCATGTCGCGATCGTCGATCGACGCGGGAAGCGGTTTGGGAAAAGCGTCCATCTTCGGCCTTGTGCCCGAACAATCTTGCCAAACCGTTCCGAACCTGCGGCAGCCCGTCCGTTTTGCATTGCAACAAGAGGCCGCGCTCCATATCACGCGCTGCAAGAGAAACCGGGGATCGAGGACCAATGTCGGAATCCGCTCGACTCGCGCTTTGCGCGTCGCCTACCGACCGCGCGCAGGAAGCCGAACGCGACCTGCGTGCGCTGCGCGAATGGGTGCCATTCGAGGAAGCGGACACGGTCGTCGTGCTCGGCGGCGATGGCTTCATGCTCCAGACGCTGCACCACATGCTCGATACCGGGCGCGTTGTCCCGGCCTATGGCATGAACCTCGGCACCGTCGGCTTCCTGATGAACCGCTACAAGAGCAGCCGCCCACTGGAGGAACGCATCGCCCGCGCGCGCCGCATCGCGGTCTCCCCGTTGAAGACGAAGGCGATCACCAACGCCGGCACCGAGCACGAATTCTGCGCGATCAACGAAGTCTCGCTGCTGCGCGAAACCCGCCAGACCGCGAAGCTGGAAGTGACGGTGAACGGCAAGGTGCGGATGCAGGAACTGGCGTGCGACGGCGTGCTGGTGGCGACGCCCGCCGGCTCCACCGCCTACAACCTTTCCGCCAACGGCCCGATCCTGCCGCTCGGCTCGAACATGCTCGCGCTTACCCCGATCAGCCCGTTCCGGCCCCGCCGCTGGCGCGGCGCGATCCTGCCCGACAACGCCGGGATTTCGTTCCGCGTGCTCGAATCCGTGAAGCGCCCGGTGGCCGTGGTGGCGGACCAGAAGGAACTGCGCGACGTGGCGCACGTAGAGGTGCGCGCCTGGCCCGAACACCAGTTGACCCTGCTGTTCGACCGGGGGCGGTCGCTCGACGAACGAATTTTCGCGGAGCAGTTTCTCGCCTAAAAAACATCAATCGAGCGCTTGCAAAACCGGGATCGCCTGCTATTAGCGCGCTCCTGCCCCGGGCAACCGGGGCTGCTCCCTGATAGCTCAGCGGTAGAGCTCTCGACTGTTAATCGAGCGGCCGTAGGTTCGAATCCTACTCAGGGAGCCATTTCTCATTCCCAGCAGGGCGCAGGTGTTCCCGGAAAGCTTTACTTTCCAGCTACTTCCTCCTTACGCCCGTCCCCATCGCTCTCCGTTGTTCCCAGCAGTTCCCGCCGCAAAGTGGGGTACGCGCGGGGGTAGCGGACCTGCCGGCGGGGGTATCGCATGCTGACCGATCAGGCCTGCCGCAATGCGCGCGCGGCCGACAAGCCTCAGAAGCTGTTCGATGGCGGTGGGTTGTTCCTGCTCGTGACGGCGAAGGGCTTCAAGAGCTGGCGCCTGAAATACCGGTTCGGTGGCAAGGAAAAGCTGCTCACGATCGGCGCCTATCCGGAGACGTCGCTGCGCGCGGCACGCGATCGGCGCGACGAAGCGCGCAGGCTGCTGCGCGAGGGGACCGATCCCGGGGAACAGCGAAAGGCGGTCATGGCGCGCCGGCGCTGGGGGATCGACGAGGCCCGCACGTTCGAGGCGATCGCCCGGCTGTGGCATGGCCAGCATTGCCCGGGCTGGAAACCGAAGCACGCGCAGGACGTGATCAGCAGCCTCGAGAACGAAATTTTTCCGACGCTAGGGCGCCGCGACATCGGCGAGATCCGGGGCTCAGAGATCCTGCAGCTGCTGCTGGCGATTCAGCAGCGCGGCGCGATCGAGACGGCGCACCGGATACGTGCCCGCGTTTCGAGCATCTACGGCATGGCGATCGCGGTGGATCTGGTCGCGGCGGATCCGGCGGCCAAGCTGTCGCAGGCGTTGCGCCCGATCGGCAAGCGCATGTTTCCCGCGCTGCTCAAGCTGGACGAGGCGCAGGTGTTTCTTCGGACGATGGAGGAACAGCCGGCCGATCCTACGACGAAGCTGGCTTCGCGGTTGCTGGCACTGACCGCCGCGCGCCCGGGCATGATCCGTTTCTCGGAGCTGCGCGAATTCGAGGGGCTCGATACGGCGGACCCGATCTGGCGTGTGCCGGCGGACAAGATGAAGCTGCTGCTCGACGAAGCGTCGCAGGAAGCCTTCGAGTTCACCATCCCGCTCTCGCGACAGGCGGTCGACGTGGTTCGCGTCGCGGCGGCGTACGCAGCCGGACGCACTTACCTGTTTCCGTCCGCGCGTCATCCGCGCCGGCCGT
Source organism: Novosphingobium sp. SCN 66-18 (assembly GCA_001725355.1). GTDB lineage: Bacteria > Pseudomonadota > Alphaproteobacteria > Sphingomonadales > Sphingomonadaceae > Novosphingobium. The sequence continues at coordinate 98,274 of MEGD01000005.1, forward strand.
TCAGCGAGAACGCCTTGTCGACGAACTATCGCCGGGTGCCGGGATTCGGTGGCCGGCATGTTCCGCACGGATGGCGCGCCAGCTTCTCGACCATCATGAACCAGCGCGCGCTCGATCAGGACCGCCCCGGCGATCGCGCCGTCATCGACCTCATGCTGGCGCACAAGCCCGCCGGCGTCGAATCCCGCTACAACCGCGCTGCATACATGGGGCGCCGCCGCCAGATTGCGCAGGAATGGGCCGACCTGCTGGTGCAGGGCTTTGCGCCGCCGGAAACCCTGCTGGATGGCCCGCGCCGCTGAAAGCCGGAGGCCGCGCATGACGGCGCGGGCGATTGGCGATGTCCTTGCCGGCCGGCAGGGACGCGGAGACAGCCCGCGCAGCGGCGAAGCTGTCTGGCGCAACAGCTACACCGAAGGGACGATCGAGGATCGCATATGGCGGCCGATCGGCGATGGCAGTCGAAGGGGCGCGCGACGAAGGATCGGGGCCGTGGTCAAGAGCGCCCGCGCGCTCGAGGCCCGGACCAGGCGCGAACGGCAGAAGTCGCAACCGGGGTGCCGCAACGGCATCCTTGGCCATATCGGCGTCGCGGTTCTGGAGGCGCTGTACAACATCGTTGATTTCAGGACCGGCCGCCTCGAGCCGGCGATCGCCACGCTCGCGGAAATGGTCGGGCATTCCTACCAGGCCGTTCATAGCGCGCTGCGCCGCCTCCGCGCGGCCGGCTTCCTGCATTGGGTCCGACGGTCGCGCCCGCTCGAAAACAAGGGTGAGGCCGGTCCCCAGGTCGAGCAGATCACCAACGCCTATGCGTTGTTCCTGCCCAAGCCGGTCGAGGACATGGTGCGTCGCCTGATCGGCAAGGGGCCGGCGCCCGACGACGCCAGCTGGGCGCGCGAACAGCAGAAGGCCCAATGGCGCGAAATGCTCGACGCGCTGGACCCGGCCGACTTCGTGGACGCCATCTGGACGGGCGATCGCCTGCGAGGCGAAACGCTCAAGCGCATCGGCGAACTGATCGATGCCCGCGACTCACGCGAGCGCGAATCTTCGACGAGTGGAGAGACCGGGGTCATCTGATAGATGACGTGAAAGGACGGCCTTCGGCCGGCGTAGCTCGATCCCGTAACGCCCGAACAGAGGCACCACCCGCCAGAGGCGGCACACCAGGTCGCACTGGTGTACGGGGCGGCATGCGCCGCCCCGGGCTTCCCAGGGGGAAGAGCACGGACCGTGCCATTCCGCACCCGCCGTCGCGCCAGCGGTCAGGGCAGCGGGAAGTTGGAAACGATCAGCTCGGTCACCTTGCCCGCGCGGGTTTCGCTGGTGCCGATCGCCCAGGTCGTTTCGACGGGCCGGATCTGGAACCGGCCGAAGCGCTCGCGGATCGCCGGATGGTCGTTGATCGATAGAATGAACTTGGCCCGGCCGGCGGCGAGCTGCGCGGCCAGTCGATCGAAGTCCGCGCGGTGGAACACGTCCGCGCCGTAATCCGTCTCGCAGCCGTAGTATGGCGGGTCCACATAGAACAGCATGCCCGGCCGATCGTAGCGCTCCAGGAAACGGTCGAATGGCAACTGCTCGATGACCACGCCGGCCAGCCGGTCGTGAATGTCCGCCAGCATCGGCTCGAGCTTGGCGACATTGAAACGCGCCGGCGCGCGCGGATCGACGCCGAACCCCCTGCCCTTCACCTTCCCGCCAAATGCCAGCCGCTGGACATACAGGAACCGGGCCGCGCGCTGCAGGTCCGTCAGCCGATCGGGTGGCAGGGCGAGCAGGCGCTCGAATTCCGCGCGGCTCGCCACGCGGAACCGCATCATATCGATGAAATAGGGGTAGTGCTCCTGGACGACGCGGAAGAACGTGGCGACGTCGCCGGAGATATCGTTGATGATCTCGGCCCGCGGCCGCATCGATCGACGCAGGAAAATGCCGCCCATGCCCACGAATGGCTCGGCATAGGATTCGTGCGGAGTCTGGTCGATCATCGCGCAGATGCGCCGCGCCAGGTTGCGCTTGCCGCCCTGGTAGCCAGCGGCGGGGGAGACAGGGCGGACGGAACTCAGGGTTAACGATTTCATAGGGATTGGTGGTCCACGAGGCCCCTGCCCGTTGCGCGGGTGCGGGGCGGCCAGTTGGCCAGCTGTGTCGTGGCGAGGCTCACACTCGTCGGTTTTCCGGGTTGCAGCCCGGTGCCCCCGCCTCGCGGCAGGGAATTCGTGAAATCAGGCTGTCAGCAACGCGCCCCAGCGATCGAACAGACGCCGGCGTTGTTCGAGCAGCTGCGCGCGGTTGTACGCGGCCTCGACCTTGCCCTTGCCCGCGTGCCCCAGCGCCGCATCGATCGCGGCGCGGTCCTCGGGGTGCAGTTCGTTCAGGATGGTGCTGAAGCTGGCCCGCCAGCCATGGGGCACGTGCCGGCCGGCAAAGCCCGCGCGGGCATAGAGCTGGCGCAGGGCGCCCTCGCCCAATGGACTAGTTCGCCGCGCGCTCGGAAAAACTAGTCCACCCGAAGAATGGGTATCATACCCGATCTCGGCCGCGGCGCGCAGCACGGCCACCGCCGGCGCCGACAGCGGCACCAGGTGCGCGAAGCGGTCCGATTCCTTTTTCGCCCGGGCGAGCTTCATACGGGCCGGCGGCACGCGCCACAGCGGCGCAACGCCGTCAAGATCCTCGAGCTCGTCCCAGCGCATGCCGCGCACTGCATCGAGGCGCACGGCGGTCAGCGCCAGGAACCGCGATGCAAGCGCGGCGGCCGATGATGCACCGGCAACGCGATTGCATGCATCGATCAGCGCCCGGCATGCATCGATCGACGTCAACGCGGCGTGCGGCTGCGCCAGCGCGGGCGCCATCATCGCCCGGCCGAGCATCGCCGCAGGGTCCTGCGATGCCAGCCCCTGCGATATCGCGTAACCGAAGATCGCGCTGCAACGCTGCCGGATCCGGCGCGCCGTTTCGCGCCGGCCGCGCCGCTCGACCGAACCGATCGCGTGGAGCAGCTCGGCCGCGCCGATCTCGCCGATCGGCCGCTTGCCGATCGCGGGGAAGACGTCGCGCTCCAGGCTGGCCAGCACGTCGGCCGCATGCGTGGTCGACCAGCGCGGCACCTGGTGCGCGTGCCAGGCGCGCGCGAGCTGCTCGAACGTCTCCGGCGCGCCGCCGGCATGCGCCGGATCGCGGCCGTCGCGCAGCACCGCCTTCGCCTCCTCGCGACGCGCGCGGGCCATGGGCAGCGATACCTCGGGAAAGCGGCCGACCGTGAGCAGCTTCTCCCGGCCGCCAAAGCGGTACTTTAGCCGCCACGATTTCCCGCCGGTCGGCGCCACATGCAGGAACAGCCCGCCACCATCGAACAGCTTGTAGGCGCGCGGTTGCGCGCCGGCGGCTTTGACCGCAGCGATCGTGAGCATTGTTCGGGTTAACCTAGTTTACGGGGTTGTAATTACGCGGCCCCCACCGGAGCTTGTTCAATGTACAATCGTCAGTTGCTTACCGATTTCGTTGTCCGTGTCGCACGCGCTGCTCGCGCGGGTGAACTCCACAATGCATCGAACCCGTTTGAAGGGGTCGCAACGTTTCAAAGGAACGTCGGTTTGAATCAGCGACCAGGAAACAGCACGGAGTTTGACGACGCCGCCGTGTTCGCGTTGGTTGTGGAATTGGAGCGGTTGTTGGGTGCCCCCGAACGCGGCGGATAATCCCTCCGCCGCGCGCCAAGGCGAAATCGGCCGTTTTCCGCGCGAAAAGGCGCGGGTGTGGCGCGTCTTTACCCCCAGCGATACCCCCAAATCAAACGCTGTACGGCCTCGGCATCACGCCGGGCACCAGACTCATCTGATCGACGTAACACGCCTTCGTCGCATCGGGTGCGGTGCTGCTATCTGCGAACATGCGCAGGCGCACGATCGTAGCGTCGTCGGGGATTTGATATGGTTCCAGCACGGTCCAGCCAAAGCCATTGGTCTGCGTGATGTTCGCATCGGCGATCTTGACGTTTTTCGTTCCACCGATCGACGCGGCTGTGACCACAAGGCAAAGCCTGCCTAGAAAATTGCTGCTACCACCCGTGTCACGCCACACACGCGCGCAACCGGTCACCCAACGACCCAGCAGGTAGTTGCGCAGGGCAGCGGGCACTTGCTGTTCGATGTAGCTTTCAGCCGTACCGCTGCCGATCATCTTGCAGCTAAACGGCTTGCGCGGGTTGGCGTAGTTCGTCGTGTCCTTGCTGATCGCAATTCCACCAGCGCCGCCCGCCGTCCATCCGTCCGGCGCGGCGGCCGTGTTGGTCCAAGTCTGGAAGTCGCCATTGATGATCAGTTGCTGATCCGCCGGCAGCAGCAGCGAGGGCTGGCGGGCAATGCCGACACCTGGCGAACTGGCATCCCACCACTTGTTGAGCATATCGACATAGAGCGCGCAGCCGGTGCCGGTGCTCTCATGGATGCCGTCGCCGTTGTAGAGGCTGTTCGGCTTCCCGGCGGCAAGGTAGGCCTGATAGACGGTATCATCCACCGCGATGCCCCACGCCGCCGCATTGTTCAGCAGCGCCGGGCGCCAGCTCGTCTCCCCATTGGTGTTGGCCTGGAGCGGATGCTGCGTGGTCCACAGGATCGGTGCCGTCGGGTTGACCGTGCGGAACTGCTCAATCGCGGCCAGCATCTCGCCGGCGATATTGGGGAAGCTGGCCAGGTTAATGCCGTGCCCGATGAACAGGGCATCCGCCGGCACCGCCGCCAGCGCACGAAGGAAGTAGGCGTGCATGAAATAACGCGGGATCGAGCCGGAGACGCTGGCCTGATAGATGTCGAGCCACAGCCCGTTGCCGGGATCGCGCGGCGTTTCGGCGAGCACGTATTTCTGGGTGGTCAGGCTGTCATAGACATAGATGCGCACGCCGTGCGTCGCCGGCAGGCGGCCGGACGCGATCAGGCTGTCCGCCCATTGCGCGGGATAGCGGCGCGGCGTGCCGTCGGCGGGCACGCTGTTGCGCGTGGTGCTGTCGCCCCACACCAGGATCGTTGCGCTCTGCCCGGCCGCCAGCTTGCGCTTGACCGATGCCAGCCAGTTGTCGCGAAAACCGATGCCAGCGGCGGCAATGTTTGCCCGCTGCGCGCCGCGCGAGGCCAACAATTGAGCGAGAGGATCTACCGCCATATCAGTTGCTCCCGTCCACGAGGACCGTGGCCGAAAACTTCAGCCATCCCGAGCCCCGCACCGAGTAGATGCCGGCGCTGGTGATCGAGGTTACGGGAGTCCCGTCCAGCGCAAGGAATTGCCAAGGGTAATACGTGACCCCGTCCTTCGATCGCAGGACGGTAACGGTTCCCGCGCCATCGTACTGCACTTCCACCGCGCCAAAGGCGCGAGCGTCGAACGCCGTGTTGGCGGCTAGGGGTGCCGCCGCGGCAGCCGGCAGCGAGACCACTTCCGCAAACGACGTGTCGCCCATATCGCGGAAACGCTTTGTGATGCCGCTCAGGACGGTTGTCAGGAAGTCGGCCATATCAGTTCTCCTTGGGTGCGGGGTCGTTCGCCGGCACGCGGGCCTGGCGCTCGATCCACGAGATCAGTTCATCGAGCTGGAGGGCTTGCTGGGTGGCGTCCCATCGCTGGTCGAGAGAAAGTCCGTCCGCGCAGGCCGGCGCATCAGCTCCGGGCGCGGCATCGCGAACGCCGGGCACTGGCTCGCCTCCGGCCGCACCGCCAGCGGTTCCAGCGGCGGCCGCGGCTTGCTGGCGCAGCTGCTCATAGCGAGCGCGATAATCGGCAAGGCGCCGAGCATAGTTTTCCGCCACATCGGTGGAGATCCTTTCCTGTTCGCCCTTCACGCGCGCCAGGCGAAGCGTTTCGTCGCGCGCAGCCTGCGCCTGCGCCTCCTGGTAATGGTCTTTCGTCGCCTGGTGCGCGGCGCGTTCGGCATCGCGCTCGCGCCGCGCGGTCGCGGTCGCGGCGATCGCCGCGTCACGCTCCGCGATCAGCCCCCCGCCCAGCACGGGCGCGCCGTGGATCTGCACCAGCAGCCCCAGGCAGATCCCGACCAGCGCGATCGCGCCGGCGCGCCAGAGGTTGCCGGTCAGCGCGGCCCACATCAGCGGCACTCCGCCAGGTTGACGTTGCCCACGCGGTTGATGATCCAGCCCGGCATGAAGTCCTCGAACTTCCCGTCCTGGCGCGTCAGCGTCAGGTAGTAGACGGCCTGCTGCGCATCGAGCAGCTTCACCGTCAGGCGGCAGGCTTCCGCCGTTCCCCGCGCGCGCTGCAGCTGCCGATAGGCGGCGATTGTGCCGGCTCCCACTTTGCCGTCGACGGCGATATCGGCGTAGTCGCGGCCGCCGCGATTCAGGCTGTTGAGCGCTAGCTGGAACCAGCGCGAAGGCTGCGCCGGTCCGGTATTGACGCCGGCGTCGATCGCCTCGATCGCCACGGGCTGCGAGATCTCGATCAGCGGGCCGAAGCCCGGCCCCATGATGTAGCGATCGGCCAGGATCTGCGCCGCGCGCTCCTGCGGCAGATCGCGCATCGGGCCGGAATAGCCCGCCTCGCGCGCAACCGCCTTCGTCACCCCGTGGTTGGTTTCGCCACCGGGATCGTTTGGGTGGTTGACGTACCCACCTTCCACCGAGAACAGCAGCGCAAGCACCGCCATCACGCCAGCGGTCAACCCGCTGGCGCGTTTCGCATCGATCGCCATGATGGTGTTCCTTCTAGGGCTCGCGCCGGCCCTCGCCGGCGACATCGTCGCTGGCCGCCGCATCCGGCCCATGCAGCCAGCGCTGTACGGTGGTGGTCTCGTAGATGCGCAGCGCCGTCCAGATCACCGTCAGCAGCGATGCGATGGCGGGCAGGATCTGCACCAGGGCGCCGACTAGCGAGAGGACGGATACCGTGTCGACGGTGGCCTTGAGGTTGTCCGAAAGGCCGTCGAACGCGGCATGCAGCAGGTCGCGCATGGTATTGCCCTTCTCAATCGTCGAGGAATTGGTACTTGCGGAAGGCCCGCTCGCAGTGGTTCGGGGCATCTCCGAGCGCGGTCGCCACGCGATCGATCACGCGCGCCGCCAGGATCGCCCACCACTGTCCTGCTGCCGCGCATTGCCCCACAAGGCTGCTGATCAGCTGCCGCCCGCTGGGCGGAGGGGCCAGCCCCAGCCAGTAAAACGGCAGCACCAGCAGCGTGCAAAAGAAGATATCGGCCGCCGTCGCCAATGCGGCCAGCCCGATCTTCAGCCGGGCCATTACGCCGCCTCCAGCGCGGCAAGGCGTTGTTCCTGGGCTGCGATCAGGAAGAGTGCCAACTGATCGACGCGCAGCCCGAAGCGGTTGCCCGCTGCCGTCACCAGCACCTTGTTGCCGGTTGCCACACGGCTTTTCTGCTCCTGGTCCTTGAACACCGGCTCGCGGATCGGTTTGCCATCTGCCCCCAGAACCGAACTGACCTTTTCGCCGACAAGCACGGGATGTGAAACCGTCACGTCCTCGTATTCATCCTCCCAAACGTCTCCCCACTCGTCCCAGCACAGGAAGGCGTAAGGCGTTTCCCCCGGACGGCCATCCGCCCCGATCGGATCGACCAGACCTTCCTCGGCCATGATCGCCCACACCCGCTGTGCCCTGACGCCGATATGCAGGCGAGCCTTGTCGCCCTTCGCCGCGACGGCATCGAGCCAGCGATAGACGCCGATCTCGCCCGCGATCCGCCGCGCCGCGCGCAGTTCCGCGTCGTTCGGCGCGCCGCGCCAGTCCTTTTCGCGTTCGTCCGACGTGTTGATCGTGCCGGTCGCAGCAAAGACCTGGGTGGCGCGGGCGCCAGCCCAGCAGAGCGCATATGTGTTGTCCAATATGGGGTAAAACGTCGCGTCATTGATGCCCCAGCGATTGGCTCCCCCACTGCCGAGATAGAGCCCGCCGGTTTGCGCGCGGATATAGCCGTTGGAACCATCGTGCTGAACCACCAGCTTGTTCGACGCGACCCAGAGCGCGCCCGCACCGAAGATCGCATTACTGGTGTCCGGCAGCGACATCTGCAGGACGCCTGCCCGCGTCATGAAATAGTGCTGATCCGCATAGTCGTAGGCGGGCGCGATGCCTGCCCCATTCGAGATACTGCGGTAGCTACCGTTGACCGCGTCAAAGATCACGTAGGAGTTTGGGCTGCCCGTGGCCAGAACGAGGCGCGATGCAGCGGCGCCCGAAGCATCATAGTTGCGCACCTGGAGCGTGTGATTACCGGCCACGTTGCGGTCGGCGTAAAACACGCCGTCCGCCTGCCGCGCCACTAGCGCGCTCGCCAGCACATTGACGCCGGCACCGGCCGACGTGCCGAACAGCAGAATATGCGCCGGGTCCACGTAGGCCAGCGGCGGCACGGTGTAGTCGATCAAGCGCTGTTCGTCGGCCATCTGTCAGCCCTCCTGTCCTGGCCAACCGGCCTCGATGTCGATCGCGGCAAGGGCCGCCCGATCCGCCGCCGCGCCGATCAAGGCCTGCAGCTGTTGCTTGCGCGCGAAACACGCCTGCATCTGCGCGCCGATCGCGAGGCCCAACGCGACCAGCTCAGCGCGGCTGTGCGGTTCGACGCTTCCGTCGAACATCGTCCAGGGCGTGGCAGCCTCGGGCAGGCCTAGCTGCGCCGCCTTGTCGGACAGCAGCACCGCGCTGGTGATCCGTTGCTGCGCCTTGTCGTCGCAATCGGCACGCCCCTTGGGCGTCATGCACCCCTGCGCCAGCACGACGTTGAAGTGGGTCGATACGGCCACCATCGCCGCGGCCCGGGCTTCCTCGATCGGTATGACACGCGCCTCGAGCGTGGACCCGTCCCCGCTGATCACGAAATCGCCGATCGCGGCGTCCTCGATCACCACCTCGTTTGCGCGCACCTGCGCGAAAACCGTGGTCACGTCGCTACCCTCGATAAGCAGACGCGGCGCTTCCCCGCGCAGGCCAACCGCGAACATCAGCGATACCTCCGAAGGATGATAAGTGATGCAGCGCCGGCGGCCACGTTGATGCCGCTCGTCGCGGCCCAGCGCAGCGTCACGAACACGCTCCCGGCCGAAACGGACTTCTTGCCGGTCAATGGCACCGCATCCTGGTATGCGCTGCCGCCGGCTTCGGCGACGTTGGTCCCGCCGATATAGGCACGAAACACCCACGGGGCGGACCCGGCCGTGAACGACTGCTTCGCCGTGGAAATGACGATGATGTCGCCGGCGATCGGCATGTCGACCCACACGTCGATCAGCGCGTTCTCCGAACCGATCCCGACGCCTGATACAGCCGATCCGTTGTAGAACTGCGCCACGTCCGTCACCGAGCTGGCGATGATGGCTGTGGTCGAAACCTTGTCCGTTGCGACCGATCCGTCGGAATTCAGCCCGGCCGCGATGCGCCCGTCGGTCAGGATGCCCGGGATATCGCTGACGTAGCTCCACCCCGCCCGCTGGCTCGCCACGCCGGCGATCTTGTCCAGCAGCATCTGGCGCGCGTAATAGACGTCGTTCCACTTGCCGATGTACGTCGCGCGGACGATCGCGGTATCCAGCGCATAATTGTTCCAGGCGGGCGAGAGGCTGCCAAGGTAGCTGGCAAGCGCGGACACCGCGTTATCGTAGGCGGTCTTTTCCGTGGTGATCCCGAACGTTGTGGCCCGCGTGTCGATCGTCGATTGTTCGTCGCTGATCGCCTGCCAGGCGCGGACCGCGTCCGGCTTCTCGCCGCGATCGAGGTATCCGTCGCTGACGATCGTGCCGATTTGCGTCAGCGCGCTGGTGGCGTTGCTCGCGGCTGAGCTGGCGGCACTTTGTGCGGCCAGCGCCGTAGCCTGCGCGCTGTCGGCCGTGGCCTGGGCGTTGTTCGCCAGCACCTTGACCGCATCCTTTATGGAACGGTCGAGGTCATAGAGCGCGGCGTCGTACCCATCGCGCGCCGCGTTATAGGCGCTGCGGCTGACAGCCGTGTCCTGCGTCGTATCGTTCCACGCCGGCGCAAGGCCGCCCAGGAAGCCCAGCCACGCCGCCCGCGCGGCGCTCGCGCTGGCCGTGCTCACGCCCAGCGAGCCAGCGATCGCCGACAGCGCGCTCCACTTGTCCGCCAGGCGCGCGCTTTCCGGGATCAGCTTCGTGATCTTCTCGTTCGCGCTCAGGATACCGTCGTCGGCCAGGCCTGCCAGCTTGTCGATCGCATCGTTCGCATCGGTATAGGCGGCGTTGGCCCGCGCGATCGTGTCGCGCAGCGGCTGACTGGCCGCCAGCTTCCACGGCAGCGATGGCCGCATGCCACCCAGCACGATGATGGAACCACCCAGCACGATGCTGGCCCCCACGCGCTCATAGAATGTGCCGTCGTCGCCGATATGCGTGTCGCCGACGTTGCTGTCCGCCGCCGCCGGCAGAGTGCCGCCGATCGTCAGCCGGCCTTTCGACGTGGCAATCGCGATAGCGTCGGCTACTTCCGTGCTGACGTCGCCGATGCCGCGCACAATCGGATCGTTTAGCGGGTCGTAGGTGACCGCCGGCGCCGGCACCACTGCGGGGCGCTCTTCTGCGTCCCACGCATATATCGTCGCGCTTTCCTCGCGCAGCACCATCGGACAGGTGCCATCGAAGCGGATGCCATGCTCCACCACGCGGAACAGCTTCGCGTCGAAGCCGAGCGCCGGGAACGTGAAGCGCACGATGCGGCCAACCTGTACGCGCCATGCGCTGGCGAGGAAATCAGCCGAGAACGTGCCGGGATACTGCGCGCGCTGCAGGTAGGCCTTGGCCAGGCGCTGCGCCTGGCTCGGGCTCTGCACCATCGATAGGTCCAGCGTGCTCGCGCGCTCGATCCCGTCAGGCGATCCACCGGCCAGCGGCACCTCGGGATAGTCCACCATCTGGTAGAGCGAGGCATCCGAAGGATCGACGTACTTGCCGCGCACGACGTTGAAGATCTGGTCGATCGGCGGTGCCGGCACCCAGGTGAACGCTCCCACCACGTCGCCGGGGCCAAGGTCGATAACATCCGTGCCCAGGTCGTTGTGCAGGATGTCGAGCGCCAGTTGGCCGCCGGCGTCGCGCACTTCACCATTCATGGCGGCCTTCAGGTTGCCGATCACCGTGTCCGGATCGTCGCCCTCGGAAAACACGCCGTCCGCGCGATAGCGCGGCTCCGTGCCGCCGATCGCACGCACCACCGGCTCGTCGCACAGGTTCGCCGCGGCGATGAAAGCAGGAATCAGCAGGCGTGCCATGGGAAGTCCAAGGCCCACCGCCAGCTTTTTCACGCCGGTCTGCGCATGCGTGATCCGCCAGCCCAGGAAGTACCACAGCAGCTGCAGCGCCGGGTTGCGGCCGACATCGTCGGACATCCATGCCCAGGTGCTTTGATCGTTGGCCCGCTGCGGCCCGCTGCCGCCGACCGTGCTGTCCTGGCGCGGGTCATAGAGCTTGGCGCCGCGTCCCCGAATCGTCACGCGCGATGGCACGTTCGAGGAGAACGGGCTTTCGGCGTTCTTGCCGTTGCCGGTCAGCTTGTAGCGCAACCAGACATAGGCGCAGCCGACCAGGCGCGATTGCGCCGCCACCCAGCTCGTCGACCCGGTGATCGTAAAGGCGTTGGCGGCTGTGCCCTCGGTGCGCGTCGTGACCTCGAGGTATCCGGCATACTTGGAAGCGACACCGCCCGTTGCCGACCAGGCCAGAGCGTCATCGAACCAGATCTCGTCGATCGACTGCACGGCGTGGCTTGCTGCCACGATGATCGAATTCAGGTACTCCTGGTTCGCGCCCGTGAATTCCTGGTAGCGCACGTCGGTGTTGCCGGCGGTCCGGCCGAACCAGATCTTGCGGTATTCGCGCGGGTTCAGCGTAGCGTTCAGCCGATCGGTTGTCGCCGCGCTTGGCGCCACCGGTTTCGGCCCCAGCGCGGTGGCGAGAGCCGACAGGCCAGCGGCCCCGATGAGAAACGTGCTCATCGAGATGCCGCCGATCGTGCTGGCCAGCCCTCCCGAAACGGCCGCGCCAAGAGTCGCGCCCACGGACAGACCCACGGCTGCGCCAACGCCGGTCACGACCAGCGCTGCAATGCCGACGACCTTGGCGATCGTCCCGATTACCTTGCCCATGATCTAGCTCGGAAACGGCACGCGCCAGGCGCGCTCCCAACGGGCCAGCGGCAGATGGATCAGGCCGGTTTCATAGTCTTCCTGCTCGCCGAGAAAGCAGGCCGTCCTGCCGGCGCACACACCAAGGCTTCGGCCATCGAACACCACGTCGCCCCGCTGCGCGCAGGCCGGGCCGATCTCGCCGAAATGCGCGGCCAGCATCACCGGCAGATCGGCCCATCCCATCCGGGTCATCAACCGGCGGGCGCCGATCGCGGTGGCATAGCGGCCACGCGCCGCCGCGGCAGGGTCAATGCCGGTCATGGCCAGCACGGCGCCGGCGGCGAACAGCACGCAATCCACCCGGCCCCACGCAAACACGGCATCGCGCTGCGCGGTCAGGTACTCGGCCAGGCGCGCTTCCCATTGCGGCAGGCGAACGATGGGGGCGGCGGTCAAAACGCGTTCTCCCGCCAGTAGTACGACCCCTGCGGATCGAAGAACGCCCCGGCCACCGTTACGGCCCCCTTCACGCCCTTCGTCGCGCCGTTGGCCACGCCGATCGTCAGCGCGGCCGTGTTGTCCAGCGTGTCGAACTGCGCCTGGTCCAGGTACGTGCGTCCCGAGGCCTTCTTCAGCGAAGCTAGGTACGTCTCGACGTCGAGCTTGACCGTCTGCTCCGCGGGCTCGCCCACGATCTGGAAGGCCGACATGCGCCCGGTATGAACCGGCCACACCGCGCCCTTGCGCGCGCCGGTCTCATCGTAGATCGCGGCCCACAGCCGCGCCGTACGGCCACGCCACAGCGCCGGATTGCCCAGCATGTTCAGCAGGTCGCTATCGGGGCCGACGATGCCCGACAGGGTGTAGCTCAGCGTTTCCGCGCCGCCCTGCTTGTTCAACACGTCTGTCACGCCAACCAGCGAGGGATCGACCGCGTCGAAGGTGAAGCCTTCGAGCTCGGCGTCACCCGTGCCCGTGAATGCCAGAGACGCGCCCGCCGTCGTCACGCGCACCGGATCGCCATCAAAATCCAGCCAGCACAGCAAGGCTGCGTCAAAGTATCCGCTGGCCAACTGCGCGCCGGCCGCCGCGTCTGGGCCGAACATCAGAAGGCTTCCTCGGCCTGAAACGCCAGCGTGTACTTCTGGCCGGGATCAACCGCGTACGTGAAGCTATCCTCGTTCAGCGCCACGTGCGCGAACGGCAGGACCGTTTCCACGCTGCCAGCGCCAGTCGCGGCGTCAGCCCGTAAGGCGGGCGCGAACGATGCGGTGGTTCCCGCAATCGGCGCGGTCAGCACAACCAGCTGGTACGTGCCGTCAACCAGCTTCACCGTCATCATGGCGCCCTGCGGTAGCGCCGGCGGCGCGGCCGACAGCGTCAGCGACCGCGCGCCGGCCACGCCCAGCACCACGGTCGGGTTCGCCCCGCCATGCTGCGCTGCTTCGACCGCAATGACCGGAAACGGGTTCACCTGGCCCTGCAGGGCGTTGAAGAAGCCGATCCACGGCTGCGCCACCGCCTGCCCGATCATCGGGCGCAGTTCGGCCGTGCAGCTCCACCACGATCCGCCCGGCAGCGTCGAAACCTGCCGGCGTCCCGTCCACCTGGATCGGTTCACCTGGTGCGGCTGCTTCAACGTCCACTTGATCGAGCGGATTGGCAGCGGCGCCGGTGGTGAGATCACGCTCACAGCTTCCTCCGCTGCATCTGCCGCGCGGTGTTCGTCGTTGCCGCCTGGATGATCGTCGGCGCGGCATTGGCCAGCTCGCGCCGGATCATCGCCACCGTCTCGGCCGTCGCGCCGGGCGCGTTGATCTGGATCGTCACGCCGCCGGCGCCTTCGCCCCCGCCGGCCGAAGATCCGGCGCGAATGACTGGGAGGCGCGGGGAAACCAGTCCGCCGGAAGCGAAGCGCGGCAGTTGCCCTGCGTTCATGGCTTCGATCAGCGGCCAGTAATCCCGGGTGGCAGCGGCAGTGTTGATCGATTCACCGTTCGAGACCGCGATCGGTTCTCGCCCGCCTACCAAGGCGAGGATACTGTCAGATGTTCCTGTGCCCGGGCCGGAAATCATCCGGCCGCCGCCAGCAAACCCAGCGATGCGCCCACCACGCGAAAAACCGAGCACGGCCGTAATCGCCGAGCCAAATGCGCTGCCGAAGCTGAAGCCGCCGCCCTTGCCCGATACTTGAGCCGCCACGAACTGTGCCAGCACCCGCGAAATTACGCGTGTGCCGATCTGCTCGAAATCACCCCAGATGGCGGAAACACCGCCGCGCATCCCGTCCTCGAACAGGTTGGTCAGGAAATCGACCTTCCGCTCTTCAAGACGGTAGGCTTCATCGATCACCCTCTGCCGCGCCTGCGCATCTTCGGTACGGATGCGTTCGATGAGCAGCAGCTGCGCGTCGTATTCCTGCTGCGTCGATTGCTCGATCGCCTTGCCCCGTGCCTCCGCAAAAGCGGCCGACGCATCACGGACCGGATCCTTGAACTCCTTGAGGATCGCGTCGAGCCGAGCCTTCTCCGCTTCGCGCGCAAGCGTTGCTTCAGACTTGCCGCGACCGCCGCCAGCGCCGCCGCTTTTTCGGGCAGCCTCTGTTGCTGCGTCACGGGCCTGCGAGGCCCTGAGCACTTCGGTGCGATAAGCCGCTTCAGAAATGGCATTTCGCTGAAGACGCGCATTGAGATCATCCAACGTTCGTTCGTATCGGCCGTTCGCAGCGGACACGGCATCGGTTTGCTCGATGACGGATTGCCGGATCTGCGCGCCGCGCTTCAGCCTGATCGTTTCATCGCTGGCCGAAATCTGGGCGGTGAGGCTTTTGATCTGCCCCTGCAGGTCCGTGACGGTGCGATCGAGGAACGGAAGAACAAGGCTGTTGCCTTCGCTGCCGGGTTCGCCGGATTGGGCGCCAACCTTGGCAGCAGCAGCCCGCGTCTGAGCGAGTTGAAGCTCTGCGATGGCCGCTTTGCGGGCTTCCTGCGCGCGTTGGCGCAGAGAATTTGCCTTGTCGATATCGGCTTGGATGCTCGCTTGGGTCGAACGCGCCTCACGGACGGAGGCCTCATGGAGATCGTCGATTGCCTTGCGGAGTTCTTCTGCAGCATCGGTGTGCTTGCCCTCGGCTGTGGCGGCGTCGCGGTGCGCCAGCGCGAGGTTTCCAACGATGGTAATGGCCGCGATCAACGCGGCACCCCACGCACTGCCCAGGAATCCGATGAACCCGCTAGCCTCACCCTTGAGCAGGGCAATGGCCTGGATCATCTGCGTGCCCTGTTGAGTGAACGCTATGAACGCCAGTTTGGCCGTTTCGGTACTGCCCGCAGCCGCTCCCAGCTGAACGCCAAGGTCGGACAGATTGTACGAGATCTGCTGCATGGCGGCCTTCTGCTGGCCCGCCGAAACGACAATCCCCCGCCCACCGGCGGCAAAGACCTGCTCCGCTGCGCCGGCCTGCCGCAATTCGATTTCAAGCGCCTCGAGCTGGGCCGCTTCCAGCGCTAGCGCCTGAGCGCGCTTCTCGGCCGCGATCGTGGCTGTGCGCGCGGCCTGCAGGTCGAAGCCGTAGGCCGAAGTCAACCTTCCTTGCGCGAGCGCGGCACGGTTGACCGCATCTTCGATCGCGCGGGCATTTGCCGCCTGTTGCCGGGCAGCTTCGGCTGCGGCCCGCGCATCCGATGCTCCGACTGACAGTCCACCACCTGCGTTGGCGGTTGATTTCGACGCCAGCGCCTGGATACGGCTGAAGCTGGATGCGAATTCGTTCTCGACCTTCTGCGCTGCAGCGGCTGCGTTGCTTTGGAACGGGCCGAACGACTGATCGCCCATCTTGGCGATCTGCCGGCCAACCGATTCCGCGATCTTCGCCGCCTTCCGGTCGAACGCGACAAGCGCGCCTTCGCCGATAGCCAGCTGCTGGCGCATCGCTTCGGTTGGCGCGTCCACTTCCAGAAACAGGCTGGAAGTTTCCCGATCGGCCATGGTGGTCTCCCGGCAAGGCGGCAGGCGTCAGGGTTGCGCGGCGCGGTTGAGGCGCTCGTACCCTTCGACAGCGGTCCAGAATTCATGCGGGGTGGCGCGCCAGAACTGGTCTGGCTGCCACCCCAACGCGGCGATCGCGAAGCTGCTCAGCTTTCGGCGGGGACTTCGCTCGTCGTCGTCGTCGTCGTCCCCGCCTTCACTTCCCCCGAGGCAGTGAAGTTCCCCGTCACGGCCATGCTGAGCATGCCCGACACGATCCCCAGCACACGGGCCATGCCGCCTTCGGCCTCGACGATCAGCTGCCCGATTCGGACGGCGTTCGAGGCGGCGATGCTGGGCTGCTGGGTTGCGCGGCCCCAGGCACGGATGCATTCGGTGACCACCTGTGACAGGTCGGCAAGGCGCATCTTGCCCTCGAGAGCGGCGCGGGCGAGCTCGAGCAGCCCCTTGTCCGTCGAAGCTTCGAAGGCGAAGATCGCCTCATACGAAGGGCGCAGCGCCATCGTGGCGCCATCGAGCACGAGCGAGACTTCACCCCGCTCTTCGCTGGCGGGGCGGGCGGTGTTTTCCGCTTCGGCCATGGTGCGATCCTTACGCCAGCGCGTCCGTGGTCGGTGCGGCGGCCAGCGAGAGCTGCGAATTGCACTTCACCACGTCGTTCTTGCCGTAGTCGGTGTCGAAGCTGCCGATGTACATCGATGCCTCGAACACCACGTCGCCCGCTGCGCCGGCCGACCCGCCCTTGCGGATCTGAAATTTCTTCGGGCTGCTGCCCTGGGCGGCAGTTTCGAACAGCGTGTAGCCGTTGGCGTCGGGCAGGTTCGGATAGAGCTCGACGTCGATCGTCAGCGTCTTGAGGCCCGGCGCCTGGGTGCCATAGGGATAGTCGTCCTTCGTCGACGTATCGATTTCGCCAGCCTTGCGGCTGACCTTCATCGAGGTCTGGCCCTTGATCTCGTTATAGGTGCCGGGCGTGGCACTTTCGATCCACAGGCGGTAGTCGTTGCCAAGCTTCTTGGCCATCAGCGGTCTCCAACGAAAAAACCCCGCCGAAGCGGGGTGTGATTGGGGCCATGGCGGCCCGGAGTGGGGTGCGGGTCAGTCTTGCAGAGCAAGGACCGCGAAGGCGGACGTGCCGATGTAGGTGCCGCCGTCCTCGCCCAGCTGCGCGTCGTCGTCCTCGAACGTAAACGCCAGCGTCCAGCCGTCCTGTGCGATCGTCAGGCCGTCCAGCGCATCCTCGATCTGTTTCTGCAGCGCCAGCAACGGCGCGCGCTCTTCCGCGCTCACCTCGGCCTGGATCAGCAGCGAGATGCGGCGATCGCGATCGCCCTTCCCGCCGATCGGCGTGCTTTTCATATCGCCGACCACCACGATCGGCAGCATCGCGCCCTCCGGCGCATCCTGATAAACGGTCGCGCCGGTGACCGCACCGTCCAGCTGCTGGAACGCGACCAGCTCGGTTATGGACTTGGCGTCAGTCATTGCCGCCACTCGCGATCGATCGCAGCGCGCGGGACCAGATGCCGCGCACGGCGGTGCCAATGTATTGGCGCAGCACCGGGAAGCTGCCGGTCACGAAGTGCTTGCCGGCCATCGCCCGCACGTTGACCGGGTGGTATTTGCGCCCCAGGTCCCGCGTCCGCTTGCCCGCGTAACGGCGATAGCCATTGCGCGGAACAGCCACGACGTAGCGCCGTTTGGCAACCTGCGCCTTGCGGCCGAGGTCCTGGATCCGCGCATAGAACAGCTTCGATCGCCCCGCGCGCGTTCCCAGCAGGCCGACGCGCAGCTTCATGGTCCGATCCGAAACTTTGTAAGTGATGCCCTCGCGCGTGGCGCCCGTGCGTCGTGGCGCCTTGGCGCGCATCGATGATTGCAAAGCGCGGCCACCGCTGTTCAGGACCGAAACCATCTGCCGGCGGAAGTTCTCCGGCAGATCACGCATCATGCGGCGCACCTTGCCAATGCCGCGAAAGCCCCGCGCCATCAGGCTGCCGCCTCGCCCGTCGCGCAGGTCATCACGATCTCGCGCCGATCGTCGCTCCAGGCGATGGTCTTTATGTTCATCGCCTGGCCGCGCCAGCACAGGCGCAGATCTGGCGTCAGGCCGCTACGTGCCCGGATCGTCACGCGATAGATCTGCACCGCGCGCAGCACGGCGTTCTGCAACGCCTCGTCGCCGCGCAGCGGCAACACCTCGGCCGCGACGTTGCCGGCGACATCGATCCAGTCGCGATCGTCGCCATCGGGGCGCTTGCGCCCGCCCCGGCCGTTGTCGACCACGTTGCGTTGCTGGATGGCCAGCCGCTCGCGATAGCGGGCGGTCGCGCGTGCTGCGCCTGCCGTCATGCCAACCAGATCCGATGGTTTGCCAGGGCCGGCTCCAGATCGAAGGGCCGGTCATCGAACCGCGCGCGGATGGCGCGGAGCATCGCCACGCGCACCGCCGGCGGTACGGCCGTTCCGTCCGCACCGTAACCGACCTGCAGCTGGATCTCGATCGCGTCCGGCAGGTTTGCGGGCTTGGGCCAGGTCACTCCGGTTGCCGGGCGGACGCCCTGCTCGAGATCCGCGCCGAACAGCACGTAGGCGGCGGGATCAATCGTGGCTTCCGTACCATCGAGCGCCGTGTATGTGATCGCGTCGACGCTGCGCACCGGGCCGATCGGCAGGTGCAGCAGATCCGCGAACGATGCGGCGGCCAGCTTCACCGTCTGGTTGATCAGACGGATCGAAGCCAGGCGTTCCACGTCCTCGCGCACGCCGGCGATCAGCGCGGATAGCTCCGTGTCGAAGCTATCGATGTCCGCATCGATGCGGACGAATTCCTTCACCGCCGCCAGCGTCAGCGGCTCGGCCGCCGGCGCTGTGACGATGGCAGGGCTGCTCCACATGGATCAGCTGGCCGTCTTTGCCGTCTTTGCCGGCTCCTTCGGCGCAGCGGGCTCGGCCGAGATCGCGAAGCCGGCCTCGATCAGGCGCAGGGCCTCCGCGTCGTCCGCGAATTCGTGCAGATCGCCGGCGTGCAACGAAATGTTCGGTCCCGCGAGGGACGTCTTCATCTTCAACAGCATTGTCATTCTCCGGAATAGCGGGGCGGGCCGATGCGGCCCGCCCCGCGTTCGCTCATCCGGCCTGGATCAGGCCAGCTTGAGGTGCTTGACGGCGTCCGCGTCGACCAGCTCGCCGTCGTAACGGACGAGGCCGGCCATGCCGATCTTCGGCCAGAAGCGCTCGCGGACGGTGCCGATCAGCGGCGAGCCCACCTTGCGCACCCAGTACCGGCTGAAGTCGCCGAAGATCACGGCGCGGTTGCCCGTGGCGATCGCCGGCACGTCGTCGTTGATCGAGTACGGCTTGTCGAGCAGCATTGACGGCGCGCTGATGCGCACATCGCCCATCTGCCAAAGGTAGTTGCCCTGGCCGTCCTTCAGCTTGCGCAGCGCAAGAAGCGTGGTGTCGGCGAACATCCAGCGGCACTTCGGGCTGCGGCGGTACGGCGCGCGCACCGAGTGCTGCAGGTCGAGCAGCTCGTCCGCGGCGATCGCGCCGGTGGCGGCGGCCGTCTTGCCGAGCGCCGATGCGGTAACGATGCCGTTGGGCTGGCTCGCGCCAGTGCCGGTGGTCAGGCGGGCATTGGTGCGCCGGCCCAGGCGCTCGCCCAGGGCTTCGGCCAGGAACGATTCGAGATCGAACACCGAGTCCTGCATCAGCTCGAAGCTGATCTTCACCCACGGGGTCGCATCGACATAGGCGTCCAGCTGCTTCTGGCCGAACGTCAGGTCGCCGCTGTTGTCGTCGGTCAGGTCCGCGCCCTCGGCCAGCGCAGAAGCGGAACCGCTGGTGTCGTCGTTGGTCGGGATGTCGAACTCGTTGCCCGATCCGGTCACGATCTCGCGCACGATGTTTCCATCGTACATCGGACCCCAGTCCTTCATCGTCTTGACGATCTCGCGCGCCAGCTCGACCGGGACGGTATAACCGCCCGATGCCGCCGTGCCCGCCACCTGCACGCGCACTTCCGGATCGTGGCCGGCGCGCAGGATCGTGCGCTGTTCGTTGGTCAGCGCGCCGATGTCGGCGCCCGAACGCAGGAACGCGTCGAAGGCGTCGCGGTATTCGGCCTGGCGCTGTTCCTTCGCGCTCTTGCCGGGCTTGTCGCCGCCATCGTGGTCGCCGGCGGCGCGGGTCTCGATGTCATCGCCGTTCGGACGCTGGCGTTCGCGGCGCTCCTGGTCCTGGCGCTCGATCTCGGCCTGGCGCTCCTCGCGCGCGATCGACTTTTCCGTGGCGTCGAATTCGGCCATGATCTTGTCATGCCGCTCCTCGAGCTCCTTGGTGCGCGCTTCGTCGGTGTTCTTGGTGATCTCTTCGAGCGCGTCGCGGGCCTGGGTAACCAGCTTGCCCCGCTTTTCGTGCAGTTCGGTCAGACTTGCCATCTGTCTCTCCTGGACATGAAAAAGCCCGCCGCCGGTTTCCCGGGGCGGGCTGCGAAGACGGGGAAAGCCCGTCACCTCCGGCCTTTCGGCCGGGTGAAAATCAGATGCGGCGTTCGATCTGCGCTTGCCGTGCGCGCCGCTGCGCGATGCGGTTCATGGCGCCGGCCTTGTTGTGCTCGCGCCGCTCCGCGCGGGCATGTTCCAGCGATCGCAGGCCGACCGTCGTGTCGGGGTACGCCGGCAGCGCGGTGTAGGTGATCTCGTAGAGCTCGGCTTCCAGGATCGTCCGGTGGGGCGGATCGACCGTTTCGTCCCACTCGCATTTGCGGGTGCAGAAACCGAACGACATGCCCGGGATGTCGCCGCGATCGATCTGGATCGCCAGATCCTTGCCGTCCATCGTCCCGGGCAGCTCATTCTCGAAGTACAGGCCCTGCTCGTCCTCGCGGAGCGTCAGGGTGCCGGCGCCGGTGCGCCCCATCACGCGGCCGATGTCGTGGCTGTGCAGCGCGACGACATCGTTCTCGCGCAGTGACTTCGAAAAGGCGCCCGGAGCGATTTCCTCGGTAAACCAGTTGCCGATCGTCGTGCGCGAATTGAAGCGGGCGGCATAGCCCCGCGCCGTCTGCACGCCGTTGTCGGCCGCGCGGCACTCCAGCTTGCTGGTAAAGGCGCGCGTCTCGCGCTCCTCGGCGCCTGGTTTAGTCTGCGGTGCCGGCATCGGCAGGGTCCTTCGGGTCGGTTGTGTCGTTGGGGTCGGTGGTGTCGTTGGGGTCGGGCGGATCCGCGTTGTCCAGCGGCGGCCCGCCGTTGTGGCCCATCTGCGTCGGCATCGTGCCGAGCGGCACTGTTGCCTGCTGAACGTACAGCCTGGCGCCGGCGCCCGTCGGGTCTTTCGGGCGGTTCTCCAGCGCGCGTGCCTCGTCGGGCGTCAGCTGGCCCGTCAGGATCGCGCGGGCGAGGCCCTCGATCCTGTCCTTGAACGCGCCGCGCTGGATCCCGTCCAGGTTGTGTTTGACGGTGCGCGAGCGCCGGCGCTGGCCGAACAGCTTCAGGTTCAGTTCGTCTTCCAGCGCCTTGCACCAGTGCGCGATCAGGTGCTTCACCAGCTGCAGGTCCTGCTGCTCGGTGTTGCTCATCGTGCCCTTGGACAGGTCGCCCAGGAAAACCGGCGGCATGCCGAATATCCGGCCGATCTCCTGAATCTGGAACAGGCGGGCCAGCGCCATTTGCCCCTTGTCGGGATCAGTGCCGACGGACTTGAGCGAATGGCCGGGCGGCATGCCGAAGAATGGCAGGCCAGCCGCCTTCGCCTGGTCGATCGCGCGTTTGATGTCGGCCTGGGCGCGCCGCAAAGCCTCCGCGCCGGTCGGCATCGGCCCCTCCAGCGCCAGCGGCGGGACGCCGCCGCCGGCGAAGAATGACGCCGCGAAGTCGTGCATCGCGATGGCCAGCGCGATCGCCTTGCGGCCCTTGTAGATCGGGCTGTAGACGTCCAGCTGGTTCGGGCGGAGCATGAACGGCACGTCGATCACGTCTGCAGCCGCATATTCCTTGCCGTCGAACCGATAGTAGCGACGCCCGTTGCGGCGGCCGACAACCGTGTTCGTGGTGTCCATCGGCCACAGTGCCACCGGACGCGTGCCCTGGCGCTCGATCCACGTCAGCCCGCGGCCCGTCGTGAACACCTGCTGCCAGAAATACTGGCGCCAGCCGAAGCTGCTCCATTCGCTGTTCGGCGCTTCGTTCAGCAGCATCGCCAGCTCGCCGTCGATCTTGTCCTCGGATCGGTAGGCGTGAAGCGGCAGGCTCGCGTTGGTGCGGGACAGGAAACTTACCGCGCACAGCACCGCGGGCACTTCCAGCGCCGCCTCGATCGACACCGGCGGCAACTGGTTCGTGCGATCGAGCACGCCCAGCAGCGCGAGCAGCTCCTCGCTGTTCGCGCTCAGGCTGTACGCCGGGTTTTCCAGCGGATTGCCCGACCGGCGCTCTGCCGACATGCGCCGGTAGTCGTCTGGCGACATCAATTCTGACCTGTCAGGCTGAAGTTGGGATCGTCCCAGGGAGAGGTCGGCACGGCTTCCTCCTCCTTGGCGATCGCCACGCCGATCGCGGCGATCAGCGCTACGGGATTGTCGATCTTGGCGGTTTCGCGCGGCTTGCGCGGATAGACGTTGTCCTTCGCGTCGGGCTGCGCGACAACGTTGTTGATCTGCCACTCCATCACCGGGCAGCCAGCGTGCGCGATCGTTCCGGCCTTTGTCAGCGCGTCGAGCTCTTTCATCGGCTCGCTGAAGTTCAGCACGATCGGGCGGTACTCGAGGACCGGGAAGCCCTCCTTCACCATCGTGGTTACCATGTAGGTGGCCTGGTGCGGGTCGTATGCCACCTGCTCCAACTGGAACATGCCGCGCACCTGGCGCAGCACTTCCAGGATCTCGTCGTAATCGATGATGTTGCCATCGGTGACGTTCAGCAGGCCCTGCGCGTCCCAGCCCTGGTACGCTTCGACCTTCAGCACCGTTTCCGACGGCACGAAATAGAACCCGATCCGGATGTACGGATCGTCGATCGACGGTTTCGCCGCGATCGGCGGGAACAGCAGCTCCAGCGCGGCGATATCGACCTTGCTGGCAAGGTCCAGGCTGGCGATGCACCGCCGGCCGCGCAGGCGCTCCAACTCGATCGCGTCGATCGCGCGCACCGGAATGTCCGGATCGCGGCACTTCCTCCATGCTTCGACATCGAAGTAGGCCGCCTTTGCCGCAACCCACAGGTTCAGGTGCTTCGTCTTGAAGACGCCGACCTTGCGCGGGGTCGATATCGCGTCGCGCTGCCGCGCCTTCAGGAAGTCGGCCGAAACAGAAACGTCGTAATTCGGATTGGCCTTGCGGAGCGCGGCCTCCGATCGCCAATCGTCGTCCTCGTCGATCGTGTATTCGACGAAGAACGTCTCGTCGTCCAGCGGCGGGCCGCCGTTGTGGCCGATGCCGGCCAGCTTGCGCCGCTCTTCGTCGATCCGCGCGTAACAGGGTCCGGCAAGGTTATCGCCGGCGGTGGTGATCAGCACCTGCAGGGGCTGGTCGCGCGCGCCCATGCCGGTCTGCATGCAGTCGACCTGCCCGTCGTCCGCGTGCTCGTGATATTCGTCGTGGATCGAGCAGCTCGGGCTTTGTCCGTCGCCCGGATCGCCGACGATCGTCTCGAACTTGCTGTTGTCCTGGACCCGGGTGAGGTTCTTGGCGTTGACCTCGATCCCGAACCGCTGGAGCAGCGCCGGCGTGCGCTGCGCCATCAGGCGGGCCGGGCCGAACACCTCCCATGCCTGCTTTTCGTTGGTCGCCCCGGAATAGACCTCGGCACCGAACTCGTTGTCGGCGCACAGCATGTAAAGGCCGATGCCGGCGGAGAGCGCAGACTTGCCGTTCTTGCGCGGCACGACCACGAACAGCACGCGGAACCGGCGAAGCCCGTCGCGCTTGCGCAGCCAGCCGAACGTGCAGCACAGGATCCAGATCTGCCACGGCTCGAGGCGGATTGTCTCCTTCGATCGCGCCCACTTGCCCTTCGAGTGCGGCAGGCGCTCGATGAACTTGCATACGCGCGATGCCTGGTCCGCATCGAACCGGTGCGGGAAGTCCTTGCTCCGCTGCGCCTTCAGCTCATCCAGAAACCGCTGGCATTGCAGCCGGATCGACTTGCAGGCCGGTATCTTCCCCCGCGTTACCTCGCGCGCATAGCGCTGCGCGATCTCGGGATAGTTGCGGCTCTCCACATCGAACTAGGCGGCGCGGCGATGCTTTCGGCGCGTCCGCTTGCTGATGGTGAGCCGGTTGCTCCTGCGCTGCGGGCGGGCCTGAGTGCCGCGCGATCGCCGGCGGCTGCCGCGCAGGTCGACCGGCGTGGTGGCGCGCGCCAGGCGGAAATACTCATCGGCGATCGCCATCGATGGCGATCCCGCCGCGACGATCGACATGCCGCTGACGGCAGCCAATGAGGCGGCCGCGAACAGGTAGCGCAGAATACGCATAGGGTGCTCCTTCAGAAGTCGTCGAAAGCGCCGGCCTGCGGCTTGTGGCCGCTGGCGATCCGCAGTGCGGCGGCGGGGTTGAGCATCAGCTCGGCAATGAGCGATTGCGCCTGGCGCATCGCGTCTGACAGCATGGCGGCCTCGGGCCGCGCCCGGATCAGCCGGGTGATGATCGACTCACCGTCGACCTTCTTGGCCGATTCCGTGTGATAGACGTCGCCTTCCACTTCCAGCACGGCCTGGTAGCGCTGGATCTGCTCCAGGCGCAGCGCCAGCAGCGCGACGTGTTCGGCGTAGTGCGGGCTCGATCGACCTTCCGCCTCAAGCATTCCCGCGATCGAGCGGAAATGCAGCTGCGCCAGGTCGCTCAGGTGCAGCGGCGCGATCATCGGGGCCTCTGGCGCCGGCGTGCCGATCGCGTTCTCGCGGTCGGCCCTGGTCGTGCCGGCCAGCGCCTTCAGCGCCGGGTCCTTCCGCTTCCGTCCAGATCCCGGCCGGGCGCCGCCTTTGCTCATGCGTCACCCCATTTTCGCCCAATTCGGCCTAAATCGTGGCGTTCAAGGGCCAAAGGGAGCGATCGCCGCGCAATTCAGCGCAGTGAACTTTTCCCCTTTGATATCGCCCACGCAAAAATTTGGCTGGTGGTCGGTGTCCGGGCAGCCGGCCGGTTTGTTTTGACCCCTCCCCCCTGCCGTTCAGCTTCGGGGCGGGTTTCATGAACGGCCGTCAAGACCGCCGGCGAGCCTCGGCGCGCTCGGCCTTCGACTTGGCCTCGTGGCACGGCGTGCACAGCGCCTGCTTGTTCGGCCGGTCATCCCGGCCGCCCCAGGCCAGCGGTACCACGTGGTCGACCTCGTCGCTGGCCACCTGCAGCCCGCGCTCGAGGCACACCCGGCAGAACGGCTCTTCGGCCAGCACTGCGGCGCGCTCGCGCATGCCAGCCCGCCCGCGCTTGCGTCGATCGACAACCGCGCCCTGCGCCGCCCACGGCTTCGACGAGCGCGCACCAGGCGCACGAAAGACAGGAGGCTGTTGTGCCACGCGCTCAGTTTACCTCGACGCCCAAGGCCCCGAGGTCTGATTCCACAGCGCGCAGCCGCTTGCGCAGTTCGCCCAGCACGATCGACCGCACCAGGCCATGCATGACGTCGTCCTGCAACTCGCCGTCGATCAGCAAGCGCCATGCGTCGCCAAGCACCTGCTGCCGCTCGATGCATCGGATCTCGCCGAGCAAGCGCGTGCGCTCGTCATTCATTTGCTGCACCATCGGCAGCTGTGACAGCCTCACGACGCGGCCCCGGCCAGGGTGCCGCCCTGCGCCACGCGCTCCACCACGAACACCGGCTCGCCGCCCTGGCGCGTGAAGCCCAGCGCCTTCAGCTCGGCCGCACGCTTGCCGTCCAGCGCCGTAAGGATGGCCTTGCGATCGAGCGACGTGGTCACGCGCAACAGCGCCTTGGCCCAGCGCAGGCCCTGCAGGCCCGCTTTGGCCTGGTCCTCGTCCTTCACACCCAGCGAGAAGCGCCCCGCCTTGGTGCCGACGGTGCAGCCGCCCAGCACCGTGGACTTGCGCTTACCGCCCGTCAGCTCGGCCGCGTTGGCGGTCCACCACGGCTCCAGCTTTTCGCGGATCACCGCCCGCTCCAGCAACAGCGGCTCGAGCTGGCTATCGGCATCGGTGTTCGCGCGGGCGATCGCGGCATTGCGCGCCGTCTCGGTCGCTTCGATCATGCTCTCGATCGTGGCGAAGCGCTCGAGCATGCTGATCGCCGCGCTGGTCGATCGTGGCGTGCGATGTCCGCTCATCCTGTCACCGTTCCCGAAATGTCGAGGAGCACCGCGTCAAGCTGCGTCTGCCGCCTCAATTGAAGTTCCGCCAGCCGGCCCGCCTCGATCTCGCTGATGACCTGGCACAGCAGGCGCTTCGTCACGCGTACTTCCGCCATGTCGTCGTCACCGGCGGCAATCCGGCGCAGTTTCACGACGTCGATCATCACCGGCTCCGGAAGGCCGCGCGCAGATCCGCGGCGATGCCCTGCGCCTGTTCCTCGAGCGCATCGAACTGTGCCGGCCCACGCACGCCGCCGGCCACTTCGCTGCACAATGTGTCGAATTGGTCGCGAAGCTGGTCGAGCTTCACTAGGAGGCTTGGCGGATCAATCCACCGAAACGCTTTGGGGGCCGTCACATCGTCGTCTCCGGCACATGAAAAAGCCCGCTGACCGGTCGGGTCGCGGGCTCCAGATGCAATTGTGGCGGGGTCGTTTTTGGCCGAATGGTGGCCGTTTCGGCAGTGTCGTTTTTGTGCCGGTTCACGCTCGGCTACATTTGTTCTCATATTGTTCTATGCTGGACGGATGCGACTCAGCCCTCTTGCCCGGCATCACGGCCGCCTGGTCACGCTCGCCCTGGCGGAGCTCGAGGACGCGCGCGCCCGCGCCTGGCATGGCGAATTCGAACGCACGCGCGGCCAGCGCCTGGCGCTTGCCGTTCTCGCGGATGCCGGCATCGCCGACCAATGGCAGGCCCGCGCCTATTGGGATCTGCTGGCCTACGAAGGGTTGGCCGGGGAACAGGAAACGGACGCGCGCTACACCGTTCACACCCGGCTGACCGGGTTGCTGCGCGATTGGCGCTATCGGGCAATGCTGCCAGATGATGATCTGCTCCGCGCCGGCAGTCTGATGCGGCGCTATGCGCCCGATCTTGATCTGCAGTCGGGAACGGATCAGCATCCCTGCATGTGCAACCGCTATGAGCAGCTCGAGCTGGATCTCGTCGTTGCCGATTACGACGCGGAACCGGTGCGCCCGATGAACGGCGGCCCGCCGATCGTCCATCCGCGCGATACGGGAACCGTCGTGCGCGTCCGGGACGGCCGCCGCGTCGTCGATGCGATGTCCTGGGGCTTTCCCGTCTATGTCCGGGGGCGGATCGGGCGCAGCGGCCAGCAGCTGAAGCCGCGCCCGGTCAACAACGCCCGGTTCGATAAACTCGCCGGCTTCTGGAAGCGCTGGGCCGTCAATCCCGCGAACCGCTGCCTCATGCCGGTGCGCCGCTTTGCCGAGGCGGCGGGAAACCCGGGCATGATGACCACCACCTGGATCGCGCACCGCGATCACCGCTCCATGGCATGGGCTGCGATCTGGACGGACGATTCGGAATGCGGGCCGGTCTATTCCGGCGTCACCACCGCCAACGCGCCCGAGCTGCAGGACATCCACGATCGCTGCCCGCTGCTGCTGGATCCGGAGGAGTGGGACGCCTGGCTTACCCTGCCGTTCGACCAG
Source organism: Novosphingobium sp. SCN 66-18 (assembly GCA_001725355.1). Lineage (GTDB taxonomy): Bacteria > Pseudomonadota > Alphaproteobacteria > Sphingomonadales > Sphingomonadaceae > Novosphingobium. The sequence continues at coordinate 126,126 of MEGD01000005.1, forward strand.
CTCGGCCGCTTCGATCGGCCCTACCCCGCCGATCGGCTCGTCATCGATCGCACCGCCGATCTCTGGTCGGCCAAAAGCCGCGCCCCCGCGATTCGAGGTCCGGGCATGGCGCCACCGTCGACCGGCGAATAGGCGCCGCGATCAGTGCAGCCCGATATGCGCGATGGTCAGCGCCTCGTCGTCCACCTCGCGGCACACCGTGCCGAACTCGCCACGCCATAGCGCCAGCGCGTCGCACAGCAGCTTGCGCGCGCGCCGCACGTGGATGCGGTGGCGCCGGGCGACAACGGTCACGCCCATATCGTGCGCGATCAGGTCCAGCACGGCCGCTGGCGCGATCCGCGTCCCGCCCCGGCCGGCGCAGATCTCGGGCAACCGGGCTCTCCAGCGCGAATAGGCCATCTCGCGCCGCACCCAGCCCAGCCGCTCCAGGAACAACGCGTCGCTCGCGCGCGATTTGTCCACCCGCGTTTCGAAGCTGGCGGTCTGGATCGTCGCATCGCGTCCGATCCGTTCATGCACCGCCGCGATCTCCAGTGCGATGCCCAGCTCGTCGGCCGACAGCGCGCCCGACTGGAATAGCCGCGCCAGCGCGCCCGTGCGCGATCGCGCCACGTGGGCATGTGTCTGCACGGTGCCATAGGGTTTGTGGCCGAACCGCTCGCGCGCCTCGCGCCGCTCCTTGCGCAGCGCGCGCTCGGCGGCGGCGATTTCGGGATGGCGCTGCGCCCAGGCGGATCGGCTACGGCTGCGCCTTGCTTCGGCGATCTGGCCCGCCGTCGGGTTCCCTGCTTTCGCTGCCTTGCCCATGCGCCGGATCGTAATCGAGCACCGGCCCGGCCAGCAGGGTCGCATTTGTGCCGGTTTCGCCATCGGGCGGCATCACCGTCCACCCCAGCGCAGCCAGCACGCGCAGCGCGCTGGCGCGATCGTCGGGCAGCGACAGCCCGCGCCCGCCCGGGCGGCGAAGCAGCAGCCCCTCGGCCGCCAGCCGCTTCACCGCGCGGCGCACCCGGCTGCGGTGGGCGTTCACGCCGGCGGCGATCTCGCCATAGCTCGGGCTCGCGCCCCACCGGCGGATATAATCGCGCACGAACCGCAGCACGAGCAGCCGGGTGCTGGCGATCTCCGGCGCCAGCCGCAAGGGCACGGGGTCGCCACCGCCGGCGTAATCGCCGCCCCCCACGGCCACGTTCATAAAACCGCCCCCGGACATGAACGGAACATAGCAGGAATCTCTCGCTTGGGCGAGAGCGGGCATGCAAATCCGGGCTTACCGTGCTATCCGGCGCTTGGGTGCCACGGCGTGCACGCGCAATAGGCGATTGTAGCTCAGAGCATAGAGCGCCGGTTGAAATATACCGGAGGTCGGGGGTGGCGACAATTCCCTCAGTCCAGCCGAAGAGGTGAAAGGCGTGTAGAGGCGGGTGGCACCCGCCTGGAGAACCTTTGCGCCGCTACTGGCTACCCAGCCACGGAAATCCAAGGCCGAAAACACTAGCTCAAAACGATCCAGTTTTCAGGTGGCAGAGCAGGTGCCACCGTACAAATCAAATTCTGTCCGAATAAAACATAGCCAGCGCTACAACTGCACATATCAGAGCAAGGAAATAGCGCGACCGTATGAAGGTTTTCATATCCAACTCTATTTGCCTCGCCCGAGATTGAAATCCGCGTAGAGTGGATCGATCACTTGCTCCTCAGCACCGTCGTCACCAAGTGCCCGGCCGTCGCCAGCACCACGCCGATCACCGCAAGCGCCAGGCCCGTCTCGAACACCATCGCCCGGCGCGAGATCGCATCCATGTTGGCAATGCCGTCGTACCCCGGCGCGGAGATATCCATGGCCAGCGATCCGATTGTCATGGCAACGCCCGCCACCAGCATGAGCCAACCGGTCGGCGTCAGGGCGCTACCTGGTGCTTGTGACCCGAGTTCATCAGCAGGGCCGAGCTCAAGGCCGGGCCGCTCGTCTGAAACGGGGTCCGCATCGTTCACCTTGAACACGTAAACCCAAACAAAGATGATCGCCGCAAACACAACGACCAATACGACAATGATCTGCCCTGCGTTCATTTGCGCCCCCCGATCCTCTTCAATTCATCCTGGATGGTCGCGGCCCAATCAGCCTCGCTTTCGTGTAGCACATGGTCAGCTGCGACGACGTCAGCGCATGCCTCGATCGCGAAGCGAGCCAACGCCTTTGCGTCCGGCGCCCGTCCGATCGCGCGCACGGCGCGCGCCACGTCGCTCCCGTCCGGGGCAAGGCGTGGGTACTCGGCGATCACCCGCTCGTAAGCCGTGTCAGTGCCGCCGAAGAACCGGAAATAGCGCCCGAAATGCCGCTCGATCGCGGCATGTTCCGCCGGGTGGAATTCGTCATCGCACGCGGCCATGAATACCATTAGGCGCGCGATCGCGGTCAAGGCCGGGTCGTTGGCCTTGATCGCACCGCTTTCGGCAAGCGCATGCGCGTGGGCGATCGGGTCCAGCACCTCGCCTGTCTGCGGGCACCACATTTCCGTGATTCGGTCGAAGCGGAACGTGCGGAACCCTTTCCGCTCATGGCAAAAGGCGTAGAGGGTATCGATCCGCCCATAATTGCCCACCGCGCGGATGAAGTTGATCCGCCGTTGCGTCCGCGCGCCAACGTCATCGGCATAGCCGATGATCACGCTTGCACCGGAAGTTTCGTCACGCTCGCCGTCGTCGGCATCATCCTCGGGGTCGGGGTCGCGCACCAGCAGGTCCCACCCAGGCAGGATCGGCGGCTTGACCCGCTTGCCAACGAGAATTGTAAGCAAGCCCTCCCATTCCGGCTGCCCTGCGGCAGCGGTCACTCGGCAGCGACCGGCAGCTGGTTGCCCGGCCCGTCAACGCGGATGCGCTGTTCCGCCGCCTCCTTCAAGGCTGCGATCGGATCCTTGTTCGTCGCGCAGATCCACCCCTGCCCCGTCGCGGTGCTCACGTTCACCTGGAACGCCGCGATCTTCTTGTTCTTCACGATCGGGAACATAGTCACCCGGCTGCCTATGCGCGCCAGCTTCTCAAGCTGCTCCTCCAGCGTCGTCATCTTTGCCCCCTGAATTGCTGCTGCGGTGAATGAACTGACTGCGCCGTCGGCGGCGCGTCCGCGGCGAGAGACGCGCCGGCCAGCGCGATCATCAACTGGCGTACCGCGTTGCGCTCTTTTGCGTTCAGATCGTGAATAAGGCTCAGCCATTCACGATCCTCAGCCGTGCACGTCAAATCCGATGTATTTGGGGATTGATCCTCAGTGTCGCCCGACAAGTATTCTGGCGAGGTTTCCAGAACGCGGGCCACCGCATGGAGGTGAACGGAGCCCGTCTTGTTGTCGTGGATCATCTTGAAGATGGTCGGCTGCGACACGCCAACCCTGCGGGCCAATTGGCCCTGCGTGATGCCCTTCGCCTTCATCAGGGCCTGGAGGCGCGATCCGATGATCATGCCTCTATCTAATAGCTGTGGCTATTGGCGGCGATGAACCTTTAGGTATTGACTCGGCAATAGCCAAGGGTATTGATAGCCGCATGTTCGGCATCGACTCACCCGAATCGGCCCTCAGAGACGCCGTTGCCCGCATTGGTTCGCAGGGCGCGATGGCGCGTCTGTGTGGCGTTCGCCAACCATCGGTCTGGAAGTGGATCAACCGCGCGAAGGCCCTCCCCGCCGAACACGTCCTGAAAGTCGAACAAGCCACCGGCGTATCCCGGCACGATCTGCGACCGGATATCTATCCGCGCGACGACGCCGCCCCTTCCAGTTCAACGCCCGGTCCGATGCACCATCCACGGTCCTTCGGGTCGTACCCGGGCACGGCGCCGGCTGCGGAGTCTTCCTCCGCCGTCGGCGCCACCTCGGCCGCGGGGAATCGGTCGTGACGCGCGCGTTGATCTCTGCTGCCATGCGCCCCGCTACCACCGCGCCGGCCGCGCATATGCTGCAATCGCGCAGCGCACCTGCAGCGCGGGGTGACCGCGCGTGACGCTGCACCGTCCGCCCCTCTCCATCGATGCCGGCCTCGCCCGCATCGCCGGGCAGCTGCCCGATGGCTGGGCGGGCATGGCGCAGGCGGTCGAGCGCAGCGAAAGCCTGGTGCGCGCCTGGGGCCAGCCGGGCCGCCGCGAACGCATCCCGCTCGAGGAAGCAATCCGCCTCGATCTGGCCTACCGCGCCGCCGGCGGCATGGGCGCCCCGCTCTATGAGACTTACGGCGCCATGCTCGATGCCGCGGGCGTCATGGCCTTTGCCGACGAAATCGCGCTCGGGCGCCATGCCGCGCTGATGATCAAGGAAACCGCCGAGGCCAACGCGGCGGCGATCATCGCCGCGCAGCCCGGCCGCACCGACAAGGATCGCCGGCAGGCCATGCAGGAAGTCGAGGAGGCGATCGCCGTCCTTCACCGCACCCGCGTTCTCCTGGGCGGGCCATCCGCAACCGGCCCCCCGTAAGCGACCCTGCCTTGCGCACGACCCGGCGCAAGGCCCCGCACCTGTGGGGCGGGCGGACACCCGGCTGAGTTCATCCCGTCCGAAGCCGCCACCCGCCCCGCTTTTTTCTCGATCGTTCCGCCGCTTCGGCCGCGCTCGCGCGCTTGCCGATGCGGCTTTCTGCTGCCCGCTTTCCGGAGCCCATCTGATGACCACGCCCGGCCAGTACCTGCGCCTATGCCGCAAGGACACGAAATGGACCGAACGGCAGATCGCCGAACGCCTCTGCGCTCTGCCCGAAGCGCGCGTCGTCACCCCGGCGCTGATCGTCCAGCTCGCCTGGCGCCTGCACCAGGCCGAGGAGGATCAGGCCTCGCTCTCGGCATTTCAGGCTGACTTGGTGGAGCGGGTACTGCCCGGTTTCAAGGCGGGCACCTATCGCGAGATCTGGTTCGCGCACCTGCAGGCCGCCACCATGGCCTCGCGCCGCGCCTCGATGGATCGCTACGCGGCCCGTGCCGCCGAGGACATCCGCGCCGCCGTGGAGCGCATCTTCGTCGAAGCCTTTGCCAAGCCCTCCAGGAGCGCGCGCTGATTATGCGCCGCCACGAGGACACCGACCACCGTTTCCGCCTTGGCGTCGGCCTGCTGCTGCTCGGCGCCGTCATCTGCCTTGTCGCCGCGATCGCCATCGGCGCCGGCGCTATCGGAGCATCCCCCCATGGCTGAAGAAGCGAACGATCGCCTGCGCCTGCTCATCGAACGGATCGAGCGCCTCGAGGAGGAAAAGAAGGGCATCGGCGACGACATCAAGGATGTCTACGCCGAAGGCAAGGCGGTCGGTTACGACCCGAAAATGATGCGGGTGATCATCGGGCTTCGGAAGATGAAGCCCGACGATCGGCGCGAGATGGAAGCCATCCTCGAAACCTACAAAGCCGCGCTGGGGCTGGGCTGATGGGCTGGCTCCGCTTCCTTTCGTTCAGCCGCCGGTCCGGCAAACGCGGCGGCGGCGCGGAACGCCCTCCCTGCGACGACTGGCACCCGGGCGACCATGCCATCTGCGTGGGCGAAGGCCCCTGGTGCAACGAGTTCACACGGTGCCCGTCACCAGGTCCGCAGGGGAACGAAGTCAACCGCGTCGCGGCGGTGAAAGTCGGCGAGGGAAACGCTTGCGCGCGATACTACCTCCAGTTCGCCCGCTGGCCAGGAAACTGGTTCGCCGCGCACCACTTCCGCAAGATCACGCCGCGCGCGGACAGCGCGATCGCCGCCGACGCCGCCTTCCTGTCGGAACTCCGCGAGCGCCTCGCGCCAGCCCCTGCCCATCATCCAGTTTCGGATCGGTCCACCATACCATCGCGGTGGGTTTTTGTTTCCCGGTCCGGAAACGGCGCTCCACCCTGTCGCGTATCCCTGGCGCGGCAGGGCGGGGTCGCCGCCTTCCTGCACACGCTGTCGGCGGAAGACTGGCGCGAAATGGCCACGCTGTGCGTGGTCGTGCCGGCCCTCGCCAGCGCCGTTATGATCGCCGCCCTGATGCTCGCGCCGATCCTGTCGGGAGTGCCGGCATGAAGCACACGCTGTGGGCCTTCGCCGTCCGCTTTCCCGACCTTTCCATCGTCCTCGCGCTCAGCGCCGCCGCCTGCCTTGGCGTGGCGCTGGCCCTTGCGGGAGTCTGAAACCGTGGTCCAGCCTGTCACCGAAATCAGCCTGCCCGATGGCGATTACGCTATCGTCGAGGCACTCGGCCACCGCACTTACGCCGGCCGCGTGGCCGAGGTCGAACGCTTCGGCGCCAAGATGCTGCAGATCGAGCCGCTTTACCGCGACTGGCTGCTTGATCCGCTCTTTCTCAGCGGCGCCGCGCTCTATCAGTTCACCCCGTGCACGGCCGAGGCCGCATGGTCGCGCCGCGCCAAGGTGGAATACGATCTGCCCGCCAGCATCGCCGCCGGCCTTCCCGAACAGACCGCGCCGGATTGGCCACCTGCCTTCCTCGTCGAGCGCGCGGCGGTGATCCTTACCGGTGCCGATATGGACCACATGGGCACCAGTTGGGCCGGCGATGAAATCGCGGGAGACGGCGCATGAAACCGCTCTCCCCCGCAACGCTCGATCGCCTGGGCAATGCTGCTGACTTCGTCTTCCTCGCCCTGCGCGATGGATCGTCCGCGGCCGAGGTGATCGACGGCCTGCTGCGCGACCATCGCGCCAGCCTGCGCCTGCGCCCCGACGGCAATCGGCTCACCTGCGCCGGCATCACCGTGTCCTGCACCTGGAGCAAGGACGAAGGGCTGCTCAAGACCTGGCGCGCCCGCGCAACCGAACGGCTCGCCGCGCAGGTCATGGAGGCGATCGGTGGCTGACGGCACCGCTATCGAGTGGTGCGACGCCACAATCAACGCGATCAGCGGATGCCTGCCGGCGTCGCCTGGCTGCACCAACTGCTTTGCGTCGACCGCCGGCCAGCGCCGCCGCCCGAACCATCCGGTCAACGGCCTCACCCGCCCGGCCAAGGCCGACGATCCGGCATCGCACCACGTCTGGACCGGCGCGATTCGGCTGAACGAGGAATGGCTGGTCAAGCCGCTGCGCTGGTCACGCCCGCGCCGGATCTTCTGGAATGCCCATGGGGATCCATTCTTCGAGCGCGTGCCCTATGAATGGGTCGATCGCGAGCTCGCCATCGCGGCCCTCACCCCGCACCACGTCCACATGCTGCTCACCAAGCGCACCGCCCGCATGCGCCGCTACTTCGCGATGCCGGGCACGCCCGAGCGCATTCTCGAGGCAGCCAAAGCGCTCCCCGCCCCATTCGGCCGTCTGCCCGATCGCTGGCAATGGCCGCTGCCCAACGTGTGGCTGGGTGTCAGCGTCGAGGACCAGCCCCGCGCCGACGAACGCCGCGAGGATGTGAGGCACACGCCGGCCGCAGTGAAGTTTGTGAGCTACGAACCCGCGCTCGGCCCTGTCGATTGGTCAGGCTGGGAATTCGTCGACCAGATCATCGGCGGCGGCGAGAGCGGCCTGAACGCGCGGCCGGCGCATCCCGCCTGGTTTCAGGCAACCAACGCTTTTTGCGCGTCGAACGGCATAGCCTACTTCCACAAGCAATGGGGAGAATGGGCGCCGGTCTCGCATATGTCCGACGAGACGATCGACGCCTGCTATTGGCCTGCGCCTGAGGGAGACCCTGAGGCTACGCGGCGCTGCAAGGTCGATCAGTGCGTCCTCCACCGCGATGGCCAGCGCTTCGACGGGGAGGCGATGTTCCGACGCCCAGCGTTCGAACAAGGCGCCGGCGCAATGACCATGTTTCGCATCGGCAAGCGCCGCGCCGGCCGCCTGCTCGATGGCGTTGAACACAGCGCCTTTCCGGAGCCCCGCCATGGCCTGTGAAGTGGTCGAGCTCCCGAACGGCAGCCGCGCGATCGTCTGCGGCCCGCGCCAGCCGCGCCAGAAGTGCCGGTGCGGCAAAACCGCGACGCTGCTCTGCGACTGGAAGGTTCCGGACGCCGTGACCAGGTCCGGAACCTGTGACAAACCGCTGTGCCCCGCCTGCACCCATGTGCCGGCGCACGGCAAGGATCTCTGCCCCGATCATGCTGCCGTGTGGAAGGCGCGTCGTGGCTGAGGCGCGTATCCATTGTTGCGTTGGCAGCTGCCCGCGCTCGATCGGTGTCCGCGCGGCGTTGAAGCACTTCGGCCGCGTGCCGAGCGAATATATCTGCCAGCATCACTGGCGCCGGCTCTCGCGGGACGAGCGCCGCGTGTGGGCGCGCGACCAGCGCCGCCGGCGCCGCTTCGGCTGCGATGTCGCGCCAGGTGCGAGCGCGCGGATCTGGACGCGGCTCAAGCACCGGTGCGCTGCATGATGCCGGCCATGCTCTGCCGCTGCGCCGAATGCGCCCGCCTCGATCGCGCCTTTCCCGGCATGGGCGCGCAACTGCAACTGCCAGTCATCTTTCCCGGCCGATCGCCGACGCCACGCGCCGGCCGGACGCCCTCACCCCAAGGAACCCGACCATGACCGAAGCCCGACGCCCGATCGTCGATGACTTGGCGCGCCATCTGGCCAACGAAGCCTCGAACATACTCAAGCGGCACATGGCGGTCATGGCGATATCGACGTCCCCGCACGAGGCTATGATGATCATGACCGCCGGCGCCGCGCAGTTCATGATCAACGCCCTCAAGATATCTGTCGCCTTGGCCGCTGCGCCGGGGCGGGAAGCGGCACTCTACGAGCAGCTCGTCCAGGTGACCTTTAACCAGATCCGCGAGGCGGCGCCGGAGTTGGTGGCGGAGATCGAGAAGGCGCGCGCGCTTTGACCACCCGCTTCCCCCTGCACTGGCCACACGGCCGCCCGCGCACGCTGGCGAATGAGCGCCGCCGCGCCAGCTTCAACCAGAAGGTCTACAACGGCCGCTTTCACGAAACGCGCGATATCACCATCAAGGTCGCGCTCGAGCGGCTCGATTTCGAGCTCGACCAGCTCGACGCGAACGACGTCGTCCTGTCGACCAACGTCGAGCTGCGCCTCGACGGCCGCCCGCGCGGCACAGACCGGGATCCAGCCGATCCGGGCGCGGCCTTGTGGTTCACGCTGAACGGCAAGCCGATCGCCCTCGCCTGCGATCGCTGGAATCGCGTGGCGGATAACATCTGCGCGATCGCCAAGCACATCGAGGCCATGCGCGGCATGGAGCGCTGGGGCGTCGGCAACCTGGCCATGGCGTTCACGGGCTATGAGGCGCTGCCGCATCATTCCGAGGCCGACGCGGCGCAGGCCGACGCCTGGTGGATCGTCCTCGCTGTCGATCGCGCTGCCAGCCTGGACGAGATAGACCGCGCCTGGCGCGCGAAGATGCGCACGGCGCACCCCGACCAGGGCGGCAATCCGGAACACGCCAAACGCCTGAACGCCGCGCGCGATGCAGCGCGGAAGGAGCGCACCTACCATGTCTGATGCTCGATGCCAGATCTGTGGCCGGCGCCAGCACCTTCGCAAAAACGGACTGATCCCGCATCACAACGTCGGCGGAGAGCGATGCCCGGGCGCGGGAAGCCCGCCAATCGAGCAAACCGACGAGCACCTGGTCGCATATGCACGGGCAATCGAGACCGCGTTCGAACGCGCTTGCGACACTGTCCGTAGCCTTGAAGAAAGCCGGGCCAATTACATTGATCCCGCGCTTGTCATTCGGCGCGGGCTGCTGGCGGGCCGGCTTCTGAAGATCAATCGGCGTGTCCACCGCATTCGGACGTGGCCCGCCCGCTACGATCGGTCGATGGCCCGGCAGATGGCGAAGTTCGGCTACGCGTGGGCGGAACCGCCGCCAGCTTATCTTGTCGAGCGACATCGAACGTTCGGTGGCTCAAATGTCTGACCGCCCCGTCACGCTCATCGCCCCCGCGATCGGCGCGCTGATCGCCGGCACGCTCAAGCGCTTGCGCCGCCCATCCGACGGACCGCTTTACCCGATCGCGCCCGGTGATCGCCTCTGGATCCGCGAGCAGTTCTATCTGCCGCGCACGTTCGATCACGTTGCGCCGACGCGCGCGGCCGAGCTGAGCGCCACACCGATTTTTGCCCACGATCGCGATCTGCCCGAGTGGGCGAGCGGTGGTCTCGGCCCGCGCCGCTTCGCGCGATCGCTGCCCAAGATCTGGCACCGGCATCACCTGATCGTCACGGCCGTCGTCACCGAACGCCTGCAGGCCATCACCGACGCCGAGATCGAGGCCGAAGGCCACGCCAGCCGCGAACAGTTCGCCGCCGCCTGGGACGCGGGCCTCACACTGTCCGGCGGCCCAAACCGCCGCTGGGCCGCCAATCCGCACGTCATGGTGATCGATTTCCAGCACGTCGCCGGCCCGCTTCCCCTCGAAGAAAGGAGCTACGCATGACCCAGCTTAGCGACACCATGCTGCGCCGCCCCGAAGTCGAGCGCCAGACGGGCCTTAGCCGGTCCTCGATCTACCGCCAGATGGACGAGGGCAGCTTTCCCCGCCCCCGCCGAATCGGCCGCAAGTCGGTTGCCTGGCTGGCGTCCGATATCGACGCCTGGAAGGCCTCTCGCCCCATCGCCGAAAATTAGTTTTCCACCGCCGCGCCCCGAAAAACCGGGGTGCGCGCGGGGGTATCCCAACCAACCTCCGCCAAAATTTCAGTTGTAGAACGGAAGCTTAGCCCATGCACTTTGACCGATACTCAGGGAGCCATTTCTTCTTCCTTGTGCCAGAGCGCCGGAAGAGAGAAACAGCGAAGCCGCACAGACCGCGTTTACACCTCCATCGCCAGTTCGGTCGCTTGCCGGATCGCACGCTTGGCATCGAGCTCCGCCGCTTCACAGGCGCCGCCGACAAGGTGCGAGCGGATGCCCGCCGCCGCCAGGTCATCGTGCAATCCGCGCGCCGGTTCCTGGCCTGCGCAGACGATCACGGTATCGACATCGAACAACACCGGCTGCCCTTCGACCAGCGTGTGCAGCCCGGCATCGTCGATGCGCAGGTATTCGACGCCACCGACCATGTGAACGCCCCGGCGCTGAAGCGTGAGACGGTGGGTCCAGCCCGTGGTGCGGCCGAGCCCCTTGCCCACGGTGGTGGCCTTGCGCTGCATCAGCGTGACCTCGCGATCGTTGCGCGCCACTACCGGTTCCACCCCGGTCACCCCGCCGCGCGGATGATTGCGGAAATCGATGCCCCATTCGCGGGCGAACACGTCGATATCGAGCGCGGCCGACGTGCCCTGGTGGGTGATCAGTTCCGCCACGTCGAAGCCGATGCCGCCTGCCCCCAAGATCGCCACCTTGCGGCCGACCGGCGCCCTGCCCGCGATCACGTCGATGTAGCGCACGGCCTTGGGATGATCGATGCCGGGCAGATCGGGCCGGCGCGGGCTGATGCCCGTGGCGATCACGATCTCGTCGAAGCCGCCGTCCGCCAGCATCGCGGCATCGACGCGCGTATCCAGTTTCAGCGTGACCCCGTGCACGTCGATCATCCGGCGAAAATAGCGCAGGGTCTCGTGGAACTCCTCCTTGCCGGGGATGCGCTTGGCGAGATTGAACTGCCCGCCGATTTCATCCGCCGCATCGAACAGGGTGACGTCGTGCCCGCGTTCCGCCGCGAGCGTCGAGAAGGCGAGACCGGCCGGCCCCGCGCCGACCACCGCGATCCGCTTGCGGCGCTGCGCCGGGCGCATCACGACCTCGGTTTCGCGGCAGGCGCGCGCGTTGACGAGGCATGAGGTCAGCTGGCGGGTGAAGGTATGGTCAAGGCAGGCCTGGTTGCAGCCGATGCAGGTGTTGATCTCGTCCTCGCGCCCTTCGCGCGCCTTGTTGACCAGATCGGGATCGGCCAGCATCGGCCGCGCCATCGAAACGAGATCGGCATCCCCCCGCGCAAGGACGGCTTCCGCCACATCGGGCATGTTGATGCGGTTGCTGGTGATGAGCGGGATCGCCAGTTCCTTGCGCAGCCGCCCGGTCACCTGCGTGAAGGCCGCGCGCGGCACCATCGTCGCGATCGTGGGCACGAAGCTTTCATGCCAGCAGAAATGGGTGCTGATGACGTCGACGCCTTCGGCCTCCAGCGCCTTCGCCAGCGAGACGACCTCGTCCCACGCCAGTCCGCCCTGGAGCATGTCCATGGCGGAGATACGGAAGATCAGCAGGAAGTCCGGACCCACCACCGCGCGCGCGCGGCGCACCACTTCCAGCGGAAAGCGCATCCGGTTTTCCCACGAACCGCCCCAGCGATCGGTGCGCTGGTTGGTCCTTTCGACAAGAAAGGTGGAGATCAGGTATCCGGCCGAACCGATGATCTCGGCGCCGTCATAGCCCGCTTCCCGCGCCAGCTTCGCGCAATTGGCGAACGCGGCGATCATCTCCTCGATTCCCGCTTCATCCAGTTCGCGCGGGACATAGGCGCCGATGCGCGATTTTACCGGCGATGGAGCGACGCAATCGGGGGTTCCGGCCAGTGGGCCAGTGTGGAGGATCTGCATACAGATCTTCACGTCGGGATCGGCGGCGTGGACGGCGTCGGTCACGTGCCGGTGCAGCGGCACTTCGGACGGTTCGGATAGCTTCGCGCCAACGCCACCGGTGGCGTGCGGCGCGATGCCGCCGGTGATGATCATGCCGACGCCCCCCTTCACGCGATCGACGAAATAGGCGGCAAGCCGTTCGGCGGCATCCGGCACGTCTTCCAGACCGGTGTGCATCGACCCCATGATGATCCGGTTCTTCAGCCGATGCGGGCCGATCGCCAGTTCTGAGAACACGTGCGGATAGCGGACAGGTGCGTTCATGGAATCTTCCTCCCGGATCACTACTAAACACTGTTTAGCAATTGCATAATAAACGCCGTTTAGTATGGCAAGGGCCATGGCCGTATCGTTGACAGAGGAACAGGTTGGCGCGGTGCGCGAACGCATTCTGCGCACGACCGAGCGCCAGATCGCGACGCGCGGCATCGACGGCACCTCGTTGCGTTCGATCGCGACCGAGATGGGCTGGACCGCCGCCTCGCTTTACCGCTATTTCGCCAGCAAGGGTGAACTGCTGGCCGCCGCGCGCGCCGCCGCGCACGACCGCTTTTCCGACCGGATCGAGGCGGCCTATGCCAGCGCGGACGATCCGTGGCAGCGCTCGCGCGCGATCGGCGACGCCTATGTCGCCTTCGCCTTTACCGAGCCGGCAGCGTACCAGCTCATCTTCGCCTACAATCAGCCCGACAGCGAACGCACCGACGACCTGCGCCGCGCCGAAGCGCGTTCGCGGACGACGATGACAGGCTATGTGCGCGACATGGTGGCCGAAGGACTGCTGGAAGGCGATCCCGACGCGATCGCGCAGTCCTACTGGGCGGCGCTGCACGGGCTGATCGTGCTGCACATGGCGAACAAGCTGGGCGACGCGCCGGGCTTCGAGCGGATGCGGCACGAAGCGGCGCGCCTCATCACGCGCGGCGCCCGCCCCTTCGCATCCCGGCAGCCGGACGGGTAGCCCGTCAGCTTAGCGCCACCACCTCGTCCACCAGAGACTCGTCCGCCGGCACCTGTCCGTCGAGCATCAGCATGGCAAGCCCGTGGACCAGGCTCCACGCCCAGATCGAACGAACCTCGGCCGCGCGGCTTTCTGGCGCGACACCCGCCGCCTGCGCCGCGTTGGCGCGCAGGAACGCCATCGCGTCGGTGCCATCGATGTGATCCGCCGACGGCGGAGCCGATGTGAAGATCATGCGGAACAGCGCCGGGTTCGCCAGCGCGAAGCGGACGTAAGCCCGCCCCGTCGCGGCAAAGCCGGCCGCTCCGCCACCTGCCGCCACAGCCGCCTGCCGTTGCGCCGCGCCGAGCCGCTCCAGCCCGTCCGCCGCGAGCGCCGCCAGAAGGGCAGCCTTGTCGGGGAAATGGCGATAAACAGAGGTCGCGCTGACCCCCACGGCGCGCGCCACCTCGCGCAGCGAAAGATCGTCCGCCGCGCGCGTCTCAAGCAAGCGCAGGCCCGCCTCGATCAGCGCCGCGCGCAGATCACCGTGGTGGTACCTCCGATCCATGTTGACACTGTTATCATTCCCCGTCATGTTCACACCGTAAACATAGGGAGACGATCATGGCCACCAAAATCGACGAGGAACTGGCCTGTGCGCCCGCTCCCGTTTCCGACCATCCCTTCCTTTCCGGCATCCACCGCCCGATGACGGCGGAACACACGATCACCGACCTCGCCGTGGACGGCACGATTCCCGCCGCGCTGGACGGCTGCTACCTGCGCATCGGCCCCAACCCGATCGCCCCCGATCCGGCCAATTATCACTGGTTCTCCGGCGATGGCATGGTCCACGGGCTGAAACTCGCGAGCGGCAGGGCGCAGTGGTATCGCAACCGCTGGATCCGATCGGAACGGGTGGGCGAGGCGCTCGGCGTGCCCAAGGCCCCCGGCCCGCGCAACCTGTTCGACACCGTGAACACCAATGTCCTTGCGATCGGCGGACAGACTTACGCGCTGGTCGAAGCCGGCAGCTATCCGGTGAAGCTTGGCTCCACGCTGGGTGACCAGCAGTACGATGCTTTCGGCGGCACGCTGCACGGCTCCTACACCGCGCACCCGCACCTCGACCCGCTGACCGGGGAGAACCACGCGATCTGCTACAGCGCGCATAATCCGGGCGAGGTCCGCCATGTCGTCGTCGACGCCCACGGCAAGGTGACGCGCGAACTGCCGATCCCGGTGGAACACGGCCCGATGATCCACGATTGCGCGATCACCGCGCGCTACGTGGTAATTCTGGACCTGCCCGTAACCTTCTCGCTGCCGGCGGCGATGGCGGGCAAGCCCTTCCCCTATCGCTGGAACCCGCAGCACCGCGCGCGCGTGGGCCTGCTTCCGCGAACGGGCGCGGCGGCGGACGTGATCTGGTGCGACGTAGAGCCATGCAGCGTGTTCCACGTCGCCAACGCCTATGACCGGGCGGACGGTGCGGTGATCATGGATGTCTGCGCCTATGGCACGATGTTCGGCCCCGAAGCCGTCGGTCCCGACGGCGCGGCGCGCGGACTGGAGCGCTGGACGATCGATCCCGCTACCGGGACGGTGGCGATCGCCACGATCGACGCCACCCCGCAGGAATTCCCCCGTCCCGACGAACGCCGCTTCGGGCAGCCCTATCGCTATGCTTATGCCATGGCCGTGCCCACCGATCCGGCGGCGGAATTCATCGGCGATACCCGGCTGTTCCGGCACGATCTGGTGGAGGGCACGCGGCAGGTTCACGATTTCGGCCCGCGCCGGCATCCGGGCGAATTCGTGTTCGTCCCCGCGTCCGAAGACGCGGCGGAGGGCGAAGGCTGGCTTATGGGATTCGTCGTCGACATGGCGAAAGACACCACCGACTTCGTGGTGCTGGACGCGATGCGCTTCGAGGATCCGCCGGTCGGCGTGGTTCACCTGCCGCATCGCGTGCCGGCAGGCTTCCACGGCAACTGGGTGGCGGGCTGACATCACCGCACACGGACGCTCCATCGTGCGGAAGCGCCAGCAAGATCGTGGATCACAGTGATCGGGGAAATCCGCGAGACTTTCCCGGCGGCTATCCCCATCATGAAGGCATGAGACAGATCGAAAACGCCATCGCCTTGCCCGTGCGGCAGATCGTGCCCCCCGCGCAGCTTGCCATTGGCGGGCTGATTGCCCTGACCGGCGCGGTCATCGCGCTGGCGCCGCTGGTCACGCCGGGCTGAGGACGCAGCCCGACCGCGTGACCCTAGCGCGCCTGCGCCGGCTTGCCCTTGCGGTGCGGGCGCTTTTCGGAGCCGGGGCCGCCTGGCCGATGCGGTTTGGCCGCCCCGTGATTGCCGCGCGGGCCATTCGGACGGGGCCTGTCGTTGGGTCCATCGTTGGGGCCACCCCGCTGCTGGCGCGCGTTGCGCCGGGCGGTATCGCGCGGCGGTTCGGCCGCGAGTTCGATCGTGACGCCGCTCTCATCGCCGGCGTCCTCGCGCGCGGTGCGCTTCACCGCCGCGACGAAGCGCGCTTCCAGGGTACGGGGGATCTGGAACCATGTCTCGTTGGCCGCGATGCGGATCGCGCCCACCTCGTTGCGGGTGATGTGCCCGCGGCGGCACAGCAGCGGCAGAATCCAGCGCGGATCGGCGTTCTGGCGCCGGCCGATGTCCATGCGGAACCACACGATATCGTCGAAGCCTTCGCGGTGATGCTCCTTGCCCCGCTCCGGCTTTCCTTCTCGCGTGGAGATGTCGATCAATTCCTCGGGCTCGGGCATAGCCTTGCGGTGCGCCTGCACCAGCGCGGCGGCAATCTCGATCGCATCGCGGCGGGACAGCAGTTCCCCGGCCAGCGCAAGATCGGCCTCGCTCGCCTCCACCGGTTGGGTGAGGATTTCGAGTAGGCGTTCGCGGTCGCGCTGACGAATCACCTCGGCATCGGGCACCGCGATCCAGTCGGCGGAAATGCGCGCGGCGCGCAACATGCCCTCCACCCGGCGGCGGCGCGGATAGGGCACAATCAGCACGGCCGTGCCCTTGCGTCCGGCGCGTCCGGTGCGGCCGGAGCGATGCTGGAGCACTTCGGCATCGCGCGGCACCTCCACGTGGATCACGAGGCTGAGCGTGGCGACGTCGATGCCGCGCGCGGCCACGTCGGTCGCCACGCAGACCCGCGCACGGCCATCGCGCAGCGCCTGCAGCGCATGGTTGCGCTCGTTCTGGCTGTGCTCTCCCGAAAGCGCCACCGCCGCGAAACCGCGCTCGACCAGCGTCGCGTGAAGATGCCGCACGTTGTCGCGCGTGGCGCAGAACAGCATCGCCGTTTCCGCTTCGTGGAAGCGCAGCAGGTTGATGACGGCGTGCTCGATGTCGGCCGGCGAAACGGTCACCACCTCATAGGCGATGTCACCATGGCCTTGCCGTTCGTCGATCGTCGAGACGCGCAGCGCATCGCGCTGATAGCGCTTGGCCAGCGCCTGGATCGGCTTGGGCATGGTGGCGGAAAACAGAAACGTGCGGCGGCCTTCGGGCGTGGCGTCGAGCAGTTCCTCCAGATCGTCGCGGAAGCCCATGTCGAGCATTTCGTCCGCTTCGTCGAGCACCGCGAAGGCGGCGGCAGAGAGGTCGAGCGCGCCGCGTTCCAGATGATCGCGCAGGCGGCCGGGCGTGCCGACGACGATGTCCGCGCCCTGAAACAGCGCGCGCCGTTCGCGCACCGGGTCCATCCCGCCGACGCAGGTGACGATGCGCAAGCCCGCCTTGCCGAACAGCCAGGCGAGTTCCTTGCTGACCTGCAGCGCCAGTTCACGCGTGGGGGCGATCACCAGCGCGCGCGGCGCCTTCGCGCCATCGGGAATCCCGCGGGCGGCAAGCAGGTCTTCCGCCATGGCGACGCCGAACGCCACCGTCTTGCCCGAGCCGGTCTGCGCCGACACGAGCAAGTCGCGCCCCTGCGCCTCCGGCTCCAGCACCGCGGCCTGCACAGGGGTGGGCGCCTGATAGCCACGCTCGGCAAGCGCGGCGGCAACGGATTCAGGAAGGGTCGAAAACGGCATGGAACAGGGCTTCTCGGCTGGATTGGGAGCAGTCCGCGGGCGACGTGCTCTAACGATCCGCCGGATGAACTGGGTATGAAAGCGCGCGGTAGGTGGCCGGGCACGAAAGTCAATCAAAACCGCGCATTTCAAGCCGCAGGCACCCGACGGTCTGCGAACGGATCAGTCCCGTGCCGTATCGAGGAACGCTTGTGCCGCGCGGCTGACGCGCCGTGCGCGATGCCGCAGCAGCAGGAAATCACGCTCGACCAGCGCGCAATCGAGTTCGCGGACAAGGCCCGCCGCCACGCGTGGCCCGGCGGCCAGATCGGATACCGCCGTCACCAGCCCGCCTGCGCCCAGCGCTTCCAGCACCGCGCCGTTGGAAGGAAGCTCCAGCCGCACGTCGAGATCGGCCAGCGTCAGGCCGAACCGCGCGTGCAGGCTGTGCTCCAGGTGGTTGCGCGTGCCCGATCCCTGCTCGCGCAGCACCCAGCACGCGGCCGCGATGTCCTCGCGCGCGAGCGGGCGGCCGGCGAGCGGGTGTTCGGGCGCGGCATAGAGCGCGAGGCGGTCCCCGCCGATCCGATCGACGGCAAGAAGATCTTCGTCCACCCCGCCCTCGACGAAGCCGAGATCGGCCGCGCCCGCCAGCAGCGCCGCCACCGCCTGTGCGGTGTTGCCGACTTCGAGATGCAGCGTGACGCCGGGGTGTGCGGCGGCAAAGGCGGCCATGCGGCGGGGCAGCCAGTACGTCGCGACCGTCTGGCTGGCCGCGATGCGCAGATCGCCCCGCTTCAGCCCGGCCAGATCGTCCAGCACGCCCAGCGCATCGGCCGCCTGCGCCAGCACAGCGCGCGCCTCGGGCAGGAAGGCGCGTCCCGCGTCGTTCAGTTCCAGCCCGCGCCCCACGCGATCGAACAGGCGCGTGGCGTGGCGTTCCTCCAGCGCGGCAATGGCGGCGCTGACGGCGGGCTGCGTCAGGTGCAGGCGCTCCGCCGCCGCGCGCATGTTCAGCGTTTCGGCAACGGCCACGAAAATGCGCAACTGTTCGAGTGTCATGCAGCGGCCGTTATTCGGGCGTGATGCGCAGCACCGGCTTGACCACGCTGCCGGTCTCGCTGGCATGGACCGCCGCGTCGATGGCGTCGAAATCGAAATAGCCGATCAGGCGCTCGAACGGAAAACGGCCGGCGACATGAAGATCGATCAGTTCGCGCAGGAACGGACCGATGTCGCTGTCGCCGCCCAGCACGCCCATCACGGTGCGCCCCTGCCCCATGAACGCCGTTTCGTTGAAGGCGAGCGTGGCCTCGGGTCCGGACGCGCCGACCATCGCCAGCTTGCCCTTGGGCGCCAGCAAGTCGAACGCCCCTTCGATCACGCGGGCGATGCCGGTCGTGTCCAGGGCATAGCCGAGTCCGGCGGGACAGACGGCACGGATCGCGGCGGCCACATCGTCGCGCGCGCTCACCGTGTGCGTCGCGCCCAGCTCGCGCGCCAGCGCCAGGCGATCGTCGTTGATGTCGACCGCGAAGATCGGATCGGCCCCGGCAATCCGCGCCGCCATGATCGCGGCGATGCCGACCGTGCCCGTGCCGAACACCGCGATCGGCATACCGGCGCGCACCTTCATGCTGCGCAGCACGGCGCCCGCCCCGGTCATCAGACCGCAGCCCAGCGGGGCCAGTCTTTCCAGCGGGATTGCGGCGGCGCTTTCGGGCACGACCACCACGTTGCGCTGGTGCGCGATGGCATGGGTGGCGAAGCTCGACTGGCCGAAGAAATTGGCGTGGAGCGGCGCGCCATCGCGAAAGAGCGTGGGCGAACCGTCCGCCCGGGTGCCCGACCAGTTGTGCGGGAAGAAGTTGTAGCAATAGGTCGGCGCCTCGACCGCGCAACTCGGGCAATCGCCGCAGCTGTTGAAGCTCATCAGCACCCGGTCGCCCGGTTTCGCGACGGTGACCGCGCTGCCCACGTCCTCGACGATCCCGGCCCCTTCGTGGCCCAGCACGATCGGCAGTGGTACGGGCAGCTGCCCGTCGCGCACCGCCAGATCGGTATGGCACACGCCGCAGGCCACGATCCGCACGCGCAGTTCGTCGGGCCGCAGCGCGTCCAGCGTGGCGTCCTCGATCGTGAACGGGGCGTCCTTGCCCCGGCAGACGGCTACTTTCGCCGATACGGTCATATCCCCTCCGTTATCCGTTTCCGCTTATCCGGCTTCGCCCGTCATGGCTTTGCGCCACCCCGGATGATGCTCAGCCACGGGTTGAGATCGGCCTCGCCCACCTTGACCAGCGTGTTGCGGTCGCGGTGCGCGAACGGCTCCTTGCCGCGTACCACCAGCGTCGTGTCGCTGACGTAGCTCCATGATCCGTCGGCGTTGAAGGTCACGTCGATCTGGTAACGATCGGTGCGGAACGCCTCTTCCAGAAAGGTGGTCGAACAGATGCCGTAGTCGGTCCTGCCCCGTTCGGCGGACAGCGAAAGGCGCGTATCGTCCTTTCCGGCATGGCCCGAAGCCATCGCGATCTGACCGCGCGGGATGGCCAGCGTCTGCATGATAAGGCCGGTCGCCGGCTCCCACAGCCAGAACCCCACCTGATCGTGGAAGGTGATGTCCTCCTCCACGGTGTTGATGTGCTGGTGGTAGCGCAGCCCGTAAAGAAGTTGCGGGCCATTGGCCTGCGGATCGATCGGCTGCATCTCGATCCGCTCGTAATAGGCGCGCCTTTCCGGACCGTCAGCCTTCGGCGCGATGTCGATGCCACCGCGCCCTTCCCAGATGCCAGCCAGATGGCGCAAAGGCCCCAGATTGGCCAGCGCGTCGGGATCGACGTTCTCGGGCTCGGTAAAGATGTCATCGGGAATGGCCATGCGTCTCCTCTAGCGATCACGGTCCGCGCGTTGCTGCGCGGTGCTGCTTTCACCCTAGCGCCGAACCGCCCCGCGAACAGCGCGAAATTGCGCGATCGTGGCGAGAGGTGGAAGAAACGCATAAGGGTTGTAACACCAGATAGTATGAAGTATTTTTGAATTCTGCATACAATGGGGCGGGATGGCCGGACAGTGGGCAAAGCAACGCGAGCCGGGCAAAACGGCGCGCCCGAAACGGTCATGGCCGCCATCGCGGCGCTTTTGTGCCTCACCTTCCCGCAGATCGCGCTTGCCGCCGAGGATACCCCGCCGCCGCCCGGCGACGACATCGTTGTCTATGGTCGTGCCCTGCCCCAGATCGGCACCGCGATCTCCGGATCGCAGGGCGTGGTCGGCTATCGGGATTTCGAGAACAAGCCGCTGAGCCGCGTGGGCGAACTGGTCGAGAACGTGCCCGGCGTGATCGCCACGCAGCATTCGGGCACGGGCAAGGCCAACCAGTATTTCCTGCGCGGCTTCAACCTGGATCATGGCACCGATTTCGCCGGCTTCGTCGATGGCGTGCCGGTCAACATGCGCACGCACGGCCATGGGCAGGGCTATCTCGACCTCAACTTCCTGATCCCCGAACTGGTCGAGCGGATCGACTACCGCAAAGGCCCCTATTTCGCCGACGTGGGCGATTTCTCGGCCGCCGGCACGGTGCAGTTCACCACCGCCAGCCGCCTCGCCCGCCCCATCGTCGAAGCGACCGTGGGCATGTACGGCTATTACCGCGCGCTCGCCGCCGGCAGCGCGGGCGTGGGCGATGGCGATCTGCTGGTGGCGATCGACGGCACCCGCTCCAACGGTCCTTGGGATCTCGACGAGGATCTCAAGAAGGTGAACGGACTGTTCAAGCTGTCGCAGGGCACGAAGGACCATGGCTGGAGCCTGGGCTTCACCGGCTATCACGCCACCTGGAACGCCACCGACCAGGTGCCCGAACGCGCCATCGCCAGCGGCCTCATCAGCCGCTGGGGCACTATCGATCCGGCGTTGGGCGGGCGCACCACGCGGCTGGGGCTGACCGCCAACGCCACGCTGGGCGGCACCAGGCTCAACGCCTATGCACTCTATTACGATTTCCGCCTGACCTCGAACTTCACCTATTTCCTGAACGATCCGGTCAACGGCGACGAATTCCAGCAGGCGGACCGGCGCGGCGTGTTCGGCGGGTCTGTACGGCACGATTTCGCGCCCGTCCCGCTCGGCGGCGTGCCCGTCATGTTCGCGGTGGGCGGCGATGCCCGCTGGGACCATATCGGCACGATTGGCCTCTACAGCTCTATCGCCGGTGCGCGCAGCGACACGGTGCGGCAGGACAAGGTCGATGAATATTCCGGCGCGCTCTTCGCCGAAGGGACCGCCGCGCTGACCGGCCGGCTGCGCCTGACGCTGGGTCTGCGTGGCGACATCTATGGCTACGATGTCGAGGCCCGCACGCTCCCGGTCAATTCGGGCAAGGGATCGGACGCGCTGCTCAGCCCCAAGGTCGCGCTGGCCTGGCGTGCGGCGGACCATCTCGAATTCTATGCCAATTATGGCGAGAGCTTCCATTCCAACGACGTGCGCGGAGCGTCGATCCGCGTCGATCCGGCAACCGGCGATCCGGCCGAGCGCGTGCAAGTGCTGGTCAAGGCGCGCGGCGCGGAACTGGGCGCGCGCGTGGAAACCCCGCGCTTCACCGCGTCGCTGGTCGGGTTCTGGCTGAACCTCGGCTCCGAACTGGTGTTCGTGGGCGATGGCGGCACGACCGAGCCGAACGACGCCACCCGCCGCTATGGGGTGGAAGGCAGCCTGTTCTGGCGGCCGACCGGCTGGCTGACGCTCGACGCCTCGGCCGCCGCCACGCACGCCCGGTTCCATGGCGTCGCGCCCGGCGCCACGTTCATTCCCAACGCGGTCAGCAACGTGATTTCGGCCGGCGCGGCGGTGGATTTCGGCAAGGGATTGAGCGCGTCGCTGCGGTTGCGCCATTTCGGCGCGGCGCCGCTGATCGAGGACGACAGCGTGCGCTCCGATCCGACCACGCTGGTGAACCTCGGCGCCTATTACACGCGCGGCCGGATCAAGCTGGGGCTGGATGTGCTCAACCTGTCCGACGCGAAGGACGCCGACATCACCTATTTCTACGCCTCGCGGCTGCAAGGCGAACCGGCGGACGGCGTCGAAGACCGGCACATCCACCCCGTCGAGCCGCGCCAGGTGCGCGCCTCGATCGGCTACGCCTTCTGACGGAACGGCCGTCGGGTCCGCTGGACTGCTATTCCTCGCCCATGCGCAGCGCGGCGATGAAGGCTTCCTGCGGGATTTGCACGTTGCCGTATTCGCGCATCCGCGCCTTGCCCTTCTTCTGCTTTTCCAGAAGCTTCTTCTTGCGGGTGATGTCGCCGCCATAGCACTTGGCGGTGACGTCCTTGCGCAGCGCGGCGATCGTTTCGCGCGCGATGACCTTGCCGCCGATCGCCGCCTGGATCGGGATCTTGAAGAGATGACGCGGGATCAGGTCCTTCAACCGCTCGCACATGCC
This sequence comes from Novosphingobium sp. SCN 66-18, assembly GCA_001725355.1. Classification (GTDB taxonomy): domain Bacteria; phylum Pseudomonadota; class Alphaproteobacteria; order Sphingomonadales; family Sphingomonadaceae; genus Novosphingobium. Next base: position 149,084 of record MEGD01000005.1, read on the forward strand.
GCGCCCGCGCTCCTCGGCCACCGCGCGGTGTACGATCATGCTCAGCGCGTCGACCGGCTCGTTGTTTACGAGGATGCTCATCTTGACGAGATCGCCCTCGCGCAGCCCGATCTGCTCGTAGTCGAAGCTGGCGTATCCCCGGCTGATCGATTTCAGCCGGTCGTAGAAATCGAACACCACCTCGTTCAGCGGCAACTCGTAATTCACCTGGGCGCGCCCACCGACGTAGGTCAGCCCCGTCTGGATGCCGCGCCGGTCCTGGCACAGCTTCAGGATCGATCCGAGGTACTCATCGGGCGTGTAGATCGTCGCCTTGATCCACGGCTCGTCGATCTGCTCGATCCGGTTGGGATCGGGATAATCGGCAGGATTATGCAGCAGGATCTCGCGCGCGTCGTCGGTCTTGCTCGCGCGCAACTGGATGCGATAGACGACCGACGGACTGGTGGTAATCAGGTCCAGATCGTATTCGCGGCTCAGGCGCTCCTGGATGATCTCCAGGTGCAACAGCCCGAGAAACCCGCAGCGGAAGCCGAAGCCCAGCGCCGCGCTGCTTTCCATCTCGAAGCTGAAGCTGGCGTCGTTGAGGCGCAACTTGGCAATGCTTTCGCGCAGCTTGTCGAAGTCGGCGGCGTCGACCGGGAACAGGCCGCAGAACACCACCGGCTGCACTTCCTTGTAGCCAGGCAGAGCCTCAACAGCGCCGGCCTTGACCGTGGTGATCGTGTCGCCGACCTTGGCGGTCTCCACTTCCTTGATCTGCGCGGTGATGAAGCCGATCTCGCCCGGCCCCAGTTCCGGCAGCTCCTCGCGCTTGGGCGTGAAGCAGCCGACGCGGTCGATCAGGTGCTCGGTGCCGCCCTGCATGAACTTGACCTGGAGACCCTTCCTGATCACCCCGTCGACCACGCGCACCAGGATGACGACGCCGAGGTACGGATCGTACCAGCTGTCGACCAGCATCGCCTTGAGCGGGCGGGTTCGGTCACCCTTGGGCGGCGGGATGCGCGCGACCACGGCGTCGAGTACGTCCTCGATGCCGATCCCGCTCTTGGCGCTGGTGAGCACCGCCTGGCTCGCGTCTAGCCCGATCACTTCCTCGATCTCGGCCTTGACCTTCTCGGGTTCGGCGGCGGGCAGGTCGATCTTGTTGATGACGGGCACGATCTCGTGGTCGTGCTCGATCGACTGATAGACGTTGGCCAGCGTCTGCGCTTCCACGCCCTGCGCCGCGTCCACCACCAGCAGCGCGCCTTCGCAGGCGGCCAGGCTGCGGCTGACCTCGTAGGCGAAGTCCACGTGGCCGGGGGTGTCCATCAGGTTCAGTTCATAGGTCAGCCCGTCCTTGGCCTTGTAGTTCAGGCGGACGGTCTGCGCCTTGATGGTGATCCCGCGCTCTTTCTCGATATCCATGTTGTCGAGCACCTGCGCGCTCATTTCACGGTCGGTCAGACCGCCCGTGAACTGGATCAGGCGGTCGGCCAGCGTCGATTTGCCATGGTCGATATGGGCGATAATCGAGAAGTTACGGATCAGTGCAAGCTCGGTCATGCGCCGCCGTTAGCAGCGGCGGGCGCACAAGTCAGCCACCTTCGTCATCCCACCTTGCGCAGTCCCGCCGGCTCGGTCTGCACGGCCGGTACCGCCTTCACCGCCACCGCCGCGATCCGCCCGTTCTCGTCAAGGTGCAGCGGCTCGGCGAACTCCACGCCCATGCGCTCGCCCTCGCTCCACTTGCAGATCGCGGTGACGGCGTAGGTTTCCGACAGATAGAACCGAAAACTCGTCTCAGGCGGCACGTTCCACAACCCTTCGATCAGCGCGCCCGATTGCGAGATGTTGCGGACCGTGCCGTTGTAGCGGTGGCCGCCATGTTCCAGCACCACCTTGCGCAGCATGGCCTGGCGCGGCGCGCGGGCGGAACGGGGGCCGTGCGCCACCGCGATCAGGCCGGTGGACAGCCGCGCCGCGGCGTCCAGCGCGGACAGCGGGCGTTCGTAGATATAACCCTGCACGTGGCTGCACCCGAGTTCGCGCACCAGATCCAGTTCGTCGAACGTCTCGACGCCTTCCGCCGTGGTTTCCATCCCCAGCGCTTCGGCCAGGCTGACGATCGAGGCGATGATGGCGCCGTTGATGCTGCCCGGCTGGGTTGCGCCGCGCACGAAGCTCTGGTCGATCTTGATCTTGTCGAACGGCGCCTTCTTGAGATAGCCGAGCGAGGAATAGCCGGTGCCGAAATCGTCCAGCGCCATGCGCACGCCGATCGCCTTCAGCGCACGGAACATCTGCTCGGTGCCCTCGTCATCGTTGATGAACACGCTTTCGGTGATTTCCAGTTCCAGCCGCTGCGGATCGACCTGCGCATGGGCCAGTGCCTGCGTGACGATAGACGGCAGCGCCGGATTGGCGAACTGCAACGCCGAAACGTTGACTGCCACGCGCACGTTCGCGGGCCAGCGCGCCAGATCCTTGCACGCGGTGCGCAGCGCCCATTCGCCGATTGCGGCGATCATCCCGGTATCCTCGGCGATCGGGATGAACTTGGCCGGCGAAACGAATCCGTGCTGCGGATGGTTCCAGCGCAGCAGCGCCTCGAACCCGGTGATCTTCTCGGTCGCCGTCTGCACGACCGGCTGGTAATAGAGTTCGAGCCCGCCGTTCGCCACGGCGTCGCGCAGATCGTTCTCCATCTTGCGACGCTCTTCGGCGTCGCTGTGCAGGTCGGCCGCGTAGAAATGATAGCGGCCGCGCCCTCCGTCCTTCGCCGCATAAAGCGCAAGGTCGGCGTTGCGGATCAGCGCCTCGCTGGTCACGCCATCGCCGGGCGCCAGCGCGATGCCGATCGACGCGCCGATGGTGACCCGGCTGCCTTCCAGCGAATAGGGCTGCGAAAGCGCCTCGATCACCCGCGCAGCGAGATGCCCCAATTCGTCACGATCGATCTTGCCGGGGAAGATGACCTGGAACTCGTCGCCGCCGAGGCGGCCAACGCGCCCCATCGCCCCCACGGTGCTCTCCAGCCGCTGCGCCACCTGCTTGAGCAGCGCATCGCCGGCGGGGTGCCCCATGGTATCGTTGACCTGCTTGAAGCGGTCGAGATCCAGCAGGAACACGCTGCACTCCCGCTGCTGCTCCTGCGGCGCGTTGAGAATCTTCTCCAGCGTCTGCGAGATGCGGAAGCGGTTGGACAGGCCCGTAAGCGAATCGAAATGCGCCAGGCGCGAGGCATGTTCCTGCGACCGGCGCTTCTCGGTCAGATCCGCGCCCGAACCGCGAAAACCCTGGAAGTTGTTGAAGGTGTCATAGGTCGGCCGGCCGGTGATCGACCACCAGCGCTCTTCGTCGCGGCACACCGCGCGCACCGCCAGTTCGCTGAAGCTGGAACGCGCCGAAAGGTGGAAGGTAAGCGTGCGCTCGCCGTCGCCGGACTGTTCGGACAAGTCGAACAGGTCGGTGAAAGGCTTGCCGACAAGGTCTTCCGCCTTGCGGCCGACGGTTTCGGCCACGGTCGCCGACAGATAGGTCAGCTGCCCACGCCGGTCGGTTTCCCAGAACCAGCCCTGCCCGGTCTCTTCGTATTCGGCGAGAAGTTCCTGCGCGCGGGCCTGCACGCGCTGCGCCTCTTCGGCCTGCTCCTGCGCGAGCCGCTCGATCTGGCGCTGGCGCAGGAAGGCGATGACCGTGATGACCGTGCCGATCGCCAGCGTGGTGAAGCCGCCGATGCGGCTGGCCACGCAGGTCACGCCAGACCACATCGCGATCTGCGCGACGAGCACGCCGGCAAGCCGTCCGGATTCGGTCACGCTCGCCAGCAACGAGATCGTCACCAGGACCGCCAGACATTGCAGCCAAGGCATCAGGCCGGCCATGGCCAGCAGGCCGATGGCGGAGCCGTAGAGCATCATCGGCAGGCCAATCACCAGGCCCATAAGGCTCATCCGCTGCCCGGTGGAGAGCCGCTTGGTCTGTTCCAGCCGCACCGCGAACACCGAGGAGAACGCCACCACGATGGCGATGCCCGCCAGAACTGTCGGCACCAGCGGCGGCACCACCATGTTCAGCCCCGTGAGCGCCACCACGCCGCCGAGCATGGCGATGCCCATCTGCGGCCATTCCTTGGCGATCAGGTTGTTTTCGCGCCCTACCCCGAACAGGAAGTTCGACATCGCCGTGCCATCCTGAACCGGGCTGGCACGATCCCGGCGGCGGTGCGTGCGCGCAAAATCGCGCACACCGGCTGGAATCGCCCCATCATCCTGGGACACTGTCTGCAAGCGGGAACCATTACGATCGGGCATGGGCTCCGCTTGCCCGATTTGCTTTGAGAAACGGTTAAGCGTCGCGCCTCGGAAACGGCTTCGGTCCGCCCTTTCTCGTGCGGTCCCGGCATGCTAACCCGGCGCGGATTTGCGGAGGCATCGTTTCGGTTCGTGTCGGCTACAGCGGAATTTTCAATGATCGGCGTTGCCGGACGGCGGCTTCGCATGGGGCAATGGCATCGCGAAGCCACAGGGCGGCGGCCGCTGGTCTTGCTGAACGGCATCGGCATGAACATCGAACTGCTGGAGCCGGTGGCGCGGGAACTGGACGACCGCCGGATCATCAGCATCGACATGCCGGGCATCGGCAAGTCGCCCGACCCGGTATTCCCCTATACCATCCCATGCATGGCGCTGACCCTGGCGACGCTGCTCGATCGGCTGCGGATCGACCGTGCCGACATTGCCGGCATCAGCTGGGGCGGCGCGGTGGCGCAGCAGTTCGCGTTCCAGCACCGCGCCAAGACCGGTGGCCTGATCCTGGCCGCCACCGCATCGGGCGGGGCCACGATGGTGCCGGCCAACGCTTCGATATTCAGCCACCTCGTCGATCCGATGGAATATACGGTGGAACGGGCGCTTCGCCGCAACCTGGCCTCGCTCTACAACGGTGGCGGGCTCGGCAGCGTGTCCCTGAACGCCGCCAAGGCGCCATCCCCCCTGGGCTGGGCCTGCCAGATGACCGCGTTCGGCGCGTGGAGCAGCGTTCCCTTCCTGCCGCTGATCTCCCCGCCCACGCTGATCATGGCGGACGAGGACGACCAGTTGATCCCGCCCGCCAACTCGCACTTCCTGCATAACGCTATTCCCGGCAGCCAACTCGAAATGTTCCGCGGCGGCGGGCACCTGTTCATGCTGTCCGATCCGGTCGCCTTCGGCAATCGCGTGCGCGCGTTTCTGGATGCCGCCGCCCGCAAGGGCTGACCGCACACGCCGCTTTCCTTTTCCCCGCCGCACGCTAGCATCCCGCAAAAGAGACCAAGCGCGGGAGAATGAATGCGGCACATTGCCATTATCGGTTCCGGTCCCGCCGGATACTATACCGCCGAAGCCGCGCTCAAGCAGTGGGGCGAAGATGTTAAAGTCGACATATTCGACCGCCTGCCCGTTCCGTTCGGTCTGATCCGCACCGGCGTTGCGCCCGATCACCAGTCGATCAAAGGCGTGTCGCGCCGCTATGAACAGACCGCGCTGTCGGACAACGTGCGCTTCGTGGGCAACGTTACCATCGGCCAGGACGTGAGCATCGAGGAACTGGGCAGGTTCTACGACGCGGTGGTCCTCGCCACCGGCGCCCCGCGTGACCGGCCGCTCGACCTGCCGGGCGATCGGCTCGGCAATGTCTTCGGCAGCGCGGCTTTTGTCGGGTGGTACAACGGCCACCCCGAATTCACCTCGCTCGCGCCCGATCTTTCGGGCGAGACCGCGGTGGTGATCGGGATGGGCAACGTGGCGCTCGACGTGGCGCGCATCCTGTCCAAGACGCGCGACGAATTCGCCGGAAGCGACATCGTGGCGCACGCGCTCGACGCGCTCGATCTCTCGAAGCTGCGCCGGATCGTAATCCTCGGCCGGCGCGGCCCGCACCAGATCATGATGACGCCCAAGGAACTGGGCGAACTGGGCCATCTTTCGCGCGGCACGCCCGCGGTCGATCCGCAGGACCTGCCGGACGAGGCCGACGATGCCCTGCTGGAGCCGGGTATCCGCAAGTCCGTCAACCATCTGCGGGCGTTTGCCGGCAACGACGCCAAGGGCGCGGACATCGCCATCGAATTCGATTTCTTCGCCGCGCCTCGCGCTCTGCTTGGCAACGGCAAGGTGGAGGCGATCGAGGTCGAGCGGACGCGCATCGAAGACGACCGCGCGGTCGGCACCGGCGCGTTTTACGAGCTGCCGGCCAGCCTCGTGGTCAGTTGCATCGGCTATCGCACGGTGCCCATCCCCGGCGTTCCCTTCGACGAACGGGCTGGCCGCTTCGCCAACGACGAGGGGCGCATCCTGCCCGGCCTCTATTGCGTCGGCTGGGCCAGGCGCGGGCCTTCCGGCACGATAGGTACCAACCGTCCGGACGGGTTCGCTATCATCGAACAGATCGCCGCAGACATAGGGGAAGGTGCAGGCAAGGCGGGGCGTGCCGGATTCGACGCGCTGGCTGAAACGCGCAAGCTCGATGTAGTGACCTTCCGCGACTGGAAGCGCATCGAGGAAGCCGAATCGGCGCGGGCGCGCAGCGGTGCCCCGCGCGAGAAGTTCGTGGATGTGGCGGACATGATCCGCGCGCGGGGCTGACGCACCGCTCCGCGATGCGGCGAAGCCGCGCGTCCTTCCGATCAGTTGCTGCACGCAACGGATTGACCCCCGCGCGCAGACGTGCGTTAATCACACGGTTAAACGCGACGGCCCGCTCCTGACAACACGCGGCCGCGCGGGGAGAGGAGCAAGCGCATGCCCCAATACGATCTCATCATTCGCAACGGCACGATCGTCGACGGCACCGGCCGTCCGCGCTTCAAGGGCGATGTCGCCGTGCGCGACGGGCTAATTGCCGCCGTCGGCACCGTGCATGGCGATGCCGCCGAGGAAATCGATGCCAGCGGCCGCGTGGTCGCGCCGGGCTGGGTCGACATCCACACGCATTATGACGGTCAGGCGACGTGGGACGCGGAAATGGCGCCCTCGTCCTGGCACGGCGTGACCACCGTGGTCATGGGCAACTGTGGCGTGGGCTTCGCGCCCGCCGCGCCCGACCGGCACGACTGGCTGATCGGCCTGATGGAAGGCGTGGAAGATATCCCCGGCACGGCGCTGGCCGAAGGCATGAAGTGGGACTGGGAAACCTTCCCCGAATATCTCGACGCGCTGGAGCGCCTGCCGCGCAGCGTCGATGTCGCCACGCACGTTCCCCACGGCGCGGTGCGCGCCTATGTGCTGGGCGATCGTGAAAAGCCAGGCGCGGTGCCGACCGACGAGGACATGGACCGCATGGCCGCGATCGTGGAGGAAGGCGTGCGCGCCGGCGCGCTGGGCTTTTCCACCAGCCGCACCGTGATCCACAAGTCGGTCGATGGCGAACTCGTGCCCGGAACCACCGCCACCGCCGAGGAACTGATCCGCATCGGCCGCGCCATGGGCCGCGTCGGCCATGGCGTGTTCGAGATCGCGTCCGACATGAAGCGCGAATGGGACGAATTCGGCTGGATGGGCGCGATCAGCCGCGAAACCGGGCTGCCGGTGACGTTCGCCGCGCTCCAGTCGATCGCCAAGGAGCTGCCGCTGTCCGAACAGATCGCGGAAATGGACCGGCAGAACGCGCAAGGGGCCAACATCGTCGCCCAGATCGCGCTGCGAGGGAACGGCATCGTCATGGCCTGGCGCGGCACGGTGCATCCGTTCCGCTTCCGCCCGAGCTACATCGCGATCGCCGACCTGCCGTGGGACGAGCAACTTGCCCACCTGAAGGACCCGGCGTTCCGGGAAACGCTGCTGTCGGAAGCCAATGTCTATCCGGACAGCGACATCGTCCACCTCTTCCGGATGATCGGGGAAGGCTGGTTCAACCAGTACCAGATGGATGACGATTTCGATTACGAGCCGCAAGCCGAAGCCAGCATCGCCGCACGCGCGGCCGCGCGGGGCGTAACGCCGGACGCCTATGCCTACGACCTGATGATGGAACAGGACGGCACCGGCTTCATCTACCTGCCGATTCTCAACTATGCCGATGGCAACCTCGATTTCCTCGAAGCGCTGCAGGCCCGCGACGATTGCGTCAATTCGCTGTCGGACGGCGGCGCGCACTGCGGCACGATTTGCGATGCGGCCAGCCCCACGTTCATGCTCCAGCACTGGGTGCGCGATCGCAAGCGCGCCAAGGACCGCCCGGAAGGCCGGCTCACGCTGGAACACGCGGTCAAGCGCCAGTGCCACGATACCGCGCGGCTCTATGGCCTCGACGATCGCGGGGTACTCGCACCGGGCTACATGGCGGACATCAACGTGATCGACTTCGACAACCTGAAGCTGCTGCGTCCCTGGCTCGATTTCGACCTGCCGGCGGGCGGCAAGCGCCTGCTCCAGAAGGCCGAAGGCTATGACGCGACGATCAAGTCCGGCGTGGTGACCTTCCGCAAGGGCGCGTGGACCGGCGCGACGCCGGGCGGGCTGGTACGCGGACCGCAGCGCGTGGAAGCGCTGGAGGCCGCCGAATGAGCGAGGTGCGGGCAATCCGCGTCGGCGCCCCCGCCACGCTCGACAGCCTCCATGCCGATACCCTTCCCGATCCCGGCGCGCCGGGACCGGGCCAGATCCGCGTGCGCCTGGCTGCCTCGTCGCTCAACTACCACGATTTCGCGGTGGTGACGGGAATGTTGCCCGCCGCCGCCGGGCGCATTCCGATGTCGGACGGCGCGGGCGAAGTCGTGGCCGTGGGCGATGGCGTCCGGGGCGTCGCCGTGGGCGATGCGGTAGTGTCGACGTTCTTCACCGACTGGGACAGCGGACCGCCGCTGTCGAGCGCGTTCACCACCGTCCCCGGCGACGGGATCGACGGCTATGCGCGGACAGACGTGGTCGTGCCGGCGCACTGGTTCACGCGCGCGCCGGCGGGCTATTCGCACGCCGAAGCCGCCACGTTGACCTGCGCCGGGCTTACCGCGTGGCGCGCGCTGTTCGTCGATGGCACGACCAAGCCAGGCGATACCGTGCTGGTGCAGGGCACCGGCGGCGTCTCGATCTTCGCGCTCCAGTTCGCCAAGGCGGCTGGCGCACGGGTGATCGCGACGAGTTCTTCGGGCGAGAAGCTGGAACGGCTGCGCGCGCTGGGCGCGGACGAGACGATCAATTACCGCGAAGTGCCCGCCTGGGGCGCGAAGGCGCTCGAACTGACCGGCGGGCGCGGCGTGGATACCGTGGTCGAGATCGGCGGTGCAGGCACGTTGGATCAGTCGATGATGGCCGCCCGGGTGGGCGGGCATGTCGCGCTGATCGGCGTGCTCGCGGGCTTCGCCGGGCCGGTGCAAACCGCGCTACTGATGGCCAAGAACCTACGCGTGCAGGGGCTGACCGTTGGATCGCGGTCGGACCAGTTGGCGATGATCGCGGGCGTGGAAGCCAACGGCATCCGGCCCGTGCTCGATCGCCACTTCCCCCTGGCCGCCCTCGCCGATGCCTTCCGGCATCAGGCGAGCGGGGCGCATTTCGGCAAGATCATCGTCGATATCTGACCGACGCGGGGAATCAGGCCGCCCGCGCCATCCGGCGCGGGTAACCGCCCCTGTTCGCATCGAGCACGAAATGGCCGACCAGTTCGGCCATGCGATCGGCCTCCCCGGCAAGATTGCGCGCGGCGGCGGTCGCCTCTTCCACCATGGCGGCGTTCTGCTGGGTCATCACGTCCAGTTCGCGCACCGTTTCGCGCGTCTGGCCGATATGGCTCGCCTGCTCGCCCGCGACGGTCGCGATGTTGTTGGCAAGGTCCGCGATCTCGCCGACCTTGGCGACGATCCGGGCGAAGGTATCGCCGGACTGGCCGACCAGTTCCACGCCGCGTTCCACCTGGACCGAACTTTCCCCGATCAGCTTCTTGATGTCGAGCGCCGCTTCCGCCGATCGCTGCGCCAGCGCGCGCACCTCGTTGGCGACGACGGCGAACCCGCGCCCCGCATCACCGGCCCGCGCCGCTTCCACGCCGGCGTTGAGCGCGAGCAGGTTCGTCTGGAACGCGATGCCATCGATCACGGAGATGATCTTGCCGATCTCCTGCGCGGAACGGTGGATGTCGTTCATGGCGAGGACGGCCTCCCCCACCACCGCGCCCCCCTGCTGGGCATCGTTGTGCGCCTGCTGCACCGAATCGCGCATGTGCGAGGCGTCTTCGGCGGTGGTCTGCACGCTGCTCGCCAGCGTCGTCATCGAAGCGGACGCCGCTTCCAGCGAAGCGGCCTGCTCTTCGGTGCGCGTCGCCAGATCGTGTGATGCCTCGCGGATTTCCCGCGCGCCAAGGTCAACGTTCTGGGCGGTTTCGGAGACAGCGGAAAGCGCCACGCGCACCTTTTCGCGCATCGTTTCGAAATCGTTCTGAAGCTCGACGAACTCGCCCGGCAAATCGGTCAGCGCGGCGGTGAAATCGCCGTCGGTCATCTTACGCAGGGAATCGCCCAGCTTGTCGATCACGGAACTGCGCAACGCCTCGTTGGCGACATCAAAATAGGTCGAAAGCGCGATTTCCATGTCGAGCATGGCCATCTTCAACATGGCGCTGATCGCCTGGCCCAGCTTGCGCGATCCGGTCACGCCAAGGCCGGAACCCGCCGCCATCGCCACGATCACATCCGCCAGCACCCCGGCATAGGCGCCGATGTACCAGCCCGGTTCCAACCCGATCTTCGCATGAATGTTGCCGATCCGGCGCGCACGCGTGTTGTAGGCCTCATCGGGCCGGCCTTCGAACATCTGGCGCCAGTGATCGAGCTGCTTCTGCTTGGCGTGTTCCACCATCGCCTGCGAACTGAAGAATCCCGAAAGCGCGGGTTCGGCCGCGATGCCATCGTAAAGCCGGTCCAGCGCCGGCGGCGCATGTTTGGCCAACGCCCGCAAAATCGAGGGGAAATGGGTCTGATCCTTCTCGCCGATGGCGAAGAAGGCAATCTTCCTGCTGAAATCCTGTCGCTTGTCGTCCACGGCCTTGATCCTCCTGTGCCCGGCCGATGTAACCGACCGTGCTTCAAGCCGCCTCAACGCGGTCGTAAGGAGATTCCCGGACCTTTCGGATGCGGAAAGCCCCGCAAGCGCGGGCTTGCGGGGCTTCTTCCGTTCGCACCGTGGCGCGATGGATCAGACGCGCATCGGCATCAGCACGTAGAGCGCCGGGCTTTTCTCGTCCTTGCGGATCAGCGTGGGCGCGCCGGCATCGGCCAGGTGCAGTTCCACCGTATCGCCGTCGATCTGGCTCAGGATGTCCTTGAGGTAGTTGGCGTTGAAGCCGATCTCGAACCCTTCCGCGGTATAGTCCGCCGGCAATTCTTCGGCTGCGGTGCCGTTGTCCGGGCTGGTGACCGACAGTGTCACGCGGTCGGTTTCCAGCGCCATCTTCACCGCGCGGGTCTTTTCGGTGGCGATCGTCGCCACACGGTCAACGCCTTCGAAGAAGCTGCGCGGATCGAGCCGGAGCAGCTTGTCGTTGCCGGTGGGGATGACGCGGCTGTAATCGGGGAACGTACCGTCGATCAGCTTGCTGGTCAGCACCACCCCGTTCTCGCCGCCCAGCGTGAAGCGCACCTTGCTGGCGGAAAGATCGATCAGCACGCTGGTATCGAGCACTTCCTCCAGCAGCTTGCGCAGCTCGCCCACACATTTACGCGGGATGATCACGTCCGGCATCCCTTCGGCGCCATCCGGGCGCTGCAGCGTGTAGCGCGCCAGACGGTGCCCGTCGGTCGCCGCCGCCTTCAGCACGGGCTGCGCCTCGTCCGAAACGTGCAGGAATATCCCGTTGAGATAGTACCGCGTCTCTTCGGTCGAGATCGCGAAGCGGGTGCGGTCGATCAGTTCGGCCAGCACGCGCGCCGGAATTTCGAAGCTGGTCGGCAGATCGCCTTCCACGATAACCGGGAAATCGTCGCGCGGCAGCGTGGGCAGCTGGAAGCGGCTGCGCCCGGCCTTCACGATCATGCGGTTGTCCGCCGTTTCCAGGCTCACCTGGCTGCCGTCGGGCAGCTTGCGCGCGATATCGAACAGCAGATGCGCCGATACGGTGATCGCGCCGGGCTGGTCGACAGCGGCGGCGGGCATGGTTTCCACGATCTGCAGATCAAGGTCCGTGGCCATCAGGCGCACCGTGGCATCCGGCGCGGCCTCGATCAGCACGTTCGACAGGATCGGGATCGTGTTGCGCCGTTCCACCACCGATTGCACGTGGGACAGGCATCGCAGCAGGGTTGCGCGTTCGATCGTCGCCTTCATTCTCGTCTCGATCCCCCCAGTCGGCCGGACGCCATGTCACTGCCATAGTCGCAGTAGCAACATCACCATCCGCCGGGCTGTGTAAACGGCCTTATCGCGCGGAATCGCACGGTTCGGCTCCGGTTCGGACCACCTTCCTTAACGCACGGAACCGCTTGGGCAAGCCGCCCATGCCCCGTTCGGGCGGAAGCTGTGCATAAATGGCGCAAAACCTTGGGGAAGAGCAAGGTTGCGGTAACTATTCGAGCTTGCGCTGCCCGTCGAACATCGCCGCGGTGGCCGAAATATAGGCGTTGATCAGCGCCCAAGCCTGCGGCGTGACCGAGGCCGGGTTGATCCCCGCATCGGTCATCGCGATGGTGATCCGTCGCAGATCGCCCTGCGTGATCTGCTCAGCCGGATTGTTGGCCTTGCCGGGACCGATGTCCAGCGCATCATCGATCAGCGTATGCGGCACGCCGGCGGCCTGGAGCCGGTCTCCCAGCACGTCGCGCGCCATGCGCCCCATGGCATAGGCAAAGTACGCCTTGCGCGCCGCATCGTCCATGAACTGATCGTCGCCGCAGCGATCGATCACGTTCTGCAGATCGCGCAGCGCCGGCCCGTCGGACTGCTGCGCCAGCATCGCGTCGGCAAGGCGCGCGTCCAGCCCGGCCGGCGCACGCTGCACCGCGCAGGCCAGCGCCTCGGGCGATCGGGCCTGCGCAGCCCCGCCCGCAAGCGCCGTCAGCGCCGCCAGCAAGAAGGCGGCGCGGGTCAGCATTTCCGGAAACGGCAAGCGCATCGCGATCAGGAAAGCATCGCCATGCCGCCGTTGACGTGCAGCGTCTGGCCGGTGACGTAGCCCGCTTCCTTCGACGCGAGATAGGCCACTGCCGCGCCGATGTCGCTGCCCTCACCCATCCGCCCCATCGGGATGCGGGCGTTGAGCGCGTCCTTCTGCGCATCGGGCAGCACGTCGGTCATCGCGGTACGGATGAAACCGGGCGCCACGCAGTTGACGGTGATGTTGCGGCTGGCGAGTTCCTGCCCCAGCGACTTGGACATGCCGACCAGCCCGGCCTTGGCGGCGGCATAGTTTACCTGCCCCGGATTGCCCGTGGCGCCGACGACGCTGGTGATCGTGACGATGCGACCGAAGCGCGCCTTCATCATCGGCTTGGCCGACGCGCGCATCAGGCGAAACGCGGCTTCCAGGTTGACGCGGATCACCGCGTCCCATTCCTCGTCCTTCATCCGCATGGCCAGGTTGTCGCGCGTGATCCCGGCGTTGTTGACGAGAATGTCGAGCTTGCCGAGTGTATCGAGCGCCGCCGGCACCAAATGCTCGACCTGTTCGGTGTTGGAAAGATCGCAAGTGATCTCGATATGGTCATGGCCGTAGGTGTCGTTGAGTTCCTCGCGGAACGCGCGCAGCTTGCCGGGATTGGTGCCGGACAGCGCCAGCCGCGCGCCCTGCCGCGCCAGCGCATGACAGATCGCCGACCCGATGCCGCCGGCAGCGCCGGTGACAAGGGCGGTCATGCCGGTGAGGTCGAAAAGGCGGTGTTCCATCGATTGCTCCATTATGTTTGTTCGCGCAGAGTTCGCTGAGAACGCGGAGATTCAGCCGGCTGACCGATAGTCGTTCACGAGCCTGCGAATGCCTTCTTTCATTGTCAGACCAGAGAAGTTCAGAAGCAGCCCGACGGGCTGCCTCATCAACCGTAGATAGGTCAGCAACTGCTTCGCATGGACCTTGGTCAATTGCTCGACTGCCTTGATCTCCACGACCAGACGATCGTCAACCAGAAGATCGACACGGAATGCCCCTTCAAGCCTTAAACCATCATATTCGATCGCGACAGGAACCTGCCTTGCCACCTTGAAGCCAGAGCGTTGCAGTCCTGCCGCAAGTACCACTTCATAAACGCTTTCAAGCAGGCCCGGCCCAAGTTCCCGATGAACTTTGATCGCTTCCCCCACCACGGCGGCGCTGACGTCATTAATGTCCAACACCGCCTCCGCGTCCTCTGCGATCTCTGCGCGAACCTATCAAACCAAAATTACAAATCCTTCGCCAGCGCCTCGATGTCGGCCATGCCGATCACGCTGGTGACCGAAACATCGGCGACCGTGCGGTTGATCATCGGGCCGAGCACCTTGCCGCCCAGTTCCACGAACTGTTCGACGCCCGCGTCCTTCATCGCGATCGCGCTTTCGCGCCAGCGCACGCGGCCGGTGACCTGTTCGACCAGCAGGCGCTTCACTTCGGCCGGATCGGTGACCACGGCGGCGGTGACATTGGCGAACAGGGCCACGCGCAGCGCGGCGGGCGGGGTCTTGTCCAGCGCTTCGGCCATGGCGTCGGCGGCGGGCTGCATCAGCGGGCAGTGGAACGGAGCGGACACCGGCAGCAGCACGCCGCGCTTGATGCCGTGTTCCTTGACCAGCGCCACGGCCCGGTCGATCGCGCCCTTGTGGCCGGAAAGGACCACCTGCGTCGGATCGTTGTCGTTGGCGACGGTGCAGACCTCTCCATCGGCCGCCGCCTCAGCCAGCGCGGTCGCCTTCTCGATGTCGGCGCCCAGCAGCGCGGCCATCGCGCCCACGCCCACCGGCACGGCCGCCTGCATCGAACGCCCGCGCAGCTTGAGCAGGCGGGCAGTATCGGCCAGGCTGAAGGCCCCGGCGGCGCAGAGCGCGGTATATTCGCCCAGGCTGTGCCCGGCGACGAAGTCCGCCTTGTCGGCCAGCGCGATGCCGCCTTCCTTCTCCAGCACGCGCAGCACGGCGATGGCGTTGGCCATGATCGCAGGCTGGGCATTCTCGGTCAGGGTCAGCGCGTCTTCCGGGCCTTCCCGCATGATCTGGAACAGTTTCTGCCCCAGCGCGTCGTCCACTTCCTCGAACACTTCGCGCGCGATTGTGCTGGCTTCGGCCAGTTCGACGCCCATGCCGACCTTCTGGCTGCCCTGCCCCGGGAAAACGAAAGCTCTCATATCCTGTCTCCGCTCCTGCGCGTCTCGAAGTGCTTCGGGCGCGCGCCCTATTGTCGTGGCTCGCCGGGGGCAAGCCCGAACGGCACGATTCTGTTGTCGATGTCATGGCCGATGGCCGCAGCGCCCAGAAAGCGAATGCCGGCCTTTGCGCACCAGTACCGCGCCATGGCTTCCGGTTCGGCGCCGAACGGACGGTCGTTTTCGGGCACGTCGCTCACCCGGCCGAGCCGCAGGCCGGCAATGCCCATCGGCGCGAGCAGCGCGGTAACGTGGAACAGCAGGCGGTCGACCGCATAGTGATGCTCCGCCACTTCCTCCACCATCACCACATGTCCGGCAAGGTCGGGCATCAGCGGCGTGCCCGCGATCATCGCCAGCGTCATCAGGTTGAACGCCACGGCGGGCGTTCCGCCCAGCGACGGCTCCAGCCCCTCGTTCGATCCCGCGAACCAGCCCAGCGTGCGGCGCACCGCGGCCTCACCCCCGGCGCGGCGGACGTCGGTGGGCATGGGCGCGTGAAACGGATGGCCCACCCCCGCGCGATAGAGCGCGCCCAGCAGCGTGCCCGCATCCGAATAGCCGACGAAAGCCTTGCCCCGCGCCGCGTCGGTCATGCCCGCCACCGCCTCGGCCGCGATGCGGTTCGCGCCATAGCCCCCGCGCACGAACCACACCGCATCGAATGCCGGATCGTTGGCGCATTCGAGCAGCGCGTGCAGCCGCAGCGTGTCCGGTCCGGCGAAGTGGCCTTCGCTGGCGAAGCACTGATCGTGGAAATGCAGATCGAGCGCCGGAAACTCCGCCAGCGCCAGCGCGGAAACGCGAGCGGCATCCTCGCGCGTGAACGGCGTGGACGGCGCGCAGATGGCAATCCTGTTCATCGGACGATCGGGCAGCGAGGGCATCACCCTGCCCTAGCCCGTTTCGTCCTTCGGGCGAAGTGGGGAATGACGGTGTTGAGTTGCGGGCCAAGGCGGCATACCGAGCAGGGCATGACAGCCACCGTTCCTGCCCCCGGCCCCTCGCTCACTTCGCACCCCTGGTTCTTCTGCGGCATCGGCGGATCGGGCATGTTGCCGCTGGCGCTGATCCTCAAGGGGCTGGGAGCCGACGTCGCCGGATCGGACCGGGGCCGCGATCAGGGGCGCACGCCCGAGAAATTCGGCTGGCTCGAAAGCCTGGGCTTCACCCTGTTCCCGCAGGACGGCAGCGGCATCGCCCGGCCCGATCAGGTTCTGGTCGCCTCCGCCGCGGTGGAGGATACCGTGCCCGAAGTGGTCCGCGCCAAGGCGCTGGGCTGCGCGCGGATGAGCCGGGCGGACCTGCTCGCCACGCTGTTCAACGCCACGGGAACGCGCATCGCGGTCGGCGGCACCAGCGGCAAGTCCACCGTCACGGGCATGCTCGGCTGGATCCTGACCGAAACCGGCGCCGATCCCACGATCATGAACGGCGCGGTGATGAAGAACTTCCGCACACCCGACGCGCCCTTCGCCAGCGCGCGCGTGGGCGGCGGCGACCTGTTCGTGTCCGAGGTGGATGAAAGCGACGGCTCGATCGCGCTCTACCGCCCCACCGTGGCCGTGCTCAACAACGTCAGCCTCGATCACAAGAGCCTGGAGGAACTGCGCGCGCTGTTCGGCGATTTCCTCGCCCGCGCGGACCGGGCGGTGGTCAATGCCGACGACGCCGAAAGCCGCACGCTCCTCCCCCGCGCGCGCGATGCGATCACCTTCGGCTTTGCCGAAAGCGCGACGATCGGCGTGGCGGCCGATAGCGTGGCCGAATCCGCCGTCGGCATCGCCGCCACCGTGATCGACCGCCGCACCGGCGAACAGCATCGGCTGGCGCTGGCGCTGCCCGGCCGGCACAACCTGGCCAACGCGCTGGCGGCAATCGCCGGCGCGGCGGCGGCCGGCGTGCCCGTGGCGCGGGCCGTCGCCGCGCTCGCCACCTTCGCGGGGCTCGCCCGCCGCTTCGACATCGTCGGCACCAGCCCCTCCGGGATCACCGTGATCGACGATTTCGGCCACAACCCGGAAAAGGTCGCCGCCACGCTGGCGACGCTGAAGGCCCACCCCGGCCGCGTGATCGCCTTCTTCCAGCCCCACGGCTATGGCCCGCTGCGCCAGATGGGCGCCGAACTGGGCGAAGTGCTGGCCACCCGCCTCGGCCCCGACGACGTGACGATCCTGTGCGATCCGGTCTATTTCGGCGGCACCGTGGACCGTTCGCAGGGTAGTGAGCGCATCGTCCAGCTGATCCGCACGCACGGCGGCCACGCCGAATACGTGCCCGCCCGCGAAGCCTGCGCCGACCGCATCGTGGAGATCGCACGGCCCAGCGACCGCGTCGTGATTATGGGCGCGCGCGACGACACGCTGAGCCAGTTCGCGCAGGGGATTTTGGGGAGGCTAGGCTGATCCTGCGGGTGATCGGGAAGGAGATTGGCCGCCAGCCGTTGTTGCGATTTCCATCGGCATTGCTGCCGTCCAAATCAGATCGTATCTACAACCCATGACTGCCGTAAATTATATGTGGATCGCGATATTCGTAGTAGGCTGGCTTTGCGTGTCAGGCCTTATGATCCAAACTGCTTGGTCGGGCAGATTTTGGTTTCGTCGGAAAAGCGCGGTTGAAAGTAACTGGCCTCCGCTGCGGTCAAAAAATCCAGTGCGCTTCTGGGCTACGTGGGCTACGTTGGCGTGGCCCTTTTTGATATTGCCATTGCTGGCCCTAGTTGGCTTTGCAACATCTCGGTGATAAAACTTAGTAACAGCTAATCCCAACAAAAAGCGCCCCCAAAACGGCGGAAGCCGAAAGCGCATCGCGGCTTCCGGCTTCCTGGCCCCGGTGCGACCCTGGGCTCTTGACTTGATCCTGACACGCGCCGTCAGTCGAACCGCTTTTCCAGCAGGACCAGATGCGGATCGCCATCGACGGCGTGCGCGGTGTAGCCGCGTTCGCGTTCCAGTTCGATCGCCGCATGGTTGGCGCGCTCCTCGATCGAGATCACGCGCTTGAGGCCGCGACGGCGCGCCTCCTGGCCGACATGGTCGAGGATCGTCCACGCCACACCGCGCCCGCGATAGTCCTGGCGGATCGACACGGCCACTTCGCCGCAATCCATCTGCGCATCGCACGCGAGCAGTGCCGAGGCGACGAGTTCGCCGCTCGCCTTGTCGAAGCCAAGAAAGCTCTCGGTCTTCCAGTGATCGACATGGGTCAGCAGTTCGAGCTTTTCATGCCCGACGTGCTTCTGTGCGGACAGGAAGCGGAAGCGGCGGTCCTCGTCGCTCACCTTGTCGAAGAATTCTTCCAGCGCGGGTTCGTCCTCGGCAAAGGCGGGCCGGATCGACAGCACCACGCCATCGCGCGTGGTCATTTCGGTCGTTTCCGCAAGTCCGGGCAATGTCGTGCCAGTCAGCGTTGGACCAGTCATCAGGGGATCTCCTTGGGATCATTCCATGCCAATGGCGGCCTGTTAGCACCGGCAACACGTCAGGCTTTGATCTGGGACAACCCCAAGACCTTTTCCGGTCAAATTGCCAGCCCATCCCGATTGCCATTATCGCGGCGGCAATTGCACCGATAAAAACATAAGACTTTAGTCTATGACCACGATTACATGGAGCGCGCCGATGCTCTACTCGCGCGGGTAGGGCTCGCCGCAGGCACATCCGCCCGCCGGCCATGCCTCCGGCGATCCCGTTATGCTTGCTTTTCCACAGCGATTGGTCTAGGCGCGCGACCGTTCCAATGGTTCGCAAGCGCTTTTGGAATGTTCCCCGCGGCATCCGGTCCGGGGGACGGTTCGGCCCTTAGCCCCGGATATGCTCCGGTGTGAAAGACCGGCGGACTCAACCGCCTGGCCGGAAAAACCGTAAGATTAGGACGTAACTGAATGGCCTCTACGGCAACTCCCACGCGCGACGATTTCGCCGCGCTGCTCGATGAATCGCTCGGCGCTGCCGGCAATGGCGGCTTTGAAGGCCGCGTCGTCAAGGGCACCGTCACCGCGATCGAAAACGACAAGGCCGTGATCGACGTCGGCCTCAAGAGCGAAGGCCGCGTCGCGCTGCGCGAATTCGCCGCCCCCGGCCAGGCCCATGGCCTGAAGGTCGGTGACGAAGTCGAAGTCTATGTCGACCGCGTCGAAAACGCCGACGGCGAAGCCATGCTGTCGCGCGACCGCGCCCGCCGCGAAGCCGCGTGGGACAAGCTCGAATCCGAATTCGGCGAAGGCAAGCGCGTTGAAGGCGTGATCTTCGGCCGCGTGAAGGGCGGCTTCACCGTCGATCTCGACGGCGCCGTGGCCTTCCTGCCCGGCAGCCAGGTCGATATCCGCCCCGTGCGCGACGTCACCCCGCTGATGGACGTACCGCAGCCGTTCCAGATCCTCAAGATGGACCGCCGCCGCGGCAACATCGTGGTCTCGCGCCGCGCCGTTCTGGAAGAAACCCGCGCCGAACAGCGTTCGGGCCTGATCCAGAACCTGAAGGAAGGCCAGATCATCGACGGCGTGGTCAAGAACATCACCGATTACGGTGCGTTCGTGGACCTCGGCGGCATCGACGGCCTGCTCCATGTCACCGATATGAGCTACAAGCGCGTCAACCACCCCAGCGAAGTGATCGCCATCGGCGATACCGTGCGCGTCCAGATCATCCGCATCAACCAGGATACGCAGCGCATCAGCCTGGGCATGAAGCAGCTTGAAAGCGATCCGTGGGATGGCGTTGCCGCCAAGTACCCGGTCGGCGCGAAGCTGCGCGGCACGGTCACCAACATCACCGAATACGGCGCGTTCGTGGAACTGGAAGCGGGCATCGAAGGCCTGGTCCACGTTTCGGAAATGTCGTGGACCAAGAAGAACGTTCATCCCGGCAAGATCGTTTCGACGAGCCAGGAAGTCGACGTCATGGTGCTGGAAGTCGACAGCGACAAGCGCCGCATCAGCCTGGGTCTCAAGCAGGCCCAGCAGAACCCGTGGGAAGCCTTTGCCGAAAAGCACCCGGTCGGTTCGACCGTGGAAGGCGAAGTCAAGAACGCGACCGAGTTCGGTCTGTTCATCGGCCTCGATGGCGACGTGGACGGCATGGTTCACATGTCGGACATCGCCTGGGGCATCTCGGGCGAAGACGCGCTGGCGCTGCACCGCAAGGGCGAGCAGGTTTCGGCCGTGGTTCTCGACGTCGATGTCGAGAAGGAACGCATCAGCCTCGGCATGAAGCAGCTTGAAAAGGGCGCTCCGGCCACCGGCGGCGCAACCGGTTCGCTGCGCCGTGGCGAAGTCGTCACCGTCACCGTTCTGGAAGTCCGCGATGGCGGCCTCGAAGTGCAGGCTGGCGAAGACGGCTCGACCGGCTTCATCAAGCGTTCGGACCTCGGCCGCGACCGCGACGAACAGCGTCCGGATCGTTTCCAGGTCGGCCAGAAGCTCGATGCCATGGTCACCGGCTTCGATCGTTCGAAGAAGCCGAACTTCTCGGTCAAGGCCCGCCAGCTGGCCGAAGAGAAGGAAGCGGTCGAACAGTACGGTTCGTCGGATTCGGGGGCGTCGCTGGGCGACATCCTCGGCGAAGCGCTGAAGAACCGCAGCTAAGGCAAGTTCTCTTCTTCCGTCATTCCCGCGAAAGCGGGAACCCAGCCGGCAGCGCTGGAGCTGGGTCCCCGCTTTCGCGGGGATGACGGGAAGTTGGGTCAGGCAGGAAGCGCCAAATCCGTTGCGCTTCATCGTTCTCGCGAAAGCTGGGTGCTGGTAAATTCCGCACATGCAGCGCGCGCTTTTGCCGACCGTGTATCTTCTCGCATCCCGGCGCAATGGCACGCTCTATGTCGGCGTGACCTCGGACGTGGTCCGGCGCATCCACCAGCATCGCGAAGGCGCGATGCCCGGCTTTACCCGCGAACATGGCGTGAAGATGCTCGTCTGGCTGGAACGCCACGATAGCATGGAGCAGGCCATCCTGCGGGAAAAGCGCATCAAGAAATGGAACCGGGCGTGGAAACTGGCTCTGATCGAGCAAACCAATTCCGGTTGGCGTGACCTGGCCGAAGATTTCGGTTTTCCGCCGCTCGCGCTCGACAGCCGCTGAATCCTGAACCCGTCCGGATCGATCCGGGCGGGCTTTTGCTTTGTACGGCGGCAGCGGCTAGGGTTCCCGGCGCCCCGCGACCGCGAGTGAGAGACCATGGCCCTTCAGATTCACCAGTTCCCCTGCCTGTCGGACAATTACGGCTATCTGCTGCACGATCCCGACAGCGGAGAGACGGTGTGCATCGATACGCCGGAGGCCGATGTCTATCTGCGCGAGGCGGTCGCGCGGGGCTGGACGATCACCCAGATCTGGAACACCCACTGGCATCCCGACCACGCCGGCGGAAACGAGGCGATCAAGGCCGCGACCGGCTGCACGATCACCGCGCCGGCGGGCGATGCGGCGAAGATCGCCGGCGTCGATCGCGCCGTGGGCCAGGGCGATACGGTGCGCCTCGGCGCGTGGGACGCTTCGGTCATCGACGTGGGCGGCCACACCGTGGGCCATGTGGCCTATTACGTGCCCGGCGCGCAGACCGCCTTTGTCGGCGATTCCCTGTTCGCGCTGGGCTGCGGGCGGATGTTCGAGGGGACGGCGCCGCAATTCTGGGACAGCCTCTCGCGCCTGAAGGCGCTGCCGCCCGAAACCGCGATCTGCTGCGCGCACGAATATACCGCCTCCAACGCCCGCTTCGCGCTCCATGCGG
Organism: Novosphingobium sp. SCN 66-18; assembly: GCA_001725355.1. Taxonomy (GTDB): domain Bacteria; phylum Pseudomonadota; class Alphaproteobacteria; order Sphingomonadales; family Sphingomonadaceae; genus Novosphingobium. Next base: position 171,096 of record MEGD01000005.1, read on the forward strand.
ATCCGGACAACGCCGCTCTGCGGGACTACGCGGCCGAGATCGAACGCCTGCGCGCCGATGGCTTGCCCACGGTGCCCGCGCGGCTCGATCGCGAATTGGCGACCAACCCTTTCCTGCGCGCGGACGATCCCGCGGTGCAGGCCCGCTGGGGCGGCGGAGATGCGGTGACGACGTTCGCGGCGCTACGGACCGCGAAGGACACGTTCCGCTGACGGACAGCATACAGGGGGCATACAGACGATGACCGGAACCGCGAAGCGTCCGCCGCGCATCACGTCGTTTGACGTCGCCGAAGCGGCGGGGGTCAGCCAGTCCACGGTCAGCCGCGCGCTGGCGGGCGATCCCTCGATCAGCGAACCGACGCGACTGCGCGTGGCCGAAGCCGCCCGCAAGCTGAATTACCAGGTGGACGAGAACGCCGCCCGCCTGCGCCGGGGTCGCACGGGCACGCTCGCCATCGTGCTGATCTGCCGGCCGGGGCAGGACCGGAAGGACATCAATCCATTCTACTATTCGCTGCTGGGCAGCGCCTGCGCGGCCGCCTCGGCGCGCGGCTATGAAGTGCTGGTCTCCTTCCAGGACGGGCCGGACAATTTCTGGGGCCACTATCAGGAACGGCGCAAGGCCGATGGCCTGATCGTGATCGGCACGACCTCCAACGCCGCCGCGTGGGACTATTTCGGCAAGCTGCCGGAAGGAACGCACTGGGTCTGCTGGGGCGCCCCGCGCGATGATTTCGCGTGGGTGCGCAGCGACAACCATTCCGGCGCCACGCTGGCGACGCGCCACATGCTGGTGCGCGATTATACCCGTATCGTCTGCATCGGCTCGCTCACCTCGCCGCAGCGGCAGTTCATCGAACGCTACGAAGGCTATGCGGAGGCAATGGACAATGCCGGGCTGGAACCGCGCCTCGAACATATCGAAAGCGGCCTCCCGCGCGAGGAGCAGGGCCGCCGCGCCGCCGCCCGGCTGGTCGAATCCGGGGGCGCGTTCGACGGCATCTTCGCGGTGTGCGACGAGATGGCGCTGGGCGCGTTAAAGGAACTGACCGCGCGCGGCGTGCGCGTGCCCGAAGACGTGGGCGTGGTGGGATTCGACGGCATTCGTGCCGGAGCCTGGTCCTCACCCCCGCTCACCACGATCGAACCCGATTTCCAGACCGCCGGCACGCTGCTGGTCGATCGCCTGCTGGCGATGATCAATGGCGAGGAAGGCTCGGCCCGGCGCGTGCCGGTGCGGCTGGTGGTGCGCGGCTCGACCCGCGCCTGACGCCGCATTTCCCCGGAATCGAAAAGGCCCCTCCCGCAAGCGACGGAAGGGGCCTTTTTCAAGCACAGCCCATGGAGGGCGGCAGATGTCAGTGCGTGGCGAGGCCCGCAATCGCGCTGTTCACCAATGCCTTGTCGGCGTCCGCGCCATGATGGCCGGCGATGAGCTGACCGGCAGCGGCAGCGGCGGCAGCAGCAGCCTTGGCGCGCAGGTCCTCCACCGCGGCGCGTTCGGCGGCGGCGATCTTGTCGGCAGCCATCTTTTCGCGCCGGGCGATGACATCGCGCGTATCGGCTTCAGCCTTGGAGACGATCGCCGCGGCTTCATGACGGGCATGCTCCAGCATGGAGGCCGCGTCCTTTTCGGCATTGGCGATCTTGGCCGAATATTGGGCGCGTAACGCTTCGGCTTCGGCGCGCAGCGCCTTGGCTTCGTCGAGCTGCTTGCGGATGGCGACGATCTGCTTGTCGAGACCGCCGACGATCAGGCCCGGCACCTTCTTCCACACGAGGACGAGAAGGAACACGAACATGGCCAGCGCCACGAACCAGCCCGCGCCCAGTCCGGCGACGGTGGGTTCTTCGCCATGCGCCTCGCCGTGCGGCTGTTCGACGCCGGCGGTCAGTTCACCGTGCGCGGCTTCTGCATTAGCCATTGGCCAGCACTCCCTTCACCGCGCCCTGCGCCTGTTCGGCCGAAACCGAAAGGCCGGCAATGCGGCTGACGATGTCCTGCGCGGCCTCGGCGGCAACGCCTTCGATCTCGGTCAGCGCGGCGTCGCGCGCGGCGGCGATGCGGGCTTCGGCGGCCGAAACCGTCTGCTCGATCTTGCCGGAAGCGACATCGAGACTGGCCTGCGTCGCGCTGGCGGCGTCGGCCTTGGCCGAAGCGATCAGCGCCTGCGCTTCGGCGCGCCGCTTGTTTTCCTGCACGCGCCATGCCTCTTCCTCGGCGTCGGCGGCAGCCCTTGCGGCCTCGGCGGCGGAAAGGTCATCGGCGATCTGCTTGTCGCGCTGATCGACGGTCGCCATGACCTTGGGCACCATGCCGCGGCCGATGACGAAGAAGATCAGGCCGAAAAACACCAGCAACCAGAAGACCTGGCTGGCATAGGTGGTGGCAAGCTGTGCGATTTGAGGCATCGGTCGGTCCGCGCATCATACGACCGGGGCGAACCCCGGCCGTTCCATCAACATTCGTTCGTTATGACTGACTTCGCCGCGATCAGGCGACGAAGATCAGGATCATGGCAACGACGAACGAAAGCAGGCCGAGAAGTTCCGCGGCGGCGAAGCCGATGAACAGGCGGCCCTGCTGGCCGTCGGCAGCACCGGGGTTGCGCAGCGCACCTTCGAGGAACTTGGCGAAGACGTTGCCCACGCCCAGCGATGCAAGGCCAGCACCGATGGCGGCAAGACCAGCGCCGAGAAGCTTCGCGCTCTGTGCGTCCATGATAAAAACTCCCTCTTTCAGATCCGTAGTGGAAAAGTTGCGTCTAAAATATTCGGCAAAACAACCGGGCAAAGGCCCGGTATGAAATTTCAAAACTCAGTGCAGGTTTTCCGCGTCGTTCAGATAAACGCAGGTCAGCAGCGCGAACACATAGGCCTGGATGCCCGCGACCAGCAGCTCCAGCGCGCAGATGCCGATCATCAGCAGGAAGCTGGGCAGCGCGGCAATACCGAAGGTCAGCGCACCGGCGTTGGTGCCCGAAATGACGAAGCCCGACAGCACTTCGAGCAGCACGTGCCCGGCCATCATCGCGACGAAAAGACGCAAGCCGAGCGAGAACGGACGCACCATGAACGAGATCAGCTCGATCGGGAAAATGATCGGGATCATCAGGACCGGGGTACCGTGCGGCACGAACAGCGAGAAAAAGTGCAGGCCGTGCTTGGCGAAGCCCACGATCAGCACGATCGAGAAGCTGAGGATCGCCAGAACGCCCGTCACCGTGAAGTGGCTGGTAGCGGTGAACGGGTGCAGGCCGACCAGCGCCAGCGGCAGCAGCCCCAGCAGGTTGGCGAACAGGATGAAGGTGAACAGCGAGAAGACGTAGGGCAGATACTTGCGACCGGCGGGGCCGATGTTGGACTTCAGCAGGTTGTCCACGAAGCCGGTCAGCCCTTCCACCGCCATCTGCCAGCGGCCCGGAACCAGCTGGCGCTTGGCGCCGCCACCGACGAACACCAGCAGCACGATGGCCGTGATCGCCATCCACAGCGCCGAATTGGTGAAAGCGATGTTGTAACCCGCGATGCTCCAGTGATCGGTGCCGAAAAGCGGCTCGATAGTGAACTGGTGAACCGGATCGACCTTGCCTTCGGCCACGCGCTTAACCCCGTCTCATCGCATATAACAACAGCGCCCCTTGTCAGGGACGCCGGCTCGAAATCCTGATGATATTGCGGAAGGCGACACCCACGCCCACGAACAACATCACCAACAGGCCCCAGGGCGACGTTCCCGCAAACTGGTCGATGACCCACCCCAGAAACGCGCCCCCCGCAAGCCCGCCGATGAGTTCGGCCAGCACCCGGTTTCCTTCGCGATAACTCGCGTTGGATTCTTCGGGTGCCGGCTTCGCGATACGCTCGTCCTCCCGCTTGCGAGCAGCTTTCAGCCGCTGTTCAAGCGTATCGATCCGCGCATCCTCGCCGACAGGCTCCATCCCGGTTTGCTCGTCGCTCATGCCATTCTCCCAACTGGGCATTCCCAGCACGAAAGCGTGACGTGCGCAACGGCTCCCCGCCGAGGGCGCCGTCCCCTTAGGCGGGGGGCATACGTGAGTCAACCGCCCCGCAACCGCTCTGACCAAGGTCTATGCATACGGTTGCACGGGGCCGCTGCGCGGAGCGCTAACCCGAGCCGGCAAGCGACTTCCGTCAGCGGGTCGAAATCAGGGGCAGCGGGGATCGCGCATCGGCGGCGCGCCGGTGCGCGTCTGCCAGCTTCCATCCGGCGCCTGGTACTTTTCGCCAGGCGTGGTCTGCGCCACCAGCAGGCAGCCGGAAGTGAGCGCGTATTCCTCCACCGTCGCGCCCTTGGCCTTGGCCTTGTCGGCGTAGACCGCCTTGCGCTTGATGTTGATGTCCTCGATCACCGCGCGCAGCGCCGGGCTGGGCGTGGTGACATAGCCGAGATAACCGTCGGCCTTCTCGCCCACCTGCCCCGCGGCGCGCGCGGCGGCATAGGCAGGATCGCGCTGGGCCAAGGCCGTGCCGGGCAGAGCGGCGGCCAGCGCCGCGCCTGCGAGGACCGCGCCGAGCGAAATCGTGCGGAAACGGGATGCGATTGTGCGGGCCATGGTCAGAAAATCTCCGGATTCTTCTGGATCGTGCTGCCCGCGTCGGCCGCGAGCTTGTACACGACTTCCTGCTTGATGTTGATGTTCAACTCGATGACGATGGGCTTGTCCGGTGCTTTCACCGAAATGCAGCCCGACAGCAGTGCCGCCATCACCGTTGCTCCCACCAGCGGCAGCACCCGCAGAAGGCGCTGCCCGATCCTGCCCCCGATCCCGTCGATCCGTTCATCCATGGACGAACGTTTCGCAGAGCCCGCAGGCAGGGTCAATTCGGAGCTTCTCATGGCAGGTTCCCGCTTTCTGGACGCTGAATGCCGGTGCCGGATACCGCCGGCCCGATGGTGCTGGAACCGGCGCCGCCGGTCCCGGTATTGTTGGTAAGCCGCCGCACCGCCCGCCCCTGCGCATCGACCAGCCCCAGCGTGCGCGGGTCCTGGACGTAGGTGGGGTCGTAGAGCGACTTGGCCGAGGTGACGAGCCGGTAGAACGGCGCGCGAATGTTGACGTTGAACTGGATCGGCAGACCGGCGACCTGCCGCGTCAGGAAGTTCTGGCGCGTGCCGAGCCCCTGCTTGACGCCGCCGAAGCGCACGTTGGTGACGATCTCGCCCGCCAGATCGCCCCGCATCCCGATCGTCATGGTCTTGTAGTCGATGGACTTCAGCGCCTCGAACGCGAAGTTGCCCATCGCCGACAGATCCTTGTAGGTCAGCGCGCCGACATAGGAAACATTGCCCCCCGGCGCGCGCGAAACCAGGTTGCCCGCCTCGATGCGCCCGCCGTTGTCGTCGAACACCAGCGGCATCCGCCCGTCGAACGTGCCGGTCGCCGCCAGGTTGCCCAGTTCCATGCGCTCGAGGAACTTCGCCGCGTCCAGTCCGTCGATCACCAGTGTATAGCGCCGCGTTTCGGCCACGCCCACGCGCATCACGGTGGGCTCCAGGCTCAGCTTGCCGCCGAGGAACGGCCACGTCGCGCTGTGCAGCTTGAGCACCTGCCCCGGTTCCATCGCGAAGACGACGACGCCGTCGTTCACCTCGATGCCGGGGTTGATCGCCGCCACCCGCAAGGTCTGGTTGGGCGCGGTGACCATGTTGAGCAGGTCGGTAAACTCGACCGTCCCCGCCAGCCCGCGCGCAGGTCCGAAGGCGGCGGCCAGATCGAGCCCGGTGCTGGAGAACCGGCCCGAACTGGTCACGCCGCGCGCGTTCCAGTCGATCCGGCCCTTGCCGGTGACCGTGCCCTCGACATTGGCGATCACGCCCAGCGCCATCCGCGTCAGCGCATCGGGCTGCATCGCCTTGTCGAAGCGCAGGCCATCGACCAGCAGGTCGGCGTGGCCCGAACTGTCGGACAGATCGTGGCGAATCACCGCGCGCGTCACCGGCCGGTCGGACTTCGGCTCGCGCAGCACCGCGTCCGCATCGATTCGATTGTCGTGCAGGGTCAGCGTCGCGTCGCGGGCCACCATCCGCTCGAAGCGGGTCGGCCTCAGGCGGTCGGTCAGGTCGAAGCGCGCGCCCGAGAGCGTCAGCGTGCCATCGGCATAGCGCCAAGCGCCCGCCGCGTTGGTCAGGTCCATCGGCACCGCCGCCAGCCGCGCGTCCACGCCGCCGAACGTGCCGGCAAAGTCCTTGCCCGCCCGCGCCGTCAAATCGGCGAGATGGAACCGCGTGGCTTCTTCCGGCGGCCCCAGCGCGACATCGAGCGCGCGCGCCGTCACCGTTCCGGGCCAGGCAAAGCCGACCGGCCCCGACTGTATGCGCAGCGGCGTTTCGCCCAGCCTGCCGGTCAGGGCGAGCGCGGGCACGCCCAGCGCCACGCGCAAGCCACCCGCCCCGTTGCGCACGATTGCACCGCCGGACTGCGGGCACACGGTTATCGCGCGGCCATCCAGCACCATTTCGCCCAGCGTCAGCCCGTCGAAGCGCGGGGTGATGCAGTGGCGATAGAGCGCCAGTTCGCCCCGGGCCGAAAAGGCGCCCTGCACCGGCAGTTCCAGATTGCGGGCCGATCCGCCCGGTATCGCGCCGGAAAGCCGGGCCGTGCCCGAAAAGCCCAGCGAACCGTCGGAAACCTGCGCCAGCGACATTTGCGGGATGGCCAGCGCACCGCCGCCGGCATGGTATTCCGCCATCGTCAGACGGAATAGCGCGCCTCCAGCCGCACCGCGCTCCATCACACCCTCGATCCGGGGCAATCCCACGCCACCGGTGGCGAAGTTCCCAGCGATGCGCGGCAACCCTTGCGGTTCGCCGGTGACCTGAAAGCGCGAGAGTTCCAGCAGCGAAGCGCCGCTGCCCCCGCGCAACCGCGCTTCGGGCACCACGAACGACCAGCGGTCGCCTTCCTGCCGATAATGAAGCTGGCCGGCGATGCGGCTGCCGCGCTCCTCGCGCCGCAAGGCCTGCCGCACCTGCGCCACCATCGGCGCGATCAGCGTGCCAGTGGACGATGCCTCGGCCGAAGCAAGACCCGCGTCGAGCGCCGGCCCCTGACGCAGGCCCTTCCCGTCCACGTTGCCGCGGAACTCCACGGTACGGAAACCGTCGCGCGTGCGCACCAGCCCGTCCAGCCCGAGCAGTGCAACCGTCGCGCCCGGAGCGTGGACCCCGCCGGCATTGCCCACCAGCCGCCCGGAAAGCATCCCGTCGCGATAGGCCATCGCCGCATCGAAGGTCAGCGCATCGGCTCGGGCCGATGGCAAGGCCAGCGCCCCACTGCGCAGCTTGGCCTGTACGGTGGCGCCCGCGAAATCGCGATCCGCCCGCACATCGACCTGCACCGTGGCCGGGCCCAGGGCCATGCCCTGCCCACTGTCCTGCGCCCCGCACTGCGCGCCGGCCAACCGCAACGGACCCGAGAAGCGCGGGCGCTCGCCTTCGATCGCCACGCGCCCGTAAAGGCTCGCCCGGCCCAGTGCGCAGCCGCCGACATGCGCTTCGGGCACGAGCGCCGCGATCGATCCGGCGAACCCGTCGCGCAGCGCGCCCGCGCCGTCGGCCTTGAACGCCAGCCGACCATAGTCGCTGTCGATCAGCCCGCGCGCGTCCACTACCTGAAGGTCATAATCGGGCAGCCTGAACGGTTCGCCGCTGGACGGACCGAACAACAGCTTGTCGAGCGCCCCGAAACTGAGCTTGTTGGCGTGATGGCGGCCGTAGAGCCGGGGCCGGATCAGCGTGATCCCCCCGATGCGCGCGCCGCGCAGGCCATAGGCCATGCGCACTTCCATCCGCTCGACGGTCAGGTCGGGCTTGCGCGGATCCCCGATCACGATGTTGCGCAGCACTTGCGTGCGGCCGCCGATGGTCTCGATCTCGTAGGTCGCGGGCAGCCCGGTCTGGGCCAGCTGGCTGGCGATCAGGCGGTCGGCAAGAGGTTCGCGCGCCAGCCACAGGCCGCCTCCGGCCACACCGACGACGCCAAGCGTCGCCAACGCCGCCCGGCGCAACCGGCGGCGGCGCGCAGGCGACGGCACATCGCCGCCGTCCCCGGCCGCGCCCCCTGCCTCGGGGCCATCGGCCGCAACGCCGTCCACCAAATCGGTCCTATCCGCCATTCCACCCCTTCTTGCGCACTGCCGCGGCTTAGGCAATGCACTGTTCCGGCCACAACGCCGCGAACAGCGAAAGGTGCCCGCGCGGACCCTTCATGAACGACGAACCCGGTCTCTTTGGTGAACAGGTGCCGGAACGGACCCGAAAGATGGTCCGGAGCGGCGATGATCACACTCCGGAAGACCGTGTGCGCGAAGCGGCGCATGATCCCAGCGGCCACCGCGCCCGGCTGCGCGAGCGCTTGCTGGAGGGGGGCGATGATGCGCTCGCCGATCACGAACTGGTCGAATATCTGCTGATGGCGGCGATCCCCCGGCGCGACGTGAAGCCCCTCGCGCGGATGCTGCTCAAGCGCTTCGGTTCGCTCGCCGCGGTGTTCAACGCCGATCCCCGCGCCTTGCAGGCTACGCCAGGCGTCGGGGAAACCGCCGCCGCCGCGCTGCGCATCGCCGGCGTAGCCGCGCGGCGCATGGCGCGCCAGCAGGTGCAGGAGCAGCCCGTGCTGGGAAGCTGGCAGGCGCTGCTGGACTATCTGCACATCGACATGGCGCATCTGCGCCGCGAACGGGTCCGCGTGCTCTATCTCGATACGCGCAACCGCCTGGTCCTCGACGATCTTGTCAGCGAAGGCACCATCGACGAGGCCGCGATCCACCCGCGCGAGGTGATCCACAAGGCGCTGGACATCGGCGCGGCCGCGCTGATCCTCGTCCACAACCATCCCACTCAACCTATTTCCATCACGCTCGATCACGCTCCTAACCGTTGAATCACTTGAACTTTTAGGCTTGTCGTAGCGCAG
>MEGD01000006.1 GCA_001725355.1 Novosphingobium sp. SCN 66-18
CGGGATGGTGTTCGATGTCGTCGCAACCGATCGGTCGTAGTCCCGACCTTAAGCGCCTTCGCGACGAGGGGTATGACATCGCGGTGATCGATGGCTACCTTCTCGTTCGCGACGTTCCATATGTGAACGCCAGTCGTAATGTATGTCGAGGGGCGCTGCTGATGCCCCTCGCGCTGGCAGACAATGTGGCACAGCCACCGGCGGATCATGTGGCCCAGTTCGCGGGAGATTATCCCTGTCATGCGGATGGCAGGGAAATCTCGGAAATGCGCCTTGGCACCGTCGATTTCACCGTTGACGGATTTGCTGCAAAGTGGAGTTTTTCTGCGAAGCCCAAACCCGCTGATAAGTATGTCAATTTCTACGATAAGGTGTTGGCTTACATTCGTCGGATCAGCGGTCCGGCGCAAGAGCTTGAACCCGACGGTGGCCACGATCCACGCACCTATCCCCTTGTCAACGAAGACGATGAGGATTCGGTCTTTCGTTATGTGGACACGGCTTCGAGCCGGGCGGAGATCGTCAGTGTCTCTAAAAAGCTGAAAGGACACCGGGTCGCCATTTTGGGGCTTGGGGGAACAGGCGGGTACATTCTCGATCTGGTCGCCAAGACCCATGTGGAGGAGATTCACATCTTCGATGGCGATGTGTTTTCACAGCACAATGCCTTCCGTGCGCCAGGGGCGGCGGCTGGGGCGGAGTTGGCTGAGAAGTTGCCCAAGGTGGCTTACTTTGCCCGCATCTACGACCGTATGCGCCGAGGCGTTATCCCGCATCCTGAGTTTATCAGCGCAGACAATATGGCTTCACTCGACACCATGAATTTCGTGTTCATGGCCATGGAGGCGGGTGAGGTTAAGCGTCTGGTCGTCGAACGTCTGATTTCGAAGGGCATCCCCTTCGTGGATGTTGGTATGGGCGTTTATCTTGCCAACGACATGCTGGGCGGGACACTTCGGGTCACGACGGTCACAGCAGCGAAGCATGACCATCTGTCGGACCGAATGCCTTTCAGCAACGGCGGCATCAAGGGTGAATACGACAAGAATATCCAGATTGCGGAACTCAACGCGATGAACGCGGCCTTGGCCGTTATCCGCTGGAAGAAGCTGTTCGGAGTTTATCCCGATTTTAGCAATGAGCATTATAGCACATACGTGATCGGGCGGAATGACGTGAACAACGAGGATGAGGCGTAGGGATGATGAAAAGCATCACGCATGAGTTCGTGGAATTCGTGCCCGCCGATTTGGTGGAGGGGGTGGTTTATGTTTCCATTCCCTACTCCACCGTTGTCCACAAATGCCTGTGTGGTTGTGGTATGAAGGTGGTTACGCCCCTCCGTCCTGACAAATGGACGTTGACCTATAATGGCGAGGCCATCAGCCTTGACCCATCCATCGGCAATTGGAGCTTTCCGTGCCGGTCCCACTATATCATCCGCAAAGGGCGAGTTCTCGAAGCAGGGCCGATGAGCCAATCGCAAGTCCGGCGTGGACGGGCACATGATGCGGCACTGACTGCCGTATATCATGGTGAAGTGGCACCGTCGCGTCCTGTCGAGCGTGCGGCGCCGCCTCCGGTGGCGCGTAAGATTGAGGCAAAGAAGAAGCGTGGTCTTTGGGCGACATTTATCGATATTTTTCGTGGTTAGGCTGCGCTGAGCCATGGCTGCCCTGATTTGAACTGCAATGAGGTAATCTATTCAAACAGTGTGAAAGTTGACCTGCCATGACATCGCACAACAAGCAAAGGCTCGCTGCCCATATCATCCCTCTTTCCATCGCCAGCACTTTTGATCTTGCCCGGCAGGAATGGGATCTCGTTGCCGTCGAGATCAGCGAGGAATGGGACAGTTGCCCGTGCGGGCAGGATATCAAGGAACATTGCTATATCCGGAACCGCCTTAACGGCAATTCCACTTATGTTGGTAATGTTTGCATCAACCGTTTTATTGAAATCGACACCGGCAATCTGTTCGACGGCCTACGCCGCATTGCTGCGGATGACTCCGCGAACGCCAATCATGACCTGATCGAACATGCCTATCGCATGGGCTATCTATATGGCGAAAAGGAATACCGTTTCCTCAAGCAAACTGCGCTAACAAGGAACCTTTCCGCAGCGCAAATTGCCTGGAAGCGCAAAATTAACCGCCGCATACTGGCCCAAACGGTCGTGAAACGGCGGACGCTGAGATGAAGAGGAGGCCATGATGGATTGGTTATGGACTTGGGGCGGCAAATGCTTTGGCTATCGGTCGGGCGACGATCTGCGGACGTATGACGGTCGTCACGTGGGGCGTTTCCATGGCGACGACGTTTTCGGTCCCGATGGCCGCTATCTTGGCGAAGCTAGAGGCAAGAGGCTCATCACGCATCTTTCGAAGAAGAGGAATCGAAGCCGAGGAAGGTTTACTCCTTACGCGAAAAATGGCGCATACGTGCGGTATGCTGGTTATGTCGGCTATGTCATGTACGCCGGGTACGAGGATTTTCCTGCGCCCGAGCAGCTATAGTATGGTCTGTGTTACGGGCGCGAGCGCTCGGCGGCTCTCCGCCTTACAACCAACCGGCAAGCAAAAAACTATGTCCGTAAGCCGGTCTCTTTACACCATAGCTGCCATTCCGGACTGTCCGCAGCCCTGGGCATCTTGGCGCCGATGTTGAAGCCGATGAACGAAGGTCGGCTTAGGCCAATCCCAGTGGCAGAGTTGCCGTTCCGGATCGTCCGCAAAAGCAGCAGCTAGGTTTTGAGTGAGCGGTGCCTGTCAATCAGGCGATCCTCTCCCAGCAAGACTGTTCCCGTTTGGCGACCGTAGCCAGCCTCCGTTTGTTCCTGCACTTTCCGACCCGCCTTTCGGAGGAAACAGTGCGAGCAGTCATAGCTGTGCCCCTTTGCAAGATGGCCGAACTCACAAATGCCACGCCTATCTCGAAGCCCCTTGCTCCCACGACACGCCGACCGCGGGAGCGCTTACCGGGGCCTGGGACGGCGCGCCTTCCTCCATGCCTTCTGCAAGGAAACCGGGCTGAGCATCGGCGCCTGGCGGCAGCGCGCCCAATCCTGCGATTGAGCAATTCCGCCTACCCGATGCCAGCGGCATTGCTCCAGCGGCTTTATGCTGGATACTCAAGCCGGATGACCCGGCGCGCGCCCGCCCCACACATTTGGCTTGCACATCCCGGCAAACCCGGCAATTTGCCCTTGCTCCCGTGAAAGCCGGGAGCGGGGCTTCGAAAACCCCAATCAACGATTGCTCGGTCGAATTCTCGGCCGGGTGGCATGCGCGTATGTCCAGCCGGTTCGCCGGTAAAGGCGCATGCGCCTGTTCGTTGATCAGGTTTTCGACATCCGGCTTTGGCCGTCGCCCCGAGTGGACATAGGCGCGACGAATGGACCAGAGCCCAGCACATATCCCTGCCATCTCTCGCATCGCGGCAGGCGGCTTCCCCCCTACCCGGCTGTCATCCCACGGTGCGCATGCCCCCGGCGCGGCAGGGGGCAGCTGAGCCGCCATGGCCAACATCGACCCCGCCGCCGATCCGCTCGCGTTTGAAGACATCGACGTGTCCGATGCAGCGATGGAAGAGATCTACCGGACCGAAGCCCCCTGGCTGGTGCGTTTCTTCCGGCGGGAGCTTGGCAATGCCGCCGATGCGCAGGACATGACGCAGGAAACGATGCTGCGCTACGTGCGCGCGGTCCCCACGATCAGGGTAACCACACCGCAGGCCTATCTCCGGCGGATCGCGCGCAACCTTCTGCGCGACCGGTCCGAGCACAGCGCGACGAAACTTGCGCAGGCCTCGCTCCCACTGCTCGAAGGTCTCGACCTGCCGGGCCCCGAGGACCAGCATCGCGAGCTTGCCAGCCGACAGGAACTCGCGGCGTGGGAGGAAATCCTCGCACAGCTCAACCCACGCACGCTGGAGGTATTTCTTCTGAGCCGCTTCGATGGTTATACTTATAAGGAAATCGCAACCCGCCTCGGGATATCGACTTTCAGCGTGAACAAGCACATGGTCAAAGCCATCGCCCACATTGACCGCAACCGGAGAGACACATGATCGGGTGGCTTGGCCGGGACGCGCGGCGGCGGCGAACCGAGAAGCAGGCCTATCGGTGGGTCGGAAAGATGATCGCCGATCCCGCGAGTAACGAAGCCGGTCTGCGCCGGTGGATCGGCGACGACGAGGAACGCGCGCGCATCTACAACCGTGCCTGGCAGGGCGCCGCCAAAGCGGGCGCGCTCGGAGGCGTGGTGTACGGTGACGCACGGGTTCGCGCCGCGCATCGCTCGATCGAGCACACCAGGAAAGTTCCCTACCTGTGGCTGACGACCGTGACGGTGGGCCTGATGCTCCTCGGGATCGCATTGACGTTTGGCATCAGCCTGCTTTTCGGCGAGCATCCCGTGGCCGGAAGCTCGCTGAACGGCGATCGGTCCTATGCGACCGCGACCGGCGAAGTGAGGACGCTGGCGCTTGCGGACGGGTCGTCGATCGTGCTCGACACCCATAGCGCCGTCGATATCCATTTCGACGGCGAGACCCGCAAGGTCACGCTCACCCGCGGCCGCGCGCGTTTCGCCGTCGCGCATGAGGCGGAACGCCCCTTCATCGTGTCGGCGCGGGACGCCACCGTCACGGCGCGCGGAACGGTTTTCGACGTCGATACCTTCCAGGGCGTGCGGATCGCTCTTATCGAGGGTGCCGTCGATGTCAGGGGGCCCGGCGTCGTGCAAGCCGTGCTCCGGCTTTTCCCGGGGCAGCAGGTATGGTTCAATCCTGCCGTCAGGAATGGAACGCCGGCAGCGACGCGCGCCCGGCCTTCCGACGCGCAGTGGGTGAACGGGATGAAGACCTTCGACGACGTGCCGGCGCACGAGGTGATCGCGGAAGCCAACCGGTATAGCGAGAGACAGATCGTGTTCGAGGACCCGACGATGGGCGATGCGGAAGTCTTCCTCGATCTCCATATCCGCAACACGGTGGACGTCGCGCGGAACCTCGCCGCCTATCTCCATCTCGCGGTTGACGAGAGCCACCCCGGACAAATCGTGCTGAGACGCCCAAAATAATCGCCCGCCGGGGGTATGGGTTTCACCAGCCTCCCGTCTAGGCTTGCAGGGCCGCAACGGCCCGCCGGCTCAGACAGGGGGGCAATACATGGCACAGCGATATACCCGGGCACTCCAGCTCGGCTTGCTCATGGCAATAGCGCAGGTTTCCTGCGCGCATGCGCAGGCCGCCGAGCGCCTGCAGTTCGACATCCCGGCGCAGGAACTCAAGTATGCCCTGCGGACGGTGACGCGGCGCGCGGGCCTCGAGCTCTATGCCACATCGAGCGACCTCAAGGGACGCATCTCGCCCGAGGTCCATGGCCAGTTGACGGTGGAGGAAGCGCTCGACCGGCTGCTAGCGGGCACGGGCCTCGTAGCCCGTTTCAAGGGCAAGGCCGTCTATATCCGGGACCGACCGGAACTGGCCGGAGGCGACGAGGAGAACGCGGCCCCGGCCAGGGACGAGATCGTGGTGACGGGATCACGCATCCGTGGAGCGCCGCCCAGCGCTCCGGTGACCCTCGTTCGCCAGGTCACGATGCGCGAGCAGGGGCTGAACGATCTGGGCGATGTTGTCCGCGCCATCCCGCAGAACTTCAACGGCGGTCAGAATCCCGGCGTCACGTTCGGGGTTCCCGGCAGCCAGAACGTCACGTCCGGATCGGGTCTCAACCTTCGCGGACTGGGCGCGGACGCGACGCTCACGCTGCTCAACGGTCATCGTCTCGCCTACGATTCCGCGACCCAGGCCATCGATATCTCGGCCATCCCCGTCGCCGCCGTCGAACGCCTGGAAGTGATCGTCGACGGTGCGTCGGCACTCTACGGTTCGGATGCCGTGGCCGGTGTCGCCAACGTGATCCTCAAACGCGACTTTGCAGGACTGGACACGCGGGCGCGCATAGGCAGCACGACCGAGGGCGGCGGTTTCCAGCAGGAATACAGCCTCGTTGGCGGACAGCGCTGGCAGTCCGGTGGTTTCATGGCGGTAGCGGATTTCACGAAGTCCTCCGCCATCCGGGCAAGAGATCGCGCCTTTACCAGCGCATTGCCCGGCGACTCCGTACTCTATCCCGAACAGAAGGCGCTCAACTTCGTGCTGTCCGGCCATCAGGCGGTGGGGATGGCAGATGTGTCGATCGATGCGTTCTACAATCACCGGACCTCGTTCACGACCTCATCCTATGCCCTGCCGGATTACCGGGCCGACGGCGCGACGCTCGATACCGATCTCAAGTCCTACGCGGTCGCGCCGCGCCTTACGGTTCCGCTCGGCGGCTGGAACGCCACGCTCGAAGGTGTTCGCGGCGAAGACAACGTCCGAACCAATTCGATCTATTACTACGGCGGGGAATCGATCGGCGCTTATCCCGTCGATTACGCCAATGCGCTGAGCGCCGTCGAAGCTCGGGCCGAAGGGCCGCTGCTGGCCCTTCCCGGCGGCACGATCCGCGTCGCGACGGGCGGCGGCTACCGGATCGTCGAACTCGACGGCCTGCGGCAGTCGGTCCTTTCCGGTGTCACCACGACCCTTGCTCGCTTTCATGGCAAGCGGCGCACCGCCTACGGTTTCGGTGAACTGTTCGTGCCGCTCGTCGGCCCGGACAATGCCCGGCCCGGCGTGCGCCGGCTTGACCTGACCCTTGCCGGGCGAGCCGAGCACGATGCCGAGACCGGCAGCGTGTTCACGCCCAAGATCGGCCTGACCTACGAACCCGTCCCGGGCGTGTCGATCCAGGGTTCGTGGGGACGTTCGTTCAAGGAGCCGACGCTGTTCCAGCTGGCGACGCCCGCCACCGTGACGCTGTCGCGGGCCAGCACGTTTGCCAGCGGCTATCCGGCCACCGCGACCGTCCTCGTGCGCAACGGCGGCAATCCGGATCTCAAGCCGGAGCGCGCCCGCACCTGGACCACGACAATCCGGATCCACCCCGGTATCTTGCGGGGAGGCTCCATCACCGCCAGCTATTTCAACGTCCGGTATCGCGGGCGCATCCAGGCTCCGCTGGGCACTTCGAGCGGCGCGCTCACCAACCCGCTCTATACCGATCTCGTCACGCTGGCGCCGACCACGAGCCAATCGGACGCGCTGGTCGCCTCCGTCGGCGGAGCGATCACCAACGTCGCGGGCCGGCCCTACAATGCGGCCAACGTCATCGCGATATTCGACAACCGCTACCACAATCTTGCATTGCTCGCGGCCGAGGGCCTGGATCTCGGGGCCTCGATGCCGGTCGACCTTGGTACGGCGGGACAGATCAGTCTCAACGGGTCGGCATCGTACATCACCAGCAGCCAGGTCAATATCTCCGGCGCGGCACGCATCGATCGGGCCGGCAGCATCTACAACCCGCCCCACTGGCGTGGACGCTTCGATCTTGCGTGGCGCAAGGGCGCGGTGACCGTTACACCCGTGGCGAACTTCGTGGGCGGCGTCCTGGATACGACCAACAAGGTCCCCGTGTACGGCATCACGACGTTCGACCTTACCATCCGGTTTGCGCCATCGGACAAGGACACCCAAGCCGGATGGGACGTCGCCTTCACGGTGCTCAATATCGGCAACCGCATGCCCGCGCGCATCGTTCCGGCCGATTTCTATTATCCACCCTATGACTCGGCGAATTATTCGATCCAGGGCCGTTACATCGGTCTGGCTGTGGGGAAGCGCTGGTGATCCGCGCGCTTCTTCTCGGGACCGCCGCGCTGGCGTTCAGCCCTTCGGCGGCGCTGGCGGTCCCATCCCTTCCCGTGGCGTGCGACACGGTGTTGCGCTGGCCGGACAATGCCGGCCCCGCGCGCGCGCCCAGGGCGGAAGACCTGATCGAACTGCGCGACCTCGGATATCCCGCGGCACTCGCATCGACGCTCGAGCTCTCGCTCTCGCCCGACCGATCGCAGGTCGTGTTTCCGATCCAGCGCGCGGATCTCGCGAACGATTCCTATTGCGCCGGCCTGGTGGTCCTCGATCCGCACACTGGCGTGGCGCGGCTGCTCGACCCGCACCCGGGGCTCGCGATGCGACCGTTCAATTATCGCGGCCCGACGATCCCGGGGAACGTTCCGGCATTCGTCACGGCCAGGTGGTCGCCCGACGGGCGCTGGATCGCGTATCTGCGTGCAGCGGACGGCGTGACGCGCCTCTGGCGCGTGAGCACGGACGGCAGCGAGCGGCACATGGTTCCGGCGACGGATGAAACAGTCGAGGACTTTGCCTGGTCCGGGGACGGCAAACGCATTATCGTATCCGGCCGCTTCGACCTCGCCGCCGCGTCCGCAGCGATCCGCCAGGAAGACAGCACCGGACATCGCTATGACGAACGCTTCCTGCCGTTCGTCTCCGCGCGACCGTTTCCCGTCTCCGCCGCTACCGAGGTGCGATCTGTCGACCTCGACACCGGCTCCGTGCGCCCGGCGACCGACGAGGAAAAGAACTGGCTGGGCAAGGCAAGCAAAGCGGAAGTTACTTCGGGGCCGGGCACTTCCAAGGCCTGGCTCTCGCCCAAACACCCGGATCGCTATGGCTCTCCCAAAGTGCTCGGCGTGTCCGACGGTCCGCACCGCCGGGCTTGCCCCGAGGCGCTCTGCGATCACGCGACGGCGTTCTGGTGGTCCGACGACGGCAAGGACATCGCCTATCTGCGGCGCGAAGGCTGGGCGGCGAGCCAGACCGGACTCTATGTGTGGCACAGGCGAGCACCCCGCCCCGAACGCATCCTGTTGACCGACGATTTCCTGGTCGGCTGCCTGCGGGTCGGCCCTGCCCTCCTGTGCGGCCACGAGGCGCCGACACAACCGCGCAGGATCATCACGATCGATCTTCGCACAGGCGCGATGCGATCCCTGTTCGATCCCAACCCCGAATTCCGGTCGATCGAGCTCCAGCCCGCACGGCGCCTGCGCTGGTCGACGCAAGATGGCAGCGAGGCCTTCGGCGAGCTCGTCCTGCCGGCGGGCACGGCGCCAAACGCGCGCCTGCCGCTGATCGTCACGACGTACCAGACGCGCGGCTTCCTGCGCGGCGCGACGGGTGACGAATACCCGATCCAGCTGTTTGCCGCACGCGGCTTCGCGGTTCTCAGTACCGAGCGGACGCAGGACGTGGGCACGGACACGGCCGGGATCCGGACGGTGGAAGATCTGCTGCGCCATGGCACCACGCATTGGACCGACCGGCGTAATGTCCAGTCCTCGCTCGACAGGGGCGTTGCCACGCTGGTCGATCAGGGACTCATCGATCCGCGTCGCGTTGGCCTGACGGGCCTCAGCGATGGCGCCACGTCGGTCATGTTCGCCCTGCTCAACAGTGCGACGTTCTCGGCGGCGGCGGTCAGCAATTGCTGCATCGATCCCTGGACTTTCGCCGTTGCCGGGCCGGTCACGGCCGCGACCTTCCGCAAGGTCGGCTATCCTCCGATCACCGACGATGCGCCGGAATTCTGGAAGCCGATGTCGCTGGCCCGGAACGCACGGACGTTCCGCACCCCACTGCTCATGCAGCTGCCCGACGAGGAGTTCCTGCTGGCACAGCAAACCCTTGCAGCATTTCACGAAACGGGCGCGCCGGTCGAGGCTTATGTTTTCCCCAACGAGCGCCACGTCAAGATCGGGCCGCTCCACCGAAAGGCGATTTACGATCGCAATATCGCCTGGTTCGACTTCTGGCTGCGCGACCGACGCTCCACCGATCTTGTCGGCGAACCCGATCTCGCACGGTGGCAAGCGATGCGGGACACGCTGCGTCAGACTGGTGTCAAGGAACCTGCAACCGAAACGGCAGGAGATGCTGCCGCCCCTCGCCCGGACCAGTGACGAAGCCAGGCCTCGGTATCGGCGATATGCAGCAAAAGGCTGTGATGGCCGAAGCGGAAGAGCGAGGCGGTTTCCAGCGCCGCCTCGATACGTCTGCGGTCCAGCAAACCGCGGCGCAACAGTTCGCCGTCCAGGATGATCTCCCGCAATTGCGCGATGCGGCCCAGTGCCAGGTCGCGGGCAAAGGCATCGGGGCCGCCTTTGGACCGGCGGTTGACTATCCACGGCGGCAACATGCCCCGGAATGCCATGCGTGCGACGGAACGCGTCTGGCCCGATGCGCTCCAGTGCCATGACGGTATGGCGAGGCAGGTCTCGACAACCGGTTGGGCCAGCAGGGGAGAAAGCAAGGCAGGCGCTTCGGCACGGTCGAAGCCCTCCACATAGGGAAGGACGCGCGCGATCATCTCGGCGTGATAGACCTTGCCCGGCAATTCGCGACGCGGCGGCCGCCGCGGGTCAGACCCCAATGGGTCCGGTCCGCTCATGCCGAGGTCCCTGCTCAGGAAACCGGCAAGCCCCGGGCGCCAGTCAGGCCTCCGCCCGAAGCACAGCGTGCGCAGCGCCTGCCAGCCGATCGCGAGCGTTGTCGCGCCGGTAATCTCTTCCAGCGCCTTCAGCGTTTCCCAGGCGCCGTGTCCTGGCCCTTCGCAACGCATGCGATCGACGAGCGGCAAGGAGGAAAAGTTAGAGCAGAACACATTGTCTCCACCCATGCCCGTAAGGATCGCCTCAATGCCAAAGCGATCGCGCAGGATCGCGCATTTCGCGGCAAGCGTCTGGGCATGGGCATGTCCCAGTGGCCTTGGAAGGTGGCGCGTGCTCGATCGCAGGAGGTCGACATCGTCCGCATCGAACCGAAATTCATGCAGGTGCTGGCCGAGGTAACGGGCGAGCGGTCGGGAAAAACCGCGCTCGTCGGCGTCGGGGTCATCCCCGGCGAGTGTAAAGAGTTCGACAGGAACACCGGCGCTGACCGTGCAAGCCGCGACGATGGAGGAATCGAGACCGCCCGAGACGCTCACGGCGAGCCGGCTATCCTGGTCGGTCATGCCTGATACAGCGAGGACAATGGCCTCTCGCAACCGGTCCGCCGCCTCGGCAAATCCGCCGGCTGCAGGGGTCATGTGATCCCGGTAGGACCACTGGCTGCGCCGTATGCTGCGACCCTCGCGTTCGATCGTCATGGCAGTGCCTGGCATAAGTTCGCGGACGCCGACGAGACAGGTATCCGTGTGCTGGAACACCGGCCTCTGCAGGTGCTCCCCCAATCGATTCCAGTCGATGGAGGGGGCGAGAATCCCGGCGTCACACAGTAGATCGACGTCCGATGCGAACGCCCAGCCCCAGTGCGTCCTGCCGTAGTACGCTGCCAGCGTCCCCAAAGGGCTGCGCAGCACCGTTGCGCTGTCCGTCGACGTTTCCGTCTCGAAAGCGATGTAGTTGCCCCAGGTCTCTTTCAGGAGGTCGTCGAGCGATATGTCCGACGCCGGCGCGAAATCCCTGGCGGGCGAGCGATGAAGCCGGGTGGCGCTCTCCCGACGGGCCACCACCAGGCCGAGCGCCACGCCGTTTCCACCGGCGATATGACAGACCTGTTCGCGGTGACGGGTCCAGAGCGATGCCCTGCCCTGGAAATCCCGGCGTGCAAACAGGAGGCGATCATCGATCCCGCGCCGTGCGCTTTCGCGTGCGGCGGCGTCGCTGAAAACGGCAAGCAGGAACCTCGTCTGCATCAGACCGACAGGATTGGCGTGAAAAGGCGAACCCGCTCCACGGTATCGTCGAGCAGATGCCCCTGGTGCTGCACCCAGCAATGCGCGAAAAATGGAGCGGCCCGGACGCCGACCACGAGGTCGACGCCGATGCCCGCCGCGGTCAAGGCCTTGAACAGGGCAATGGACTTCATGAAACAGCGATTGCGCGGCGGGATCACCCTGTGGGTCGCGCGAAAGGCGCGCACAATCGCGTCCCGTGCAGCCTCGGCATCGCCGGCGCCATGTCCGGCAATGTTCGCGCGCATGCATGCGAGCCGCGCCACCAGGGTCTCAAGGCTCTGAACCCGCAATGCCCAGGCGCTCGCGATCTGCAGCACAAGCAGCCTCGCGAACCACCCTAACGAGCAGCGTCCTTCCGCAATGGCGACGGCGGTCCCGCCATCGTCCCGAAGTGGCGGTGCTTCCCGGTCGCAACGGGCGGGCCCGTCCCGCTGATTGAGAAGTCCGTGGTCCACCAGGAGCGCGCCGATCCTCGACGGGCCAGGCCCGAGTGCCTGGCCGCTCATCACCTGCCGCAGGACGTCGCGCACAGGGGGCGGTACCGCATGATAACGGGATCGGCGGAGATCGAGCAGCACCATCTGCGGGCCGATCTCGGCGATGCGTATGTGCTCTGCAAGGTACATAGCCATGCCCCTCACACGGAGAAGGATGCGCAGGATCCCTGCGCATCCTCCGAGATCATTCGTCGTTGAGGCCCGTTTCCCCGACCCGGCTCGGGCCGAGAATGTCGAACTTCTCGCCGGCCGGCGGCCCCTTGGTCTCGATCCTCGCGTCCCCGAGGTCGATCAGCTCGGCGTCGGTCTTGTGGGCATGGTCCATAGATACCTCCTCTTGGTCACCGCCATGATCGGCAGCATCGCCAAGGCTAGGTTTCCACCCGCGTATACGTGAGCCTATACGTTCCCGATGTGGGAGTGTGCCGCATCCCGAAGGGAAGCACGGTCCGGTTATCGTCGTCCGGTCCTCGGAGCATCCTGTCGGGTGACAAGCCACATCCTTGCAAGTGGCGCATCGAATGCCCGCAGGGCTTCGGAATGCGCTCGTCCGCCCCCAACCGGGCCGTGCATCGTCCGGGACCGAGACGCAGATATCATGCTGCTCTCTCCAAACATCAGGTCCGTTTTGTGTGTTCCCGCCATGACGACTGATCGCGCGGCAAGCGCTGCTCATCGTCGATGACCTCAAGGCGATGCGGCGGATTGCGGCCCCACGACCACAGCACCAGATTCCGATCGTCGGACGTAGCGCGCGAGGCAAAGCTGGGAACAATCACGCCGGCGCAGCCGGCTGCGATCAGCCGGTCTGCCATATCCCAGGTCGGAACCGGCTTGCGATCTCCGGCGAGCCGCTCCCACGCACAACCGAGCTGCGCCAGGGTGACCTGTACCAGCTCGCGGACATGATGGTCGGTGAGATCGAGAATATCGGAAAGGGCGGCCCGATAGCTGCAGATCGTCAATGGTTGTGCCTTGAAGGCAAAGCCTTGCTGGGCCTCC
Source organism: Novosphingobium sp. SCN 66-18 (assembly GCA_001725355.1). Taxonomy (GTDB): domain Bacteria; phylum Pseudomonadota; class Alphaproteobacteria; order Sphingomonadales; family Sphingomonadaceae; genus Novosphingobium. The sequence goes on from MEGD01000006.1 coordinate 13,155, forward strand.
AGCCAGGCCGTCTCGAGGCTCAGGGCTGCGTAGAAACAGGCCGTACCGATGCGATTGAAACGGCCACCATGGATCCTCGCGCCTTCGCCGGACTCCGGATCGAAGGCCCAGGCTGGATGATGCGCACGATAAGCCAACCCGTCGAACCGGCTGAACGGCAAGATCGCTTTGGAAGTCCGGCCCAAGGATCAGGCAAAGCCGCCGGCAGCGATCCGACCGAGATAGGCGCGAACCTTCTCACCATGACCCTGGCGCACCAACTCCTCCGCCGTGGCATCGCCGAACGACGGCAGCGGTTGCGACCTGTACCAGGCGTAGGCGGCGAGTTCACTGCCCGCCCACGGAATGACCCGGTTGATTATCTCACTCATCTCCCGCAGTCGCGCCTGCGTGGTCACGCTGTTACTGCGGGCAGCCTTCGAAACCGCATCACGCGACAGACCGGCGGCGAGCGCCAGTTCCGACTTGGTGATATGAAGTGCTGCCGACAGCCGGTCGGCCGAGACACCCTTCTCGCCCGAGACTTCGCTGAGAAATGCCGCGCTGGCCATCTCGCCTCACCATATGCCCATATCTGGGATAATGTATGCGGCAAACAGGGAAGAAGTCAAGATCGTTTCAGGACAGGCACACCGCGGTCGGCCGATTGCGCTAGCGAATCTCCCGCGTTTGGCGGGTCCGCCCGGGATCAGGAGCGCCGCCAATTCCTCGGGTCGTATAGACAAGCGAGAATGGCATCGACGTGGTGCAGCCGCCAGCGAAGATAGGTACCCAATGCTCTGCGCGCCCCGGGGAATGCTCCGCTGACGAGAACAGCCCGCAACTTTTGCAGCTCGTCCACCCGATCCTTGTAGAGCCCTTCGCAGATACGCAGCGTATGCAGACGATCTCCTGCCGCTCGAATGGCAAAGGCAAGCTCGCTGTCACCCGAGCGCGCTCCAAGGCCCGCGAAAAGTTCGCTCGCCGCCGCGGCAATACCGGCCGCGTCCACCGGTTGGGAGAAACGCGATGGTTCCTCGCCCCCCTGATGGAGATTTGCTTTCGCCATGGAACCGAAAGCCATCCGCAGCAGGCTGTGGTGCCAGAGATATAGAGCCCTGACGCTCTCGGCTGTGGCGAAAGGTATCTGGAATCCGCCGGATGACCTGCTTTCCAGCAGCCGCTCACCGACGAGCCGGTGAAAGGCGTCCCTTACGGGACTGACACTGATCTCGTGCTCGGCGGCGACGGCATGAGTGTTAAGCGGCGCGCCGGGAGCAAAGCGACCATGCATGATCGCGTCCTTCAAGGCTCGATAGGTCTGCTCAGCGAGAACCGTTTCGGGCGCCATCGGACAACGCCCTCAATCTGGCCTGACATCGCGCCGGCCAGAGAGCCCAAGACGCTTTGCCAGGCGTTCAACCGAAAACTCCGCGATGGAACTTACACAACGTTCCTCGAGCTCGGACAGATCGTCCAGCAGGAGTTCTCGCGGGAAGTTCATCTGTCGCTCCACGAACAGGATGAGGATCAGGAGATACCCGGTCGCCAGGCCAAGGCTGGCAGCGCAGCGCAAGTGGTCTTCAATGGTTGCCCGGGGATTGCCGCCTTCGATTTCCCGAAGCCAGCGCACCGTTATGCCCACGTCGTCAGCCAATGCTTCCTGGGACAACCGGCTACGCCGGCGCTTCTCCTCGATACACCATCCGGATGTCACCTTTATACGATGCAATATCGGCCCTTCATCGGACTGACTTGATGCCTGAGACGACATGATCAGGTCTCCCTGTCCGTGGCTCAAAGCTTTCTGCGTAGTCCGACTTCATCAACCTGTTTTCCACGGGGCGATGCGTCAATTGGTATCGTTCCCGATCTGGGAGCCAATAACACGCACACGCCGCGCCAGAGCCGGGAATGCACCAGAGATCGCCTGCTATTTCATTCCACCGCATGAACGCGGGCGGAGTGACCGGTGCCGGGACGCTGTCCCGACGGTGTGATTCGTCCGAAGGAACGGCCGTACGGTAACAGATCCGCCGAAGTGCCGGCCGGTGAGCCCGGGGCGGCTCCAACAACCGGAAATCCGGTTCCGGATCAGGAACCTGAGTTCCTCTTCCGGCAACGAGCTTCCTAACGAGGAAGCACAATGCCTCCCCTATTGCGGCCCTCGACCTGCTTGCGTCATCACCTCTCCATCGAAGTGGTGACGGCAAGCGAAGCCCGACAGCACCAAGCGTTCCAACGGTCCACCCCAGACGCGAACGGCCATCGCCTCCCGCGATCGCCGCCATGGAGAAACATGCCTTATGCTCTGCCGCGCAACACCCGCAGTTCCGCCGGGAATGCCACGCCGCGCAAGCCTCGTCGCCATCGCGCTCGCGCTCTCAACGCCCGCCTTTGCCAGCCCGCAGACGGCCAATGACGATGCGGCCGTGCTCGATGAGGCAGCGGGCGAGGCCCAGCGGAAGCTTCAACAGACCTTTACGAACCTCCAGTTCACCGATTTCGTGCGCTCGCCAGTCAAAGGGCCGATCTACCAGGCGAACGCCGGTGGCAGGACCATCTATTTCGCGCCGGAAAGCGAACACCTCGTGTTTGGCGCGATATACGACAAGAACGGGATCAACCTGACGGCGCTCGCGCAAGATACCAGCGCAAGGGAGCGCCTTGAAGCCCTGGATCCTGCCAGTGCCCTGGTCATCGGCCCCGCCGGCGCGCCGAAGGTGATCGAGTTCACCGACCCCGACTGCCCCTATTGCCAGGCTCTCGAGCGCTTCTGGCTGGCAAAGGAAGCCGAGGGCAAGCCTGTCCAACGCCTCGTCTACTTCGTCAGTGGCATTCACCGCCAAGCGGCCGCGAAGGCCGAGCATATCCTGTGCTCCCCTGACCCACAGGCAACGTTCAAGGCCATCTATGCCGGAGCGCAGCCCTCAGCGCTGCTCAAGTGCCGGGCCGGCGCGGAGAAGGTTGCCCGCGACGCGGATACGGTTCGCAAGATGGGGGTGTCGGGCACGCCGACGCTGTTCGTCGATGGAAAGCTGGTGTCCGGCTTCCAGCAGGCCGAACTCGAGGCCTTCCTCGAGACCCAGAGCCACAAACCAAAGCCCAGCCCCTGACGGCCAGCCGAGACGATTTTGGCGGCCCCTGCGCGCGCGCCCGCGCCGCCCGGGACCGGAATGCCGGCGGGCGCGCGCCTCCAGGGGCCGTCCAGCGCAGCCGTCGGCCGGACGCGACCAACGATCGGTACCGGCAAGCATGTTCCGGACGGCTCCGACGACGACCTCTTTGGTCAAAAAGGAGACTGACTATGCTGACTCTGCTTCGAGGAAGGACGTTCCGCACGATCGACGCGGCGGTCCTTTTCCTCCTGGCCGCGATCGCCGGCACGAGTGCCGCTTACGCCTTCCAGGCGCCGGCCGCCGGCGACCTTGGTTACGACATCTACGACATCGTCGTGAACCAGGGCGTCAAGGGACCGCTCGGCTTCGTGGGCGGCGTTGCCGCCTTCCTGTTCGGCGTCTCGCGGCTCTTCTCGAACATCATGATCGGCATCCCGACGATCGTGGCGGCGGTCTGCCTCATCAAGGCCGATTCTATCCTCCAGACCTTCGGCATGGTGATCTGAGATCGGGACCGGGCGCGCCGGCCTGGTCGGCCGCCCTTACGAGACGGAAGGCGATGGGCGCCTTTCGGACCCCACGCCTCGCGGCGTGGTGAAGCAAGGGAGAAGGGCGTGGACGAGCGTCTGCCGCAGTTCCTGCATAAGCCGACCCAGATCCTCTGGTTCGACAGCCAGGAGTTCATCGTCGTGATGTCCACGATCTTCGTCGCGGTCATAGTCGGCGGGATCATTGGCTGGCTGCTCATCGGCGCCCTTCTCCTCTTCATTCCCTGGAAGCGGACCAAGCCGCGCGGGTTCGTGCCCCATCTGGCCTGGCGCTGGGGCCTCGCCCGCTTCCGCCGTTATCCGGGTCCGACCCAGACCCGCTTCTTCGAGTAAGCGCGATGGCAAACCCCTTCAGGCGCAAGCCCCAGGCCGACATGATCGGCGATACGCGGCCGAGCTGGCACCTGCACCGCTACCTCCAGGGTTCGGCCAATCTCTTCGAGGAAAACCGGCTGCTCAAGGTGGCGATTGCCGGTCTTTTTGGCATCACGGCCGTGCTGGGCACGGTCATCTACACCTCGCACCAGAACGCGCGCACCGTGATCGTGCCGTTCGGCGCCGACGGCGACCTCTATGTGACGGGCAACAAACCGTCCGAGACCTACCTGCGCGCGATCACCTTCAACATCGTCGGCCTTGCTGGCACCTATTCCGCCTATTCGGCCGATCGGCAGTTCCAGGAGCTGCTGCGCATCGCCCATCCCAGCGCCTATAACGGCTTGCGCGATAGCCTGAGCCGTCTGCTCGATGAGCTCGGCAACAATCCGACGCTCTCGATCGCGACCTACATCCGCGGCGACCAGCCCGTTACCTGGACGGGGAGCGAGATCCTCGTGCCCGTCGAGAAGGTGCGCGTGATCGGCGGGGTGATCCGCAAATTCCGGGGAAACTTGCGCATCCGCTACGCCCTCGAGAACGGCCGCTTCTGGCTGACCGCCCTCCAGGAGGAGAACTTCAGTGCCGATATCCGGTAATCGGGCGAGGCTTGCCTGCCTCGCCGGGACGCTTATCGCGTCCGTTCCCGCTGCCACGCCCACCCTCGCCCAAGCGATCATGGCGTTGTCCGACCAGACGAGCCGGATCCGGCTGTCCAATCGCGACGTCAATCATATCGTCTGCGTCGGCGGTGACATCGAGGACGTCAAATTCTCGGCCGAGAAGGGTCTCGCCGTCGAGCGCGGCGGCTCGGACGCCTGGATCAAGTTTCTTGTGCTGGAAACCGAGGATCCCAATGTCCCAGGCGGAGCCGGCAAGACGCGCACGTATGTGACGACGCCTTCGGAATTCTTCGTCTCGTGCAATGGCGCGATTTATCCACTCTACGCCGAGCCCGCCGACATTCCGGCGCAGACGGTCACGCTGGCTCCTGGCGGCGTACAGCGCGCCCGGGCCAATAATGCCCTGCTCGGGCCGCTCGTCGAGGAAGAGCGGGCCGTGGGCATCGCCCTTGCGATCCTGCAGGACCGCGTGCCGGCCTCCTTCTCCGAGGTGGCGCCGTCGCGTGATCGCCTGATCCTCGCGGACCTCCCGACCGCGACGCTGACCGAACGACGCCGTCTCGAAGTCGAGGGCGCCGACCTTTCTGTGAGTGAATATCTCTTCCGGTCCAGCGCCGCCGTCACGCTCGATGAGCGCAACTTTCTCGATAGCGCGCTCGGGGCCGACATTTTCGCCATCACGCTCGATCGCCTGACGCTGGGGCCCAGCGAGACCGCCCGGCTGATCGTCGTCCGCCGGAGCGTTCAGTCATGACCACACCAGAGGACAGCCCGCAGGTCGCACCGCCCGCTGCGCCCCGCGCCGACGCGGACGACGCCACGCTCGACACGTCAGCTCGCCCCGCTTTGCTCGATCTGCGGGCGCAGTGGTCGAGGCTCACCTCGGACCAGAAGCTTCGCGCCAAGCAATTCGGTGTGGTCTCGACGATCGCGCTCCTTGGCCTTGGCCTCTACACAGCAAGTTCGAGCGGGAAGAAGGAAGCGCCCAAGGCGCCCCAAGCGAGCAATCTCGACATGGGTGCGGGACTTCGCGGCGACAGCCTGGAAGTGAAGCTGCGTGGGGATCTGCAGAAGATCCTCGACGGGCAGACCCTGCTCGGCGACCGGGTCACGGCGATCGAGGAAGGCAAGGTCGTTCCGGGGACCGGCGCCCACGCGACCGCGTCCGGCGATGGCGGCGATCTACCGCCTGCAATTCCTGGCGAGGCTCCGGCCTATCCCCCCGCCCCGCCCGAAGCAAGGAACGTGGCCGATGAGATTCCGGCGCCGCCTGTTGCTCCGTCCGCGCCGCCGGCGCCCCCGGCCCCACCCACGCAGCGCCAGGTCGGCGCAATCGGCGCGGCAACCGCCACCCAAGCCCCGGAAGGAGGTGCCGGCAGCTCGCCCTCGTCAAAAAAAGGGAAGCGGACGATCTATTTGCCACCTGGTTTCATGAAGGCGCGGCTGCTGACCGGCATCGACGCGCTGGCGAGCCGGGACGCGACCAGTAATCCCGAGCCGATCATCGCCAGGGTCCAGGCGCCCGCCGTGCTTCCCAATGAGGTCAAGGCCAACCTCGCCGGCTGCTTCGTCATCGGCAACGCGACAGGGAGCCTGGCGAAGGAGCGGGTCGAGATCCAGCTTGTGTCGATCTCCTGCGTGGACTTCGAGAGCCATGCCGTCGTCGATCAGGCGATCAAGGGATTCTTCGTCGATGCCGATGGCAAGAAGGGCCTGTCGGGCAAGGTCGTAACCCGTGCCGGAGCGACGCTCGCCCGCTCGTTCATCGCCGGCACGATCGCCGGCATCTCGCAGAGTGTCGAAGGATCGTTCGGCAGCCTCTCGACCTCGGCGCTGGGCAGCGTCCGCAGCCTCGATGCCGGCGATGCCGTCAAGTCGGGCGTCGCGGGCGGCCTATCCAAATCTTCGGACAAGCTCACGGACTTCTACCTCGATCTGGCCCGTCAGGCCGGACCGGTCGTCGAAGTCGGCGCCGCCAAGGATGTCGTGGTCGTCATCCAGGAGGGCCTCGCCCTCGAAATCAAGCCGTCGGTCGGGAGCAGATTCTGATGCTCCCCGCGCCCCACCCCTAAGGAGGTCCCGCCATGCAGCCGGCATCCTGTAAGCTTTTCCATCGCACGTTCCTGTCGCTGGGCCTGCTCGCCGCCCTGAGCGGATGCGCCACCGTCGGTTCGATGATGTCGCCCTATTCCGAGAAGTTCGACTGCAAGAACAGCGATCACGGACAGTGCATCCATCCGGACCGGGCATATGAGGATGCGGTCGCCGGTGTCGCGTCGAAGTCGGATCCCAAGGTCACCAACGATCGCGCGGTGCTGCGCGGCCAGGGCCAGGGCAAGGCCGTGGCTAAGGCCAAAACGGGCAGCAATGGCGCGAGCACCGCCTATGGCAGTTATCGCGACAGCGTCTACCAGGAGCTCAAGGGCCTGATCGAGGCGCCCGTCACCCCGATGCTGAAGCCGGCACGGACGGTGCGCACGCTGATCCTGCCCTATGCCGATCGGCAGCGGCCCGACCGCCTCTATATGCCTCGCTATGTCTATTCGGTGATCGACAAGCCGGTCTGGGTCGTCGGCGGCGCATTCGTCGCCGCGCCCGACCGCGCGTCGCAGGCCCCGATCCTTGGCCAGGTGCGCGATCCGGTACCCTCCGACGGTGAGCCGGCGTCGACACCGGAGGGTGCGACCGTTCCCGCATCCCCGGCGATCGTCCCGCCCGCCCCGGAGCCGCAGCCATGAGGGCGCTCAGCTATGCGCGGTTGCGCAGCGCGGTCCGGCGCGACAGCTTCTCGGATCATCTCCCGCTCGTTGCCTGGGACGAGGATAGTGAAGCGTTCCTGTGCATCGACGACACCTGGGGTCACGCCTGGGAGCTGGTGCCCACCGCCTATATGTTCGCCCATGTCCAGGGCGCGCTGCAGGGTCTGCTCAACATTCATTTCCCCGACGGGACGGTCCTTCAGCTTCACACCTTTGCGGACCCGCTGATCGATGGCGCGCTCGACGCCTTCCTCGATCTCAAGACCCGCGACGATCCGCTGATCCAGGCTTCGGCGCGCCATACCCACGCCTATCTGAGCGAAGGGCGTCATGGCCTCAAGGCTCTGCACGGGATTCCGGTCCGCAACTTCCGGACGCTGCTGTCGATCAAGACGAGGCGACCGCTGGGTGAGGATCTGCGCCGACAGGTCGAGGAGCAATTGTCAAAGCTCGGCATTCGCCGACTGCCGCCGGAGGACATGGTCGCCTTCTACCGCCGCATCTTCAACGGCGTTGCGAACGCCGCACCCGGCGTATTTGCCGACGGTACCACCGTCGGCGCGCCACCGATCGCCAAGCAGATCATCGATGCGGGTCCCGATCTCGTGTTCGAGGGCGCCGAGGTGTTCCTTGGCAACCAGGTCGCGCGCTGCCTGACGCCCAAGGCACCGGCGCGCCGGATCACGGCCGAGCGGGCCAATCGCTTCATGGGCGGCATGCGCGGCGCGTCCGAGGACAGCGACCAGATCGGCGGGCCGTTCCTCTACACGCTCAACATCCTGTTCGATCATTCGCAGTTCGAGATCCACAAGCGTGCGCAGATTCTGTCGGCGCAAAAAGCCGCGGGCAGTTTCGCGGTCGAGGTCGGCAAGCAGATCGAGGAGATCGGCTGGATCCTCGACGAGGCAGGCAACAGCAAGTTCGTCCGCGTCATACCGACCATCTGGGTATTCGGGCGGGACCGAGCGCACGCCCGTGACCTGGCCGCCCGCGCCAAGCGGCTTTGGGAGGGCGAACCCCTGCCCTTCTCGATGCAGGAGGAGAGCTACCTTAACCCGACGCTGCTGGTCATGAGCCTGCCCTTCGGGCTCTATCCGGATCGCACGACGCTGCGCCTGCTCGAGCGCGACTTCCGCATGCCGGTGAAGGCGGCGGTGCTGATGGCGCCGATCCAGACCGACTTTCGCGGCGGCGGACGCCCGGCGCTGCTCTACGCGGGACGCAAGGGCCAGCTCGTCACGCTCGACGTGTTCGATCCGCGCATCAACAATTACAATTTCATCGTCTCGGCCGAGAGCGGCGCCGGCAAGAGCTTCCTGCTCAACAACCTGTGCCAGCAATATTATGCGCAAGGGTCGCTGATCCGCATCATCGATATCGGCGGCAGCTACCGGAAGCTCTGCACGCTCTGCTCGGGCCGCTATATCGACATCGGCGAGGAGCATCTCGTCCTCAATCCGTTCGACATGGGCCTCGCGCTCGACGGTGACGACAAGCAGTCGGCCATTACCATGGCGGTCGCGATCGTCGCGGAGATGGCGAACGCTTCCACCCGCAAGGGCGTCACCACCTCGGAATGGAACCTGCTCAAGTCGGCGGTCCAGTGGACGATCGACACGGGCCGCGCCGATCACGGGATCGATGCCGTGCGGGAATGGCTCGGCACCTACCCCTCCCAGGTCGAAACCGCACTCGACAGCGTGGACCATCTGATCCCCGTTTCCCGCGAGCTCGCCTTCAACCTGCGCGATTTCGGATCGGGGGGCGCCTATGGCCATTATTTCAACGGGCCTTCGACGCTCGACATTCGCCACGACGAATTTGTGGTGCTCGAGCTCGAGCGCCTGAAGGCAATGCCGGACCTCTTCAACGTCATCGTCATGGTGGTCGTGAACGCGGTCACGCAGGAGCTCTACCTCTCGGCGCGCGACAAGCCCCGCTTCGTGCTCTGCGACGAAGCCGCGCAGTTCATGACCACGACCGATGGGCAGGACCTGTCGCGTCTCGCCGAGGCCTTCGGCCAGGGCTATCGGCGCGCCCGCAAATATCGCGGCTCGTTCGGCATCGTGCTGCAGTCGATGAACGACCTCATGCTGTTCGGCGGTACCGGCCAGGTCATCCTCGAAAATGCCGCGACCCGCTTACTGCTGCAGGGCTCGACCTATGACCGGGCCGTCGACAACAAGATCCTCGATTATTCGGGGTTCGTCCTCGACCTGCTGAAGTCGGTCCGCAATTCCAAGCCCAACTATAGCGAGGTCTTCATCGACTCGCCGCTGGGCCTCGGCATCGCGCGATTGGTCGTCGATCCCTTCTCCTACTGGATCAACACCTCGGCGCCCGATGAGGTGGCGGCCTTCGAGGCGCTCATGCGCCAGGGTCTCTCGCCGCTCGAAGCGATCTGCCGGCTCGCCGGCGTCGACCCATCCGAGATCCTGGGGGCGCCCGCTGCGCCTGGCCTGGTGGGAGCGTAATCGCCATGGCGCGCTTCACCCCTCACCCCGATCAGCTGCCGCTCAACTGGTCCGACACGCAAGCGATCGAAGTGATCGTCGAGCAACGGCTCGCCGAGCGCTTCAAGGCGGAATCCTTCCAGTGGCGCTTCCGGCTGGTGATGATCGAGACCGTGATGATGGGCATGCTGGTGCTCTTCGCAGGGCTCCTGCTCAAGCAGCCCACGATGATGGTGCTGCGCGCCTCGCTGCTGGTCGCCGGCTCCTGCCTTGCGACCGGTCTTCTGCTGCTCAGCCTTTCGGCCGGCACCGCGAAGCTGATGAGCCGCCTGCGGCGCTGGAGGCGGCGATGAACGGGCTCACTTCGTCAACCCCGTCGCCCTCGGCGATCCGGCTCACGGTAAGTGGCTTCCTGCTTCTGCTCGTCCAGAGCGGGCTCCTGCTGATGTCGCCCTCGCTCGGCTCCGAGAATGGCCTGCTGATCTGGATCCTCACGCCCCTGGCTGCCGCGGCCTTCCTCGCCGCACTGATCGGCATTCCCGAGCCGCCTGAAGCGCATTGGAGGCAGCGTCATGGGCGGTAGTCTTGTCCGCGGTATTCGCCGCAGCCCCATCCTCGCCATTCTGGCCGGTGGCAGTGCCTTGGCAGCGGCCGGCACGATGGCGCTCGCCACTCCCACCGGCTCGATCGCCTCTCGCAGCACGATCGGCCGGACATGGCCGATCGCCGAGCCCGACGCTCTGGCCGAGATCGAAGCCAAGGTTGCGACGCTGCCCAGCGAAATGGGCAAGGCGTTCGGCCCGCGGAACAGCTGGAGCGCACTCAAGGCCGCACCGCTCGGGATCGCCAGCGCGGACCGTGTCCGCAGCGTCGTCCCCTTCTACACGCTCGACTTCGACATCACGCTACCCGACGGGAAGACGCTCTACCCCAAGGGCTTCACCTTCAATCCCCTGACTTATGTGAAGCTGCCGCAGCGCCTCGTCGTCGTGCACCCGCGCGACCTTGGCTGGGCGCTCCGCAACGCACGGTCCAGCGACTTCATCCTGCTCTCGGCGCTCGGCAGTCAGAATGGCGATGCGATCGACCTGTCCGAAAAGACCGGGCGGCCGATCTACATTCTCGAGGAACGGGTCAAGCAGCGGCTCGGGCTGACGGTGGCGCCGGTCATCGTCGAGCAGTCGGGCACGCGCCTCGTGCTGACCGAATACGGGCCCAAGAGCCGGGCGATCTCGACCGCATCGAAAAGGGCCGCGCGATGATCGGCCGTCTCCCCGTCTTCGTCGTCGGACTGCTGATCGGTCTCGTGATGACGCTTGCTCTTCCGGGCCATGCCCACGCCTCCAAGTGCGAGGCGGGCACCGTCTTCAACCCCATCACCAAGGTGCGCTGGACCTGCATCTTCCCGATCACGATCGGCGGCATTCGGGTGGGGAGCTTCGACAAGCTCGACAAGGCGCTCGACGCGCAATCCTCTTCGAAGCCGCTTTGCGCCTGCCGCAAGGGCATCCAGTTCTGGTTCGGGGTCAAGGTGTCCTACTGGTCGCCGAATCGCATGGTCGATGTCGTGACCGAACCGGGGTGCATGATGGCACTCGGCGCCGATCTCATGCCGACCGGCGGCAAGCTGCAGGGCAGTCAGTCGTCGATCTCGGACGGCACCAATACGCGCAAGATGTTCGCGCAGATGCATTATTACATTGCGCCGGTCTGGGCGATGCTCGACATGTTCACGGACCTGCCATGCCTCGAAAATGATGGCTTCGATGTCGCCATGATGACCGAGGTGCTGCCGACCTGGCAGTCGGGCACGCTGGGCGCGATCATCCAGCCCGAAGGCATATTGTTCGGCAACCCCGCCGCTGGCCTCGCCTGCATGGGCGACAGCGCGGCGGCGGCCGCCGGCAAGGTCATCGACCCGCTCTTCTGGTGTATGGGGAGCTGGGGCGCGACCTATCCGATCGCCGGCGACATCCATTTCGACGACAGTGTCGAGGCCTGGGCGGGGCTTGCCGCGCGCGGTGTCTTCATGATGGGCCGCCTGGGCGCGCTCACCATCAGCTCGGCCGACGGTTGCTCGTTCGTGCCCCAGCCCGTCTGGACCAAGTCGCGCTACAAGCTCCAGATCATGGAGCCCGTGAAGGGCGGCAAGTGCGTCAATATCGGCAGGCCTGGTTCACTCTGGTCCTCGGCCAAACATGCCCCGGGCAAGGACAATGCCCAGTTCATGCTCTTCGAGAAGGTGATCTGCTGCGCCGGGATACCGGTGCCATGACAGACACGCTTCCCCCTGTTCCCGCGCAAGACGGCCGTCCATTCCGGAGGTCTGTCCGCCAAGGCCCCTACGATCGAGGGCTGCTGCGCGGGACCGGAGCGGCGCTGCCGCGCCTCCCTGGCGGCGTCGCTCCACCCCCGGCCAGCGCGGCCGCAATGCCGCCTCGACGGGACCGGCGTATCCTCTCCGCCTGTTCCATCGTAGCGGTCGCGCTGGCCCTTCCTTTGGCATCGTCCGCCTCGGCTCCGACAATGGAGGACCGAGCGCGGGCAGCGGCGGACGCCTCTCGCGCCAAGACAGACGACAGCGATGCGCTCCAGCAGAATTATGTGACGCCGGGGCTCGCGGGCCAGTCAATCTCAACCGTCGACAACAGTCGGACCTTTGCGCCCAATATCGCGTGCCAGAAGACGGCGACGATGCTCGAAGTGCTGGTCCAGCCTTCCGGCACGGGTGATCTCGGCACGGTCGCCATCGCCCGCGACACCGATCTCGACGGAACGGTCGACAGCACCTCCAAGCTGCCGGTTCTGGTGTCGGGGATCTGCGCCAATGGCGTGGTGTCCTGCCAGCCCGGCAGCTGGAATGGCTGCAGCTTCTACCGCTGGGATGTCGATGCCACGAAGGCTTTGAAGCTGACGGCGGTGGACATGCCCAAGCTCGCCGGCTGCTACTGCATCAACAACAGCTGCGGCGCCAATCTCGCCTGGGGCAATATGCCCTCGGTCCTGCGCGACCTGGGCGGCGGCATGATCGGCGCTCTGACGACCGCCGATCCGCGTTACGGCGTAGCGGAGGCGGTGATCGATGGTCCCGCCATACGCTATGTCGGCGCGCAGTCGACCGCCTGCTCATCCAATCCCAGCCTGCCCCAGACCGCCTATCGCTCCAATCCCGCGACCATCGCCTCCGACGCCTACGCGGCCTCGACGGGCAGTGGCGTGTTCCAGGCGCTCAAGGGGTCCGCGATCGGAACTGGCACATCGCTCCAGTACCGGCATTGCACGATCGAGCGGCGGGTGACGGTGCTCAAGCCTGCCGCCGAAGATATCATCAGCCGGACCTCGGGCGGCTATTCGACGATTCAGAACGGATCCTCGTTCGATTTTCTGATGGGCTCGCCCGCGGACAACAGCCTGGCCGGCGGGAGTTGCACGCTCATCGATTTCCGGATGACGTTGCATGTTACCGATCCCGATCGGATCGTCGACGCGCGCCTCACCGAATTCTTTGCCGATGACTGGGGACAGGTCCGCATCGATGGGCAGCTGGTTGGATCGGGGCCCTCGCCCTGGACGTCGATGGGTCTGCCGCCATCAAAATGCGAGCTCAAGAAGACCTTCTATGCCTTTCCCAATCTCGATCTGAAGCCCTGGCTCACCGCCGGCGATCACGAGGTCTGGCTTCGCGTCGCGGTCGGGGCAGGCGGCGAGGGCTTTGCGCAAGTTCATGTCGATGTCGACAACAGCTGCAAGACGCTGGAGCAGCTGGTCGACGGATGTGGTTCGACCGCGTCGGACCCGCAATGCAAGCTCGACACCGAGCTTGTCGATGGCATCCAGACCTGGATCAATGGCGTCGCGACGGGTCTGGGGCCCCTGCCCCAGACCCGCATTCTCGGCGGTCCGGCCTGTCCTACCGATCTTACCCGCGACTTCTTCCTCAAGGATCGCACCTATCGCTGTTCGGTCGATGATGTCGCCAGGCCCGACACGAGCCGCGGCACCTACATCATCGACCATTCGACCGAGACGATGTTGGCCGACCGGTCGCGACAGAGCGACGGCAGCTTTGCCAGCACCACGCGCCCCTTCAGCCTGCCCGATCATGGCTCGGTGCCGGCATGCGAGCCCGTGTGCAAGACGCGGGCGCCCAAGGCGAACAGCGACGCCGCGCCCGATGGCGTGGTCGGCGCCAAGCAGAACGTGCCCACCGGCTACGACACCTTCTTCCACGCCTGCACCGCCAACAACCAATGCCCGGCAGGCCCGGGCGAAGAGGTCGTCTCTGCCTGCGGCTGCCTTGATGATTTTCCCGAAGCTGTCGTGATGATGCAGACGGTCCGCCTCGCCGGCGCGGACTTGGTCTGCACGGGGAGCGTGCAATGATCGGCTTCGCCACAAAGAGGCGCCGGCGCCTGGATCTTCGCGGTGCCGCGCTTGGACTGGTGCTCGGCATGGGGCTGACCGTCGCCTGCCCGAGCATCGCCAGCGCGCAGCAAATCTGTGCAGCGGACCTCAACAACAATGGCGATGCGGCGGACGAAGGCGAGCAGGCGAGCTGCCTCGCCACGACCAGCGGCGCCTGGCTCTGCCCGATCCAGCAGGTCGACTGCGTGGCGGATGCTGTTGGGCAATATAGCTGCCCGGTCGGCGCCCAGTACGCGTGCGTCGTGAAGAGCACCGGCGGGCCACCCGCCTGCTCGCCCAATCAGTGCGCCGACCTTGCGACCAACCCGATCGTCGAAGAGCCGCCGATGGATGATCCGGGCACCGAGCCCAATGGCGCCATCGACGCTGACGGCAACTGCCTCGGGCAGATCGAGATCTTCTCAGGACGTGGCATTCGCTGCCGGCCGCCTGGTCTTTCGACCACCTTTTCCAATTGCTGCAAGGATAAGGGCAAGATCGTCAAGGACGGCATGGGCTCGTCTATCGGCTCGATCGGCACCAAGATTGCGGTCGCCAAGGGCGTATTCACCGGAATGAAGGCGGCTTATGTCGCCTTCAAGGCGGGCGCCACGGCAAGCGAGGCGGCGAGTGCCGGCGCCCATGCGCTGATCGTGGGGCTCGACCCAACCTCGATCGCGGTCAGCCTCGCCATCAATTTCATGATGGAGTTCCTGTTCGCCGGTTGCGACAGCCAAGACATGGAAGCCGCCATGCTCCGCTCGTCGGGCATGTGCCATGAGATCGGCAGCTACTGCACCTCGAGTTTCCTCGGGCTTTGCCTGCAGAAAGCCCGCGGCAACTGCTGCTTCAACACGAAGCTCGGCCGGATCATCCAGGAGCAGGGTCGACCGCAGCTCAAGGCTTTCAACGGCAATCTCTGGGGCACGGCCAAAAAGCCAATGTGCCGGGGGTTCACACCGGAAGAGTTCCAGGCGCTCGACTTCAGCAAGATCGATCTCTCGGAATATTACGCCGACATCGAGGCCCGCGCCCAATCCGACATCCGACAAGACATGGGGGAGCGCGTCAATGCGTATCTCAAAGCCGTCAATCCGTAACGCGGCGCTTATCTTGGCTGTGGGTGCGGCAACCGCCGCGCTTGCGCAGGATGCCACGCGTGATGCCCCTTCAGGCAACGCCCGGCAATCTACTACCGATCAAGGCCAGACGGTCATGGACCGGCTCGGACGCGCGATAAAGAGCGGCGAGGACGCCGCTGGACGCGCGCCGGATCCGCGACTGCCGCGCACCGACAACCCCGCCGAGCGCCGGCGCGCCTTCGAAGCCTTGAGGGGCCGGACGTCGATGCCGGAGATGGAGGCACGGGCCCGTGCCGCACAGGCCAAGGGCGAGGCCAGCCTTGCCGCCGAGCGCGAGCGACAGGCCAAGGCGCTCCGCCAGGCTCTCGGGCTCGAACCCGCCGAGGAACAGGCGCTTGCCAAGGCCGCGCCGGCCGTTGCGGCAAAAGGCTGGGTGCCGGTGCTCTTCGTTTCCTCGTCCATGCCGATCCCGACGCTGCGCAACTATGCAGCCCAGCTCGAGCGGGTGCACGGGGTCATGGCCTTTCGCGGCGTGCCGGGCGGTCTCAAGAGGATGGGCCCCATGGCCAAGCTGACCGCGCAGATCCTCCGGCTCGACCCAGGCTGCGAGGGACCGAACTGCGTGATGCGCGACGTCCAACTGATCGTCGATCCGATTGTCTTCCGCCAGCACGGTATCGCCCAGGTTCCCGCACTCGCGATGATCCCGGGCGATCCCACCCAGGCCTATTGCGAGCGCGACGACGACAGCCCCCGCGCAGCCCACGTCGTCTTCGGCGACAGCGCGCTTTCCGGAATGCTCGAAGAATATGCCCGCCTCGGCGGGAAAGAGGAGGTTGCCCATGCTCAGGCTCTTCTGGCTACTCGCTAGGTGGATTGCCGATCTCTGGCCGCGTCTGCGCCGTCTGCCGCGCAAGGCAGCGATGGCGCTGGGTGCCCCCGGCGCCGCCGATCAGCCCGCCCGGCCGGATCGCCTGTGGCGCGCCATGCTGGTGGTGCTGCCACTGGCGTTGCTCGCGGCGCTGGTGATGCCGCAGGTGACCCTGGTCATGTCCCCGTCGATCGAGGCCTTCGCCGTACGCAAGAGCCCGGGACCGATTGCCCGCGGCGACTATGTGATGTTCATGTTGCATCACCCGATCGCCGGGCCAAAGCCGGTCTCCGTCACCAAGCACGCGCTTTGCCTGCCTGGCGACCGACTGACCATGTTCGAGACCCCCTCCCCGCTCGTCTCGAACAGTTGGGACGGCCATTATTACTGCAACGGGCGGCTACTCGGGGTGAGCCTGCCTCAGGCCCATAATGGACTGAAGCTCGCCCATATGACGTGGAGCGGGATCATTCCCGCCGGCATGGCCTATGTCGGCTCGACCCACCCGCGCGGGTTCGACAGTCGCTATTTCGGTCTGCTGCCGATCGCGAGCCTGGTGCGGATGGAGCGCATACTGTGAGCGCGCGGCGGCTGATCGTCGCGGCAGCGACGTGCATCGTAGTGGCCTCGGCTCCGCTCAGTGCTCAGACGGGCAACCAGAGCCAAGGGCAGCGCCAGGGCTATTGGTGGTACGAGGTACCCAAGCCAAAGGCCGAAGAGAAAGCCGAGCCGGACGAACTGGCAAAGCCCGTCATCCCGCCGATGGCCGAGCTGGCCACCTGGACACCGCCGAAGATCCGCAAGCTTATCGAGGCGCAGCGCGACTATGCGGCGACCGTACTGACGGTCGATGCGGTTGCCGATTTCTGGCGGCTCCAGGATTTCGCGCGGCGCAAGGCACGCGCGTTCGCCGGCGTGACGCAGATCGCGATGCTTCAGCATCCCGAGCTCAACTCGAAATCCGCGAACCCGATGGTCGGCGATGCCCGATCCGAGATGTCGGCGGAGAAAGATGCGATCCGCCGGTCATATCTCCGCGCGCAGGCGGGCGACTTTGCGCTCGTCATGTTCTCGCGTTCGTCCTGTGGCTATTGCCGGGTTCAGTGGCCGATCATCCAGCGGTTCCAGGAAGAGATGGGCTGGCAGGTGACGCTTCTCGATCTGGACAAGCGGCCGGACCTCAGCGCGCGCTTCGGAGTGGAGATCACCCCCACGACGATGCTGATCCGGCGCGGCAGCCAGCAGCGCATGATCATAGCCACGGGCGTCGAGGCATACCCTAACCTCGCGCAAATGGCCTACCAGGCGGTACGCCTGCTGCGGGGTGACATCCGGCCCGAGCAGTTCATGACGGGGCCGGGCGAAGATGCCGGCTTCTTCGATGCGCTGGGCAATGGCCCGGTGTCCGCGACCGACCCCCGTGCCCTCGGCGGCGACCTGGTCGACGCCTCGATAGGAGGCAAACCGTGATGCGCGCCCTCATTCTCCTTGGCATCCCCGGTCTGGTCATCGGCATGGGCTCCGCATCCGCTCAGACCGTCAGCCGAGAGGACGCGATGCGAGCGGCTATCCATCCGGTCGGCGACGCAAAGACGATGCAGGCCTGGCTTTCGCGGGTTCCACTGACACGCGAATTTCCGGATGACTTTACCGCCACGTTGAGAGGCCAGGGCGCAGCGTTCGTCATCGAAATGACGACAACGCCCGGCTGCGTGCCATGTGGCGATCTCTGGACCAAGCTGACGGCGCTCGGCGTGCGCTACGGCTGGCAGGTCCGCACGATCAGCGCGCAGGAAGCCATGATCCGCTCGGGGCGCCTCGGTCTTCCGTGGGTCGGGCATCCCGTTGCATGGGTGCGGCCGGTCTCGGACGATAGCCGGGTCATACCCGTGGCGATCGGGACCGATCATGCACCCAATCTCGCTCGCAACCTCTATCTGGCCGCGAAAATGCTGACGGGCGTGAGACCCGCCGTCGGCGTCCGGGCCATGTCCAAGTTCACCGGCATCGTGGGGCTGCCGGCAACCCGAACCGGAAGGCGCTGAGCGATGGCGGCCTCAGCCTTTCCCCCCTCACCCTCGATTGTCCGGAGTCCGCCATGTCTGTCAGGCCTCGTGCAGCGCTCCGCGCGCTAATCGCCCTCTTTGTCGCCACGCTGTTCTCCGCTGCGCCCGCCCATGCGCAGAGCTGGGCGGAAAGCTGGTTCGACAATGTCACCTATACCTCGCCCGGTAGCTTCGAGGACCAGACCCGCGGCTATGTGACGGCGGGCGGCATGTCCGGCCGTGTCGACGTCCATAACGATTATCTGATGTCGGTGAGCCTGCCCAAGGTGCGTGCCGGCTGCGGCGGCATCGACATGTTCTTAGGGGGAATGAGCTTCCTCGATCCCGACTATCTCGTCCAGAAGCTCGAGAGCATTCTGCAGGCCGCCCCGGCCGTCGCGTTCCAGTATCTCCTTGAAACACTTGACGAAAAGATGGGCAACATCATTTCGAAGATGGAAGCGGCGACCAACTTCCTGAACTCGATTCAGGTCAACGACTGCCGCCTCGCCAATCGCATGGTTCAGATCGCCAAGGGCGACGACAATATGTCCGGGATCATCGAGGAGATGACCGGCTACCGCTCAGTCAAGCAGGGCTTCGCCAAGAGCTACCAGCAGAGCCGCGAAAAGATCGAGGCGAACAACAACAATCCGACCGAGGATCTCAAGGACGCGCTCGCCAACTGCCCGGCGGAAGTGACCGAGATCTTCCGCACCGGCTCGCTGCTGTCACACGCAGCATCACGGGTTGGCGCCGGCGACTGGGCAAGCGTCATGCGGGCCCGGGTGGGAGACGTCTATATGCGCTGGGACGATGGCGACCGTGTTCCCCTGTTCACGGCGATCCCGCAATGCCCCGCACAGGATACAGAGAGCGCGCAGGACTTCCTGACCGGCCGGGTCCAGCGCCGGACGCTCAATTTCCCGCCGACCCCTGCCGACTGCGGCCAGGACGGGTCCGGGCGCGGCGCCCTCGTCCTCGCCCGCGAGCGCATGCAGTCGATCGCCGCCAAGATCCGGACACGGGCCGCACTGTCCGCCGACGAAAAGCAGTTCGTCGCCAATGTCCGCACGCTGCCGGTCTATCGCATGCTGGAATGGGGCGTGCGCCAGGGCGTCGTCGACTCCGTCATCGCCGACACCGACGAACTGGTGGCGCTCACCCTCGCCTATCAGATGCTGAACGACCTTACGCGAACGATCGATTTCACGGTCACCAATGCCGAGCGCGGCGCGACCGTCGCGGGCTCGGCCGATGGAAACAACAAGAACGTCTGCCAGACCCGGATCCTCTCCAAGGGGATCGAGCAGCTACGCGACCTGAGGGACGAGGTGCTGCGGCAGCGCGCACAGATGCGCCAGAGTTACATGGCCGCCCTCAATCAGGCGAACCTTTCCACCAGCTACGCCGGCCTCCTGCGGACACGCGATCGCGATGCACGCGACGCTGCCGGCGCGGCTGCCCGCAATCAGTAGGATCGAACGCCCGTGCGCAGGCTTCTGAGGCTCTTGGCCGCCCTTCCCGCCCTGATGCTCGCCTCGCCCGCGCTGGCGGTCGAGACCAGCTTCCACACCTATGACGGCTTTGCCGAGACGGTCGATGCGTTCCGCCTCGTCTCGATGATCTTCGGTGATCCGCGCTACGAGACGCTGGTGATGATCGTAGCGACCGTCGGGATCGGTCTTGGCGCGATCATCGCCAGTGTCCGTGGAACAGGCATGGGCCTCGTCGCCTTCGGCTTCCAGATCCTGGTCGGCGTGGGACTCTTCGTCGGGCTGATCGCCACGACCGGCACCGTCCATGTCTATGACCGCGTGCGTAACGCCTATCAGCCGGTCGGCGGCGTCCCGAACCTCCTCGTCCTGGTTGCCGGCGCAACCAACATGATCGAGCGCGCGATGGTCGAGACGATCGACGACAACACGCTCGATCCCAACGCCAAGATCGAGTTCGGGGCCGGCGGCCACAGCTTCGACCTGTTCCTCAACGCCGTTTCGCCGCGCGGGCCCATGACGGACGTCTTCCTCGACGCGACGATCAAGGATTATGTCCGCCAATGCTATCCGGTCGCGCGTGTATCGGCCGCTTACGGCGTCGATGACGATCAGCTGTTCCGGACCTCAACCGATCTGCCCGCCTCGTTCGCGGCGATGGCCGGCCCCGCCACCTTCTCGACCGTCTACACCGAAGCCGACAAGGGCGGCACGACGGTGAGCTGCACAGATGCCTGGACGCATATCTCGGATCGGCTGTCCGACCCCGCGCTGTTCGACACCTACACCAACCAGATCTGTGCGCGGACGGGCTATGACACCGGCAATGCCCAGCAGATGCAGCGCTGCCGGCAGCAGCTTGGCGAGATGGGTCAGATGATGCTCGGACGGCCGCTCAGCGCGCAGGCTTTCCTGACCCACATCCTCCTCGGCAACACCGTCGGCGATGTATTGTTCGAGGATTCGCCGGCCAGCGCGGCCAGGGTCATGGCGAATCGCGCAGTGATCTCCAACGGCCTCGCCACCATGTCGGTCGCGAACGAGTGGATGCCGACGATCCGCGCAACGGTGTTCGAGATCATGCTCTTCATGATTCCGATCGCGCTGCTGTTCATCCTGACGCCGATCAACCTGCGGGTCGCGAGCTTCGCGCTCGGCATGTTCGTGTTCGTGGCACTCTGGGGCGTGATCGACGCGGGCATCTACCAGCTGACCCTCGGACGCGCGACCGCCACGCTGGCTGAACTCCGCTCAAACGCGTTGGCGGCCAATGCCTGGTTGCTCGCACCCTCCGCCGCCATGAAGGCGCTCGCGATCTTCGGCAGCTTCCGCACGGCGGCGGCGGGCCTCGCCGGCGCCTTCGTGTTCACCGTGTTCCGCTTCAGTGGGAATGTGTTCACGTCCCTTACCTCGGGATCGCTTGGGATCGCTAGCCAGGCTACGGCGGCCGCGGCTCCGATGGGCACTGTCGAGGGGCGGTCCTCCGCTCTCGAGGCGCAGGCGTCTGCGATGGGCACCCGCTCCCGCGCGGCAGCGGCTTCGAGCTTTGGGGACTTCGGCGAGCGTTCGAACTTCAATGCCAATCGCACCTATGGCGAGGCCGGTCACATCCTCGGCGAGCGCCCTGGAACGCCGGGCGGAACCGCCTTCGCGCTCGGCGGGATCGATGGCTCACACCAATTGGGCAGCCTCGCCCCTGCGCTGGGAGGCCGCGACCTTGCCGATCCGGCGGTTGCGCGTGCCGTGCAGGCCAACGCAGCGACGACGGCCATCCATCAGTTCGCGGAGAAGGACGCGCTCAGAGGTCTAGGCACAGGCTATTTCGGCCAGGGCGAAGCTGGCGAAAAGGCGTTCGCCGCCTTCAGCCAGAACCTGGTCCAGTGGCGCGCCTTTGGCGATAGCCGAGCCTATGACATGATGCTGCAGGGGGCGAAGCGCCACTTTGAGCGGGCCGGATATTCACCGGCCGACGCGCAGCTCAAGGCCTCGGGCGTCATCGGCGAGGCCCAGGCCGACCCGACCTTCGCCAAGTTGATCGCCAACACCTACGATCAGGAGCAATTGCTGCGTAACGACCTCACCTCCGCGCAGGTTCAGGTCGGCGCGATGGAGGGGCGCCGCGACTATGCCGGCGACAATGTCACCGGCGTCGAGCGCGCCAATGTCGCGACCGAACAAGGCTGGCGCAGCGGCAGCAACCAGGGTCAGCGCGAAGCGGCGTCGATGCTCGGGCTTTCGGTCGATGAGACCGGGCGCCGGGTCGGGTTCATCAACGCACTCTCGGGCGAGGCGCGCAGCACCGCGGTCAGCCAGCTTGCCCGCGCCACCGGCAGGAACGAAGCCCAGGTCGTGGCGGCCGTTGAACGCTATAGCGCTGCAACGCAGCTCGGGACGGCAGATGGCGCGACCGCCGAAGCCGGCCGTGAAGGCACGAGCATCTATGGCCGTACCCGCGAGGCTGCCGGTTATGACTTCGCCGAGCGGTCGGGCAAACTCGACGCACAGCGTGAGGTTGGCACTGCCGGTACGCGCAGTGCGGCGCGGATCGGCGAGCAGCGCCGGCAGTCCGAGAATTTCGGGTTTGCCGAGGGCGCGGCGGCAGCCGGTGTCTCGACGCGTGAGGCTGCGCGGCTCGACAGCTTCATCCAGGCACTCAGCCGAACGGCCGGAAACCAGGTCGATATGGCGGAAGGCGGCGCAGCAGGTATCGCTGATCGCGCGCGCAACGAGCGTCTGACCTCGATTGTCGACCGGGAGCGTCTCACCCGCATGCAGGGTTTGCTCGCGGAACATGGCATCAAGCTCTCGAAGCGTCAGCTCGCCATGGATCAGAATGGCGATCTGGGTCTCAACCTCACTCCTGCGACTGCGGCCGCCATGTGGAAGGCCGGCCTCATCAATGAAAGCCAGCTTGGTGCGATCGCCAATGGCGGCCATGCCCGCTTCAGCTTTGCGCACAATGACCTGCTGGTCTCCAGCGGAACGGATTTCAGCCGATCGGCGCGCAGCGACACCAGCACCCGGTTCGAGGCCGGCAAGCAGGCAGGCCCCGACACGATCGAGCATTTCATGGGCGGCGGTGCCGACGGCCAAGCCATGCTCGCCAACTGGCTACGCGGCGGGTTCGAAATGGACCGAAAGGGTGATTGGCGCCTCAAACCGCAAGTTGGTGATACGCTCCAGCGCGATGTGCAGGCGATCATGGCTCAAACGGGATGGCAAAGGACGCTGTCGCGCGCCGCCCAAGACCAAGTCACGATGGGCACGACGATAAATCTTCTGGCGGGACGCTCGATCGGAGGATCTAGCGACAATGAACTGGGAGTAGGCGTTCCAGGTTCTGGAAGGCCACAAAATTCCCGTGCTCAAGCGCCACAGAAAGGTCGTGCAGTCTCCGGCGAAGCGTCAGCCACCGTTGGCTTCAACAGCCAAGATATGGGCAGTACAACCGAAAATGCGCAATCGACCATGGATATCGTCAACTACGATGTCCGTGAATCCATTGCCGCCGCTGAGCGCGCAGCAGCCCGGTCTGATAATCCAGCGGCGGCATTCTCGCGTGAGCTCTCGGACCGCATTCTTGGATCAGAAGGGATGCGGAATCGGTATCTGCAGGATGCGGACAATGGGCGCGCCACCTTCGACGCCACCGGCCCGCTCACTTCGCTGGAGCAGAATTCTGTGCTGTCGAAAGGGAGCTTCTCGACCGATATCCCCGGCAGTCTCGGTGACGGCGATAGCAGCTTCAAGAAACGCTAGTGATGCTTCCCGGTATGAGGATTGACGTACCCGGGATTGTTGGGGTTCATCGGATTACCGATCCACAGTGGCCCAGAGCGTGGGTCCATGGGATTGGCATGCGCTCGCGCCATCTCCATCATTCGCTCGTGCTGGTCTCTATGAAGTTTTGCGGCGAGAGCCTGCGCTTCTTCATGCGACAGCGGCACGCCATCACCTTGGCCAGCAAGACTATCAAGGCGCGCGCGAACATAACCGACGCCCAGCACCATGAGCGCGGTCATCGGGAAAAACAGGACGTTCAGGTACCCAGCGATCCATCCACGATAAAAAGACTCTAGGGGATCGACGCGCATAGAGACCGCCATGCCTATCCACCAGACGGGAATAGTCGCCCACCAGAGCTTTGCGTACCACGGCTTCCAAAGCCAAGCTGACAGCTGCGGGTACGGCACGCGGCCACCCTGTTGCTGGTGATCGATGGCTTCGTCCATCGGGACTTCCTTTCAAACTGCTGATAGCACAACCGGCACCAATCGTCGTCGAAAAATCGGCATTCCACCTTGTCTTTTTTGTCCGCATCCCTATTGTCGAGACAGAAAGGACGCAGATGGCCAGCAATGCTTCCCTCGCCCGAACGGGTCGCCGATCGTCGGCTCATCCGATCATGTCGGCAACCGATACGCTCCGTCGAAAGGCCTTGGAGAAACTTACCCTGGCCATTGCCAAGGCTGTGGAGTCAGCAAGCGACGATACGCTGGCCGATATCGTGGGTTCGCACGACTTAAGACACGCGCTGGTGGTCGCCCCGCGAGACATAGCGCCGGAATCGCCTGCCGATCTTGAGGCTCTCAAGGCTGCGCGCGAAAGGACCGGCCAGTTTCGGGAGGAGATGGCAGAGCGTGCCGGCGGCATGTTCGACCGCACTCATGTGGCAGAGATGCTCGGCGTCTCGGCCGCAGCGATCGACAAGCAACGTCAGCGCAAACAGATACTCGGCGTCCCTTATGGGACGGAAATCCGCTACCCCGCTGCCCAATTTGCCAATGGTGAAGTGCTGCCCGGCCTCAAGGCGGTGCTGGAGGGCTTTGCGGACATGAACCCTTGGGAGCAGTTGATGATGCTTACCACGCCGCTCGAAGGGTTCGGATCGCATCCCGAGACTGTCTTTCAGAAGCTCACCAAACGGCCTGAGCCCGGCGTCCTGAAGCGCCTCGCAAGTCTGACCGCAAGCTGGGCGGCCTGATCGTCAGTGGCATCCGTTCGGTTAAGCCGCATTGATGCAGGCGTTCGCCTTCATCGCATTCACCGCCCAAAGCATAGTGCCCTGTTCTTCGGGCCGGTCGGCGATGCACCGCATTTTCGGTACGACGCGCCAGATGGCAGCTTCAAAGTCCTCTATGTTGCGCGAACCCTTGAAACGGCATTCGGCGAAACGATCGTGCGAACGCCAGAAACCCTCTACGTGCTTTCCTCCATCGTCGAAACTCGAGTGCGAAGTGAGCTGGTAACGACCAGGGCACTCAAGCTCTATCCTCTGTTCGATGCCCGTGTCTCCGCGCATGGGCTGTCCTTCACCGATCTACACGGCGCCGATTATCTGCGAACCTGGGCACTCAGCGCGGAAATCCACTCGACAACTGGCGCGGACGGGATCCTCTATACATCCAGGTTCGACAATCGGCGCTGCTTCGCCCTCTTCGATAGAGCCTCAGACGGGATTGCGGAGACAACCATCACGGGCGTGGCGATCAGCGCGGCACATGCGACCGTCCTTGCCCATCACTTTGGAAAGCAATTTGTCGAGCCTTGAACCATTGCGCTCAGGGCACGCCTGAGGCTCCAATTAGCGGGCGCCGACCAGCGCACGATCGCCACGGCTCAAAGCTGGGGCGACGCGCTCGCGCCCGGACGCGCTGGCGATCGACCGCAAGCCACACGATGAACCGGACCCGCGCTTCAACGCGATCGAAGCTGGCCTTTCGCCCTACGATTCCACGCAAGCGGACGCTGCCGTGCGGGCGACTACCGCCCCCGATGGCATCGGCGCGATCGCCGCCGCCTACCGCCCCCTGCTGGCCCGCCTGGACGCGATCCTGTGCGGCGCGCGCCGGGCAGCCTGTGGCGTATCCTCGCAACCGGCCGCGCTGGTGCCGGCAAAGGCCAATGGACGCCCCAAGTTGACCGGCGCGCTCGACCGGGCATCGACGGCGGCGCAGATCCTGCTGCTCGAATATGCCGAAGGCAAGCCGCTGCCCCAGGTTGGCTGGGGCGGTGCCAGCGCCGCCGACATCGGCCGCCTTTCGGCTTTTCACGCGCTCGAATTCCGGCTGCTTGCCCGTCCCCGCCATGTCGCCTCGGCGAACTTCGCCGGGCTGGCGCCGATCGTGCGCGAAGGGCTGACCGGCGAAGCCCGCGTCACGACGATTTCGGGACACGATACCAACGTCGCCAATCTCGGCGGGCTGCTGGACGTCCACTGGCAGGTGCCCGGCCTTGCCGCCAACGACCCCTCCCCCGGCGGCGCGCTGGTGCTGGAACGGTTGCGGGCGGCCGATGGCGCGCTGTTCGTGCGGGTGCGCTATCGCTCGCAATCGCTTTCGCAGATTCGCAGCGCCGCGCCACTAACGGCCGGATCGCCCCCTTCGGCATCGATCCTGCCGATAGCGGGCTGCGAAGCGCGAGAGATCAAGGGCTTGTGCCCGCTCGATGAGTTCCTGAAACGGATCGAAGCGCGTTAAGGGACCGTTCCGCAGCCGGGCGCCCATCACTCCGGCTGCGGACCGGTTGCGCTACTTGGTCGTGTATCCGCCGTTCACCAGGATGGTCTGCCCCGTCATCCACCAGCCGTCCGAAACGAGGAAGCGGATGTGCGGCACGATGTCCCGGATGTCGGTGAGGCCGGTGTCGGTGAAGGGCGAGAGCGCCGCCGCGCTCTTGTGATAGGCCTGCGCATCGGCGCTTTCCTGGCCATAGAAGAACGGCGTGTCCATCGGGCCGGGGCCGACCGCGTTGACCGAAATGCCGCGTTCGCCAAATTCCTTGGCCGCCGCACGGGTGAAGTGTTCGACCGGCGCCTTGGTGCCCGCATAAGTCGAATAGAACGGCGTGAACGCGCCGAGCAGCGAGGTGACCAGCGTAACGATCTTGCCGTGATCGTTGAGCGTGCGGCCCGCTTCCTTGATGAAGAAGAACGCGGACTTGGCGTTGATCGCGCTCATCGCGTCGTATTCCGCCTCGCTGATGTCCAGCACCGGTTTCTTCAGCACCTTGCCGACGGTGTTGATCGCGATGTCGGGCCGGCCGAACGCCGCGACGGCGTCCGCGAACAGCTTTTCGACCGCGCCAGCCGTCGTCAGATCGGCCTGGATGGCCAACGCTTGCGCGCCCGCCGCTTCCACGGCCGCCACGGTTTCGCGCGCGGCCCCGGCGGTCTCCGCGCTGTTGTAATGGACAACGATCGCCCGCGCGCCCTGCGCGGCAAGATCACGGGCAATAAGGCCACCCAGGTTCTTGCCGCCTCCGGCGATGATGGCCGTTTTTCCCTTGATCGAATGGTCCGTCATTCTGGTCTCCCACGTCAATGTTCGCATGCATGATGCATGGCCCTGTGATACTTGCGGAAACTGCGGGATAAAGCTTGTAATCCTGGCATTATTAGCCAGAATTTACGAACAATGGATCGCGTCGATCTCTTCCGTATTTTTACGCGCGTGGCCGAGGCCGGCAGCTTCACGCACGCCGCGCACACGCTGGGCCTCCCACGCTCCTCGGTGTCGGCGGCCATTCAGGAGCTTGAGGCCCGGCTTGGCACGCGCCTGCTCAACCGGACGACACGGCGCGTCGCGCTGACCGCCGATGGCGAAGCGCTTTACACGCGCGCGCAGAACCTGCTCGCCGATTTCGAGGAGACGGAGGGGTTGTTCCGCCAGTCCGGCGCAACGCCGTCAGGGCGCATCCGCGTCGATCTGCCGGGGCGCGTGGGCCGGCTGATCGTGGCGCCGGCGCTGCCCGGATTTCTGGCCGCCTATCCCGGCATCGACATCGAACTCGGCGTGCGCGACCGCGCGGTGGATCTGGTGGAAGACGGCATCGATTGCGCGCTGCGCGTGGGGCCACTCGCCGATTCCGGCCTGATCGCGCGGCGGCTGGGCGAGCTGGAACTCATCAACGTCGCCAGCCCCGGCTATCTTGCCGCGCATGGCACTCCTGACACCCCGTCGGATCTCGACCGGCATCATGCCGTGGCTTACGCCTCCCCCACCACCGGGCGGGTGGAGCCGTGGGAGTGGATCGATAACGGGCAGGTCCTGACCCGTTCCCTGCGCGCCCGGCTCACCGTCAACAGCGCCGAAGCGCTGATCGCCGGCGCGCTGGCCGGGTTGGGACTGATCCAGATCCCCGCCTATGACGTTGCGGACAACATCGCCGGGGGGAGGTTGATCGAAGTAATGCCGGAACACCGAGCCGAACCGCTGCCGGTCTCTCTGGTCTATCCGCACCGCCGTCAGCTTTCGCACCGGCTGCGCGCCTTCCTTGGCTGGCTCGTACCCGTGCTGGAACAGGGGCTGCAACTGCGCTGACGCGCACGGGATTTCGCCACTCCGTCTCACAACAGTCACATCTCCATCGCAAAAGCCTTCCGGTCACAGGAGGCGGCCGTGCGTGTGCTGGTAGTGGAAGACGATGCGGTGATTGCCGATCACATCACGGCCTGCCTGGGAACGCTGGGCTACCGACCCGAGCGGGTTGCCTCGGGCGAGGACGCGCTGGCGGCGATCGAGCGCCAGCGCTTTTCGGGCATGGTTCTCGACCGGTTGCTGCCTGGCATGAGCGGCATCGAGGTGTTGGCGCGGCTGCGCGCCGAACGCAGGTTGCCCCCGGTCGTCATGCTCAGCGCCTTGGGCACCGTGAAGGACCGCATCGAGGGCCTTGCCGCCGGCGCCGACGATTATCTGGCCAAGCCGTTCGACATGGACGAACTGGTGGCCCGCCTCAACGCCGTGACGCGCCGCGCCGCGCCGACGCCCCCTTCCGACACGGGGCTGGCGGTCGGCAGGCTGAAGCTGGACCCCAGCAGCCATTCGGTGCTGTTCCTTGACCGCACCATCGAACTCAACCGCAAGCAGTTCTCGCTCCTTGCCCACCTGATGCGCTGCGCCGACCGGCTGGTGACGCGGGGGATGCTGCTCGAAAGCGTGTGGGGCTATGCCTTCACGCCCACCACCAACATCGTGGAAAGCAACATGAGCCGGCTGCGCGCGCGGCTGGAGGAACTGGGTTGCGATCCGATCGACACGCTGCGCGGCTCGGGATACGTGCTGCGTTCGGAGCGATGCCGGTGATCGCATCGCCCGCCCGGCGCGCACCCGGACCGGGAAGGCTCGCCATCCAGTTCGGCGTGGCGTTCGCACTGGCCATGCTAGCCATGGGCGTGATCGTTTTCCTGGTGGCGGAGGAACGGATCGCCCAGCGCATCGACGATGCCTTGCAGGTTCACGTCACCAAGTTCCTGCGCCCCGTCGCCACGGGGCCGGCAACCGATGCCGATGTCATCGCCCGCATCCAGGAATGGCAGCGGCGCAAGATGCTGAGCGAGAGGACCTACCTGTTCTACGATGCCGCCGGCCGGCTCGTGGCGGGAAGGCTGGACCTGGCCGCGCCGCAACCGGGCTATTCGGACGTCACCTTCATGGGCGGCGGCAAGAAACCGCAAAAAGGGCGTGCGCTCGCCACCCGCCGGCCCGATGGCAGCCTGTTCGTGGTGGTGCAGCACAGCGAGGCGGCCGCGAGCCTGCGCGCCCTGCTGCCTTCGGTGGTCGCCGCGATCTTCGTTTCCGCCCTGCTGGTGGGGCTTGCCGCCACGATCCTGTTCGCGCGCCTGACCGCCCGGCGTCTGGCGGAAACGCAGGCGGCGGCGGACGCCATCGCGCAGGGCGACCTCACCCGTCGCATTCCGTCCAACAGGCTCGACGGGATGTTCGCGGTGCAGGCGGAAAGCCTGAACCGGATGCTCGACCGAATGGAGGACATGGTCAATGCGCAGCGCCAGTTCTCCAGCCATCTCGCGCATGACCTGCGCACGCCGCTGACGCGGCTGCGCGGGTTGCTCACGGCGGAAACGGCGGAGGCCGACCGGGTGCGCCTGCTCGAACGCGCCGAACGCGAATGCGCCTCGATCATCACCATCTTCGATGCCCTGCTCCGGCTGGCCGAGATCGAGACCGGGCGCCACCCCTCTGCCGTGCGCGACCTGCCTTTGCGCGACATGCTGGAAGACATCGCCGAAACGATGGAGCCGGTCATCGCCGATGCCGGCTGCGCGCTGGAACTCGGCCGGCTCGAACCGGTGCGGGTGCGCGGGGATGCGGACCTGTTCAACCAGATGATCGTCAACCTGCTGGAGAACGTGGTCACGCACACCCCCGCCGGCACGCGCGCGAAGCTGTCGCTGGAACAGGCTGGCGAATCCGCCCTGATCGCGATCGACGATGACGGTCCGGGCCTTGCCGAAGGCGAGCGCGATCGCGTGCTGCTGCCGTTCGAGCGGGGCAAGGGGTCCGGGCTGCGCCGTGGCAGCGGACTGGGCCTTGCGATTACCCGCGCGATCGTGCGGTTCCATCAAGGGTCGCTGGAACTGGCGGACAACGCGCCGGGCCTGAAGGTCCGCATTCGCCTGCCCGCCCTTCCAGAGGCGGTCCAGGCCGCCTGAACGCTACATTCTAAATTTGCAATGTTGACGGTTTTGTGGCGCGCGACTCGCTGCCTGTCACCTTTCCGTCATGGACCCCGCCTAGCGCCCCTCTCGTGGCCTGCGGTTCGATCCGGACCGGGGCGCGACGAGGGAACATTCCAATGCCGGCCACCAGGCACGTTCTGGCTGCTTTCGCGGCCTGCCTTCTTGCACCCTGCGCCCCCGCCGGCGCGGAGCCGGAGGCGACGCATTACATTGACTCGTCGGCCTTCGTGCCCGAACGCCTGCTGCCCCCGCCCCCGGCGGCGGGATCGGCGCGCGACAAGCGCGAACTGGACGAGGTGCGCCGGATCATCGCGGCGGCCAGCCCCGAACGGCTCGAACAAGCGCGCTGGGATGGCGCACACGAGAACGCTTCCGCCTATAACGCGGTGGTCGGCCGCGATCTCGCCACGCTGCCGCAGACGGCCGCGCTGCTCGACATCGTGACCGAGGAGACAGAAGGCGTGGTGGTCGTGGCGAAGGATCACTTCGCCCGCCTGCGCCCCTACGGCGCCGACCCTACCCTGCCGCATTGCGGGAAGAAGGACGCGACGGCCGCCCCGCGCTCCTATCCCAGCGGCCATGCCAGCATCGGCTATGCGCTGGCCTGGACGCTGGTGCGCCTGATGCCGGACCGCGCGCCCGCGATCCTCGCCCGCGCGGACGATTACGCGATGAGCCGCGCGGTCTGCGGCGTCCACTATCTGTCCGATCTCGAGGCCGGCCATGTCGTCGGCACGCTCGTCGCCGAACGGCTCCTTGCCGATCCCCGGCTTGCCGCGCGCATTGCCGCCGCCCGCACCGAACTTTCCACGCACTGACCGCGTCAGCGGTCGATCCATCCGTTCCGAACCATGAGGGCATCATGACCAAGACCTACCACCGCGCGGCGCTGCTGGCCGCGACGAGCCTGCTCACCGCAACGCTGCCGGCGGCGGCCCGTGCTGCTGAACCCGCCGCCGAAACCGCCGACGCCGACGCATCGGCCGCCGGTGCGGCGGAGGGTGAGCAGTCCACCAGCGCCAACCAGGCCGGGCAGGCCAACGACCGCCAGTCGCTGACCTCCTCCGACATCATCGTGATCGGCTCGAAAGCGGCGGAGGCCGCGCAGATCACCGCGTCGCTGACGACCACGCAGCCGCAGGCCGCCGTGGGCCGCGAATACATCGACAGCACCGTCTCTCCGACGGCGGACTTCAACGAACTGATCGCGATCACGCCCAGCGTCTCGATCAGCGGGAGCAGCAACGGCGCCGGCTTCAGCGAGACCAAGGCGACGATCCGCGGTTTCCAGGATGGCGACTACAACGTCACCTATGACTCGATCCCGTTTGCCGACACCAACAACCCCACCCACCATTCGACCGCGTTCTTCCCTTCGACCACGATCGAGACGGTGGTGGTCGATCGCGGCCCCGGCAACGCCAGCCAGCTCGGCCAGGCGACTTACGGCGGCAACATCAACATGTATTCGCGTGCGGTGAAGGACCAGATGGGCGGGCAGGTCGAAGGCCTAATCGGCAACTGGAACACGTTCATCGGCCGCGCCGAGTTCCAGTCGGGCGCGATCGACAAGCTGGGTGGCGCCAAGTTCATGCTGGGCGGCCAGTATCTCCAGTCCGACGGCGCGCTGACCTATTCGCCGGTCCAGTCGAAGAACCTGTTCGCCAAGGCGGTGGTCCCGATCGGGTCCTCGAACACGCTGACGCTGCTTTCGACCTGGAACCGCAACTACTACTACCAGTCCGACGTGCTGAAGGGCGCGACCTGTGGCACCGGCGGCACAGCCTTGCCGGCCGGAACCCAGCTTACCGCCGACAACTGCACGGCCGCCTCGCAGATCGGCCAATATGGCCGGAACTATGGCCTCGGCAACGATCCGACCAAACAGGACTACTGGAGGTACAACCGCACCGACAAGACGACGGACTTCTCGTACATCCGCCTGCAGAGCGATCTGGGCAGCGGCTTCTCGATGGACAACCGCGCCTATATGTACGGGTACACCAACAACACGCTCTCGGGGAACACCGGCAGCGTGGTGACCGGTTTCTCGGGTGCGGGCACGGCAACCTCACCCTACAAGGCGGTAACCGCACCCTCAGCCGCGACCGATATTCTCGGGTACGACAAGCTCAACAAGTACCGGGTGCTGGGCTACATCGGCCAGATCAACTACGACTTCTCGCGGGGAAAGATCCGCCTTGGTGGCTGGTTCGAGCACGCCGCCACCGATCGCCATCTGCTTGACCTGGACCGGACCACGGGCCTGCCGAGCTACAACGAGAAGTTCGCCGACGGCACCGCCTCCAAGGCCAGCCTGCCGCCGATCTCGATCGCCAACGTCGGTTATCTCCAGCATTCCGACTGGAACCAGTACCAGCTTTTCGGCGAGTTCGAGTTCCGCCCGTTCGAGGCGCTGGCGATCACGCCGGGCGTGAAGTACGTCCACTTCAACCGCTCGATCACGGCAAGCGTCAACCAGAAGTCGCGCACGCCCATCGATACGTCGGCGACCTGGACCAAGGTGCTGCCCTTCGCCACGGTGAACTGGATGGTGCGCCCGAACTGGTCGTTCTATGGCCAGTACGCGCAGGGCATGTACGTGCCCGACCTGTCGAGCTTCTACACCGCGTCCGACAGCGCGACCAACCAGGCGATCCAGCAGCAGAACCTCGCCGCGCTGAAGCCGCAGACCTCGACCAACTATCAGGTCGGCACCGTCTGGCACGGCGAGAAGGTTTCGATCGACGTCGACGGCTATATCATCGACGTGAACAACAAGATCGCCAGCGACACCTCCGCCGGCGCGCCGACCAACGCGCTCGTGAACATCGGGCAGGTCCGCTACAAGGGCGTGGAAGGGCAGGTCAGCGTGATGCCGGTGCGCGGGCTGACGCTGTTCGCCAACGGATCGTACAACTACGCGCACAGCGTGACCACCGGCGCGCAGGTGGCCAAGGCGCCGTTCTCGACAGCCGCCGCCGGCTTCTTCTACAACCACAACGGCCTGCGGGTTTCGTTCACGCAGAAGTACACCGGCCCGCAATACGCCAGCGAATACAGCGGCTCGGGGCCACGCAACTACCGCATCAAGCCCTACAGCGTGGGCGATTTCGCGATCAGCCAGGAAATCGGTTCGCGCTTCCGCATCGGCGTGAACGTTTCCAACGTGTTCAACAGCCGCGCGGTCACGGCAATCTCGAATGGCAAGACCTATGGCGTGGACGACCAGTTCAACTTCCTGCCGCCGCGCTCGTTCCTGCTCGACGTGCGCGTGAAGTACTGACGGCGCGCGCCGCTTGTGGCGGTGGCCGGTATCCTCACGCCGGTCACCGCCGCCCCCTTTCATTAAACTCCTGTCATCATCGTGTTCTGGCCTTTTCCGCGTTCGACGGCCCGGTTACGCTTTCAGGTATTGGGGGACGGGCACATGGGACGCGATCGACAGGCCGGGTGCCGGCTCCATCGCCGGGCGCTGCCGCTGTTGCTGGCGGGGATAGGCGGCTGCACGCATGTCGCGCCCGTGCCGGTCCATCTCGAGGCGCGCATCGCCGGCCAGGCAGCGCGCACGTTCGATGCGCCCGCGGCGGAGCGCGACGCGGCCCTGCTCGCGCCCGGCGCACAAGCCGGCCGTATCGATCGCCTCACGCTGTTCGCGGCGCTGCTTGCCTCCGATCCGCGCGTGGCCGAGGCGCGCGCGGCGCTGGAAACCGCGCGGCGCGACGCGCGCAGCGCGCGCAAGGTGGGATCGCCCACGCTGACGCTCAGCAGCGAATACGCCAACGACCCGTCGACGTCCTCGCCATGGCTGCTGGGCGGCGGGGTGGACCTGCCGCTGGACATCGGCGGCCGGCGCGGCGCGCGGCTGGCGCGGGCGGATCTTGGCGTGATTGCGGCGCGCTATGATCTGGCCGAGGTGGCTTGGGCCGATCGCATGGCGCTGGTGCGCGCGCTGGCGGATCACCTGATCGCGCGCCGGCAGGCGGAACTCGGCACGGCCATCGTCGCCATGCGCGACCGGCAACTGGCGGTGCTGGAACAGCGCGTGGCACGTGGCGAGACGGCCGGACTGGATCTGTTTCCCTATCGCGCACAGCGCGCGCAGGCGGCGCGGGCGCTGGAAGACGCGCAGCGGCGCGCGCAACAGGCCCGCATCGCGATGGCGGGCGTGCTCGGCCTGCCCGCAACCGCGCTCGATGGCCTTGATGTCGCATGGGATGGTTTCGACGCCGCGTCCACCGATGCGCCCGCGTTGTCCCCCTCCGTCATGGCCCGTGCCGTGGCCGGCCGCGCCGACGTGCTCAAGGCGATCGTCGCCTACGATCAGGCGGAAGCCGATCTGCGCGGGGAGCTGGCGCGCCAGTATCCGGCGGTCAGCCTGGGGCCGGGCTATACCTGGGAGCGGGGGCTGGTGAAGCTGCCGTTCGCGATCAACCTGGCCGTGCCCTCGTTCGATCTCAACCGCGCCGCGATCCGCGCGGCCGAAGCGCGTCGCGCGCAGGCCGGGGCGGCGATCGAAACCACGCTAGCGCAAGCGCAGGCCGCGATCGAAAGCGCCCGGGCGGAACGGGCGGCGGCATCGGCGGCGCTCGATCGCGTGCGCCGCACCGAATTGCCGCAGACCGCGGCTGTTGCCCGGCGCGCCGATGCCCAGCTTGCAAAGGGCACGGCCGGTCGCGCGGACTGGGCCGGCGCACAGATCGCGGCGCTGGAAGCGCGTCTTGCCGAAATCGATGCGCTCGCGCGCCTCCGAGCGGCGGACGCCGCACTGGAGGACGCTCTGCGGCAGCCGCTGGAAGGACCGGAAACGATGATCGACCGCAACCGCCTGGTCGCTGTGCTGGAGAAGCAACCATGAAAAGGCTGGCCGGCGCGGGACTGCTGCTGGGGGGTATCGGCGCGGGGGTGCTGGGCACCCTGCTTGCCGTTTCGCGCATGGACGCGGATGCCGAGACGGGCGATTCCGACCCGCCCGTATCGACTGCCAGCGCGGGACTGCATCTGGACGCCGGGGCGCAGGCGCGCGCCGGGATCAGGCTTGGCGCGCCCATGCCGGCCACGCAGCACACGGAAGCGGCCGGCTATGCCCGCGCGATTGACCTCACCGCGCTTTCGGCCATCGCTTCCGAAGTGACCGCCGCAACGGCGGCGGCCGACGCATCGGGACGCGAGGCGGCGCGGCTGGCCAGCCTGGCCAGCGCCGATCAGGGCGCGTCGCAACGCGATGTGGAAGCCGCCCGTTCGCAGACGGTCGCCGACCGGGCGCGGCTGGGTGCGGCCTGCCAACGGATCGGGCTGGAATTCGGCGCGGGCCTTGCCCGGCTGGGATGTGGGAGCGTGCCGGGACTGGCGCGCGAAGCGGCGGCGGGCAAAGTCGCCGTGCTGCGCATCGATTTCCCCGACGGCGTCGTTCCTGCCGGCTCCGCAATCACGATCGATGCCGGCGACCAGCAGGTAAGCGTCCGCGCGCTCGGCCCCTCTGCGATGGGCGACACGCAATTGCAGACGGCCGGCACGCTCGCGCTGCTCCGTGGCGCTGCCGTGGCCCGCGCCGGCGTGGGGCGCATCCTGGCGGCGCATCGCACGGGTGCCGGAACACAGGGTGGATACCTGATCCCGCGCGAAGCGCTGGTGCGGGTAGACGGCGCGCTCTGCGCCTATCGCACGGCTGGGCGCGACGGCTTCGAACGCGTGACTTTGCAAGGCGCGGTCCCGCGCCGGGAAGGCTGGTTCGTTCCCGGCGCCGCGCTGCGCGCGAACGATCGCATCGTGGTATCGGGCGCGGGCACGCTGTTGGGCCTCGAACACACTGTCCCGGCCGACGGGGGCGACGAATAGCGATGCTGTCGTTTGTCGTCCGTCAATCGCTGCGTCATGCCTGGACCGTGCTGGTGCTCGCGCTGGCCCTGCTCGGGCTTGGCGCGATGCGGATGGTCGGCGCCGCCTACGACGTGTTTCCGGAGTTCGTGCCGCCGCAGGCCAGCATCCAGACCGAAGCGCCGGGCTATACGCCGCGGCAGGTCGAAATGCTCATCACCCGACCGCTCGAAGCGGTGATCAACGGCGCCAACGGCGTGGAAACCGTCCGTTCGGAATCGATCCAGGGCTTGTCGGTCATCGACGTGACCTTCCACGAAGGCGTCGATCCCTACCGCGCGCGGCAACAGGTTTCCGAAGCGCTGGCCGATGCCATTCCGCAATTGCCCGCCGGGTCCGACACGCCGCGCATCACCCCGCTGACCTCCTCGACCATGGACCTGCTCAAGATCGGTTTCACCAGCGACCGCCTGAGCCCCATGGCGCTGCGCGATCTGGTCGAATGGACGGTCCGCCCCCGCCTGCTCGCCGCGCCGGGGGTAGCGCGCGCGAACGTGTTCGGCGGCGAACAGCGCCGGATCGAGGTGCGCGCCGATCCCGCGCGCCTGCTCGCCCGCAGCCTGACGTTCGCCGACCTCGCCGGGGCGGTCGACCGCGCCATCCACGTCAACGGCGGCGGCTTTGCCGACACTCCGAGCCAGCGCATCCTGATCGATCCCGGCCCCAGCGCGATGACCGCGCGCCAGATCGCCGATGGCGTGCTGTCCACGGGCAGCGGCGGGACGGTGCGGATCGGCGATGTCGCGCAAGTGATCGATGCCGCCGCGCCCCGGCAGGGCGACGCGCTGATCATGGGGCGCCCCGGCGTGCTGATGACGCTGTCGAGCCAGTACGGCGCGAACACCTTGCAGACCACGCGCAATCTGGAAGCGGCGCTGGCCGAAGTCACGCCCGCGCTGACCGCCGCCGGCGTCCGGATCATGCCGGCGATGCACCGGCCGGCAAATTTCATCGAAAGCGCGCTGGGCGGGATCGTACGCGATCTGGTGGTCGGGGCGCTGATGATCGCGCTGGTGCTGATGCTGATCCTGCGCGATTGGCGCGTGACGCTGATCGCCTTCGTCTCGATCCCCCTCTCGCTGCTGGCGGCGCTGGTCACGCTCGATGCGATGGGGCAAACGATCAACACGATGACGCTGGGCGGCCTTGCCGTAGCGCTGGGCGTGGTGATCGACGATGCCATCGTCGATATCGAGAACATCGTGCGCCGTCTGCGCGGCGTGCCGGACAGCGCCGACCGGCGCGCGATCATCGAGGCCGCGTCGATCGAAGTGCGCGCGCCAGTGGTCTATGCCACGTTCGTGCTGGCGCTGACCATGGTTCCGGTGATCCTGTTGACCGGGCTGCAGGGCGCGTTCTTCGCGCCGCTCGGCCTCGCGTTCCTGCTGGCGACGATGGCGTCGCTGCTCGTCGCGCTGACGGTCACGCCGGCACTGGCGCTGCTTTTCCTGCACGGGCACGAGCCGCGCCCGGAACCGGCGTTTCTGCACCGCTTGAAGCAACGGCACGAGCGGCTGGTCGCGCGGCTGATGCAAAGGCCGGCCGGCGCGGCGCTGGCGATCGGGCTGCTCGGCGCGGTCGCGCTGGCCGGCGCGCTTTCGTTCGGGGCCGAGTTGCTGCCCTCGTTCCGCGAACGGCACTACGTGCTCCAGGTGAGCGGGCCGGCGGGCGCCTCGTTCGACTGGATGCGCGCCACGGGCCAGAGGATTTCGCGCGGGCTGTTGGCCATTCCCGAAGTGCTGAGCGTCGAGGAACAGATCGGTCGCGCGGAGGCGGGCGAGGACACCTGGCCTCCGCACCGGGGGGAGTTCCACGTCCGCCTGAGGCCCGATGTCGACGGCGCGGGAGAGGACCGTGCGCTGGCGCGGATGCGCAAGGTCCTGGCCGATACCCCCGCGCTTCAGAGCGAGGTGACGACGTTCCTGGGCGACCGCATCAGCGAATCGCTTTCGGGCGAGACGGCCGCCGTTTCGATCAGCGTCCACGGCGCCGATCTCGATACGCTGGATCGCGTCGCTGCGGCGATTGCCACGCAGTTGCGCGCCTTGCCGACGGCGGCGGACGTCCGCGTGAAGACCGATCCCGGCACGCCGATGCTGGGAGTCACGCTCGATCCCGCGCGCATGGCGCTGCGCGGGGTGAGCGGGGCCGACGCGGGCGACGCCATCCGCGCCACGTTCGCGGGGCAACCGGCGGGCGTGGTGGCGCTGCCGGACCGCACGGTCGATGTCGCGGTCACCGTTCCCGAAGACCAGCGCCGCGATCCCGAAGCGCTGGGGCAGACGCTGGTGCGCACGGCCAGTGGCGGCGCGGTGCGGCTGGCGGACATCGCCACGATTGCACTCGGCACCGAACGCCTGTCGATCGCGCACGAGGGCGGGCAGCGCCGGCAGGTGGTGACGGCCAACGTCACCGATGGCGACGTTTCCGGCTTCGTCTCCGCCGCCAAGGCGCGGATCGCGCGCAATATCCATCTGCCCCCCGGCGTGTTCCTGTCCTGGGCCGGGGCGGCGGAAGGGCAGGCCAAGGCGGCGCGGCAACTGGGCAGCCACGTCCTGTTTACCGCCGTCGCGATGGTGATCCTGCTCGTCGTGGCCTTCGGCGGCCTGCGCCCCGCCCTGCTCATCCTGGCCGGGATGCCGCTGGCGATGGCCGGTGGCGTGCTGGCGGTGGCGCTGACCGGCGGCGTGATTTCGCTAGGCTCGCTGGTCGGCTTCATCACCCTGTTCGGCATCTCCGCGCGCAACGCGATCCTGCTGGTCGCGCATGTCGATGAACTCGTCGCCCGCGATGGCCTGCCCTGGACGATCGAGACCGTGCTGCGCGCCACGCGCGAACGGGTGACGCCGATTGTCCTCACCGCCCTCGTCACCGCGTTTGCGCTGGCGCCGCTGGCGTGGGAAAGCGGGCAATCAGGGCGCGAGGTCCAGGGGCCGATGGCGCTGGTCATCCTGGGTGGGCTGGCGACGTCGCTGGTGCTGTCGCTGCTGCTGTTGCCGGCGCTGATCTGGCGCTGGCGATACGACCCCGAAAAGGCGCCTTCCGCGTGAGCTAATCGCCGGCCAGCGCCAGCAGCGCGAACGTCGCCAGCCAGTGTTCGCCCATGTAATCGCCGGCGACGTGCGGCAGGCTGGCGGCCAGATGGTCCTCGATCGTCCGCGCGATCAGTGGCGCGAGCGGATGCGGCGCCAGCGCCGCGCCGATCGCGCGCCAGCACCAAGCCCGGCTGAGATTCAGCCCGTCCAGATGCGCGATCTTGCCGTCGCTGCGGTCCGATACCAGCGCGGGCGTGAACAACGTGCCAGGCTGGCCTTGTGCGGCACGCGGCAGGAATGCGGCGAACCAGGCCGCGAAGGCGTCACGGTCCAGCACACGGCTCATCAGCAGCGCCTCGGCCAGCGCGGGTGAGAGGAATTCGTCCCCGCCCGGCTCCCACGCCTGGCAATCGCGATCGTCGAGGAACCAGTCGCGCGCGAGCGCTTCGATCAGCGCGTGCAGAGCGGGGTCGTGCGCCTCCGCCCAGCGGCGCGCGAGCGTGAGCGCGAAGCTGATGTTGAAATGGGTGCCCACGCGGATGGGGTAGGTCAGCTTGGGCAGAAACGCATGGAAGCGCGCGGCGAACGCGCAGGCCAGTGGCTCCACGGCGGCGGCCCAAGGGCCATCGTGC
The DNA here is from genome assembly GCA_001725355.1 of Novosphingobium sp. SCN 66-18. Lineage (GTDB taxonomy): Bacteria > Pseudomonadota > Alphaproteobacteria > Sphingomonadales > Sphingomonadaceae > Novosphingobium. The sequence goes on from MEGD01000006.1 coordinate 52,930, forward strand.
CGCGCCAGCTCGTCGTGCAGCGCCAACAGCCACGCCCAGCCATAGGGCCGTTCGAACCCCGCCGCGCCGGGCCGCTGGAGATAGGCCAGTTCGCCCGCGACCTTTTCCGGCACCAGCATCGCATCGGCGCGTGCGCGGGCTTCGGCGGCCTCCGGCATGGCGGGATAGAGCCGCGCCAGCCGCATCACCTGCCACCAGCCGTGGACGCAACTGTGCCAGTCGAAACTGCCATGGAAGATCGGGTGATGATCGGCCGGTGGCCGCGCGTCCTCCGGCCCGTTCAGGATGAGATCCATCTTGAACGGGTATGGCCGGCCCAGATGGCCCAGCGTGAGCCGGGCGAAACCGGCGGCGGTGTCCTGCGTCAGCGTGGCCATGCTATGGCGACCCTAGCGCAGGACCGTGCCGCCGGCCAGCCGGCCGTCCCGCGCCTCAGTACCGGTAGGGGTTCTGGTCGATCGTGGTGGTGCCGCGCGTCTGGTTGCACAGGAACACCGTGCCAGTGAAGTAGATGCCCGGCTTGGTGATCGTCTTGGCGTATTCGAACGCCTCGCGCAGTTGCTGGACGGTCATCTGCACCGGCGCCTCGTCGGGCTGGTAGGTCATGCCATAGGCATAGTCCTGCCCGTCCTTGCTGATTTCGACATGGCAGCCCATCACGTGGCTGACCGGGTGCGTGTCGCAGAAATCGATCAGGCGCTTCATGCTGTCGAACCATGGCTGCCAGAAGCTGATGTAGCAGCGCCCGCGATAGAACATGTCCCCGGTGTAGAGGATCTGGGTATAGGTATCGTAGTGCGCGAATTCGGACATGACGTGGCCGGGCGATCCCCAGATCAGGATGTCGCGCCCGCCAAGGTCCAGCGTCACGCGCTCCTCGGGGAAATTGGTCATGCCCCAGAAGCCCATCATCTCTTCCTGGGTCAGGCCCATGTAGCGCGTGTTGGGCCGGTCGGCGAACTGGTTGGTGGCCGCGTAGTGATCGGCGTGCAGGTGGCTGAAGGCGACCAGCAGTTCCAGGCTGGCGGGATCGCGCCCGTTGCGCTTGCACCAATCGGCGATGCAGCCATCGACCACGCCGCGCAAATCCCAGTCGTTGCGCAACTGGACGAAACCTTCATCGAGCAGCAGCACGCGATCGTTGCCGAAATAGAGCGGCGCGAACGGCGCTTCGTAGCTGTAGGCCTTGTTCTGCCGCAGGATGGCGGTGTGCGGGTTGTACCAGTGGACCTGCACCGGCGGATCGGTGTTGTCCATGCACGAAGGGGAACCGCAGATCCACCGGTCGGGGAAGCTGCCCGGCGCGGGAAGATTGCTCTTGAAGTCGATCGGCGTGGGGGCTGCGGCCGCCCGTGCAAGGCCCGCCGCGCCGATGCTGCCAAGCGGCACCGCCGCCGCCGAGGAGGTGGTCAGGAAAGTGCGACGATCCATGGGTCTCTTCCTTGTCGAAGAAGGATAGGGCGTTTCAGAATGGCCGGGTCAGAAGGGGCGGGGCGGATTGATGTTGGGCACGCCTTCGGGCCATTCCAGCGTGCGCTGGTCCGGGCTGACGCCGTTGAGCAGGATGAAGTCCGGACGGATCAGCATCCGGTCGTGCCCCTGGATCTCGCGCGCGTACTGGATTGCCTCGTCCAGCACCGCCGGCACCATTTCCAGCACGCGTTCATAGGGCTTGTAGGTGGCGAAGCGCGGATAGGCCTTTCCGGGCACGAACATCATCTCGATGTGGCCGCCCATGATCCACTTGACCGGATGGCTCCCCGTCCATGCCTTCAACCGTTCGAGCGATGCGAGGAAGTCCCGGTCGTTGCCGATGTTGATCTTGCCGGGATACAGCAGGTCGCCGGTGAACAGGAAATCGCAATAGGGATCGTAGAAGCTGACGCCGTCCTTGTGCGTGCCGGGTGTGGGGATCACGTCGATCACGCGGCCGCCGAGGTCGATCCGGCCAGTGCCCGCCGGCCAGCTCGCGGCAAGGCCGTAGTGCTGCTTCATCACCGCCAGCGGCGTGGGCACGACGGTCGTGCTGGGACGCCCGGCGAATTGCCGCAAGCCCTGGTTCTGCGCCACGTCCTCGCCCGATGTGCAGGCCACCGTCAGCGGAATGTCGCGCCAGCCGCGCACCTGGCCGATGCGGGCGATGATCGCATCGACCGTTTCGCGCAGCGGATAGAGGTGGGCTTCGGCCGTCGCGCCGCTGTCGATCAGCAGCGCGCCCTTGTTGCCGAACAGCAGGTAGGTGAACGGCGCTTCCCAATGGACGCACACGTTCTGGCGCAGGATGAAGGTGTCCTCGTTGTACTGGATCACCTGCACGCGCGGATCGCGGTTCTTCGCCGCGACGTTGGACCCGTAGGTCCAGCGGAACCCGATGGCTCCCGGCGCGGGGCCATCGCAGGCGTAGTCATGCACCACCGGCTTGCCGCGATGGAGCGGAACCGCGCTGTCGGTATTGCGGGCACCGGGCAGGTTGTAGCCGAGATCGGGATTGCCGTTGGGATAGACGCGGCCGGTTGCGGACTGCGGATTGCCCGACAGCGCGGGATTGTAGGTTTTCGTCGGTTCCATCGGACACTCCTGGGAAAAGCCTGCGGAATGCGATCGGAGCCAAGCCTTTCGGCAAGGCCCCGATCGAGTGTCACTCAAAACCGCTTGGTGAATTCCACGCCGAACTTGCGCGGCGACAGCACGTTGTTCGCATAATAGCGCGAAACGATGCCGTCGTTGACGATCCGGCGCGAAAGATCGTTGCCCACCGATGTCACCGCGAACTTGTCGAAGATGTTGTCCGCATAGGCGCGGAATTCGAGATCCGGCCCCAGCTTGTAGGTGATCGAGGCGCGATGCACGGTATAGGCGGGCAGCACCTCACCATTCCCCAGCGCGCCAACGCGCGAGAGGATGTTGCCGGTGTAGGTCGCGGTCCAGGTAAAGACCATGCTGTCGCGTTCGTTGACCGGCAGTTCGTAAACCGCGCCCAGGCTGCCGGAATTCTTGGTCGATCCCGGAAGCCGCGCGCCTGCCAGCGCATCCACCGCGCCGCCTTCCACCTTCAGCAGCTCGGGCACCGTCTGGGTCAGATGCGCATCGTTGTAGGCATAGCTGCCGTTGATGGTCAGCCCTTCGAAGGGCTTGGCGGTGAACGTCAGTTCGATGCCCTTCGAAACGGCCTTGCCGCCATTGACGGTAATGCCGGTCGCGCCGTTGACCGTCTGGCCGGCAAGTTGGATGCCGTCCCAGTCGATGTGATAGGCCGCGATGCTGCCGCGCAGCTTGCCGCCGAACAGCGTGGCACGAACGCCCACTTCGATGTTTTTGGTGGTATCGGGCTGATAGGACAGTTCGTTAGGCAGGGCGCAGATGTTCTGGCCCGGCGGCAACGGCAGCACGCACGGCGCAACGCGGTTCACACCGCCGATGCGATAGCCCTTGCTGTAGGTTGCGTAGGCCATCAGGTCGGGAGAGAACTTGTACGAGCCGTTGAACTTCCAGACCACACCGTTGTCCTTGGTGCTACCCGAACGCGAACGGAAATTGATGTTCGGATAAGTCTGAAACAGGGGCAGCGCCTGACCGCCGTTCACGAAGGCATCGTAGTTGTAATAGCGGGCACCGCCGGTGAACTGCAGATTCTTGATCGGCGTTACGCTGAGTTCGCCGAATACCGCTTTTTCCTTGGTGCGGCTGTCAACGAACGAGGCATATTCCACTTCGTCCGGGCGGTTGATCCCGGCATAGGCCGGGAAGCCCGGCACGATTTCGCGATACTGCGATTTGGTGCGGAAGTTGTTGTAGAACCCGCCCAGAACCCAGCTGAACGGCCCGCCATGCTTGGAAACGAGACGGATTTCCTGGTTGAACTGGTCGTATTTGACGTTCTGCTTGGTGTAGCCGGAAAACGCCGGGAACAGTTCGTAACCGTAATCGAGATCGATCAGCAGGTCGGTCACGTCGACCGAGCTGTCGATCGTCTGCTTCGTGATCGCCGTTGCCGAAACCAGCTGGGCAATCTCGCCGATGTCCGCCTCGACCTCGGCCGCGTAAAGGTGCGCCTTGCGCTTTGACGGTTCGAGATAGCGCCACGGCGCCTGGTACTTGCTGGTGCCGAACACGCCGCCGCCGTTGGCCTGCCGACCGTTGGTGTCGGTGGTCTGGTAGGCATAGGTCAGGTAGACCTTGAGCCAGTCAGCCGGGAAAATGCCAAGCTGGTTGCGCGTCGTGAACGTGTGCTCGAAGTTGGCGTCCTTGTAGGTGTGGAGGTTCGCCTTGATCTGGTCGGGCGTGCCAATCGAGCCGAAGAACGTGCCGGGCTGTTGCGGCTGCGCCAGGGAAACGCCCGGCGTGTTCACCAGATAGACGTAATCCATGAAGCCGGGATCGTTGTAGTATCCCGTGGTCGAACGGAACGCGATCTTGCCGGGAACGATCGGAATGTTGATCGTGCCGTCCATCTGGAAACCCGGCTTTGACGAATGCGATACCCCGTAGACACGACCGTGGGCCGTGCCCGACCAGTTGTCCGGATCGGGACGGTTGGGAATGTAGCGGATCGCCCCCGCCAGCGTACCCAGACCATAGAGCGTGCCTTGCGGGCCAAGCAGAACCTCGATCCGGTCCATGTCGAGGAACTTGAAGTCCTGATAGAGCGGAATTTCGCCCATATAGGTGGCGAGCGTGTTGTTGTAGTTGTCACCGAAGCTGCTGTTGTCGTCAGCGCTGAGACCACGCAGAACGATCGTGCCGGTATTGCGCGGTCCGGTGTCCTGCACGGTAATGCCGGGCGTGAACGCCGCCAGCGACCGCACATCGTCGATGTGATCGCGCTTGAGGCTGTCGGCCGTGACGGCAGCGATGTTGATTGGCGCATCCTGGATGCTCACCGAACGGCGCGTCCCGGTGACAACGATGGTTTCCAGACCTTCGGCCGACGGATCGGCCGGCACGTCCGCCGACGCCTCGGCGGGAGCGGTCTGCGCGAATCCGGGCGTTCCCCAGACTCCGACGAGCGCGGTTGCGGATAAGATGGCGGCGCGGAATGCGTTCTTTTGCACCATGTAGCGGCTCCCCAATTGCCACGGCCTACCGCCCTCCTCCCCATGAGACGGGCGGCGGCTAAATGCCTCAGGGGGCATTCTCTCCCGGAACTGCGGATGCTTCGGCTTCCTGCGGCCGATCGCGATGCGACGGAAAGCTAGGGATATTACAAAAGTGCGCAATGGTAATAATGACGCATAGACAAACGCCTTTGGATGCGGCAATGTTGCAGTGCAAAAAGGGGTCTCACTCATGCTGAACCGGATTCGCGTCGCTGGAACGATCACCCTTATGGCCGGGGCCTTGCTGGCCGCGTCGTGCTCATCCGGGGGCGGCACGAAGGCCGAGTCGCGCACCGAGTTCAACATCGGCTGGTCGATCTATGCCGGCTGGATGCCCTGGCCCTATGCGCAGCAGGCGGGCATCGTGAAGAAGTGGGCCGACAAGTACGGCGTGAAGATCAACATCGTTCAGGTGAACGACTACGTCGAATCGGTGAACCAGTACACCGCCGGCAAGCTGGACGGCGTGACCGTCGCCAACATGGATGCGCTGACCATTCCCGCCGCCGGCGGCAAGGACACCACCTCGCTCATCATGGGGGATTATTCCAACGGCAACGACGGAATCGTGCTCAAGGGCGCCGACAATCTGGCCGCGATCAAGGGACGGCAGGTCTATCTCGCCGAACTGTCGGTGTCGCACTACCTGCTCGCGCGCGCCCTCAATTCCATCGGACTGCAACTGACCGACGTGAAGACGGTGAACACCTCGGACGCCGACATCGTCAGCGCCTGGGCCAGCCCGCAGGCAACCGCCGCGGTGGCCTGGAATCCGCAGCTTTCGGTAATGAAAGCGCAGCCGAACGCCAAGCTGGTGTTCGATTCGTCGAAAATCCCCGGTGAAATCCTCGATCTGCTGGTGGTGGATACGGCGACGCTGAAGGCCAATCCCAATCTGGGCAAGGCGCTGACCGCGATCTGGTACGAGACGACGGCGCTGATGCTGCGGCAGGACGAACAGGGCAAGGCCGCCCGCGCGGCGATGGCCAAGCTGGCGGGGACGACGCCGGAGGTGTTCGACAGCCAGCTGGCGACCACGCACCTCTATGCCGATCCCAAGGAAGCGGTGGAGGCCACCTCCGCGCCGGCGCTGATCACCACGATGACCCGCGTGCGCGACTTCAGCTTCTCCAAGGGGCTGTTCGGCCAGGGCGCGAAGTCGGCCGACGCGGTGGGCATGGCCTTTCCCGGCGGCAAGACGCTGGGCGATCCCGCGCACGTCACGCTGCGCTTCGACGAAAGCTTCATGAAAATGGCCGCCGACGGCAAGCTTTGAGCCGGCCCGGTGCCCGTTGACCGCACGAACGAAGTAGAGGTTCCATGCGCTGGGTGAACCGCCAGATCCGGCCGGGCAATCGCGTGCTGCTAGGCGCCGCGCCGGTCGTGATCCTGATCATTTTCTACCTGTTCATGGCGGCCAGCCGCCATGCCGCCAACCCCTCGGACAAGATCCTGCCCCTGCCCGGCGGCATGGTGGAGGCCATGTCCGGGTTGCTGAGCGAGCCGGACGCGCTTTCCGGGCAGATCGTGTTCTGGGCCGATACGCTGGCGAGCCTGCAACGCCTCGGGCTGGGGCTCGCCATCTCCACCGTCTCGGCGCTGCTCGTCGGACTGGTTCTGGGCGTGCTGCCACCGGTGCGCACCACGTTCGGTCCGCTGGTGACCGGCATCGCGGTGATCCCGCCGATCGCGCTGCTGCCGATCCTGTTCATCGCCTTCGGCCTGGGCGAGACCGCCAAGGTGGCGCTGATCGTGGTCGGCATCGCGCCGTTCATGATCCGCGATATCGCCGCGCACGTCGCCAGCCTGCCGCGGGAACAGATCATCAAGGCGCAGACGCTGGGCGCAAGCAGCTGGCAACTGATGCTGCGCGTGGCGCTGCCGCAGGCGATGCCGCGCCTGATCCAGGCGGTGCGCCTTTCGCTGGGACCGGCCTGGGTGTTCCTGATTTCGGCCGAGGCGATCGCGTCCGATGTCGGGCTGGGGTACCGCATCTTCCTTGTCCGCCGCTACCTCTCGATGGACATCATCCTGCCCTACGTCGCGTGGATCGCGCTGCTGGCGATCGTGATGGACGTGGCGCTGGTGAAGATCAGCCATCGTCTCTATCCCTGGGCGCATGGAGCCGGACATTGAGCGCGCTCCTCAGCCTTCGCGATCTCTGGGTCGAATACGGCGACAAGGTCGTGCTCGAACGGGTGAACCTCGACATCGAGGCCGGCTCCTTCGTGTCGATCATCGGCCCGTCCGGCGCGGGCAAGAGCAGCCTGCTGCGCGTCGTTCTCGGGCAGGAACGGCCCACGCGCGGCTCGATCCTGCTCGATGGCGTGCCGCTGGCGCCCGAATGCGGGCCGGATCGCGGCGTGGTCTTCCAGCGCTATTCGGTGTTCCCGCACCTCTCCGCCCTGCGCAACGTCATGTTCGGGCTGGAATGCGCGGAAGCGCCCTTCACCGCGCGGCTGTTCGGCGCACGCCGCCGCGCCGCGGCCGCCGAAGCGGCGGACATGCTCGCCGCCGTTGGCCTGGGCGACAGCCTGGATCTGCTTCCGGCGGAAATGTCGGGGGGGATGCAGCAGCGGCTTGCCATCGCGCAGGCGCTGATCAAGCGCCCCCGCATCCTGCTGCTGGACGAACCGTTCGGCGCACTCGATCCGGGCATCAGGGCCGATATGCACGCGCTCATCACGCGGCTGTGGCGGGACTACTCGCTGACCATCCTGATGGTGACACACGATCTGCGCGAAGCCTTTGCGCTGGGTACCCGCGTCCTCACGCTCGACAAGCGCCGGATCGATCCGCACGCGCCGCACCGCTTTGGCGCGACCGCCGTTTACGACCTGCGGCTGAAGCCTCGTCCGGTTCCGACGAACGACGAGAGTATTACACTTGACCAAGTTAGTAATAATTGAGAGACCTGCGTCATGAGCACCGAGCCTCCTCTCGCCAACCTCGCCCGGCTCAGCATGAGCCTTCCGGCGGAACTGTTCCGCCAGCTTGACGTGATGGTGGAGGAACGCGGCCTGCCGTCGCGTTCCCAGCTGATCGCCGAACTGATTCGCCATGCCCTGGCCGAACACGAAGCCCTTACCCGTCCCGACGAGATGCTCGCCGGAACGATCACGCTGGTCTATCGGGGCGATCGCGGGCGGGTGCGGCACCAGCTCGCCCAGACGCAGGCCGATTACCTCAAGGAGGTCATCTCCTCGCAGCACGTCTTCCTGGAAGACGACCAGTCGCTCGAAGTCCTGCTCGTGCAGGGACCGGCGGTGCGGCTGAAGGCGCTGTGCGATGCGCTGCGGGGCATCCGCGGCGTCCACCAGCTCGAACTGGTCACGACCACCGCGCTGCTGCCGCCGCTGTACGAACAGGATGACGTGGAAGCCGATGGCGGCGGGCTTCGGGAACAGAAGCCCGCGCGCGGCGCGCGCAAGGGAGCCGCGGCATGAGTGGGGGCCTGGCCGATCCGCTCGCCGCGCGCGACCATGCCCGCGCCATGGGCGGCACCAAGGTGGAAGCGATGCCGGTGCTTCCGCCTGTCGCCGAAGACCTCCCCGGCGATGTTCCCGCGAATGACCTTTTGTGGGAAGAAGTGGTGGCCGCGGGCGGCTATGCCACGCGCCGGCTGGCGCGTGGTACGCGCCTGCGCCTGATCGACCTGCGCGGCGATGCCTGCGCCTCGCTGATGGTCTTCAACGCCGAAATGCCCACCGAGCGGCTCAACGTCGCCGATACGGTCAAGGTCCAGTGGAACGCCTATCTGGGCGCGGGCAAGCTGCTGCTGTCGGACATGGGCCGCGTGCTGATGAGCATCATCGAGGACGACGCCGGAACGCACGATGCGTTCTGCGGCACGTCCAACGCGGCGACCAACGCCGCGCGCTATGGCGAAGGCCGCAACAGCGGCGCCTTCCCCAACGGGCGCGACCGCCTGTTGCTGGGGGCGGCGAAGCACGGCCTTGGCCGCCGCGACGTGCATCCCTGCATCAACCTGTTCAAGGGCACGCGGATCGAGGCCGACGGCGCGATCACGCCGCTGGTCGGTCCCTACGACCCCGGCCGTACCGTGCTGCTGCGGGCCGAAATGGACGTGATCGTGGTCATCGCCAACTGCCCGCACGTGCTCGATCCCCGTCCGGAATGGACCGTGACCCCGTTGCGCCTTTCGGCCTGGCGCGGCCCGGTGACGCCGGCCGATGACGCGATCCGCAATGCGACGCCGGAAGGCCTGCGCGCCTTCCTCAACGTCGAAGACTATTACCGCCGCTAGCCAAGGAATTCGCCAGCATGAGCGTGGACCCCCATACCGCCGGGCTTCCCGGCACCATCGTGCACGACGAGATCGTGCCGTCGCGCGCGCCGTGGCTGCACCATGTCGCCGCCGGGCAGACGCTGCGGATCGTCGATCTGGAAGGCAACCAGGCGGTCGATTTCCTACTCTATGCCACGGCCGACGATGCCGAACGCTACAGCGCGCAGGATACGGTGGCGGCGCAGGGTAACCTGTTCCTGCGCGCCGGAACCGTGCTGCGATCGAACGAGGGGCGGCCGATGATGGTCATCACCGGCACCTCGGTCGATTACCACGACACCATCGGCGGGGCGTGTTCGTGCGAATCCAATACCCTGCGCTATGGCCATCACACCAAGGCGCAGCACGCCTGCGTCGAGAACTTCCTTGAGGCGAACCTTCTCGAAGGGCGCAGCAAGCGCGACATCGTCTCGAACATCAACTTCTTCATGAACGTTCCCGTCGAGGCCGACGGCGCGCTCGGCATCGTCGACGGTATCTCGGCGCCGGGGCTTACGGTGGACCTGCGCGCGGAAATGGACGTGACGGTGGTCGTGTCCAACTGTCCGCAGATCAACAATCCCTGCAACGCGTTCAACCCGACGCCGGTACGGATGATCGTGGCGGCATGAGCTTCGATACCGTCCTGATCGCGAACCGGGGCGCCATCGCCACCCGGATCATCCGCACCCTGCGCCGCATGGGCCTGAAGTCGGTCGCCGTCTATTCGGAAGCCGATGTGGATTCGCTCCATGTCTCGCAAGCCGATGAAGCGGTGTGCATCGGCCCCGCACCGGTGGCGGAGAGCTATCTCAACGTCGCCGCGATCCTGGCGGCGGCCAAGGCGACGGGCGCGGGCGCGATCCATCCCGGCTATGGCTTCCTCGCCGAAAACGCCGAGTTCGCCGAAGCCTGCGCGGCGGCCGGCGTTGCCTTCATCGGCCCGAACCCCGACAACATCCGCACCTTCGGCCTCAAGCACAGCGCGCGCGCGCTGGCGCGCGAACACGGCGTGCCGCTGGCGCCGGGCACCGAACTGCTGCAGGACGAGGACGAGGCCGTCACGGCCGCGCGCGAGATCGGATACCCGGTCATGCTCAAGGCCACCGCCGGCGGCGGCGGCATCGGCATGCGCGTGTGCGAGGACGATGACGCGGTGCGGCAGGGCTTCGCCGCCGTGGCGCGGCTGGGCGAAGGCAACTTCGGCGATGCCGGCGTGTTCCTGGAAAGCTACGTCGGCCGCGCGCGCCATATCGAGGTGCAGATCTTCGGCGACGGCGCCGGCCGGATCATGGCCCTGGGCGAGCGCGACTGTTCGCTCCAGCGCCGCAACCAGAAGGTCGTGGAAGAAGCGCTTGCGCCGAACCTGCCCGCCAGCGTGCGCGCCGACCTGATCGCCGCCGCCGTCCGGCTGGGCGAGGCCGCGAACTACAAGTCGGCCGGCACGGTCGAGTTCCTCTACGATGCCGAGCGCGAACGGTTCTTCTTCCTGGAAATGAACACACGGCTGCAGGTTGAACACGGCGTGACCGAAGAGGTCATGGGCATCGACCTGGTCGAATGGATGATCCGGGGCGCTGCGGGCGATTTCGCGATGCTCGACGCGCCAGCGCCGCAGCCCAAGGGCCATGCCATCCAGGTGCGGCTCTATGCCGAAGATCCTGCGCTCGATTATCGCCCGACATCCGGCACGCTCACCGCGGTAAGTTTCCCCGGGGATATTCGCGCCGAAACATGGTGCATGGCGGGCACCACGGTCAGCGCGTGGTACGATCCGATGCTGGCCAAGCTGATCGTCCACGCCCCCACGCGGGCCGAGGCGGTCACGGCGATGCAGCAGGCGCTCAACGCCAGCCGCATCGACGGGATCGAGACCAACTTGCGCTGGCTGCGCGACGTGGTGCGCGCGGCCCCGTTCGTGGCCGGCGATGTTTCCACCCGCCTGCTCGACGGGCTGAATTTCGGTCCGCGCGGCATCCGCGTCATCAGCGGCGGCACCGCAACCACGGTGCAGGACTGGCCGGGCCGGCAAGGCCTGTGGGCCATCGGCGTGCCGCCGTCTGGCCCCATGGACGACCAGTCGTTCCGCCTGGGCAACCGCCTGCTCGGCAATCCCGAAGGCACGGCCGGGCTGGAAATGACCATCACCGGGCCGATCCTGCTGTTCAACGCCCCCGCGCGCATCTGCCTGATGGGGGCGGACTTCAAGGCCCGCCTCGATGGCGTTCCGGTCGAACGCGGCGTGGCGATCGAGATCGCGGCGGGGCAGACATTAGCGTTCGGCCGCGTCACCGGCGGCGGGCTGCGCGGCTATATCCTGATCGCCGGCGGGCTGGACGTGCCGCCCTATCTCGACAGCCGCAGCACGTTCGAGCTGGGCCAGTTCGGCGGCCATGCCGCGCGCCGGCTGCTGGCGGGCGATACGCTGCATCCGGCGGGCGCGGCCACGGGCGATGCCCTTCCCACCGCGCCGCTGCCCGATCTGGCGAAGGAATGGACGCTGCGCGTGCTCTATGGCCCGCACGGCGCGCCGGACTTCTTCACCGACGCGGACATCGACACCATCCTGGCGGCGGAATGGCAGGTCCACTACAACAGCAACCGCACCGGCGTGCGACTGGTTGGCCCCAAGCCGCAGTGGGCACGCGCGGATGGTGGCGAGGCCGGGCTGCACCCGTCGAACATCCACGACAATCCCTATGCCATCGGCGCGGTCGATTTCACCGGCGACATGCCGATCATCCTCGGGCCTGACGGCCCCTCGCTCGGTGGTTTCGTCTGCCCGTTCGTGGTGATCGCGGCGGACCGCTGGAAGATCGGGCAGCTCGCGCCGGGCGATCGCCTGTGCTTCCGCCCGGTGACGATCGACGACGCGATGAAAGCGGACGCGGCGCAGCGTACGCTCGTCGCCAGCGGCACGGTGCCGGCCCCGACCGCCGCCCGCGCCATCGTCGATCTTTCGCCGATCCTGGCCGATCTGCCGGCGAAGGGCGAGCGCCCGCGCACCGTCTATCGCCAGCAGGGCGACCGCAACATCCTGGTCGAATACGGCCCGATCGTGCTCGACATCGAACTGCGCATCCGCGTCCACGCGCTGATGGCGGAGCTGGAACGGATGGCCCTGCCCGGCGTGATCGACATCGTGCCCGGCATCCGCTCGCTCCAGTTCCATTTCGACGGCGTGCGGCTGGACCAGCGCGCGGCGCTGGCCGCGCTGATCGATGCAGAGGAGCGGCTGGGCGATCTGGAGGACTTCGCGGTGCCATCCCGCATCGTCCATCTGCCGCTGAGCTGGCGCGATCCCGCCACGATCGAGACGATCCAGAAATACATCGCCGCCGTGCGCGATGATGCGCCGTGGTGCCCGGACAACATCGAGTTCATCCGCCGCGTGAACGGCCTGCCCGATGCCGACGCGGTCGAGCAGGTGATCTTCGACGCCAGCTACCTCGTGCTGGGCTTGGGCGATGTCTATCTCGGCGCGCCGGTGGCGACGCCCGTCGATCCCCGGCACCGTCTGGTCACGACCAAGTACAACCCGGCGCGCACCTGGACCCCGCCCAACGTGGTCGGCATCGGCGGGGCCTATATGTGCATCTATGGCATGGAAGGGCCGGGCGGATACCAGCTGTTCGGCCGCACCATCCAGGTCTGGAACACGCATCGCGAGACCGACGCGTTCGAGGGCGGCAAGCCGTGGCTGCTGCGTTTCTTCGACCAGATCCGCTTCTTCAAGGTGAGCGCCGAGGAACTGGCCGACTGGCGCCGGGATTTCCCCAGCGGGCGCCGATCCATCCAGGTCGAGGAGTCGGAGTTCCGCCTGGCCGATTACCGCGCGTTCCTGCGCGACAACGCCGATACGATCGCCTCGTTCGAGGCGCAGCGGCAGGCGGCCTTCGATGCCGAGCGCGCCGAATGGCAGCGCATCGGCGAGTTCGACCGGGTGACCGACCTGACCGATCGCGATGGCGGGGCCGAGCCCGCCGTCGCCATCGAGGTGCCCGATGGCGCCGATGTGATCGAGGCGCCGTTCGGCGGCGTCGTGTGGAAGCTGCTCGTTGCTCCCGGCGATACGGTGGAAGCCGGGGACACGATCGCGGTGATCGAGGCGATGAAGATGGAATGCCCGGTCGAAAGCCCCGGTGCCGGCACGGTGGCCGCGCTCTATCTGGAAGAGCGGCAATCGCTGCTGCCCGGTGCGCCGATGCTGGCGCTGAGCCCGCTGGCATGAGCGTGTCGTTCGCCCGGCGCGGCGTTGCCGCTACCGCCGCCGCCGTCAACAGCGGAGAGACCAGCGCGCTTGCCGTGATGGAAGAAACGCTGGCCCGCATCGCCGCCTACGATGCGGTGCAGCCGCAGGCCTGGATCAGCCGCGCCGATCCCGAGGCGCTGCGCGAAGCCGCGCGTGCGGTGGACGCCCGCATCGCGGCGGGCGAAACATTGCCGCTGGCGGGCGTGCCCTTCGCGGTGAAGGACAACATCGATGTCGCCGGGTTCGAGACCACGGCCGGCTGCCCCGCCTTCACCTATCGTCCCGATAGTTCGTCGGACGTGGCCGCGCGGCTGAAGGCGGCTGGCGCGCTCTGCGTCGGCAAGACCAACCTCGACCAGTTCGCCACCGGCCTCGTCGGCACGCGAACGCCCTACGGCATCCCCCGCAACGTACACAACCTCGCCTATGTCAGCGGCGGATCGAGTTCGGGCTCGGCGGTCGTCGTCGCGGCGGGGCTGGTGCCCTTCGCGCTCGGCACCGACACCGCCGGATCGGGCCGCGTGCCCGCCGCGTTCAACCATCTCATCGGATTCAAGCCCAGCAAGGGGCGCTGGAGCACGCGCGGCCTGATTCCGGCGTGCCGCACGATCGACTGCATCACCGCGTTCACCGATGACATCGCCGGTGCGGCCCTGATCGATTCCGTGGTGGCGGGCTTCGATGCCGCCGATCCCTATTCCAAGCCGCTGGCCGATCGCCCAGTGGGCCGCACGCGCATTGGCGTACCGCGCCGGGCACAGCGCCTGTGGTTCGGCGATGCCGAATCCGAATATCTCTATAATCGCGCGCTCGAGAAGCTTGGCGCGCTGGGCGAGATCGTGGAGATCGACACGGCGCCGCTGCAGGAAGCGGCGCAGCTTCTCTATGGCGGCCCCTGGGTTGCCGAACGCACCGCGGCCATCGCCGGCCTTCTCGCCAGCGATCCCGATGCGATCGACGAAACCGTGCGCAAGGTCGTCGAACCGGGGGGGGACATCGGGGCGGTCGAACTGTTCAACGGCATCTATCGCCTGGCCGCGCTCAAGCGGCAGGCAGACCAGATGTGGGACGCCATCGACGTGCTGGCTTTCCCCACCACGGGCACGACCTATCGCGTGGCGGAACTGCTGGCGGCGCCGATCGCGCTCAACAGCAACCTCGGCGCCTATACCAACTTCGTGAACCTGCTCGACATGGCCGCCGTGGCCGTGCCGGCCGGCGCGCGCGCTAATGCCACCGGCTTCGGGATCACCCTGATCGGGCCTGCCGATACCGATCAGGGTCTTTTGACGCTGGCCAACGACTACCTGGCGGCCGCCGACTTGCCGCCGCCACCGCCGCTCGATCTGGAGGGACGAATGCAGACCGTGAAACTCGCCGTCGTCGGCGCCCATCTCAAGGACATGCCGCTGCACTGGCAACTCACCTCGCGCGAGGCCACGTTCGTTGGCGCGTTCGAGACCGCGCCCACGTACCGGCTCTATGCCATCGCCGACAGTGTGCCGCCCAAGCCCGCGCTGATCCACAACGCGGATGGGGCGGCGATCGCGGTCGAGGTCTATGAACTCGATGTCGCCGCCTTCGGCAGCTTCGTGGCCGAAGTGGTGCCCCCGCTCGCGATCGGCACGGTGACGCTGGCCGACGGCAGCAGCGTTAAGGGTTTCGTGGCGGAGCCGCGCGCGATGGACGGGGCCACCGACATCACGCACCTGGGTGGCTGGCGCGCCTATATCGCGAGCCTTTAGGGTCGGGCGGACCTGGCACTTCCACTCTCCCCCCTTCAGGGGAGAGATACGCAGGCTTGGTCGTGAAACGGCCTAGCCGAAATTGAGAGGGGCAAGCGCGGTGCGCCCCCTCTCCCAACCCTCTCCCCTGAAGGCGAGAGGGCTAAAAGCCCCCTACTTCCCGATCTTGCCCGGCTTCGACCACCACGAAAGCGTGTGCACGTCGTGCGAGGTCGTCCACACACCCTTGCGCGTGTAGCGCAGCGCGCCGCTGCCCGAAGCCTTGCCCATGCGCGCGCGGATCGCCAGCGTCGCCGGGTCGATCACCACGAACACCTGGTCGGCGGTGGTGCGCAGCCACACCTTGCCGCCGCCGGTATCGATGTCGCCGTACTTGAGATTGTCGCCCACCTTGACGCGGCCGGTGACAGCGCCCGTGGCGGGATCGATCCGCGCGACGGTGCCATCGCCTTGCTCCTGCACCCACACCGCGCCTTCGCCGGCGGCGAGGAAGCCGGGTTCCTTGCCCAGCGCGGTCTTCCCGGCAACCGTGTTGGTCGCGGGATCGATGCGCTGGACGGACTGCTGCGCGCTGCTGACCGCCCACAGCGATCCCAGCCCGAACGCCAGATAGAACGTGCCCGGATCGACCGGTATGGTCGCGATCACGCTGTTGGTCGCGGGATCGACGCGCGAGACCACGCCCTTGCCGTCGCTGGCAACCCAGATCGAGCCGGCGCCCGCCACGACGTTCAGCTCGCCGAACGGATTGGCGATGCCGGTCGGGATCGTGGCGGTGATCTGCGCGGTCCGCGTGTCGATGCGCTTGAGCGCGCCTTCCTTGCAATCGGCGACCCACAGCGCGCCATCGGCCACCGCCATGGCCCCGCACGGACGCGTCATCGGCACTTCCGCGCGCTTGCCGCCACGCGCCCACTGTTCCACCCTGCCCTTGTTGGTCGCCCACACGGTATCGCCATCGACCGCGAGGAAATCCGCGAAGCCCGGCACGGTGATGACCTGTTCCTCCTGCGCCTGCGCCGCCGGCGGCTCCACGCAGAGAGCGGCAAGCGCCACCATCGCCAACCCGAGCCTGTTCATTTCGGTTCTCCTTCAAGGAAACAGCGCATGCGCTTTCGCGTTGCAGCATTGTCCGAAACAACCGTCTTGTCCACGCCGTTATTACGAGAATGTGGCTATGTAATACCTTTTTGGGCGCGCGTGCCATCGGATGCGTTGCGGGGCGCGTTAGCAAATGCGGAATATTACGCTTGACGATATAGGTAATATCGATAGCATGCCGGCATCATTCGGAAATCCATCCGCCGAGGACCACGATGGGCAAGGACTTCAAGCAGACGCTGGTCAACCTGATCCCGCCCGCGATGATCGTCGCCGTGGTGCTGTTCTGGGCCTTTATTCCCGAAGCGCTGGCCAAACATCCGGCGACCATCATCGCGGCCGGCCTTGTCATCACCGCGATCGTGCTGGGGCTGGAGTTCCTGTTCGAACGGCACGCCGGCTGGCGGCTGAACAAGCGCGAATTCCTGACCGATACGTTCTACGTGGTCCTGGGCTACACCGCGATCTCGTGGGTTTCCAATACGCTCGC
Organism: Novosphingobium sp. SCN 66-18; assembly: GCA_001725355.1. Lineage (GTDB taxonomy): Bacteria > Pseudomonadota > Alphaproteobacteria > Sphingomonadales > Sphingomonadaceae > Novosphingobium. Next base: position 69,902 of record MEGD01000006.1, read on the forward strand.
AGAAGATCCGCTGAAGGCACTCAAGAAATCGCTGGGCATCACCACCGAATGGGCCATGCACATGCCGTTTCTGTTGCAGGTGGCCCTTGTCGTGTTCCTGATCGAGTTCGGCCAGTACTGGATGCACCGGCTGATGCACAACTGGCATCCGGCCTGGCTCACCCATGCGCCGCACCACCACATCACGCAGCTGAACGCGATGAAGGGATACGTCGGCAATCCGATCGAGCTGTTCCTGATCAGCCTGAGCGTGGTGGCGCTGTTCGATCTGCCGCTGGCGGCGATCTTCTGCGCGGTGAACATCCTGGGCGTGGTTTCCACGTTCGCCCATGCCAACGTGCGGTCCGATCCGCCGCTGTTCTATTCCTTCTTCTTCACGACAATCCGCAACCACAGCCTGCACCATTCGGTGCCCTACGAAGACACGCGCTGCAATTACGCCAATTCGCTGATCCTGATCGATCGCGTGTTCGGCACCTATCGCGAAGGCGAGGCGGACATCGTGGGGCAGGACGAACGCAAGCGGCTGTCGATATGGGAACAGTTCCTTTTCCCGTTCCGCCCGGTGATCGACGCGATCAAGGCGCGGCGCAATGATCCCCCGGCCACCGCCGGATAAGCGGTGAGTCTGCTGCGTTCGCCCGTGCCTGCCGATCGCACCGCCGCCTCGCTCCAGCAGGCGCGCGCGGCGCTGCGCCGGGGCGATGTGGCCGCATGCGCGCAACTCGCCGATGCCGCGCTGCGCGTGAACGCCGCGCTCCCCGAGGCGCATTTCCTGCTGGGCATGGCGCTGGCCGAAACCGGGCGGATCAACGCCGCGCTGCCAGCCGTGGAGCGGGCGGTCTCGCTCGCGCGCAGCAATGCCGAATACGCCGCGCAGCACGCCCGCCTGCTGATCCTGCTGCGGCGGGAAGCCGAAGCCCGCGCCGCCGCCGATCATGCCGCGCGCTGTCCCACCGACGATCCGCTGGTGCTGGATACGATCGGCTGCACCTATGCCCGGCTCGGCGATCACGGCGCAGCCGTGCCCTTGTTCGAACGCGCGGTGGCCGCCATGCCCGCGAACGTTACGTTCCGCTTCAACCTGGCCAGCAGCTACGGCTTCTTCGGCCGCACCGACGATGCCGAAGCGCAGTACGAGGCCATGCTGGCGCACGATCCGGGCCATGGCCGCGCGCATCTGGGCCTGGCTGGTCTGCGGCGACAGAAGGCGGAGCGGAACCACACCGCGCGGCTGGAGACGGCCATCGGCGCGCAGCCCGATCCGGTCGAACGCTTGCGCATCCACTATGCCGCAGCCAAGGAATACGAGGATCTGGGGCGGCACGAGGATGTCTTCCGCCATCTTTCCACGGCCAACGCCGCGCACCGCAAGCGGCTGGGCTTTTCGATGGAGAGCGACGAGCACAACGCCACCGCGCTGCGTGAGGCCTTTGCCGATCCCGCCTATTTCGCCGGTGAAAGCACGCTGGCCGACGCGCCGATCTTCGTGGTGGGCATGCCGCGCACCGGCACGACGCTGGTCGACCGCATCCTGGCGGCCCACCCGCAGGTGGAATCGGTTGGCGAGTTGCAGGCCATGCCGCTGGCGCTGAAACGCCTGTCGCAGAGCCCTTCGCGCATGGTGCTCGACCCCGAGACTATCGCGGGCGTGCGATCGGCACGGCCCGAAGACCTTGGCCGCGCCTATCTCGACCGCGCGCGCCAGCACGCCGGCGGCGAAGCGCCAATCTTCGTCGACAAGTTCCCGCTCAACTTCCTCTATGCCGGCCACATCGCGCGCGCGCTGCCCAACGCCCGGATCGTCTGCCTGCGCCGCCACCCGCTCGATGCGGTGTGGAGCAACTACAAGAACCTGTTCGCCACGACCTCGCCCTACTACGGCTGGTCATACGACCTCGTCGATGCGGCGCGGTACTATGCCCTGTTCGATGGCCTGGTCGCGCTGTGGCGGGATCTGTTTCCCGGCCCCGTGCTCGAACTCGGCTACGAAGCCCTGATCGCCGATCAGGAAGGCGAAACCCGGCGCCTGCTCGATCATTGCGGGCTGCCGTGGGACGATGCCTGCCTGTCGTTCCACACCGCCAGCGGCGCGGTGGCAACGCCCAGCGCGCAACAGGTGCGCCGGCCGCTGAACGCCGATTCCGTGCAGCGCTGGCGCCATTACGAAGCGCATCTCGGCCCCGCCCGCGCCTGGCTGGAGCAGGCCGGCATCGCCTGCGACTGAAGCGCCAGCCCTTGGGGCTATCGAGCGGCGAACGCGAACCAGTAGAGAAACGCGATGTTGATCGCCAGCAAGGGCAGCGCGGTGCCGATCTGGCGGCGGATCACGCCGTATTCGTCGCGCAGTTCCAGCAGCGCGGCGGGCACCAGATTGAAATTGGCCGCCATCGGGGTCATCAGCGTGCCGCAGAAGCCGGCGAGCATCCCGATCGCGCTGATCGCCGCCGGATCGCCGTGATAAGTGCTAATCAGCAAGGGCATGCCGATGGCGGCGAACATCACCGGGAACGCCGCGAAAGCATTGCCCATGACCATGGTGAACAGCGCCATCCCCAGCCCGAAGGCCACCACCGCGCCGAACAGGCTGCCGGCGGGGATGCCAACGCGGATGATCCCGCCCACCGCCTCGCCCACCCCGGCCAGCGCGAACACGGCGCCCAGGCTGGCCAGCATCTGCGGCAGGATCGCGGCCCAGCCCACCTGGTCCATCAGCCGCCTGCCCTGTTGCAAGGGCAGCGCGAGCGGCGTGCGCAGCAGCGTGCCACCGGCCGCCAGGGCCAGCACCACGCCCAGCCCAAGGCTGATCAGCGTCGCCTGCTTGCTTTCGATCAGCGCGGGAAACTGCTTGAACAGCAAGGTGCCCGCCAGCGCCGTCAACGGGATGGCCAGCGCGATCAGGAACAGGCGATTGCCATGGCGCGCCGCGCGCGCGGTCAGGGTGGTCGATGGAACTTCGCCCGCATCGCTCCTCCCCAGCCCCCGCGCGCCGATGCCCACCAGCGCCAGCACGAGCAGCCCGTTGCCGACATCGCCGAACCGATCGCCGCCCCACATGCTCGCGGCCATCAGCCCCCAGAACGCGCCGTTCCGGAACCGCCGGGGGTTGCCGGCATCGCGCAGCCCCAGCACGGCGAAGGCGGCGAAGACCGCCCCGGCCAGGCCATAGACCCATTGCAGCGTGATCATGCCGCCGTTTCCCGGCCCTTCGTCCGGGCGAGACGACGGTCCAGCAACCACAGCCGAAAGCCGTGGACCGCGAAGGCGGCGATCGCCGTCGGGATGGCCCAGACCGAAAGCTGGAAGGGTTCGACGACGATCCCGTATTGTTCGAGCAGGCCCTTCATCAGCAGGATCGATCCGATCGCCAGGAAGATGTCCTCGCCGAAGAACAGCCCGACATTGTCGGTCGCGGCAGCCCAGGCCTTGATTTCCTCGCGCTCCGCTTCCGGCAGATCGCCCGCCTGTGCTTCGGCGGCGGCCAGCGCCATGGGGGCCACCAGCGGCCGCACGGTCTGCGGATGGCCGGCGACGGAGGTCAGCCCGATCGCCGCCGTCGCCTGGCGCAGGAGCAGGTATCCCGCCAGCAGGCGCCCCGCCGTGGCGCCGCGCAACCCGCCGATCAGCGTCCTCGCCCGTTCCCGCAGGCCATAGGCTTCGAGCATGCCGATGACCGGCAGCACGATCCACACGACGCTGACGTAGCGCGTATCGTTGAACGCCTTGCCGAAGGCCGCGACGATCGCCACGGGGCTCAGCCCCGCCGCCAGTCCCGTCGCCAGCGCCGCCGCCACGATGACGAGCAGCGGATTGAAGCGGAGCATGAAGCCCGCGACGATGATGGCGATGCCCAGCAATACCCACATGCCCGTGGTATCCGATTGGCGGGCCGCCTATGTCAAAAACAATCCGCGCGGATCTAGGGTCAAGACCCTAGGGCACGATCTTCATGGCCTTGAGCCACAAGGCGTACTGACTGAACCAGGCATCGCTGGTGGTGCCGTTAGGCTGCGAGGCGAAGCCGTGGCCGCCGCCGCTGTAGAGGTGGAATTCCACCGATGCGCCGGATTTGCGCCAGCCATCGATCAGGCCGAGATCGTCCTTGCCGAAGAAGCGGTCGTCCATCGCCAGCGCGGCGAACAGGGGCGGCGCATGGGGCGGGACGGGGCCGGTCTTGGTCGGGCCATAAATCAGTCCCGCGAAATCGGGCATGGTATCGGGCACATCGGCCTGCATCATCGCGAGCGTCGTCATCGCGCCGGCGGAAAAGCCCAGCAGCCCCACGCGGCGGGGATCGACATGCCATTCCTTCGCCCGGGCACGCACCGTGCGCACGGCGGACTGCGCATCGGCCACGGCATAGGGCAGATCCTGCAGGATATCGATCGGTGGCCCCTTGCCCGCGAACGTGCTCGCCAGCGCATCGCGGAAGCCGTCGATGCTGTCGGGCAGAACCAGCGTGCGGTACTTGAGGATGAACACGCGCACGCCCAGCTTGCCGAGCCGTTCGGCCACGCCATAGCCTTCGTTGTCCATCGACAGGAACTCGAAGCCGCCACCCGGAACGAGAATCACCGCCGGTTGATCGCCTGCGGGCGCAACACCCTGGGCGGGAGGGACGACGATCAGTTCCGGCCGGTTGACGTTGTAGACCAGCCGCTGTCCCGGCCCCTGCTGCGCCCAGGCTTCGTGGCGGTTTTCCGCGCCCTTCGGCGATGGCAGCGTGACTGGCAGAGCGATGCCCTTGCCGTCGGCCGGAATCGCGATGGGTTGCACCTGTTGCACCCAGTCGCCCGGGGCGGCCCGCGCCACGCCGGACAGAGCCAACAGCGCCGCCAGCGCCATGCAACCGCGATGGAAAATGCGCATGCGGTTCTCCCTCTCTACCTCAGGCGCTGATGGCCCGGCGCACGGCCGTTTGCCAGCCGCCGATCAGCCCGGCCCGTTCTTCCGACGCCATCCGCGGCGCGAAGCGGACGAGGCCTTCCACGCCCGGATCGGCCGAAAGCGCATCGGGCCAGGCGCCGGACTGGTGCCCCGCGAGCAGCGCCGCCCCCAGCGCGGTAGTTTCGAGGTTGGCCGGCCGCTCCACCACGATGTCGAGAATATCGGCCAGGAACTGGCAGAACCAGTCGTTCGCCGCCATGCCGCCATCGACGCGCAGGACGGCAAGCTTGCCCGCCCCGTCCGCCTGCATCGCCGCGACCAGATCGGCCGTCTGGAACGCCACCGATTCCAGCGCGGCGCGCGCGATATGGGCCGCGCCGGTGTCGAAGGTCATGCCGGTCAGCATCCCGCGCGCCTCGGTATGCCAGTGCGGCGCGCCCAGGCCGACGAAGGCCGGGACCATGAAGACGCCGCCGTTATCGGGCAGCCGTGCGGCCATCTCCTGCGTCTGGCGCGCCTCCACGATGATGCCCAGTTTGTCGCGCAGCCACTTGATCGCCGCGCCGGCGACGAAAATCGAGCCTTCCATCGCATAGCGCGCCTGCCCGCCGACGCGATAGGCAATGGTCGTGAGCAAGCGCGCCCGCGAACGCGCCGCCCTGTCGCCCGTGTTGAGCAGCATGAAGCCGCCCGTGCCATAGGTGATCTTGGCCTGACCCGGCGCGAAGCACGACTGGCCGACCAACGCCGCCTGCTGATCGCCCGCCATGCCGCCGATCGCCACACGCGCGCCGAGCAGGTCGGTATGGCCGAAGTCCGATGCGCTGTCGCAAACTTCGGGCAGGACCGCCGCCGGAATGCGGAACAGCGCCAGCAGGTCGGGGCACCAGCGCTGGCGGTTGATGTCGTAGAGCAGCGTGCGGCTGGCGTTGGTCACGTCGGTGCGGTGCGAACGCCCTTCGGTCAGGCGCCACAGCAGGAAGGTGTCGATCGTGCCGAACGCCAGTTCGCCCGCTTCGGCCGCCGCACGCGCGCCGGGCACGGTATCGAGCAGCCAGGCGAGCTTCGTCGCCGAGAAATAGGGATCGAGCAGCAGGCCGGTGCGTTCCTGCACCAGCGGTTCGTGGCCCGCATCGCGCAGCACGGCGCAGACTTCGGCGGTGCGCCGGTCCTGCCAGACGATCGCGTTGTGCAGCGGCTTGCCCGTCTTGCGGTCCCACAGCACGGTGGTTTCGCGCTGGTTGGTGACGCCGATCGCCGCGATTTCCGCCGCCGAAAGCCCGCCGCGCTCCAGTGCCAGCTTCGCGCAGGCCAGCGTATCGCGCCAGATGTCCTCGGCATCGTGTTCGACCCAGCCGGGATGCGGGTAGTGCTGGGGGAATTCCTGCTGCGCGCTGGCAATGACGCGGCGATCCGCGTCGAACACCAGCGCCCGCGTGGACGTGGTGCCCTGATCGAGCGCGAGGATAAGCCCGGCCATTATCCTTCTCCCCCGCTGGCCACCGCCGGGGCGGCGGCCGTTTCGTGTCCCGCGCGCCTTGCCAGATAGAGCGCGAGCCGTTCCGCCGTATCAGAAGGACAGACAAGACCCAACTTGGTTCGCCGCCACAGGATGTCCTCCGCCGTCCGCGCCCATTCGTGCGCGCAGAGATAGTCCACTTCGGCAGCGGTCAATCCGGCGCCGAAATCCTCACCCAGGGCGTTCCAGCCCTCCGCACCGCCCAGCCATTCCTCGACGCGCGTGCCATAGGCATGGGCCACGCGCTCGGCCGTGTCGGCGGGCAGGAACGGCCAGCGCGCGCGCACGGTCTGGAGGAAGGCATCGAAGTCGCCTCCGGGCAAGTCGCCGCCCGGCAGCGGCCCCGCGCCCGTCCATGCCGGCCCCATCGCCGGCAGGAACGGGGCCAGCTTTTCCAGCGCGTGCTCCGCCAGCCGGCGATACGTCGTCAGCTTGCCGCCGAACACGCTCAGCAGCTGCGGGCCTTCCTCGCGCCCCAGCTTGAGCACATAGTCGCGCGTGATCGCCTTGGCGTCGTCTCCGCCATCGTCGTACAGCGGGCGGACGCCCGAATACGTCGAGATGACGTCGGCCGGCGCAACCTGCCGCTCGAAGTATTCGCTGACGGTGTGGCAGAGGTACTCGGTTTCCTCGGCGCTGATCCTGGGCCGCGCGCGCTCGGCCTCGTCCACCAGCACATCCGTCGTGCCGATCAGCGTGAAGCGCTTCTGGTACGGGATGGTGAAGACGATGCGTCCGTCCGGGTTCTGCAGGATGAACGCGTGATCGCCCTTGTAGAGCGGCGGCACGATGATGTGGCTGCCCTTGACCAGCCGGATACCGCCCTCATGCGCCACGCCGCCGGTGTCGTGCAGCAGGCTGCCTGCCCACGGGCCAGCGGCGTTGACGAGGGCACGCGCCTGCACGGTGGACGCGGCGCCACCGGCTTCCTCGCGCAAATCCACCTGCCACAGGCCGTCTTCCACCCGCGCCCCGGTCATGGCCACGCCCGTCCGGATCGTCGCCCCGCGCGCGGCGGCGTCCATGGCGTTGAGCACGACCATCCGCGCATCGTCCACCCATGCGTCCGAATAGGCGAAGCCGCTGGTCAGGCCGGGCTTGAGCCCATCGCTCCAGCGCGGATCGCGCAGCGAGACCCCTTCCGACTTTGGCAGGCTTTGCTTGCCGCCGATGTGATCGTAGAGCCACAACCCGATGCGGATCATCCAGCCGGGCCGGCCGCCCTTGGGTCGGGGCAGGACGAAGCGTAGCGGCCAGATGATGTGCGGAGCGATCCGCAGCAGGCGTTCGCGCTCCTGCAACGCTTCGCGCACCAGGCGGAATTCGTAGTATTCGAGATAACGCAGCCCGCCATGGATCAGCTTCGTGCTGGCCGACGAGGTGTGCGAGGCGAGATCCTCGCGCTCCACCAGCAGGACGTTCAGCCCGCGCCCTGCCGCATCGCGCGCGATGCCGGCACCGTTGATGCCGCCTCCTACGACAACGATGTCATAAACGGGCGATGCGCTTGTTTTCGTCATTTCAGGCGATCCTGTTCCCGGAAGCTGCGCGGAGCGCCTGGAGGCGTAAAGATGCGGGAATGCCGCGTCAATTGGGCACCCCGGACGCAAACGTATCCGCCGGGATCGCCCCCGGGCGCATGATCGTCCAGCCGGCGAGCGCGTGGCCGGCTCGCGCGGCGGCACGCGGATCGGCGCCGCGCATCCGCTCCGCCAGATAGCCTCCGTTGAACGCATCGCCCGCGCCACTGGTATCGACCGGGTCGAGCACGGCGTCGGGCGCGATGATCGTCGCATCGGGCAGCAGGCACCCCGCCTCGCCCAGCTTGACCACGGTTTCGCGGCACCCGGCGGCCTGCCAGTGCGCCGACACCGCCGGTGCGGAGCTTGCGCCCCCCATGGCGATCTCGTCGTCCAGCGTCGGCAGGCCGATATCCGCCACCGCGATCGCGCTGTCGCGCGCGGTACGCGCTTCTGCTGCATCCTGCCACAACCGGGGCCGGTAGTTCCCGTCGAACGAGACTTTGCCGCCGCGCGCACGCACCCGGCGGGCCAGCGCCAGCAGAGCCTTGCGCGCTTCGGCCGGCAGGATCGCCAGCGTAATCAGCGAAAAATGGATGAGGTCCGCTCGCTCCACCTGCTCCAGCGCCGCCGCCGCGCCGGGCAGTGCGAACATTTCGCGCGCGGCGCTGGTATCGCGCCAATAAGCGAAACTGCGCTCTCCCCGCGCGTCGGTACTGATCGCATAAAGACCGGTCTGGCGGGTCGGGTGCGCCAGCGCCAGCGAACAGTCCAGCCCTTCCGCCGCCCAGCGCCGCCGCAAGTCATCCGCGAAAGGATCGCTGCCCAGCGCGGTGAAATAGGCTACGTCATGCCCGGCGCGCGCCAGATGGATCGCGGTGTTCAGCGTATCCCCGCCATAGCCCAGCGCCCAGCCCTCGCCCTGCCGCGAGAGTTCGAGCATGGCTTCGCCCACGCATACGATCCGGGCCATTCAGCGTCCTGCCTGATCTTTGGCCTGATAATAGTGCGCCAGGACGTCGAACGCCATCTTGTGCTGGCCGGTTTCCGAAATCAGACCCTTGCGGTTCCAGCCTTGCTGGAAATCCGGATTCTGGCGGCGGGGAGAACGGAAATCCTTGAGGATCCAAGGAGACATGCCGCGCAGCGTGGGCAGTTCGTCCGCCATGGCCAGGGTCTTGCGGTAGTATTCCGCCTGGAACTCCTCGGAGAACTTCTGCCCGGCGCCGCCATCGTGAAAGCCCGCCTTGGCATCCGCGCCGAACTCGGAAAAGACCAGCGGCTTGTTGGCGGGCACATGCCAGACGCTGCCCGGCAGATCGGCCAGCCGATCGTTGGTGTACCAGCCGTTGTACGTATTGATCGCCATGACATCGAGAACATCGGCCAGCGGATCGGCCAGCGTCATCGTCGGCACCGCCGCATCCTTCGCGCGATCGACCAGCAGTGCCGCACTGACCAGCCGCGTATCGTCCAGCCGGCGCACATCGCTGACCAGCGTGCGCAGGAACACGTTGCGCGCGTCCGTTACCGGCGTTTCGTTGGCGACGCTCCAGATCGCCACCGAGGCGCGATTGCGATCGCGGAGGATATTCTCCGCCAGCATGTTGCGTGCCGTCGCCAGCGTCTGCGGGTTCGACCACGCGACCATCCAGTAGACCGGCACCTCGCTCCACACGAGCAGGCCCATTTCGTCCGCCGCACGGGTCATCACTTCGCTGTGCGGATAGTGCGCCAGCCGCACGTAATTGCCGTGCAAGCCGTTCTTGACCTCGCCCAGCAAGGCCCGCGCCGCATCGGGCGTGATCACGCGCGCCGGATTGCTGCCGATTTCCTCCTCGTGCACCGAGATACCGCGCAGGAACACCGGCTTGCCGTTGAGCAGGATGTCCGCCCCGCGCGTTTCGATGGTGCGGAAGCCCACGCGGTCGCGCCAGGTATCCTCGCCCGCCGCGATCGTCACGTCATAGAGCCGGGGCGTTTCGGGCGACCAGCGCACCAGTGCGCGTGGCGCGGTCATCGTGGCGCGCCAGTCTCCATGCGCGTCGGTCTTGCCGGCCAGCTCCAGCTTCAGTTCCCCGATACGCAGACGGATCGCGCTGTTGGCGGCCTGCGGGCCATCGAGATGCGCGCTGACCGTGATCCGGCCATCACGCGTCAGCCGCACCCACGCATCGTCCACGTAAGTGTCGGGCGTGGTGATCAGGCGGATCGGGCGCGTGACGCCGCCATAGTTCTCCCAGTCGGTCACCGGCGGAGGGACGGTGGTGGCGGTCGCCTGCGAATCCACGCCGATCGTCACCTGGTTCGCGCCATCGCGCAGCAGCTTCGTCACATCGAAGGCGAAGGGGGTGAAACCGCCCTCGTGCCGGCCCACCGGCTGGCCGTTGACATAGACCGTGGTGGTGTAGTTCGCCGCACCGAAGCGCAGGAACGTGCGCCCTTTGCGCTGCGCGGGCACATCGAACGCGCGCTGATACCAGACGAGGCCCTGATAGTGGCGCATCTCGGGCGTCTGCGCCAGCCACGAACCGGGCAGCGCGGCGGTGGGCGAATGCGCCATGTCGAATTCGTACAGCGTGCGGTTGTCCTCGGCCATGGCCTTGCGGACATCGACATCGGCATAACGCTGCTGCCCGCGCTCGGGCATCTCGCCATGGAAGCCGGCGATCCCCGCACGATAGGGATCGATCGAATAATGCCACGGGCCGGAAAGATCGGTGCCCTGGCGCATGTCGGCCGAAACGAGCAGCGGCCCGTTCTGCACGGTGCTGAGCGGCAGGACCGCGGGTGCTTCCTGCGCCATGGCCGGCACGGCGCATCCCAGCGCCGCCACGATCAATCCCGCTTTTACCCGAACCTGCCGCATGTCCTTCTCCCGCGCTTGTCGCCCGATACGTCTATTGGCGCTCCGGAAGGGTGGTGGGGGCTGAGGGACGCCCCCACCGTTGCGACCGGAGGACCCGGATCGTCAGAAATTGACGCCGAAACGCACGCCGCCGTAGCGGCGATAGTCACGCGGCAGCACCGCCTGCGTCGCCAGCACCGTGCCGAAGTTGCTGGCCGTGTTCACCAGCGACCCGTAGTACTGCTTGTCGAACAGGTTGTTGATGAACCCGGTCAGTTCCCAGCGGCGATCCTCGGCGCGCAGGCCCAGCGCGATATTGACGATCGAATAGGCCGGCTGGAACGTCTGCGGGTCTTCCGCCACGAAGTAGAGGCTGCTCTGGTACTGCCAGTTGAGCTGGGCCACGCCGCGCAGGGTGTCGGTCAGCGCCGGGCTGTATTCCGTGCCGAGCGCGAACTTCCACTTCGGCGCCTGCACGGCGCGCGCGCCGGTCAGGTTCTGGTAGTTAGGCGAACCGCTGATGCAGCCCGTCGCGGCCGTCTGCAACGGATAGCACTGCGCGGTCGGGTACGAGAGGTACTTCGCGTCGAGATAGGCCAGCGACCAGTTGAGCGAGAGGTCGCCCGTCCGCGCCGAGGTATCGAGTTCGACGCCCTTGGTGCCCAGCTTGCCGACGTTGGTGAGGCGGAAGTTCTGCGTGCCGCCGATCGTCTCGATCGATTGCGCCTGCAGGTTCTTGTAGGTCGTGTCGAAGTAGGTGAGGTTCACCGTCACGTGCCGGTCGAGGAACTGCATGCGCGCGCCGACCTCGATATCGCGCGAGCGTTCGGGCAGCAGCGGGCCGGCGGCCGCACGCGCCGCATTGAAGCCGGTGGTGAGGTCGTAGGTCTGGCCCTTGTAGCCGGTCGAATAGGTCGCGAACACCATCAGGTCGGGCGTGAATTCATAGCGCGCGCTGATCCGGTAGGTGCCGGCCGTCTTCGATGCGCCGCCACTGAAGAACTGGCTGCCGGCCGCCGCCAGGTTGTCCTGGAAGGTGTAGGCGATCTTTTCGTTCTGCACGCGGCCGCCCGCCGTCAGCGTGGCCTTGGGCATGAATTCCCAGTCGGCCTGCACGAAGCCGGCAACCTGCCGCGACTTGGACGTGGCATACCAGTTGGCCGGCGAGAACGCGGGGCCGCGATAAAACGGCCGCTCGAACCGTACATCGGCATAGTAGGCGCCGACCGTGTAGCGGAACGGCTTGTCGCCGGGCGACAGCAGGCGGACTTCCTGCGTGAACAGCCGCGATTTGAACGCGCCGACCTGGATGTTGCTGCCGATCGGCAGCGTCGAGGAGGTATCGTCGTGATCGAGGTAATCGTTCAGGCGGAACTTGTCGTAGGACGTGATCGAGATCAGCGTCAGGTCGCCCAGCCCGAATTCGCCGCGCAGCGAACCACCGCCGCCGTAATACTTGGTGCGGGAATCGTAGTTGTTGCTGATGTCCTGGTTTTCGGGGTTCACGTTCACGCCGGGCATCGTCACGCCCACGGTCTGGCCGGCGGTGTTGCGCAGCAGCGCGCCGGGCGCCATGCGGATGAACGGACGGCCGACGGTGGTGGTGCCGTTCACGTAGTTGCCCGAAAGCGTGATCTTGACGTCGGAGCTGGGCTCGTAACGGATCTTGCCGCGCAGGTTCACCGTTTCGCGACCGTTCACGGTCTTGCCGTTGTACAGGTTGTGGACGTTGCCATCCCACTTCGAATAGCTGGCCGAGAGCACATAGCCGAGATCCTGGGCAAGCGGCCCGGAGATGCTCACGTTGCCGCCCACTTCGGAATCGGTGGTGGCCAGGATGTTGGCGCGGGCGTGGAAGGTGTCGGTCGGCTCACGCGTGATGATGTTGATCAGACCCGCCGAGGCCGACTTGCCGTAAAGCGTGCTCTGCGGCCCGCGCAGCACTTCGATGCGTTCCACGTCGGGCAGATCGGTGAAGGCGCGGGCCTGAAAGGCCAGCGGCACTTCGTCGACGAGCACGGCCACGCTCGGCTCCACGCCAATGCCGAAGGCGAAGGTGCCGACGCCGCGCAGCGAGACGTTGGCGTTGGCGGGGTGCTCGGCGGGGCGGATCGTCAGCGAGGGCGCGATCTTGCCCAGATCCTGGAACTGCGTGACGCCGGCGGCCTTGAGCTGGGTCGGCCCGACCACCGAAACGGCGAGAGGAACGCTCTGCACGTTTTCCGCGCGCTTCTGCGCGGTGACAATGATCTCGCCGGGTGCCGCGGAATCAGCCCCGGAATCGGACTTCGCAGATGCCTGATCCTGCGCCGCGTTCTGCGCAATGGCCGGCTGCGCCAACGCTGCCGTCGCGGCAGCCAGCGCACCGAGGCAAACGGAATTGCGGAAACAGGTCATCTCCATTCTCCCTGGAAGTAGAAGCACGGGTTCTTCGCCCGTGAAGCATCGGCCTCCTATCAAATGGCCTTACCAGATACAAGCCGTTCTTCGCAGATTTTGACAACTTTGGTCATTCCTCCTTACAGGGAATTGGCCGCACAACCCGTCATGACATTGATATAGCAATATATTTATGGATCATAGCCGCTATCGCAACGCCCGGAAAACGAAGCCTCGGGCGGGCGAAGGCTCACCGTGGCGCGGCAAAAAATCCGCCACCCGCCGCTCGTTGGCTGGGCCAGAGCAATAACCTTCCCGGGAAATGCCAAATTGGCCTGTCCAATAATTCCGGTGACGCGCAGGACGCACCGCATGGCTTGCGGCAACGCGGAAAGTGCGGTCAGGACGGATTCGGAGCGGGTTACTTCCGGGGCAACGTGGCCCAGCATTCGACCTCGGTCACCGCGCCCATCGCGAGACCGTTCACGCCCAATGCGCTTCGCGCGGGCAAGCGACCGGGTTTGAAGTAGGACACGTAGATGCGGTTGAACGCGCTCCACTGGCTCATGTCGGCAAGATAGACCGTGCACTTGAACACGTCGTCGGTGTTCAATCCCTCCCGCGCGAGCGTGGCGACGATGTTGTCCATCGTCTGGCGCACCTGCGCGTCGAAACCTTGCACCAGCTTCCCGTCCGGCCCCGTTCCGATCTCGCCCGAGAGATACAGAATTCCATCGACCGCCACCGCCTTGGAAAACGGAAAGCCTACAGCCGCCGGCACATGGCGGGCGGGCGCGGCATCGGCGGTGGCCATCGGCGCGAGCAGGCTCAACCCTATCGCGTGCATTGTGAAACGGCGCATCGCAGCTTCCTTGTTTTCGCGGGCCAAGGGATTCCCGCACGGCGGAAGCGCACCCTATCCGCACGCTCCGGTCGCCGCCAGCGCTGATCGCGGGGCCTTGGAGCACCTCGTCAAGCGCATGGCCGGACGCGCGTGCAATGCGGCGCCGGATTCCGACGACGGAATGGGAAAGTCCCGATTTCCCCAGTTCGGCACTGGTCTGGACATTGGAATACGACCAACACTTATCCCTCGCGAAAATCCCTAAGTGTTTTCCTTTATACGTCCGTAATTTTGATGGATATTTTACCATCGTAGATAGCCGTTGCTTTCAAAACGCCACTTAAACTGGCGCGTCGATCAGGAAAGGGCGGCGAATGACGTTTTCGAGAAAGGCTGAATCCTTTGGACTGGCGCTGCTCTTTTCCAGCGCCATTATTCCGCCTCATGCCGCGATCGCGCAGACCGCGGGCAGCCTCGACCTCTTCGCCGATGGCACCTTGAACGGGTGGACGACGGCCGGCGGCGCGTCTGTCACCGCCACCACGGTAACGCTGAATCTGGGCGTCTCCCCTTTCACGCTGACGCCGGCTCCGGGTGAGTCCATGGCCGTGATCCAGCCTCAACTCAGCCTCACGACGATCGACTCCATCGACGCCGCGCTGGGGCTCAGTCCGGGTACGATGCTGTCGGCCACCGGTACCGGCAATGTCACGATCAATGGCGTGGGCGCCAACCTTACGACAACGACCTTCGGCTACATCTCCAAGCAGCTGACCCTGTCGCAGGGCTCCTACACGTTCTATTGGGCCTATGCCGCGCAAGACTACCTTCCCTATACGGATGGCGTCTTCTTTTCGATCGCGGGCAACGGCCTCAACGCAGTCGACCTGCTGGCCCGCAACGGCGCTGCGGGGATCACGGCGGGGTCCACCGGCTACCCCGCACAGACCGTCATCCTGCAAAGCTATGGCAGCACGTCATTCATTGCCCAGACCTTCACGATCGACAACAGCGGCACGTATCAACTGGGGTTCGGCGATTTCAACGCGATCGATAGCGCGCTTGACCCCATCCTATTCGTCGCTTCGAAGCTGGGGACGACCACGGGCACGGTCGTGATCACCAACCCGCCCGCGCCCCCCGCCATTCCCGACATCGACACGGCGGTCAGCTATTACAGTTCCACCGATCTGGCCGCCAATGCCGTCAACCCCGTGTTCGCGGGGGGAACGCTCAAGATCGTCGCTGGCGGAACGATCGGCAACAATTTCACCGTGCAATCACTGGGCGGCGCGATCGATACCGACGGCAATGCCATCGCCCTGACCGGAACGCTGAGCGGTTCGGGATCGCTGGTGAAGCGGGGCGCCGGCACGCTTGAGCTGATGGCCAACAACAGCGGCTTCTCGGGCGATCTCTATGTCAATGGCGGCATCCTGGCACTGGGAGATACCGGTGCCGCGGGGACGGGCGTGATCCACGCCGTGGACCCGACCATCGCCTTTGCCGCAGACGGCACCTATGCCAACAACGTGTCGCTCGAGGTGGCCTCGCCCGCCAGCGCCAACGGGACCGTCTTCCGGAACACGTCCGGGCACGTGGTGACTCTTTCAGGCGCGATCACCACGGGAACGGGCAACAACATCAACGGCGATGCTATTGCCATCGATCAGCAGGTGACGTTCTCGGGCGGGCCTTTCGCGCTGACCAATGCCGGCAACAACTGGACCGGCGATACGACCATCGACAGCGATGCCGCGCTCGCCCTTTCCGGCGGAGCGTCGATCGCGAATTCCGCGCGCCTCGTGAACAACGGCATTTTCGACATTGCCGGAGCAGGCGGCGTGGCATCGGTTGCCTCTCTGGCAGGCAGTGGCGTCGTCACGCTGGGCGACAATACGCTGACGATCACCCACGCCAACGATACGTTCGCTGGCACGATCGCCGGAGCCGGGGGGCTGGTGCTGGGAGCGGGAACGCAAACGCTGTCAGGCACCAACAGCTACACCGGTGGCACCGTCCTGAGCGACGGCACGCTCGCGCTGGCGGGCGACGGCACGCTGGGTGACACGAGCGGCACCACCACCGTCATCGGCGGTGGCACGCTTGACCTCGGCGGCACCAGCCAGACCCAGGACGGCGGCGTCACCCTTGCCGGCGGGACGATCCAGAACGGCACGCTCGCATCCTCCAGCACCTTCGCCCTG